>NZ_SEWS01000019.1:0-41783 GCF_004195095.1 Rahnella sp. CFA14(1/10) | reverse complement strand
CGTCTTGTGAGTGCCCACACAGATTGTCTGATAAATTGTTAAAGAGCAGTGAGTTACGCGCTTTCGCTTGCTAACTCGAGGTGGCGTATATTACGCTTTCCTCATTCAGTGTCAACCGTTTATTTCACCCGGTTGCCGCTGTTTTCAATCTTTCCGACCCGGTCACTTCGTGATGTTGTTCACGTTGTTCCCTGTCGATGGAGCGGCATTATAGGGATCCGAATTTTTTGCACAAGCCTTTTTTCCAATAAAAGGATCGACTGCGTATTTTTCGAGCCCTTCGCGGAGATCTCACCCGATCCGCTGGTTTTAACGTCGATCTCATCCCTCCCGAATTGGTATTTCCTCTCACCCGAACTATATTGCCAAGATTAAACTTATCTTTGGAGTGCTTCAGATGTCTCAACCTTTACGTTCTTATCAAGAATTAACACCTACATTGGGCGAACGAGTGATGGTGGATCCTTCAAGCGTGGTTATTGGCGATGTAGATCTGGCCGATGACGTCAGTATCTGGCCGCTCGTCGTCATACGTGGGGATGTTAATAATGTGGTTATCGGTTGCCGGACCAACGTACAGGATGGAAGTGTGCTTCATGTTACCCATCAGTCACGACAAAATCCTCAGGGGCATCCTCTTATTATTGGGGAAGACGTCACCGTCGGGCATAAAGCAATGCTGCATGGTTGTACCATCGGGAACAGAGTTCTGGTCGGGATGGGATCAATACTGCTGGACGGGGCTATCGTTGAAGACGATGTCATGATTGGTGCCGGCAGCCTGGTGCCGCCAGGGAAAACACTCGAAAGTGGTTACCTCTATTTAGGAAGTCCTGTGAAGCAGATACGAGAGCTGACTTCTGATGAACTCGCAGGGCTGACATACTCCTCTAATAATTATGTGACATGGAAAGATGTTTATCTTTCCCAGGAACAATAAAGAAACGTATTGCCTGAACAGTAACAAATCCGGCTGCTCAGGCACTCCCGATCACACCAGCAAGTCTTTTTTTAACTGCTCAAGCACAGGTTCTATCTGAGGCATCACACCATGCCACAGATAGAAAGCATGCGCTGCCTGCCCCACCAGCATTCCCAGTCCGTCAGCATAATGCGTTATCCCATTATTTTTCGCCCAGGTGATAAAAGGCGTTAAACCCGCCTGATAATACATATCGTAAACCCGGGTCTGCGTCGTCAGCACACTTTCTGGGATAGCGGGGATCTCACCCTTAATACCCGAAGCCGTAGCGTTAATGATCAGGTCGAAAGATTCTTCAGCCAGAGAAGCTAACGCGATGGCCCGAATATCACCTTTTTCCTGGAAAATTTGGCTCAGATGCTGCGCCCGCTCGAAGGTCCGGTTAGTCACGACGACGGAACAACCATAAGACAACAAAGGAAGGATCACCCCGCGCGCAGCCCCACCGGCGCCGATCAATAAAATCCGATCCCCCGGCGTCAAAAGCGCCAGCCGCTCAAGGTCACTCAGCATACCGATGCCATCAGTGTTATCCCCAAGCAGTCGCCCGTCTTCAAGTTTTTTGAGTGTGTTAACAGCACCAGACATTGAAGCGCGATCTGTCAGCTCATCAGATCTCGCAAAAGCACGCTCTTTGAAAGGTACCGTGATATTTGCCCCACGAGCGCCGTCTGCAAAAAAAGTTCGCAAAGTCTCTTCAAACTCTTCATGCGAAGCCAGAACCGTACCATAGGTATGATCGATACCAGTCTGACGGGCAAACAGTGCATGAATACGAGGGGATTTGCTATGCCCAATCGGATTCCCAAATACCGCGAAAGATGGCGTGACTTTCATTTGTTAGCCTTGACGAATAAGGTTGCCAGTGAGGGCATCCCGAATTTCAGATGGATTATCTCTTCCTCCTACTTCGCCATCCAGCACGGGAAAGTCTTTCCCAAACTGGAGTCTGACTTCTTCAGACAAACGGCAAGGAGGTTGCCCATTCAGATTCGCACTGGTTGAGACCAGTGGTTTTCCAAATTTTTGGCAGAGTTCTTTTACCAGGGGATGATCCGTGACGCGTACTGCCAGAGAACTGAAACGGCCAGTCAGCCAATCAGGCGTCACGGCTTTTGCAGGCATTACCCAGGTAACCGGCCCTGGCCAGAATGACCAAATGTACTGAAGTTGCTGTTCAGTTAATGATGAGTCATCGATATAAGGAAGAAGTTGCTGATAATTGTCAGCAATCAGAATGAGCCCTTTATCTTTCGGACGTTTTTTCAGCGCCAGCAATGCTTCTACCGCTTGTTCGCTATCAGGGTCACATCCCAGACCGAAAACGGCTTCCGTTGGATAAGCAATAACATGCTCCCCACGCAATGCCTCAAGTACTGTGTTCAATGATTTTTGTGTCTCTTTATTCATCTTGTTCGTTATCTTTTCTTTCTACGGCTTTGCCGCACAATTTACTGGCACAGAATAACTTCATTCCCTGAGCCGTTTTCTTTTCCATCAATAACGGGTAATGGCAGTGTTCGCACTCCCCGGCTACCGGTTTATTATTGATGGCAAACTGACAATCCGGATAACGGTCACAGGCGTGGAATACTTTGCCGAAACGCGATTTGCGCTGTAACAGATGCCCTTTTCCGCATTGCGGGCAGCCCAGAGTCGTTTCTTCAGGTTTATCGATAGCTTCAATATGATCGCATTCAGGATACTGACTGCAACCAATAAACATGCCATAACGCCCCTGCCGCAGCACCAACGTGGAGTCACATTTAGGGCACACCTGTCCTTCAAGGACTTTCACAACATGCCCATCCGCTTGTGATTTCAGGGGACGAATATACTGACATTGCGGATAGGATGAACAACTGAGAAAGGGGCCGTGGCGACCACTACGGATCACCAAATCGGCCCCGCATTGCGGACAGGATCCATTTTGCTTATCAGCAAAAAGTGCTGCTTTTGTCATATGTTACGTTTTACCTGTTATCTCTTAGTGCAGATAACCCTCATTAACTTCAAATAATAGCTCTTCCATTTGCTGATACGCTGTTTCATATCCGGGAATATTAAACAGAACCATCAGCACGACCCACTTCAGATCCTCAAGATCGAACTCTTCAGTGTCCAGAGCCATAACACGATCGATAACCATCTCTCTGGTATCGAAATTCAATACTTTGATCTGTTCCAGGAACAACAGAAAACCACGACAACTGCTATCTAACCGAATTGTTTCCTCTTCGGTATAAACGCGTAATGCTGAAGGATCAGAATCCAGCATATAAGATGGGGTTCCACCCTCTTGCATATCCGCAAGTTTTTCAAGCCAATTCAACGCATTGTGAATATCAGCCCGGTGAAAACCAGCCTCGGTCAAGTCATCCGTTAACCTATCCTCGTCAACATTCATCTCCGCTTCGTTGTGAATGTAAGTTTCAAATAAGTACATTAGTACGTCGAACATGGCTTGCCCTCTTAATTCGGACATAGCCGCCGGATACAGCTGCGATCCATCCTGCTAACTCCAGTTCGAGTAGTTTACCTACGACTTCTGGCACAGGTTGGCCGGCACGTTCGGCGACGACGTCAACAGATGTCACCTCATATTCTACGTTAGCCAACACATCAGCAAATGGCAATTCAACTTCGCTATCTGGCGCACAAATAATCGCCTCTGACGCATCTGATTCACTCTCAGGCGGCATTTTCAAGGATTCCGATACCTTGATAGTGGGGAACCAGGTCAACCCGCTTCCTATCTGTTCGGCGATATCATTTGGTTCAGTCACGAGATACGCACCCTGCTGAATCAGCCAGTGCGTACCTTCCGAGGTTGTACTTCCCAGCGGGCCTGGCAATGCGAATACTTCCCGTCCTTGCTCAAGTGCATAGCGCGCGGTAATCAATGAGCCGCTGCGAAGCGTTGCTTCGATGACAAGTACACCCGCACTCAACCCGCTGATAATCCGGTTACGGCGGGGAAAATTAGCGGCTAAAGGGGGAGCCGTCACCAGATGTTCAGACACCAGCGTTCCCCCCTGCCCCAGAATACGATCTGCCAGCTTAAGATGACAGGATGGATAGCGCTTCATCAGCCCGCTTCCCAGCACAGCTATTGTCTTACCCTGAGCTTCCAGTGTTGCCTTATGGCTGATTCCATCTATTCCCATCGCCAGCCCGCTTGTCACAGTAAAACCGCTACTGACCAAACCGCCTGCAAAAACCTGCGCATATTGTTCGCCGTAATGGCTGTAATCGCGACTCCCCACCATTGCGATTTGTGGCGATAGTAGTAATTCAGCAGATCCCTCAGCGAATAAAATCAGTGGAGGGGAGGATATTTGTGCCAACAGCGGGGAGTAAAAATTGCTGCCAAAAGTAATGAGATGACAGTTTTCTCCTTCCAGCCATTTCAGTGATGCAGATAGCCAGTGTTGATTAATATGCTGAAAATCGGCTACTTGTTCGGGTAAAAGACCACTTTTCGCTAATTCTGAAGACGAATAAATCCCCCGGTCCGAGAGGGTATGAATGATCCCCGTCGCGCGTTGGGTACCGAGGCGTTTGACCACTGACATACGTATCCATGCTTCCTGCAATGTCATTATCCATTCCCTTCTCAAGGCCTTTCGGCGACTGATACAATTGGCAGAGGATGCTGTCAATCGGGGCAGGAAATGTCTAGAATAGAGTCTATATATCTTCAATCAATTGAATAAAGATCCAGAAAAATATGTCCGTATTACAGATATTACATTTCCCAGACGAGCGGCTTCGCATAACAGCAAAACCGGTCAAAGAAGTTAACGCCGAAATCCAGCAGATCGTGGATGATATGTTTGAAACCATGTATGCAGAGGAAGGCATTGGCCTTGCTGCCACTCAGGTCGACATTCATCAACGCATCATCGTAATTGATGTGTCTGAAAACCGCGATGAGCGTCTGGTTCTGATCAATCCTGAATTGCTGGAAAAAAGCGGCGAAACCGGGATTGAAGAAGGCTGCCTGTCGATCCCTGATCAACGGGCACTGGTGCCGCGCGCTGAAAAAGTAAAAGTCCGTGCGCTTGACCGTGACGGTAAAACCTTCGAGCTTGAAGCTGATGACTTGCTGGCAATTTGTATCCAGCATGAAATGGATCATCTGGTAGGTAAATTATTCGTGGACTACTTGTCTCCCTTGAAACGTCAGCGTATTCGCCAGAAAATGGAAAAAATGGCCAAGCTGAACGCGCGGGCTGACTAATATTCGTGTAACACAGGACACTGCTTTGCGAATCATATTTGCCGGTACTCCCGACTTTGCAGCGCGTCATCTTGACGCGCTTTTATCATCAGAACATCAGGTTGTCGGTGTTTTCACTCAGCCTGATCGCCCGGCCGGCCGCGGAAATAAACTGACTGCAAGCCCGGTGAAAGTTCTGGCTCAAGCACATGACATCCCGGTATTCCAGCCTAAATCTTTGCGTCCCGAAGAAAATCAGTCCCTGGTTTCCTCACTGCAGGCTGATGTAATGGTTGTCGTCGCTTACGGTCTGATTTTACCGAAAGCAGTGCTTGATATGCCGAAATTGGGTTGCATCAATGTGCATGGTTCCTTATTGCCACGCTGGAGAGGCGCAGCACCGATTCAGCGCTCTCTGTGGGCGGGTGACGCAAAAACGGGTATCACCATCATGCAGATGGATGTCGGGCTTGATACCGGTGACATGTTGCACAAAGTCGAATGTGACATTCTCCCGGAAGATACCAGTGCTTCGCTTTACAACAAACTGGCTGGATTGGGTCCTCAAGGTCTGCTTGAAACTCTCAGGCAACTGGCGGATGGCACAGTAAAACCTGAAGTTCAAAGCGAAGAGCATGTCACCTACGCAGAAAAACTCAGCAAAGAAGAAGCCCGCTTAGACTGGAATTTATCAGCTGAGCAACTTGAACGTTGCATTCGTGCCTTTAACCCCTGGCCTGTCAGCTTTTTCATGATTGACGAACAGCCGGTGAAGGTCTGGCAGGCTGAATGTCAGTCAGAAAAAAGCAACGCAGCTCCCGGCACCATTATTTCTGCCGACAAAAAGGGTATTCGGATTGCGACCTCCGATGGGATCCTGAATATCACCCAGTTGCAGCCGTCAGGTAAAAAGGCAATGTCCGCACAAGATTTGCTTAACTCTCGTCGCGAATGGTTTATCGAAGGCATGCGTTTAGCCTGACCATAACGACTACGCCCGATATTTCGTCGGGCCTTATCTCTCTGATAATGCTGGCTCCGGTCAGCTTTTTTGACTATGAAAACACCCTATAATCTCCGTAGCATTGCCGCTCAAGCCATCAGCCAGGTGTTGGATAAAGGATTATCCTTGTCCACTGTTCTCCCTGGTCTGCAGAAAAACATTTCAGAAAAAGATCGCGGACTTCTTCAGGAACTTTGCTTTGGTACGCTTCGCGTGCTGCCACAGTTGGAATGGTGTTTGCAGCAACTCATGGCAAAACCTCTCACGGGTAAACAAAGAACATTACATTACTTACTGATGGTGGGTCTCTATCAGCTGATCCACACGCGGATCCCGGCACACGCCGTACTGGCGGAAACGGTTGAAGCCGCCGTTGCGCTAAAACGTCCGCAATTAAAAGGACTGATCAACGGCGTGCTGCGCCAGTTTCAGCGGCAGCAGGAAGAATTGCTTCAACGAATGGCCAACAATGACAGTCGTCATCTCCATCCCAGCTGGCTCCTTAACCGTCTGAAAAAAGCTTACCCCGGTGAGTGGGAAAGCATTGTTGATGCCAATAATCAAAAGCCGCCGATGTGGCTTCGCGTCAACAGACAGCATCACACACGCGACGAATATTTACATTTGCTAAACGAAGCTCAGATTGAAGCTGTACCGCATCCAGAATATAAGGATGCATTACGGCTGATCACGCCATGTCAGGTAAGCCTGCTTCCGGGATTCGCAGAAGGTTGGGTTACTGTTCAGGATGCTTCGGCGCAAGGCAGTGTTGATCTGCTGGATCCAAAGAATGGCGAACTGATCCTCGACTTATGTTGCGCACCGGGCGGAAAAACCACCCATATTCTGGAAGCCGCACCGAAAGCCCATGTTCTTGCCGTTGATGTGGACGAGCAACGTTTGAAACGTGTTCATGAAAACCTTCAGCGTTTGAAACTCAGCGCGGAAGTGAAGCAAGGTGACGGGCGTGAACCGCAGGTTTGGGCAGGTGATCGCATTTTTGACCGTATACTTCTCGATGCTCCCTGTTCAGCGACCGGCGTTATTCGCCGGCATCCTGACATCAAATGGTTGCGCAGAGACAGTGATATTGCCGAGCTCGCCAGCCTTCAAAAACAAATCCTTGATGCTGTCTGGCCACGGCTAAAAAGCAAAGGTGTCATGGTGTACGCCACCTGCTCAATTTTACCGGATGAAAACTGTCAGCAAATCACCTCATTCTTGGAATCACATCAGGATGCTACGCTGGTTGAAACAGGAACGATTGACCAACCAGGCCGGCAGAACCTTCCGGATGCTGAAGACGGCGATGGATTTTATTACGCTAAACTGATTAAAAGCTGATCATCTTGTATTAGTGCTGTTTACTCAGGCTGATACCTTCGTGGCAAAGCAGAGAGTCATATGAAAATAATAATTCTCGGGGCCGGGCAGGTTGGCGGAACACTCGCCGAAAACCTGGTTGGTGAAAACAACGACATTACGGTTGTCGACACGAATACCGTCCGGCTGCGTCAGCTTCAGGATAAATTTGACCTGCGCGTAGTCCAGGGGCACGGTTCTCATCCCCGTGTACTTCGCGAAGCTGGCGCTGAAGATGCCGATATGCTGGTGGCTGTGACAAATTCTGATGAAACCAATATGGTTGCCTGCCAGATTGCCTATTCACTGTTTAATACACCAAACCGCATTGCCCGCATCCGTTCAACTGAATACATCCGAGAATCTGAAAAACTTTTCCACCCGGAAGCTGTGCCTATCGATCACCTGATTTCGCCGGAACAATTGGTCACTGATTATATTTATAAACTCATTGAATATCCGGGTGCACTGCAGGTAGTGAATTTCGCCGAAGGCAAAGTCAGTATTGCAGCAGTAAAAGCCTATTACGGCGGCCCCTTAGTAGGTAATGCACTTTCTTCAATGCGCGAACACATGCCGCACATTGAAACGCGTGTTGCAGCCATTTTCCGCCAGGATCGCCCGATTCGTCCGCAAGGCTCAACCATCATCGAAGCCGGCGATGAAATATTCTTTGTGGCCGCCTCTCAGCATATCCGCGCAGTCATGAGTGAGCTTCAGAGGCTCGAAAAACCTTATAAACGAATCATGATCGTTGGTGGAGGCAATGTCGGAGCGGGACTTGCCCAACGGCTTGAGAAGAATTACAGCGTAAAACTCATCGAGCGGGATCAACAGCGTGCCGCCGAGCTTGCAGAGATACTACAAGATACGATTGTCTTCTATGGTGACGCTTCGGATCAGGAATTACTGGCTGAAGAGCATATTGAACAAGTAGATGTGTTCATCGCTATTACCAATGATGATGAGGCAAACATCATGTCGGCAATGCTGGCTAAGAGGATGGGTGCAAAAAAAGCGATGGTTCTTATCCAGCGCAGCGCATATGTCGATTTGGTGCAGGGTAGTGTGATCGATATTGCAATTTCTCCCCAGCAGGCAACGATTTCAGCATTACTTGGACATGTCAGAAAAGCAGACATCGTCAGTGTTTCATCGCTAAGGCGCGGTGTCGCTGAAGCCATTGAAGCGATTGCCCATGGCGATGAGACCACATCAAAAGTGGTAGGCCGTACCGTGGAAGAAATCAAACTGCCGCCGGGTACAACAATTGGGGCTATTGTACGCGGTAATGAGGTAATTATTGCCAACGGCACAAGCAGGATCCAACAGGGTGACCACGTTGTGATGTTTATTACCGATAAGAAGTTTGTCAGGGATGTGGAACGTTTGTTCCAGCCAAGTCCGTTCTTCTTATAAATTGCATCTGCTGTTTATCGGATTTAGCGTTAATTGAGGTTCAGGTGAGAACTTTTGTAGCGAAGACCCTGCAAATAGTCTTTACTTGGTTTGACATATTTGATGAATTTGCCAAGGAGTATTTATGAGTTTTATGAAAGAGTTTCGTGAGTTTGCCATGCGCGGCAACGTGGTCGACCTGGCAGTCGGTGTTATCATCGGTGCTGCTTTTGGCAAAATAGTATCGTCATTTGTCGCTGATATTATTATGCCTCCGCTGGGTTTGTTGATTGGCGGGGTTGATTTTAAGCAGTTCGCATTTGTCCTCCGGGAGGCTCAGGGAGCAACACCCGCCGTAGTCATGCATTATGGGGTATTTATCCAGAACGTGTTTGATTTCATCATTGTTGCGCTGGCCATCTTTTGCGCTATTACCCTGATGAATAAAATGCGTCGTAAGCAGGAAGATAAACCCGCTGCACCACCTAAACCAACGGCGGAAGAGACTTTGTTAGCAGAAATTCGTGATTTACTGAAAGAGCAGCAGACACCGAGACTTTAACTGATATTACCCGCTAGGGCTTAATTAGAAGGGCAGTATTGAATACTCAAACGAACACTCAATACTGCCCTCCAGATAACCCCTCTTCTCATTTTTCGCTTTACGACAGTAGCTCCCCTTCCCTTTTTGATTTTTCTCAACACGTTGTTTAAACAATGGATCATGAAGAAGCGCCTGTAATGCATTATCCTGAATGATGCCTTTTTGATGCTTATAGTGGCTCATAAAACCTCGATATAATTAATACTGTTGAACAGAATGCGCGCATATGATACTGCTACAATTATGCTTGCGAAAGCGTTTTGTAAAACCCTTGAAATGCTTACGTTACCTTACCCGCTCCATCTTCCAGTGCTTCTAATATAGAACAACTGACACTAGTATGCGCAGAACCACAGCAGGCGGCGCTCAGCCTTTGGAGTGACTCGCGCATCTGATTAAGCTCTTGTAATTTAAGCTCAACTTCAGCAAGACGTTCATTCACGATAGATTTCGACTCCTGACAAGTGTGATGCAAAGGATCTATTCGAATAGAAAGTAACTCCTTGATAGCATCAAGCGTAAAACCTGTCGATTTGGCATAACGTATGAAGCGTAAACGCTGTACATCACCTTCGTTATACTGACGATAACCCGATGGATTGCGTGAGCCCGTGCCCATCATTCCCTGCTTTTCATAGTAACGCACAGTATCCGTGGAGACATTGGCCAGCCTGGCAAGTTCACCAATTTTATACATGCCTATTTTCCTCTGAATTTATCCTTTATCGCCTTTTCGTAATGCCCTTGAAGGAAGTCAGTGCTCATACCTGCCTGCTGTAGACGTATCTGTAAAATCTTCAAACGCTTTTCAGCGGGAAGAAACTTCGGATCATCGCTGTCTAATGTGCTCAATAGGTGATTTAACTCAATCGCTTCTTTTCGATCCTGCAACTCGGGCGGCAAATAGCCTGCATTTTTCAAAATACGATAGGAAGTTCTTAGCTCATCCGGAACTGCACTGTCGTCATCCAGGATAAGCGGGCGCCCACTGCCAGGCAGGTTATCAAATTCACCTTTTTCCTGAGCATCTTTGATGTGCTTTTCAACCCACTGATCCATTAGAAACATGATTTCGCCTTCGTCACATTGCACAAACCATTGTAGATCATAGCTGGAAGCGGCGCGCCGTAAAAGGGAGTGGAATGCAGAACGATTAAAGTTGGGAAAAAAGGGGGGTAGAACAGTGAGTTACAGATGTAAAAAAACCGGGCAGAAGCCCGGTTTTTTCATGCATCTACAGATTATTCAGCAGTTGCTACTTCTGCTTTTGACTCTGCACGATCAACGAGCTCGATGTATGCCATCGGCGCATTGTCGCCTGCACGGAAGCCACACTTAAGAATACGAGTGTAACCACCGGCACGGCTCGCGAAACGCGGGCCCAGTTCATTAAACAGTTTTGCCACGATCTCGTTATCACGAGTACGGGCGAATGCCAGACGACGATTTGCAACGTTGTCGGTCTTGGCAAGAGTAATCAGCGGCTCAACAACGCGACGCAGCTCTTTCGCTTTCGGCAGGGTCGTCTTGATGATCTCATGACGAACCAAAGAGCCGGCCATGTTACGGAACATAGCCTGTCGGTGGCTGCTGTTACGGTTCAGTTGACGACCACTCTTACGATGGCGCATGACCTTATCCTTCTCAGTAAAACCTTAACCTGTGATCCGGTTACTCGTCAGCAATACTTGCTGGTGGCCAGTTTTCCAGGCGCATGCCCAGAGACAAACCACGGGACGCAAGTACGTCTTTGATCTCAGTAAGAGATTTTTTACCCAGGTTAGGTGTTTTAAGTAACTCAACCTCGGTACGCTGTACCAGATCACCGATGTAGTGGATTGCTTCTGCCTTAAGGCAGTTAGCAGAGCGGACAGTCAATTCCAGATCGTCAACAGGGCGCAGCAGGATTGGATCGAATTCCGGCTTCTCTTCTTTGACTTCCGGTTGACGTACATCTCGTAAATCAACGAAAGCTTCAAGTTGTTCAGCAAGAATGGTTGCCGCACGACGGATCGCCTCTTCAGGATCGATCGTACCGTTGGTTTCCATTTCGATAACCAGCTTGTCCAAATCAGTACGCTGTTCTACACGCGCTGCTTCAACATTGTAGGCAATTCGCTCTACAGGGCTGTAGCATGCGTCTACTAACAGACGACCAATTGGGCGCTCATCTTCTTCCGAATGAATTCGGGCAGACGCCGGCACATAACCACGACCGCGCTGAACTTTGATACGCATGCTGATAGCAGCGTTCTCATCGGTCAGGTGGCAGATGACATGTTGCGGCTTGACGATTTCGACATCACCATCATGGGTAATGTCGGCTGCAGTCACAGGGCCAATGCCAGACTTATTCAGGGTAAGGATAACTTCATCTTTCCCTTGAACTCTCACCGCCAGCCCTTTCAGGTTGAGCAGGATCTCCAGGATATCTTCCTGTACGCCTTCTTTGGTGCTGTACTCATGCAGTACACCATCAATCTCAACCTCGGTCACCGCGCAACCCGGCATGGATGAAAGCAGAATACGGCGCAGTGCGTTGCCTAAAGTATGGCCAAAGCCACGTTCTAAAGGCTCAAGGGTCACCTTGGCGTGCGTCGAACTGACTTGCTCGATATCTACCAGGCGCGGTTTTAGAAACTCTGTCACAGAACCCTGCATTGTGTCCTCTCTTTGGTACTAAGCTTTACTTGGAGTAAAGCTCGACGATCAGGTGTTCGTTAATGTCGGAAGACAGATCAGTACGTTCAGGCATACGCTTGAACACACCTTCCATCTTGGCAGCATCAACTTCAAGCCAAGTCGGCTTTTCACGCTGTTCAGCCAACTCCAAAGCGGCCTTCACGCGAGATTGCTTTTTAGCTTTCTCACGGATGCTGACAACGTCATTCGGAGATACCTGATAAGAAGCGATGTTAACAACGCGACCGTTTACCATGATAGCTTTGTGGCTAACTAACTGGCGCGATTCCGCACGAGTAGCGCCGAAGCCCATACGATAAACTACGTTGTCCAAACGGCCTTCAAGCAGTTGCAACAGGTTTTCACCGGTGTTGCCTTTCAGGCGTGCTGCTTCTTTGTAATAGTTACGGAACTGACGCTCCAGAACACCGTAGATACGGCGAACTTTTTGCTTTTCACGTAACTGTACACCGTAGTCAGACAGACGCGGTTTACGCGCACCATGCTGACCAGGAGCTTGTTCAATTTTACACTTGGTATCGATCGCGCGAACGCCAGATTTAAGGAATAAATCTGTGCCCTCACGACGGCTAAGCTTGAGCTTAGGACCCAAATATCTTGCCATTTTCTCTCTCCAACAAACCTAAAAGCAGCGTTATACGCGACGCTTTTTCGGCGGACGACAACCGTTATGAGGGATAGGAGTCACATCAGTAATATTAGTGATGCGGAAACCAGCCGCGTTTAATGCGCGGATAGTAGACTCACGACCAGGACCAGGTCCTTTAACCATAACTTCCAGATTCTTGATACCGTATTCTTTCACTGCGTCAGCGCAGCGCTCTGCTGCAACCTGAGCTGCGAACGGAGTGGATTTACGAGAACCACGGAAACCGGAACCACCAGCTGTTGCCCAACCCAAAGCATTACCCTGACGATCGGTAATGGTAACAATGGTGTTGTTGAAAGAAGCATGGATATGAGCCACGCCGTCAGAGACTTGTTTTCTTACACGTTTACGTGTACGAACAGGTGCCTTTGCCATTTATTCAATCACCCCGATTATTTCTTGATCGGTTTACGCGGACCCTTACGGGTACGTGCGTTAGTCTTGGTACGCTGACCGCGCACTGGAAGACCACGACGATGACGCAAACCACGATAAGTTCCAAGGTCCATAAGACGCTTGATGCTCAGGGTGACTTCACGACGCAGATCACCTTCAACAATGAACTTGGCAACTTCGTCACGCAGTTTTTCGATTTGCTCTTCAGACAGCTCACTGATCTTAACATTTTCAGCAATACCGGATGCAGCACAGATAGACTGTGAGCGGGTTTTGCCGATGCCGTAGATCGAAGTTAATGCGATCACGGTATGTTTCTGATCAGGAATGTTAATGCCTGCTATACGGGCCACTATGCACTCCTACTATTTATATACGGCAACACCATTCTGAAAAGCCCGTTTTCAGGATACTCAAATAGTATTGCTGCTTACATACAAAAGATTGGCTGGCTAATCTAGCCAGCTCAACCCAACTTTGCAAGAAAAATATGCGAGATAATCAGCCTTGACGCTGTTTATGCTTCGGTTCTGCGCTGCAGATTACGCGAACGATACCGTTACGCTTAACAATTTTGCAGTTACGACATAATTTCTTGACGGAAGCACGAACTTTCATTTTTACTCTCCGTAACTTCGCAAACTCACCAGATTAGCGGTTGTAGCCTTTCAGGTTTGCTTTCTTCAATGCAGACTCGTACTGACTTGACATCATCAGAGTTTGCACTTGAGCCATAAAGTCCATGATAACGACGACTACGATCAGTAGAGAAGTACCACCAAAATAGAATGGAACTTTCATCGCGTCACGCATGAACTCCGGGATAAGGCAGATGAAAGTAATATACATTGCACCAATTAAGGTTAAACGAGTCATTACTTTATCGATGTACTTCGCCGTTTGCTCTCCCGGACGAATTCCTGGTACAAATGCACCGGACTTCTTCAGGTTATCTGCTGTCTCCCGCGGGTTGAACACCAACGCAGTATAAAAGAAACAGAAGAAGATGATTGCAGTCGCATAGAGTAACACATAAAGCGGTTGTCCAGGCTGCAAATACAGCGAAATCGTAGTCAGCCAGTTCCAACCAGTCCCGCCCCCAAACCATGATGCAATCGTGGCAGGGAACAGAATAATGCTGGAAGCGAAGATCGCTGGGATTACCCCGGCCATATTCACTTTCAACGGTAAGTGCGTGCTCTGTGCTGCATAGACACGACGACCTTGTTGGCGCTTAGCATAGTTAACGACGATACGACGTTGACCACGTTCAACAAACACCACAAAGAAAGTCACTGCAAACACTAAAACTGCAACCAACAGCAACAGGAGGAAGTGCAGGTCGCCTTGCCGAGCTTGTTCGATAGTATGTGCAATCGCTGGCGGGAGACCCGCTACGATACCTGCAAAGATTATGATTGAAATACCGTTACCGATACCTCGTTCAGTAATCTGCTCCCCCAGCCACATCAGGAACATTGTCCCAGTCACCAAGCTCACAACTGCAGTAAAGTAGAACGCAAAGCCTGGATTTAACACCAAGCCCTGCATACCAGGCATATTCGGCAGACCGGTAGCAATACCGATCGACTGAAACACTGCCAATACCAGCGTACCGTAACGAGTGTACTGGCTAATCTTACGACGGCCAGCCTCTCCTTCTTTCTTTATTTCTGCTAAAGCTGGATGAACCACCGTTAACAGCTGGATAATGATCGATGCCGAAATGTACGGCATGATCCCCAGAGCAAAGATTGAAGCACGGCTAAGGGCACCACCAGAGAACATGTTAAACATTTCAATGATGGTACCTCTTTGCTGCTCGAGCAATTTGGCAAGTACAGTGGCATCAATACCAGGGATCGGAATAAAAGAGCCGATACGGAAAACAATCAGCGCACCGATAACAAACAAAAGTCTGCGCTTCAGTTCGCCTAGTCCACCCTTGGCACTTTGAAAATCTAATCCCGGTTGCTTAGCCATCTGCTACTTATTCCTCAATTTTACCGCCAGCAGCTTCGATAGCAACACGAGCGCCTTTGGTGACACGCAAACCACGCAGAGTTACCGCACGACCGACTTCGCCAGAAAGGATTACTTTCGCGAACTCGATCTGGATACCAACCACGTTAGCGGCTTTCAGCGCGTTCAGGTCGATCACGTCGCCTTCCACCAGAGCCAGTTCAGACAGACGAACTTCTGCCGTGATCATAGCTTTGCGGGAGGTGAAGCCGAATTTCGGCAAACGACGATATAAAGGCATCTGACCACCTTCAAAACCACGACGTACGCCACCACCAGAACGTGAGTTCTGACCTTTGTGACCACGACCGCCGGTTTTACCCAGGCCAGAACCAATACCACGACCTACACGCCTTGGCGCTTGTTTGGCACCATCAGCCGGAGACAGAGTATTTAAACGCATCTCTTACTCCTCAACCTTAACCATGTAGGAAACCAGGTTGATCATACCGCGTACAGCAGGAGTATCCTCACGCTCAACGGTGTGACCAATGCGACGCAGACCCAGGCCCAGCAGAGTAGCTTTATGCTTCGGCAGACGGCCAATGGAACTGCGAGTTTGTGTAACTTTAATAGTCTTTGCCATGGTTAATTACCCCAGAATTTCTTCAACGGATTTACCACGCTTGGCAGCGACCATTTGTGGGGATTTCATATTTGCCAAAGCATCGATAGTTGCACGAACCACGTTGATCGGGTTGGTAGAACCATAAGCTTTAGCCAATACGTTATGAACCCCTGCAACTTCCAGGACGGCGCGCATTGCACCACCGGCGATAATACCGGTACCTTCGGAAGCCGGCTGCATGAACACACGGGAACCCGTATGAGCACCTTTAACAGGATGCTGCAGGGTGCCGCTATTCAGCGCGACATTCATCATGTTGCGACGGGCTTTTTCCATCGCTTTCTGGATCGCTGCCGGAACTTCGCGTGCTTTGCCGTAGCCAAAACCAACGCGACCGTTACCATCACCAACTACTGTCAGTGCGGTAAAGCTGAAGATACGGCCACCTTTTACGGTTTTAGATACGCGGTTTACCGCGATCAGCTTTTCCTGCAGTTCGCCAGCTTGTTTTTCGATGTGAGCCATCTTAAACCTCTTCCTTAGAACTGAAGGCCAGCTTCACGGGCAGCATCTGCCAGTGCCTGGACTCGACCATGATATTGGAAACCGGAACGGTCAAAGGATACTTTCGTGATCCCTTTTTCCAATGCGCGTTCTGCGATAGCTTTACCTACAGCAGTGGCAGCATCTTTGTTGCCGGTATACTTCAGTTGCTCAGTGATAGTTTTTTCTACAGTAGATGCAGCAACTATTACTTCAGAACCGTTTGGTGCGATGACCTGTGCGTAAATATGACGCGGGGTACGATGTACCACCAGACGAGTCGCACCCAATTCTTTGAGCTTGCGGCGTGCGCGGGTCGCACGACGGATACGAGCAGATTTCTTATCCATAGTGTTACCTTACTTCTTCTTAGCCTCTTTGGTACGCACGACTTCGTCGGCGTAACGGACACCCTTGCCTTTATAAGGCTCAGGACGACGGTAGGCACGTAAATCCGCAGCAACCTGACCAATAACCTGTTTATCAGCGCCTTTCAGCACGATTTCAGTTTGGGTCGGACATTCTGCAGTGATGCCTTCCGGCAGTTGATGATCGACCGGGTGAGAGAAGCCTAAGGCTAAATTCACCACGTTGCCTTTAACAGCAGCACGATAACCAACACCTACCAGTTGAAGCTTTTTAGTGAAGCCGTCGGTAACACCTATAACCATAGAGTTCAACAGTGCACGAGTGGTACCCGCTTGGGCCCAACCGTTTACAGAGCCTTCGCGCGGAGCGAAAGTCAGTGTATTTTCTTCCTGTTTAACTACAACAGCGTCATGGATAGTACGTGACAGCTCGCCGTTTTTACCCTTAATCGAAATAACCTGACCGTTGAGTTTTACCTCTACGCCGGCAGGAATGACGACGGGTGCTTTTGCAACACGAGACATTCTTTCCTCCCAATTAAGCTACGTAGCAGATAATCTCGCCACCAAGACCAGCTTGGCGAGCTGCACGATCAGTCATAACACCTTTAGAGGTAGAAATAACAGCGATACCCATACCGGCCATAACTTTTGGCAGCTCATCTTTTTTCTTATAGATGCGCAGGCCTGGACGGCTGATACGTTGAATGCTTTCTACCACTGCCTTACCCTGGAAGTACTTCAGTACTAATTCCAGTTCAGGTTTGGCGTCGCCTTCGATTTTAAATTCTTCAATGTAGCCTTCTTCCTTCAGCACGTTGGCAATAGCCACTTTCAGCTTGGAGGAAGGCATGGTGACCGCAACTTTGTTCGCGGCTTGACCGTTACGGATACGGGTCAGCATATCCGCGATCGGATCTTGCATGCTCATCTGTCTTTACTCCCGTGATTCAATTGGTGACAATTACCAGCTAGCCTTCTTAAGACCCGGAATTTCACCGCGCATAGCGGCTTCACGGACCTTAATACGGCTCAACCCGAACTTCCGCAGGAAAGCATGCGGACGACCAGTTTGACGGCAGCGGTTACGCTGACGAGACGGGCTGGAATCACGCGGCAGAGACTGCAGCTTAAGAACTGCATCCCAACGATCTTCGTCGGATGAGTTCACACCAGAGATAATAGCTTTCAATTCCTCGCGTTTAGCGCGGTATTTATCAGCCAGTTTTACGCGAACGACTTCGCGTGCTTTCATGGATTGCTTAGCCATTAGTAACCCTGCCTTACTTGCGGAACGGGAAGTTAAAGGCTGTCAGCAATGCACGGCCTTCATCATCGGATTTCGCAGTAGTGGTGATAGTAATATCTAAACCACGAACGCGATCGACTTTATCATAATCGATTTCCGGGAAGATGATCTGTTCACGCACGCCCATGCTGTAGTTACCACGACCATCGAAAGACTTAGCAGACAAGCCGCGGAAGTCACGAATACGTGGAACAGCAATGGAGACCAGACGCTCAAAGAACTCCCACATGCGTTCGCCGCGGAGGGTTACTTTACAGCCGATCGGATAGCCCTGACGAATTTTGAAGCCTGCAACTGATTTGCGTGCTTTGGTGATCAACGGCTTTTGACCGGAGATTGCTGCCAGGTCAGCTGCTGCGTTATCCAGCAGTTTCTTGTCAGCGATCGCTTCACCAACACCCATGTTCAGGGTGATCTTCTCGACCCGAGGGACTTGCATGACAGAATTGTAACCAAACTCAGTCATGAGTTTTTTTACGACATCGTCTTTGTAGTAATCATGCAGTTTCGCCATCGTACTACTCCAAATTACTTGATAGTTTCGCTGTTAGATTTGAAGAAACGGACTTTTTTGCCGTCTTCGAATCTAAAGCCTACACGGTCCGCCTTGCCAGTAGCCGTGTTGAAGAGAGCAACGTTAGAAACCGGAATTGCAGCTTCTTTTTCAACGATGCCGCCTGGTTGATTCAGGGCCGGTACAGGCTTCTGATGTTTCTTAACCAGGTTGATACCTTCAACAATGACCTTGCCAGAAGACAGGACATTTTTTACTTTACCGCGCTTACCTTTATCTTTACCGGTAAGCAGGATAACTTCGTCATCACGACGGATTTTCGCTGCCATGGTTCGCTCCTTAGAGTACTTCTGGTGCCAGAGAGATAATTTTCATGAACTTCTCATTACGCAGTTCACGAGTTACCGGCCCAAAAATACGCGTGCCGATTGGCTGCTCGCTGTTATTGTTTAAAATAACGCATGCATTACCATCGAAGCGAATGACAGAACCGTCCGGGCGACGAACACCCTTCTTGGTGCGCACCACTACCGCCTTCAGCACATCGCCTTTCTTCACCTTACCGCGAGGAATTGCTTCCTTGATGGTAATTTTGATGATGTCGCCGACGCCTGCGTAGCGACGGTGCGAGCCACCTAGAACCTTGATACACATTACGCGACGTGCACCGGAGTTGTCGGCCACGGTCAGCATAGTCTGTTCTTGGATCATGTTAGTGCTCCGCTAATGTCAACTACAACTTTAGGACCCAGGATAGGTCATTAAGAAATCCCCACAATATGAGGGCGCGGCATTATAACACCGGTTCCCGATTATGGGTAGAAAAAATAAACGGCCCACGTACATGAGCCGTTTATCTATTTTTGAGAGGCGCTACTGTATTACAGAATCGCTTTCTCTACAACGCGAACCAAGGTCCAAGACTTAGTCTTAGACAGTGGACGGCATTCGCTGATTTCCACAACGTCGCCGATACCACATTCATTGTTCTCGTCATGTACGTGCAATTTAGTCGTACGTTTGATGAACTTACCGTAGATCGGGTGTTTCACCACGCGTTCAATCGCAACAACAATGGATTTTTCCATTTTGTTACTGATTACACGACCCTGCAGAGTACGGATCTTGTCAGTCATTACGCACCCGCCTTTTCAGTCAGTAAAGTTTTCACACGTGCAACATCACGACGCACTTGTTTCAACAGGTGTGTTTGCTGCAACTGACCGCTTGCCGTTTGCATGCGCAGGTTAAACTGCTCACGCAAAAGGTTCAGCAACTCAGTGTTCAGCTCTTCCACGCTTTTTTCGCGCAGCTCTTGTGCTTTCATTACATCACCGTCTTAGTTACAAAGGTGGTTTTGATAGGCAGTTTGGCTGCTGCCAGCTGGAAGGCTTCACGAGCCAGCTCTTCAGGCACACCGTCCATTTCGTACAGGACTTTACCAGGCTGGATCAAAGCAACCCAATACTCTACGTTGCCTTTACCTTTACCCATACGAACTTCGAGCGGTTTCTCGGTGATCGGTTTGTCCGGGAATACTCGGATCCAGATCTTACCTTGACGCTTAACTGCACGGGTCATCGCACGACGTGCTGCTTCAATTTGACGAGCAGTCAGACGACCACGGCCAACAGCTTTCAGACCGTAAGTGCCGAAGCTCACATCCGTACCTTGCGCAAGACCACGGTTGCGGCCCTTGTGCACCTTACGGAATTTTGTACGCTTTGGTTGTAACATCAGCGACTCTCCTTACTTGCGGCCTTTACGCTGCTGCTTTTTAGGTTGAGCAGCCGGTTCCGGTTGTTCAACTGCAGCCATACCACCCAGGATCTCACCTTTGAAGATCCATACCTTAACGCCGATTACACCGTAAGTGGTGTGCGCTTCAGATGTGTTGTAATCGATATCCGCACGCAGAGTGTGCAACGGAACACGACCTTCACGGTACCATTCAGTACGCGCGATTTCAGCACCGCCAAGGCGGCCGCTTACTTCAACTTTGATACCTTTAGCGCCAAGACGCATTGCGTTCTGTACTGCACGCTTCATAGCACGACGGAACATAACGCGACGTTCCAGCTGTGAAGTGATGCTGTCAGCAACCAATTTTGCGTCCAGTTCCGGTTTACGGACTTCGGCGATGTTAATCTGCGCAGGAACGCCAGCGATATCCGCTACGACCTTACGCAGTTTTTCGACATCTTCGCCTTTCTTGCCGATAACGATGCCAGGACGAGCAGTGTGGATAGTCACACGGATGCTCTTCGCCGGACGCTCGATAACGATGCGAGAAACGGAAGCTTTCGCCAATTCCTTAGTCAGGAATTGACGAACTTTAAAGTCGCCGTCCAGGTTGTCAGCGAAATCTTTGGTATTTGCATACCAAGTAGAGTTCCAAGGTTTGACAATACCCAGTCGAATACCATTAGGATGTACTTTCTGACCCATTGCTAGTCTCCAGAGTCTCAGCGATCGGACACAACCACAGTAATGTGGCTGGTGCGCTTCAGAATGCGATCTGCACGACCTTTAGCACGCGGCATAATGCGCTTCATGCTTGGGCCTTCGTCTACGAAAATCTTCGTGACTTTCAGATCATCGATGTCAGCGCCATCGTTGTGTTCTGCGTTAGCAATGGCAGACTCCAGCACCTTCTTAACCAGACCAGCAGCTTTCTTGTTGGTGTAGGCCAGAGTTTCCAGAGCTTGCGACACTTTCTTACCGCGAATCAGGTCAGCAACAAGGCGAACCTTCTGAGCAGAAGAACGAGCGTGGCGATGTTTAGCGATAGTTTCCATCTCTTCCTCCTACCTTAGCGCTTTTTAGCTTTTTTATCAGCCGCATGGCCGCGATAAGTACGAGTCGGCGCGAATTCACCCAGTTTGTGACCGACCATTTCATCGGAAACAAATACTGGTACGTGCTGACGACCATTATGGACAGCGATGGTCAAACCGATCATGTTAGGAAAGATCGTTGAACGACGGGACCAAGTGCGCAAAGGCTTCTTGTCACCGCTTTCCACCGCTTTCTCTACCTTCTTCAGCAAGTGCAGGTCAATAAAAGGACCTTTCTTGAGAGAACGTGGCATGGCTTATCCTCTAATTATTTTTTGCTACGGCGACGTACAATGAATTTATCAGTACGCTTGTTGCTACGGGTCTTCTTACCTTTGGTTTGAACGCCCCACGGAGTTACCGGGTGCTTACCAAAGTTACGACCTTCACCACCACCGTGTGGGTGATCGACTGGGTTCATCGCAGTACCGCGAACGGTAGGACGAATACCACGCCAACGAGCAGCACCTGCTTTACCCAGAACGCGAAGCATGTGTTCAGAGTTACCGACTTCACCTAAGGTGGCGCGGCAATCAATCTGAACTTTACGCATTTCGCCAGAGCGCAGACGCAGAGTTACGTAGGAACCGTCACGAGCAACGATCTGAACGTAGGCACCGGCTGAACGAGCCATCTGGCCGCCTTTACCTGGTTTCATTTCTACGTTATGAACCGTTGAACCTACTGGGATGTTGCGCATAGGCAGAGTGTTACCTGTCTTGATTGCAGCATCAACACCAGATTGGATCTGGTCACCCACTTTCAGGCCTTTCGGCGCCAGGATGTAACGGCGTTCGCCGTCTTTGTACAGAACCAGCGCGATATTCGCGGAACGGTTCGGATCGTACTCCAGACGCTCAACCACTGCAGCGATACCATCTTTGTTGCGTTTGAAGTCAACCAGACGATAATGCTGTTTGTGGCCACCACCGATATGACGGGTGGTGATACGGCCATTGTTGTTACGGCCACCGCTTTTGCTCAGTTTTTCAAGCAGCGGAGCATAAGGTTTACCCTTGTGCAGCTCAGGGTTAACCACTTTAACAACGTGGCGACGACCCGGAGATGTAGGTTTACATTTAACAATTGCCATTGTTCTTACTCCTCCGACTTACTCAGCGCCGCTGATGAAGTCCAGATTCTGGCCTTCTTTCAGGGTTACGTAAGCTTTTTTCCAGTCGCTACGACGACCAACACGCTGACCGTGACGTTTAACTTTGCCTTTAACCAGCAAAGTGTTCACATCTTCGACTTCGACTTCAAACAGTTTCGAAACCGCAGCTTTGATTTCCGCTTTAGTCGCGTCTTTGGCAACTTTGAGAACGATGGTGTTGTTCTTTTCCATCGCAGTAGACGCTTTTTCAGAAACGTGCGGCGCGCGCAGCACTTTCAGCAGACGTTCTTCACGAATCATGCCAGCATCTCCTCAACTTGCTTCACAGCGTCAGCAGTCATAACTACTTTGTCGAAGGCGATCAGGCTTACTGGATCGATACCTGCTACATCGCGAACGTCAACCTTGTACAGGTTACGTGCGGCCAGGAACAGATTCTCGTCGACTTCGCCAGTTACAATCAGCACGTCTTCCAGAGCCATGTCTTTCAGTTTCTGTGCCAGCAGCTTAGTTTTAGGCGCTTCTACAGAGAACGTCTCGACAACGATCAAACGATCTTGACGTACCAGTTCGGACAGAATGCTTTTCAGCGCGCCGCGGTACATCTTTTTATTTACTTTTTGACTGTGGTCCTGTGGCTTTGCAGCGAAGGTTACACCACCGGAACGCCAGATCGGGCTCTTAACAGAACCTGAACGCGCACGGCCAGTACCTTTCTGACGCCAAGGTTTTTTACCGGAACCGGTTACTTCAGCACGGGTCTTCTGAGCGCGAGTACCTTGACGGGCACCTGCTGCATAAGCAACAACGACCTGGTGTACCAGCGCTTCATTGAAATCACGCCCGAAGGTAGTTTCGGAAACAGTCAGCGCGCTCTGCGCGTCTTTCACTACTAATTCCATTCCTATCTCCTCGACGTTAAGCCTTAACAGCAGGTTTAACGATCAGGTTGCCACCGGTAGCACCCGGAACAGCACCCTTGACCAGCAGCAGGTTGCGCTCAGCGTCAACACGTACTACGTCCAGGCTTTGAACGGTTACACGCTCGTTACCCAGTTGGCCTGCCATTTTCTTGCCTTTGAACACTTTGCCCGGAGTCTGGTTCTGACCGATAGAACCCGGAACACGGTGAGACAAGGAGTTACCATGGGTAGCGTCTTGGGTACGGAAATTCCAGCGCTTAACTGTGCCAGCAAAACCTTTACCTTTAGAAGTACCGGTAACATCAACTTTCTTAACGTCTGCGAAAATTTCAACGCTAATGTTCTGACCTGCAGTAAATTCTTCACCTTCTGCAAGGCGGAATTCCCACAGACCGCGGCCAGCTTCTACGCCAGCTTTAGCGAAGTGACCCGCTTCTGGTTTGGTTACACGGTTAGCTTTTTTGCTACCAGTAGTAACCTGTACAGCGCGGTAACCGTCGTTGTCCAGGTCTTTGACCTGAGTAACGCGGTTTGCTTCAATTTCGATAACGGTTACAGGGATAGAAACGCCATCTTCAGTGAAGATACGAGTCATACCCACTTTCTTACCGACTAAACCAATCATTGTTTCAACCTCTCAATCGCTCAATGACCCTGATTAACCCAGGCTGATCTGCACGTCTACACCAGCAGCCAGATCCAGACGCATCAGAGCATCAACGGTTTTCTCGGTTGGCTCAACGATGTCAACCAGACGCTTGTGAGTGCGAATTTCATACTGATCGCGCGCATCTTTATTGACGTGCGGAGAAATCAGAATGGTAAAGCGCTCTTTGCGGGTCGGCAGCGGGATTGGACCACGAACTTGCGCACCAGTGCGCTTCGCAGTCTCAACGATTTCCGCAGTTGATTGATCGATCAGACGATGATCAAACGCTTTCAGGCGGATACGGATTCTTTGGTTCTGCATGAGACCAGAGCTCCAATTATTTTAAACGTAAATAATTACTCCTCAAACCCATTTCGATTGATGGGAGAGTGTAATCGTTCTTCACATAACCCCCATATCGGGAGTATTGTTGACCGGCAAGTAAACTTATCGGCCATCTGATTCTCATTGAATCAGACCTACCAAGATTAGGTAAGCCCGCGCATTATACTTAAACACCCGCAAGAAGCAATCTGAACTATAAAGAAAATGCTTTTATTTTGCGCTCTTCTCTTCTTGCTGCTGCTCCTGCATTGCTTTTTTCAGCCATTCTTGTAAGGGCATGTCAGGGCTTCCCTCCTCTAACTTGATGATTTGACTCTCATCACTTTCATCTGGCGGCGCCCCTTCCTGAGACTCAGTCTCCATAGATGAAGTTTCTTCAGGCAGTTCTTCCTCCGCATTTGCGTTGTCATCTGTATAGGCAGTCTGGCTAACAGCAGGCAGTGCTTTGTTCTTATAAATGTAATGCAACGGAGATTGATGATAAGGAAGAGGGGAATCTTCACTGATTTCTATACGGTGGCTTTGCCAGTTAAGGTAACTTATATGAAGATAAGTCCCGGCCACCGCGCCAGCCAACAAACATAGGCTACTTAGCATCAGGCAATACACGTTTTTTCTGAGCGGACGATGGACCGTCACCTTCACCTTTTGTTTGTTTAAATGGCTTGTGTAAGCCGATAAATGAATATTTTGCATTTTTATTTTAAAGCTCTTCTTTTGTAAGCAGTACTGGCATGTTGCCGGTACGTTTAGCGATTTGCATCAGGGTGCCTTTGCCTACCCTTCCATCAACAACAAGATCTTCCCGTTGCTGGAATAATTTAATCTTCTCAATCAAATCCTTGTCCCACCGACCCGTTTTGCTGAATGGCTGGTTCAGGATTTTACTCAACGTCATATCCAGCCAGGCGGTATCAGCTTCCGAACTCGTATTGTTGATGGTGTTTTTACCACTTGGAGTCTGCGGGAATAGTTGGATATATTCGCCGCCCCAGACTTCGTTAAACCAGCTGCGCTGAACTGTCCACGTTTCATCTTTAATAAGAATATCTAACGTCTCATCCGTGACCTTCACAACGGTAACGTAGACGGACTGCTTATCTGTTGTAATCGGACTCACCCATGGGATGCCTTCCTGCACTAAAGCCTCTAATGTCGCCTTACCCTTTTTACACGTGAGCTGTGCACGCACGGCCTGATCACAGAACGCATCATCAGTCGGCACATCATAGCCCCATACCTTAAAGAGCTGGCGCATGCCATTACGCTCATTACTGCCAACATCATTCAGTGTCTTGGCCGCTGCAGGGATTTCATGAAGTCTTTCGGAAAGCGTCAACGTCAGCGGAAGGTATGGCTTTGCATAACTGAAATAAGTCCATCCCAACACACCGCCAAAAAGCATGTAACACGCGATGAGTAGCGTGAGACATTTCTTTTTGCCAGGAGAGAGCCCCCGGGTTTCGACACAAACTTTCATTTGCCGGTAAGTGACTGACTGCGTTTTTTCTGCATATGCGCTGTTAAGTGAATCTGCTGCCAGCGCATTAATAAGCTGGAACCTCCCACCAGAAGCACTCTGCAACAATTCAATGGCCGCTTTGTTAAAAATGCCCTCTTCCCCTCCGGCTGCTTGCAATCTTTGGGACAGATAATCCGATGTTTCTGCGAAATTCATCGGAGAAAGTGAATAAACCGCATGGGGTAGCCCCTTCTTATGCCGCCTGCTGCCTGCGCCTCCCTTATGTTCTTCTACTAACAGGAACGAGACGCGCAGAGATTGCGGATACGCTTTGAATGTCCGTAAAAATTCATAACTTTCTGCCGTGAGGTTTTCAGCATTATCAACGACAACCAGCCATGGCTCTGTGATATTTCCATGATGCTCAAAGGACTCTGCGATTCGCATGGTTACAATCGAGGGCGGTAATGCGCGCCATTTTTTCAACTGAAAACAACAAGCTAGCAATTGCCCCAGACTCTCACTGTCTGCTCCGTTCAAGGAAGCCGCACTTAAATGTAATACCCTGCGCTGGCTCCTTCGGGCAATCTCATGCGCCAGTCGTGTTTTGCCAACGCCTTTATTACCACTGAGTATCGCGACACCTCCCAGATTGAGCTTCTGCAGAATGAAATCCTGGGCGGCTAATAAACGTATATTATTGAAATAATTACCATCCTCAAAAGGAGAGGTGATGAATTTAAAGTAATCACAGTACATACCAATGTCCATAACCATTTATACATTCAATGAATGTTTTTAAATAAAAAAAACCGAAAGAGGAATAAATCTGAAAATCAAGAATCACAACCTCATTCATATTGAACATGTATTAATGTGAATCAATGTTTTTCTACGTATAATATAGCTTAATAAGTAACCCACTGGAATAATGAAAGCACAAAGGAATGATCCAACACATGTATGCCGCCTGGAATAAAGGACATTGGCCGAAGATATCATTGAAGATCGGAATGTTTATTCTCATAACATTCACCTGCATAATGATTTGTTGCTCAATAATCGCTGTTACTGTACTAAATAGCCGGGAAAGCATTAAGAGCATACCCAAGACCTCCGGTGAGGCCAAAACGCTTGTAAATATACCGGGCACACTCTTTGAGAAACCCAAAAAATCAGCGATTAAAGAGGCAACTCCGCCACCCGCCGTGAGCGTGAAACTCCCCTTACTCCTTAAGGGCGTTCTGACAAGTACTGACACCCGGCGCTCACTGGCTATCCTCCAGGGGCCGTCAGGTCAACAAAGTTATCGTGAAGGCGAAAAGCTCGCTGATGTGGAAAATGCTTACTTGGAGTCGGTAAAAGCAGATGAAGTTCAAATACGAACTCCCAGGGGAATAGCGATTTTATACCTCAATGATAAATCTCGGGAAAATAAACATCTTAAACCAGAAAAAGAGAAGGCTAACAAAGAACATGCAAAATACTTAATGCATTATTTAGTTGCCAACCCCATATATAAAGATGAGAAACTTACAGGTTATAGATTTAACCCCAGAACGAACAGTAATATTTATCTTAGAGCGGGACTTATTCCCGGTGAGGTCGTCATTAAAATAAACGGACAACCTCTTGACGACACCGCAACAGCAGATAAATACATTGAACAACTGGCAAGCCTGAGGGATGTACAACTTACCGTTCTGAGAGAAAGCCAACTTCAGAATATCTATATAAATTTAGCCACTATCGAAACATCGTTGGATACTGAAAGTCATGAAGAAGTTCATTAACCCTCTCTTAGTAAAGGCATGCATATTATTTGCTACCCTTCCAGGAATTGTACATGCGGAAGAATTTACTGCGAGTTTTAAGGGCACGGATATTAAAGAGTTTATTGATACGGTAAGCAAAAATCTGAATAAAACTATTCTTATCGATCCTTCCGTGCAGGGGACTGTTTCTGTCAGAAGTTATGATGTCTTGAATGAAGAACAATACTATCAATTTTTCCTAAGTGTGCTGGATATCTATGGTTTTGCGGTGATCCCCATGGATAACGGGCTACTGAAGGTCGTACGTTCAGCGAATGCCAAAATGTCTGGTGTTCCCGTCGCGGATAAAAACAGTCCCGGTAAGGGAGATGAAATTGTTACCCGCGTCATTACGCTTCTTAACGTGCCGGTCAGAGAACTGGCACCTTTGCTTCGCCAGATGAATGACAGTACAGGCGTAGGGAATGTTGTTCATTACGAACCCTCCAATGTTTTGCTTCTGACTGGCCGGGCATCGGTGGTCAACCGGCTCATTAATCTGGTCGAACGCGTTGACGCGATGGGCAACCAGCAAAGACAAACCATCAAACTAAAATATGCTTCTGCTCCCGAAATGGCTGAGATGATGAACAACCTGGTTCGTGAAGAATCAAAAGGACAATCATCATCCATATTACAAGCCAAAATTGTCGCCGATGAAAGAACCAACACGCTCATTGTCAGCGGGCCAGAGAGCGTACGAAGCCGCGCAGCAAAACTGGTTAATCAGCTGGATAAAGACCAGTCTTCTCAGGGCAACACCCGTGTTTTTTATCTGAAATATGCCAAAGCGGAAAAGATCGTTCCCGTTCTGACAGGCATTACTCAGGAGATGAAAGAAGGCAAAACTGCTCAGACTTCGGCAGCCTCTAACAAACCTATGAGCATCACGGCTGATGAGCAAACCAACTCCATCGTTATTACTGCTCAGCAAGATGTGATGCAGTCACTTGAGCAGGTCATCACCAAGCTTGATATCCGCCGGGCACAGGTGCTAGTCGAGGCCATTATTGTTGAAGTACAGGATGGTAACGGGCTCAATTTGGGTATCCAGTGGAGTAACAACCAGGTTGGTGGAACACAATTTACCGGTACAGGCGCGCCAATATCGACCGTTGCACCCGGAGTACGTCAGTACAAAAAAGAAGGCGTTATCAGCAGCGATAACCCTCTGAGCAGCACTTTGCAGACCTTCAATGGCATGACCGCAGGCTTCTTTAGCGGTGACTGGAACGTCTTACTCACTGCGTTATCTACCAGTAATAAAAACGATATTCTTGCCACGCCAAGCATTGTCACCCTTGATAATAAAGAAGCCTCATTCAATGTCGGTCAGGAAGTTCCTTCCCTTTCCGGCTCACAAACCACGTCTGGCGATAACATTTATAGCAGTGTGGTTTACAAAACCGTCGGCACAAAATTAAAGGTCACACCGCAGATCAATGAGGGTGACTCTGTCCTGATGGACATCGAACAGGAAGTTTCCAGTGTTGATACTTCAACTAACTCGACTCTTGGCCCCACCTTCAATACCCGAACCATTTCTAATGCCGTGCTGGTTCGTACGGGTGAAACTGTGGTTCTGGGCGGCTTACTGGATGACAGCACCAAAGAAACCAAATCCAAAGTGCCGCTGTTGGGTGATATCCCATGGGTAGGCAATTTGTTCCGCTACACCAGCACTGAATCAGCAAAGCGTAATCTGATGGTGTTTATCAGGCCGACCATTATTCGCGATGATGAAGTTTACTCTTCCCTTTCCAATAAGAAATATTCGCATTTTCAAAAGCTTCAGAAAACACGTCAGGCTGAAGATCATGAAGATCTGCTCACACCCAATACTCGTTCTGTTTTGCCTGACTACCCTGAAAATAAAGCGCCAAAAACCGCCATACCGGCCACGCCTAATGCCGGCAAACCTCGTAATCCGTTTAGTGGATAAGCCATGAACAAGGATAACGAATTGTCAAAAAAATCCGTTGTAGAACAAGTAGTTCGTGTTCTGCCTTATGCTTATGCCAAACAAAAAGGCGTCACGCGGCTTAATGACGTGCTTTTTTGCCGTCAGGACATTTCAGTGGAAACCCTGCTCGAGGCACGTCGGGTTATGGGGGAAATAACGTCAGTCGAAATAGTGGAAACTACGCTGTTCGATGAAAAGTTATCCGCAACCTATCAGCGTAGCAGCGGCGAATCGCAACAAATTATTGATGATATTGATAACGAGGTCGATCTTCTGTCTTTGTCTGAGGAATTACCGGATAACGAAGATCTGCTGGCCAGTGATGAGAATTCGCCGATCATCCGCCTGATTAATGCAGTGCTTTCTGAAGCCGTCAAAGAGGGCGCTTCGGATATTCATATCGAAACCTTCGAACGCATGCTCAGTATCCGGTTTCGTATCGACGGTGTATTACGGCAAATCCTGCAACCTGCCCGCAAGCTGGCGCCTTTTCTGGTATCGCGTATCAAGGTGATGGCAAAACTGGACATCGCCGAAAAACGTTTACCTCAGGATGGGCGTATTTCGCTACGTATTGGTCACCGGGCGATCGATATCCGCGTATCGACCATTCCTGCTCAATATGGTGAACGTGTCGTGATGCGTCTTCTGGATAAAAATAATTTATGCCTCGATATTTCACAACTGGGTCTGTCTACGCAGGATGAACAACAGCTGTCGGCATTAATCCATAAACCTCACGGGATTATTCTGGTCACCGGGCCGACTGGCTCAGGTAAAAGCACGACCCTGTACGCCGTTCTCTCGGCCCTCAACAATAACGAGCGTAACATTCTCACCGTCGAAGACCCGATTGAGTATGAACTGGAAGGTGTGGGGCAAACACAAGTTAACCCCCGCGTCGATATGACATTTGCTCTCGGTTTGCGGGCGATTTTGCGTCAGGACCCGGATGTCGTCATGGTCGGTGAGATCCGCGATAATGAAACAGCTCAAATCGCGGTACAAGCTTCACTGACCGGCCATCTGGTGATGTCAACCTTGCATACGAATAGTGCCGTCGGTGCCATCACCCGCTTACGGGATATGGGTCTGGAGCCTTTCCTTCTCGCCTCTTCGTTATTAGGTGTAGTAGCTCAGCGACTTGTGCGACGTCTGTGTCCGCATTGTGCACGGCCGTTCCCGTTAGAGGAGTCTCACCTTCCTTTATTCCACTTTCTGCCTGAGCCACCCTCCTCTGTTTTTAAAGCTGTAGGATGTTCTCATTGCCATTTCACAGGCTATAAAGGCAGGGCCGCCATCCACGAATGTATGGTGGTTGATAACGCTATACGTCAGGCAATTCATGAGAATCAGGATGAATTTTCCATTGAGAATATTCATCGCAAAACCGCCCGAAGCTTGCGGGAAAATGGCCTGCTTAAAGCCATCAGCGGCGAGACTACACTGGAAGAAGTGATCAGAGTTACTGCTGAACAAGAGATAGCGACACAGGGAACAATCTCATGAGTCGCTTCGCCTTTCATGCTACCTCCCCGACGGGCAAAACGCAGCGGGGAGTCATTGACGCTGATTCTCTGCGTCTGGCGCGTCAGATTGTGCGTGAGCGGGGTTTAACACTTCTTGAAATAAAGCCGGTTGGCAACCCGCTGATAACTGGAAATAGTAAAAGTAAGGGATTGAAAACGCGTGTCCCCTCACATGCTGTTTCACTGTTTTCGCGCCAGCTCGCCACATTAACCAATGCAGCCCTGCCCATAGAAGCCGCACTTGCCGTCATTGCCCGGCAAACCGAGCACGCCGGACTGACGCAAGTGCTCACCACCGTTCGTAACAAAGTGGTGGAAGGGCATACACTTGCCGATGCGTTATCTGATTTTCCTCGCATATTTGATCCGATGTTCAGGACTCTGGTCACCGCAGGTGAAAGAACGGGTCAACTCGGCACCGTACTGGAGAAAATGGCGGATTATTATGAAATCCGCCAGCAGATCAAAAGCAAGTTGTCACAAGCCATGATCTATCCGGCCATGCTCACCCTGGTTGCCATTCTGGTGATCGTCATTTTACTGGTTGCCGTTGTCCCGCAAATCATTGAGCAGTTTGTGCATATGAAACATACGCTGCCTGTGACCACCCGTATTTTAATCGGTGTCAGCGGTTTCCTGGAACGTGAATGGTGGCTGATTGCCATCGTGGTTATCGCTGGCATCGGTACCTTCAGGCTAGCTCTGCGCCGTAAAAATAATCGTATGCGTTTTCATACGATGTTGCTTGGCGTTGTCGTGGTCGGGCCGCTGATCAGGGCCATCAATAGTGCCCGATATGCCCGCACTCTCAGTATCTTGCAATCGAGCGGTGTTCCTTTACTTGATGCGATGAAAATCTCAACAGAAGGGATAACTAACCTGCGGATCCACTATTTACTTACTCAGGCGGCAGAACATGTTCGTCAGGGCAGTTCGCTGTTTGCTGTTCTGGAACAAACCCGTCTCTTCCCTCCCATGATGCTTTACATGATTGCTTCCGGCGAGCAAAGCGGACGTCTTGGCGAGCTTATGGCACACGCGGCCGACAATCAGGACAAGCTGATGCAGCACCGGCTTTCAATGGTATTAGCACTGTTTGAACCCCTGCTGATTGTCACGATGGCCAGTATTGTTTTGTTCATCATCATGTCGATTTTACAACCGATTCTCCAGCTTAATAATCTGGTCAGTTAAAGGTACAACTCAATGTTAAATACTCAAAAAAATCATCCCGTTATTCCTAAGAAGCAACAAGGTTTTACATTAATCGAACTGATGGTGGTTATCGTCATTCTCGGCGTGCTGGCGGCGCTCGTTGTTCCTAATGTCATGGGCAACAAAGAACGGGCTGATACACAAAAAGCCGTCAGCGATATCGTCGCCCTCGAGAACGCCCTCGACATGTATAAGCTGGATAACCATCGCTATCCGACAACCGAACAAACTCTGGAAGCTCTTGTCACTTTACCTACCCTGAGTCCATTACCAACCAATTACCGTAATGACGGGTATATAAAGCGTTTACCCGCTGACCCCTGGGGCAACGAATACATGTTAGTCAGCCCGGGTGAACATGGGGCTATCGATGTTTTTTCTGCCGGGCCTGACAGTGAGCCCAACACTGCGGATGACATCAAGAACTGGGTTGAGAAGGATCAGTAACTTTGTCCGCAGCCAAACAATCCGGCTTTACGCTGCTGGAAATACTGATGGTGTTGGCTATTTTCGCTATTGCAGCAGGGGTAGTCATCATGGTTTTACCGTCTGACAACTCACAAATCCAACGCGCTGAGCAAATGAAAACAGTGATGGAATATGCTTCTGAGCGTGCCGTGTTGGAAGGAAAGCCGCTCGGGCTTTCTTTAACGGCCGGCGCTTATCGGTTTGTGGTTTTAGGTGGCACGCTACCGTTAATACCACAAACACGTGAGCCTCAGTGGGAAGAGATTGAATCTTCCCGCATGCCTGTCAGCGGTGAATTAGCGGGAAACGAAACCCTTTCGCTCAGCCCGTTCGCACTCAATAAATCAATCAACCGTCCACCACAGATTGTTTTTATGCCCGACGGAACACTTTCAGTATTTGAACTCAGTTTCACTTCGTCTGCATCGGAACCGGCTTGTTGCAGCATCATTTCTGAAGGACGACTGCCACTGATATTACATGTCAGAAGGTCTGAAAAATAATGTACATATCTTCAACGCCTGACGCTAAAAATCAGCAAGGTATGACCCTGATAGAAGTGATCATTGCCCTTGGCATCTTTGCCACGGCTGCGCTGGCGTTACTGAACAGTATGAGTTCGCAAATGAGCGCTGTAGACCATCTGCAAACCTCTCTCTTTGCCAGCTGGGTTGCTGAAAATACGCTGATAGAAGCACAGATCAAATCTGCGAAAAAAGAAAAAGGACAAGGACAAGTGGCACTGGCCGGCCAGGAGTGGTTCGTTGAACAGCAAGTCACACAAGATAAAGACAACAAAATTAGCCAGAACCAGGTACAGGTTTTTCAGGCTGAAGATACACGTTCGCCGCTCCTTTCCGTTAGCAGCTGGACTCAGATAATGGCAAAAAAACCATGAGCAGCCAGCCGGTAGGCAAACAACAGGGGTTCACGCTGATTGAAGTTATGATTGCGATGGCGATATTTGCACTATTAAGCCTGCTGGCTTATCAGATCCTTTCCGCATCCGTAAAAAACAGTGAAATGGCACAAGAACACACGGCAAGACTGACCGCGATTCAGACAGCATTTTCTTTGATGGAACGGGATCTCAGCCAGATATTGCCCCGGAAAATCGCTGAGAAAGAGGCTTTTTTATCCGCCTCTGAGACGTCATTAAGTTTTACTACCATTGGTAGTTATTCTGCCTCAGCACCCTTATCTGCCAGTGACCTTATCCAGGCTACCTGGACATTTACCCACCACACACTAACGCGAAGTGCACAATCTCTTCCTTCCCGGCCACTGAAAGATTCTTCACCGATTCCCGCCGTTACCCTGCTGACAGGTGTGAACTCTCTGCATTGGCGATTCTATTCCGGCAACTGGAGCAACAACTGGAACAACAAGAATGCTTTTCCCAACGTGATTGAACTCGTTGTCACGCTGGACGACATAGGAGAAATACGTCGGTTATTTCTTCTGCCTCAAACCATTGAGGAGATGAATACTGAATCAGCGGAAAAAGCGCCTGAGCAAAGCAGTACGGAATCCGCCGCTCCGATGCCCTTAAACGGGGAGAGCGTCATTAATGAGTAAGCAACAAGGTGTAGCACTACTGATTGTTTTAATGATCCTTGCCATTATGGCTGCATTGGCAGCAAAAATGACGCTGCAATTTCAGGTCAGCCATCAGCGCCAAAGCTGGTTGCTCAATCAACAGCAATTACGCTGGCTAACCTTTGCCGCCGAAGAAATTGCTTTGCCGCAACTTCGAAATGAAATGATTGAAAATCCTACCCGCAACAGTCTTGATCTATTTGCTGTTCAGCAAGGTAACTTCACCGGACAGGACGGGTTTTCAGTGGACTATATTATTGCGGATGGACAAAACTGTTTTAACCTTAACAGCCTGCGTAATAACGCACCTGATACGAAGTCAGAGGATGAACCGTACAATACGCAAGTACTGAAACAGCTTCTTCTCAATGCGCAGGCAACATCCGTTGAAACTGAGCGGTTCGTTGATACTCTCAGCGATTATCTGGATGCCGATAACGAGGCCCGAACTTCCGGTGCTGAATCCGGGTATTACGAAACGCTGGCAATGCCCCGCGCTGCAGCTAACCAACGTCTTTTTTCCCTGAATGAACTGGCGTTACTCCCCGATCTTCCTCGTCTGCCACTCAACCAGATCCGCCAACAGCTTTGCATCCTCCCCGAAGAGTCTCAGCAAATTAACATCAATACGCTGACCGAAGAGCAGGCCCCCCTGTTGAGCGCCTTATTTCTGGGAGGGATTAATCAGGAGGACGCGATGGCATTAATTTCAGCGCGGCCACGCAGAGGCTGGGTTTCTGTTGACGCTTTTCTGAAAGAGGCAAAAAAACAGCGATTTACGCTGGAAATCCAAAGCAGTCAATTAAAGCCTCTGCTGACGGTACGCAGCCAGTACTTCGTACTCTATACGCTAGGGCGGTTTGAAGAACAGCAAAATGCTATGACCAGTTTTGTGCAATTCAATCCAAAGGATTCAAAAATCACAATTTATCAGCGACGCTATCGGGTAATTGAGTAAATGGAACAACTTCATCTGGCCAACAGGCTATTTATCAGGGCTGGCACTTCGCCAGAGCACTCAGTTTATTGGTTCACGGATCAGGCAGAATGTGATGAAGATATTCATTGCCTGCCGGATACAGGACATTTATCAGCACTCGCCACACAACCTGCGGCACAAAATGTTTGTCTGTTCATCCCGGCCAGTGAAGTCATTTTTCGCCAGATCGTACTGCCTCAGCGCGCGAGTAAAATTACCCGCCAGATGATTGGTTATCTGACTGAGGAAAGTATTGCCGGCGATATCGACACATTGCATTGGGTGGAACTTTATCGTGAAGAGCAGACACTATTTGTGGCGGGTATTGAAGCAGATTATTTAAAAAATTGTCTGCAGCGATTTAGCGATGCAGGACTGACAATAAAGCACATTTATATTGATGCCTTGCTGCTGCCATGGCATGAAGAAGGCTGGTCGATAATGAGGCTTGATGAGCACTGGATCCTTCGACAATCAGAATACTCAGGCTGCCAGATTGAGCAGGTCTTGCTCGATACGCTGCTTAAAATTGCAACGCCGGAAACCTTATATTATTACGGGGAGGAACAAGAAATCTCTTCTGACTGGGTACGCGCTGACCTGCCTTTCCATCCCCTGATTATGATGAAAAATAATTCTTCATCTGCAGTAAACCTGCTGCAGGGAGAGTTCGCCGTGCGTAAAGAGGAACCCGCCTGGGGGCGGCATCTTCAACGGGTGGCAGCAAGCATGATGATATTCACGGTAATAGTGATGATCAGTGCCAAACTTTTTACCTGGTGGCAGGTTTCACAGCAAGAATCGTTACTGAAAAACGAGATGCTGGCACTGCATCAGACCTGGTTTCCGCAGGACAAGCACACCCGTAATGTAAAGTTCTATTTTGAACAAAATATCAAAAAGGCGCCCACGGCCTTTCTTCCTGCACTGGCGAAGCTCACCGCTTACCAGCAGGAGATCCCGCAAATTACCATCGATAAATTAGATTTTCAGCAAAAGACCAAGCAGTTCACCCTGCAGGTGACGACTGATGACCGGGCGGCGATTGATGATTTTGTCGAACGGACAGACAGCGATTTTCACTTTGCTATTTCAAATTTAGCTACGTCTTCAGCGGGCATCACCGCTACGCTGACTCAGCGGAGTAATTCATGAAACAGTGGCTGATGCTTAAAGATAAACGAGAAAGATGGCTAATACTGATTGCCGCGTTTCTATTGGCAGTGGCTTGTGTCTGGTACGGCATTTTGACCCCGCTCAACAGCCGGATCGCCCAATCCCGGGTACGGATCAACACGCAACACCACCAGCTTGAATGGATGGTTCAGCAGACACAACAGCTCGGCGCGCCTTCAGGAGGGAAGGTCCAGAAAGATAAACTGACGGAAGCCATCAATACCTCAGCGACACATTTATCCCTGCAATTGCCTCAGCTCCTCGCAGACGAACGGGGGATTACCCTCAGCTACGAGCAGATTTCTTACGCCGAACTTTTGCGCTGGCTTGAAGTTCTCAGCCAGGAATACGGTATTCAGGTCGTGGCAATAACGATAGTGACGGGGACCGGGCAAACAGGCAGCGTAAGTGTTCCACAACTCACACTACGCTAAGCAGCAAAGCATTTCACATGAGCGAGGGATGGCAGCACATGGCACATATCACTTCATTATACGGCGGATTTTATCATACCGCTGTCGCCATATTAGGGTTGCTGATGGGCAGCTTCTTAAACGTTGTCGTCTATCGCCTGCCGCTGATGATTCAAAACAGCGGCGCACCGGCCGGCAGTCGCTTCAATCTGAGTTTTCCGGCATCGCACTGTCCGGCCTGTAAACATTCACTGAAATACTGGCAAAACATACCCTTGCTGAGCTGGCTACTGTTAAGAGGAAGATGTCATTATTGTGGTATCGCTATTTCAAAGAGATACCCTTTCACTGAAATCATTTGCGCAGCCCTGTTTCTCGGCATCTCCTTCTTATTTGTAACCCCCGTGAGCCTGGTAAGTGCACTGCTATTGTTCTGGTTTCTTTTGGCGCTAAGCCTGATAGACCTCGCCACTTACCTGCTTCCGGACCGGCTGACGCTGCCATTACTCTGGGCAGGGTTACTCATTCACTCCGTAGCGGGCAATGTTTCGCTTCAGGATTCAGTCTATGGTGCTGCTGCCGGCTATATTGCACTGTGGACTTTATACTGGGGAGTCAAATTAGTCAGTGGCAAAGATGGGATGGGATATGGTGATTTCAAACTATTGGCGGCGCTAGGCGCCTGGGTCGGCTGGCAGATGTTACCCTGTTTGTGCATTCTGGCCGCGCTGACAGGCATTGTGTTCGCGCTGATCCGTGTGGTTTTTTACAAATTGCCGGGGCAAATACCTTTCGGCCCCTGCCTGGCTCTGGCAGGCGCACTGGTTTACATCAGCCAGGAAAGCAAAACCCTCTGGCTGATGTTTAGCTAAAACACCCGAGATTATTGCGACTCTTCTTTCAGCTGAGACTGGATGTAATTCTGAATGCCAATACGCCCGATGAGTTCCAGTTCAGTTTCCAGCCAGTCGATGTGATGCTCTTCATCAGCAAGGATAGTAATCATTAAATCGCGGCTGACGTAATCATGCACCGAGTCGGCATAGGCAATGCCTTCGCGTAAGTCTTTCGCCCCTTCAAGTTCCAGCAGCAAATCAGACTTCAGCATTTCCTCAACATCTTCGCCGATATTGAGCTTGCCAAGATCCTGCAAGTTAGGAATGCCTTCCAGGAAAAGGATCCGCTCAATATAGATATCGGCGTGCTTCATTTCATCAATGGATTCGTGATATTCGATACCGTTGAGGCGCATCAGCCCCCAGTTCTTAAACATGCGGGCATGCAAAAAATACTGATTGATGGCAACCAGTTCATTTCCAAGAAGTTTATTTAGGTGAGCAATGACTTTTTTATCGCCTTTCATAGGTAACTCCTCCGTTCCGGTACCTAAAGCGTAGATCCGGTTCAGAGTAAGTCAAAGAAAACACCTACTTTTTAGCGATGTATTTCAGGCGATATTGTCTAGCTGCGGTATCTGCTGTAATTCGTCTTCCATTATCTGGCGCGCAACACGTACACACTTACCGCACTGCGTACCGACAGGAACAAAGTTTCTGAGTTGCTGAAACGTCTGAGGCTGATAACGACGAACCACCTGCCGTATCGTTTTATCACTGACACTGTTGCATAAACACACGTACATAGAAACCACACATCGCATAAAACTTAAGCTAACTGTAAATGAGAATGGTTAGTATTGCAAATCTCATCGCCAATAAATTTCTGGTCACCGTACTTGCAAAAAAGGGCCGCCCCCCGTCGGGAAGCCAGCCCTTACCTTCATGTTATTGCATTATTCTTAAATCCATATTTCATGAAAATGAAATATTACTTTTTCAGTACTTCCGGTGTAACAGTCAGATGCGATAACACTTTCAGACGTTTTGCGCCTGACGTGCTTCCATCAGCAAGAACAAATGAAAACTCGTCGCCTGCTTTTGCTCTCGCATAATCATAGGTTGAATAAAGGTGATTTAAAGCATATTCACCCCACGCGTCGCTGTATTTACTTGCGTTTTTACTCACCCTATCCATCAGATAAAATGAACCTGAGAGTTCCGAACTGGTAATTTTTCCATTGCTGTCTTTATGGTCAATAACCAGATTCAGGTATTGCCGTGATTGCATAAGCTCCGTATCAAGTACCACGTTGAAGGCTAACTGGCCATGCCATTCATCAAAATAAGTTTTTTGCACATCCTGAATATCAGCAGTATTTAGCATGTCCTGAGTCGTAGTGAAACTCCCATACACTTTACTTTCATCTTCAGCATCAACAATACTCACCAGTGAAGCTGGTTCCAGACCAAGGCCGACCGGCATGCAGAGAGAGATGGTTTCTCCACCGGTATCTGCTACACCACAATTGTGGGCATTCTGGCCTTTCCCTAAACCTGTTGAAAACAACACTCTACCTTCCGTGTTCTTAACAAAAAAATCAAATCTTCTATTATTATAGCTCGTGCGATCCATATCCCATTTGACGGTAACAGTCGCATTATCATCGGCAATGTTACGCCCGGTATGTAAGTTTGTAATATGCGGCTCATCAGCAGGTTTAGACAGAACACTTTTAACAATGGCGCCTAATTCATGTGATGAAGTATCACCACTCAGATCCCATATTATTGCCCCACCGAAGCCCTGTGCATTAATGTAATCTACTTTCTCCTGAACCGACTGCGGATCATCATAGGTGATAAATTCTTTTGTTTTAGCATTATAAAGATAAGGCACACCAGATTCGCTATCCCAGTAACGGGCATAATCCGCATTGGCCAGTTTATCTTTCAGTACATACCATGGATTGGTTCCGGTAAATTCTCCGACATCATCCCATGCACCATGAATCGATGCAGAACCCGTTGCGAACAGACCTGGAAGACCAGGGATGATTTCAGTGGCTGCCACATCACCCCATGCACGACCATAATAAGGAATACCCATCATCAGCTTACTCTTCGGAACCTGCCAGGTGGTGGCGTATTCCTGCATTGCTGAGGAAACATTGAGTTTAGGATCAGCATCCTGGCGGTTGGCATATAATGGAGCATTATGACCGGTGATAGGATCAAATGCGCCGTGTATGTCATAGGCCATGACGTTTACTGAATCCAACAGTGGCGTAGTTTCGGCAGGGTTTATGAATTCTATATTCTTATGATTCGTGGTGACGGCTGCCGATAACTGGAAATAAATATCATTTTGTAAACCAGCAGTATCGAGCTTGCTGCGTAAAACTTTAATCAGGTTGGTAAATTGTGCTTTTTCCTGATCATTATCTGGATATTCCCAGTCAATATCTACGCCATGGAATTTCCATTTCAGCACATAATCTACAATACTTTGCGCTAAACGTTCAGTACCTTCCTGGGTTGCCGTTGCCGCTTCGAACACACCTTCTTGTGAATTATCCCACCCGCCTACCGATAGCATATTAGTGAGACCACGGTAGTTGGCGATGTCCGCAATTTCTTTCATCAACTCTGGCGCTTTAGCCGTATCATGAGCCGTAATGACCCCATTCTTTATCACAGCAAAACCATAGTTCAGATGTGAAATCTGGTCAGTCGCAATCTTATCCGGTGTAAAGTAATTATGAGCCTCGTAAACTCCCCACTCAGGGAAATACCCGATAACTTTCCGCTGAGCGGCAACTTTGGCCTTAGTGTCTGCCTGATACTGCAGTGCTTTTTCCCCAGTCCATGGCGTAAAATAGTAAGTCCCTAAAATATTAGACTGAAGGTTTGTTGGCTCACCTTTCAACCAGACTGAATTTTCGCCAGGAACTTCTCCCGGATTCGCCCACCATTGGTTTGTCCAGTAGTAGCCATTGTAGCGAACTTTTGTTTGAGGGGTGCTGTATGCCTTATCCGCATCATAGCTCGGGGTATTGATAACGTTATAATCTAAATTCGCAACAACAACCGTTTCCCTGCCAGGGAAATTATTCCCTACCCCGTATGATTCTCCATCAGTGGTAGTTCCAAATACTAACCAGGTTGCACCATTATCTGTTGTGCGCATCATAGTGGCACCATTGGTGCCCTCAATCTGGTTGGTATCATCATTGGCTTTTAATTCTGCCATTGCTGAGGCAGAAACGAGAGACAACGACACCAATGCGGCGATATATTTCAGCTTCATAAATAATCCTTATTTATATATCCAATATTAATAGAATGACTGATAATTTCCATTATCAAAATAATCATACCAATTATTATTTTTTGTGAATAATTCAAATAAAGTATGTGAAAGCATCTTTGATACATTAAAAGTATATTTAAATTATTTAATAATGAGAGGGATTGAGAATATACGCCGCGTTAATATATGCAGGATCTATTTTTAATAGATAAAAATAACGAGAGGAAATATATGATATAAAAAAAGGGTGCCGAAGCACCCTTTTATTTTGCATAAACTATCAGCGATTAAGCGATAACTTTAGCAACAACACCAGCACCTACAGTACGGCCGCCTTCACGGATTGCGAAACGCAGGCCGTCATCCATCGCGATTGGGTGGATCAGCGTAACAACCATGTTCACGTTGTCACCAGGCATTACCATCTCAACGCCTTCTGGCAGTTCGATAGTACCGGTCACGTCAGTTGTACGGAAGTAGAACTGTGGACGGTAGCCTTTGAAGA
>NZ_SEWS01000018.1:0-44431 GCF_004195095.1 Rahnella sp. CFA14(1/10) | reverse complement strand
CAGATGCTTGTTTTCTTCTGGGAAACATCAAGTCCAACGAAAGTTTTCATGGCAATCACCTCAGATATCACAGACTGGGATCGTATTAAGATTACAGCATGTGGTTCCAGACGTGCCCCTGCCTGCGAAGTACCTGAAAAAGCTTCTTAAAACCGTAGCGGGGATAGCGCTCAGCGACCTCGGTCAGCCTCTGGATCACCGCTTCATCACGTCGCGTATCCGGTTGATAACGAAACACCGTCCTGCTTAGCGATAACGTCCTGCATGCCTGGCGTATGCTCATCGTAAATTGCGTGGTCAGATAGTTGACGAGCTCACGCTTTATCGCTGGTTTTAAAGCTTTTTTTCGATGACGTCTTTCAGCGCCCGGCATTCCAAACTCAGATCGGCAAACATTTGCTTCAGACGACGATTCTCGTCCTCAAGGTCTTTGATTTTTTTGATATCAGCGGCTTCCATCCCGCCATATTTTGCTTTCCAGTTGTAATAGCTGGCTTCAGAAATAGCAGCCTCGCGGCACACATCTTTGACGGTCCTGCCAGCCTCGACTGATTTCAGGACGGCGATGATCTGGTGCTCAGTGAATCGGATCTTACGCATAGCGATCTCCTCAGGGGACATAATCAGTATGTCGGAAGATCTCTAAAAATGAATGGGCCGTTTTGGTGGGATACTTACAATATCAAGACGTGTTGCAACGCTGGAAACAGAATAACCACGATCAACAACCTGTTTGACTGCTTCAATTTTAAACTCTTCGGGATAATGCTTACCGCTCATGGGCACCTCTCTTTAAGTCATTTTAAATGACTCTGAGGTGTCTGTTAAACCTGTGGCGATTCAATCCATAGGAGCAAAGGCGAATAATTACCCGTAAATATTGAAGCGAAATAAATTTATTGAATCGAGCGAGAGGCTTCACGGCCTCTCGTTTTTTATTAGTTGCCATAAATGAATTTCATCCGAGTGCCTTATTGGTTTAACTCGTTTGCCTAAAGATACGGAAAAAAATTATGCGAATAGAACCTGAAGTACTAACTGACCATACTGAACTTATCTGCTCGACCAATATCGAGCGGATCGTGAGGGCCGTGATGCAGCACTTAAGCAAATTGGCACGTGGATTGAACAGATAAATCATATTTCAGTAGGGACCGCACATCTTGCATTCAAGCGACCTGAGAATAATATCATTACAAGGCATTATCCGGGTATGCTAGGCCAGTGATAATGGTCTGTATTTTCTAACAAATTTATCTGTTGGTATAAATGTTGGTACAAATTTTATCGAATACCTGTTTCTCCACGAAAAACATACTGATAACAATCACGCCCGAAATCTATAGAGACCAAACTCATATCAAGATATGTCGATTAACGTATTTTTATGCCTGTAATTCAATGAAGTAGCTTTCTTCCAAGCCTTCACATTCTACGGGAGTCTACCGACATCAACCTACATCAAGTGCTTTTTGTTGGTGTAATGGCTTTCATCTTATTTCCTATGCCGCCAATAACAGAATGTCATCGCTTTCCGCATTGATTACTTTGGTCAGTTCTGGCCGCTTCTCTGCTAGCATCAACAAGTTTGTCTGATACTCAATACCTGAAATACGCTCTTTTCGGTAATCGAGGAAAGAACGTATGCTTCCGGCATTGTGTTGAGTCAGTGCATGTATCGTCTCTGGCGATGAAGTTAATGTTTCAACGATAGTTTCATTAATTTCCAGCCAGTCGTGTTGCATTTTTTGCATTGTCTCTATGGCGTATTTTGGCGCATTGATTTTTTGCTGAATATAGCTCAGGCACATTCCGAGATGCATAAAGCGTTCCTGAAGCAGGGATAATTCAGGTAATGAAGTGAAGAAGGTCGGATCGTTTGCTGAACGAGCGCAATTTTTTAAAATCAGGCTGGTAAATTCGTACTGCTCATTGAAAGGACGTATCAGTGTTTTAAGCTGCTCGTAGTCATTCATCTCAACAAATTGTCGGGCAGTGGTGATTACAGCATTAAAACGGGCGGTCTGCTGGAATGAGGCCTTTAGTTGGGCATCTAAGGCTAATGAAAGTAGCGTGTCAAGTTTCTCAGTATGCTTATGCAGAATGGACTCGATATTATTAAGTTTCTTACAGACGATGGCGAAGCCAGCAGCTGATACGGCCAGGTTAAGTCCGGCAAGTGCAATATTGGCATACTGAAGATTTTGCAATGTCCCGAGAGAATTTTGCAAGGTGTCAATGCCGCCCTGGATATTGGAAAGTGAATATTTTAATTTCTCTATACTTTCTGCCGTTTGCTCTGCATTACCTGGAAATTTCAAATGAGCAATAATACTTCCCGCCTTGTCATTCCCTTTTGTAATGCGAATAACACCACCATAAATAGCATAAAGCCCGGTCTTGAGGCCTTCCAAAATTTCTGGTGATTGTTGGAACGTACGGTAAAGAACTTCTGGAATCACAGACATTTTTTAAGCTCCTGGCAAAATTTATCAGTTTCCTGCCTGATATAGGCCTGACGGATACACGCAATGCGTATCACCGCGGGAAGGGTGATACGAAAGGCGGGACCTGTGAGATCATAAGTGACCCAGGCAGCCGAAATGACTGCTGCTATTGGGTTCATCATCGCAGGAGCGCGGATCGCAATCGCTTTTCCAATCAGGGGGATCCCCGCTTTCGCTGCCACATTGAGTGCCGGAACCATCGCCGAGTTGACCAGCCGGGAAAGTGTATAGGGTCCGCAAGTGGAGTAAAGCCAGGAGACTAAATCAGCTGTCTTCCCCTTTTTCAATAATTGTTCAAGTTGCTGGTCATCAAACTTACAATTATGCGCATTAAATAACGCCTCGATTTCTTCCTTACTCTTTCCTTTAAAAGAGGTAGTCAGAATTTGTTTGATAATTAACTCCTCAATATCGCAGACTGAAGCATTTTTGGGAACTTTCACCCGCATTTTTTTGGCGACATCCGTGGCGACAGCAAGGTAAGAAGGTTGAGATGTTGAACGGAATGCATTAACCACGGTGTTTCCGCCAAACGCACAAATTTCACGCGCTAAATCCGCGCTAATAATGTGAAGTGCTCTGCGTCTCTGGTGTGCCAGAATATTTTTCTTACTGTTTTCAGTCAGTGCCAGACGACCTTTTCCTGAGTCAGTAATGATATCAGCCAGTTCAGAAAGTTGTGCAGGTGAAGCATAACGCAACAACTTATCAAGTGAGAGTGTCTTATTAATCAGAGGCATAGATTGTTCTGAACTCACTTTACTCTTCTCCCTAAAAAATGAAGTGACGTGATACTTCGTGTTTTTTTAAACTGACCTTATTTAAGCCGCGCCATGGCGCTCTGGAGCAGGGCATTACTCTTAGCATGATGTGACTCACTGTTTTCAAGCATTGATACCGATGTATTTAAAGCCTGTCGCGACTGTATTGGGGCTTTAATACGTTCCATCACGGCAACCGTGTCACGATATCCCTGGTCAATCCATGAGTCGATGTTTTCAGCCGTGAATCCCAGCAGGTCCTTCATTCCTCCGAGTACGCCTTCGTTACGGCTTAGTGAAGTTTGTGGCCGTATTTCCAGGACTGTGGTATCTGGAAAATGATGGCGATCCCATAATGAACCGTCGCTCAAATGCGTGACGATCACCATATTACAACCGGCATCAACCAGCGGGGTGACCGGCGTATTACCCTGCAGGGTTGCCCATCCACCCATCCCACCATCACTGTAGTGCTTGCCGTTAATTTCGCGGGATTGAAACAGCAGCGGCAGTGCAGCTGAGGCCAACAGGGCTTCTCTTTGCAGGGTTTGAGGTAAGGCCTGAATAAGTTGGAACTCCGAATCTTGTGTTTTACCTACACCAAATTCAGCCAGTGCGCAGCTTATAATATCGGAGAAGCCTCCCTCTGTGGGATAGAGCGAAGCATATAACGGTGTTCCGCTGGCTAATGCATCGGGATCCAAAAACTGGTTCATCAATTCTATTAACGGTTGGTCAGATAAAAGAGATTCATCGTCCTGCAGAGCAGAAAATGATCTTATTCCCAGACCGTTTATCAGAGCGCCCAGTAATGTTCCGGATTTACTAAGCAAGGGCGAAAGCCCCATTGCGAGGCCATATTGCGTCAGTATCCGCAGATAAGCCGATTTATTGAATTTAAGCACCTCATTAGTGCCCAGATGGTGCCATATCTCACCCATTCGGGCTGCACCTTGTTCCAGCGAAGCGGAGGATGAAAGAATGGCGCCATTCAGGGCACCGATGCTGGCACCAGCTATGCAGTGAATTTCCGTGCCGGACTCTGCAAGCGCCCTGATAACCCCAACCTGATAAGCGCCAATAGCTCCGCCGCCAGACAGCGCCAGGCCCACTTTTATGGGTTGATTCATTTTAGGTCCTCGCTAAACACTTCGTCGACCATCGCGTCTGCAATGCGTTCTGCTGAACAAATTCGGGGCATCCTGATGGGCAGCGTTTCATAGGATTGAGTAACGGCCCAGCTAATCGGATGACTCTCTTCCTTACACCAGTTAGCCATCCAGTTAATGACCGCAGGCCAGGCTGTGTCTTGTACTGCGCCAGCCTGCCAGGCCAACCAGTTACGGACGTCGTGACGCGCATTGGGTTTTGTCCCGTAATCCAGAGCCATCTGGGTCAGCGCCCTGTTTTTCAACATCTCAATAAACTGTTCAGCCTGTTTTACTTCAGCCTGTCGGATAACATCGCCAAAAGCTCCCCAGCGCAATTCTTCAAGTGCCACGTAGCAACGCCCGGCCAGCGGAAGCGCGGCATAACGTCCTGCACTCCAGTTAGAGAAAATACGGTCTAGATGCAACTGACCCTGTTGAAGGCTATCGACGCGCTGGAGCTGCTCTTCCAATTTGCCTACGCGTTGGTTAACGTGGCTGGCAAGCTCACGTAACTGTTCACGTGTGTCGGCGGAATATTTCGCAATTTTCGCCGTATCCTGCAACAACGCATTAACGCGTTCGTTGACCCGCGACACGGCTAAATTGGTGCCTGCCAGTGATGACGTCAGCTCGGTGAGCCAGGTAAGGGATGCCTGTATTCCGTCGTTAAAAGAAGCGTTTATCGCCTGTTGTCTTGCAGCTGATTGTCCACTCATGCCCTCTTTAATTCGCTGAAAGAATGACCGGTTTTGCGAGCTGCGCAGATGATCGTTTACAACATCAATACCGTTAGCAAAATCGACAACGAATTTTTCAGGAATACACTCAAGTACCTGGCAGGCTTCAATATCAGCAAAAGTCTCTTTAAAAAGTGTCATCAGAGCAGCGCCTCCAGTTCTTCTTTCAGCGCTTTACCGTCGAGTATCATTTCCGGCGTCAGCTTCTGCAATTCATGTAAACGTTCTGTGAGCTGTTCCTGCTGCTGCTTGTCACTTTTGTGATCTTCTGTACTTTGGATCAGAGTATTGCGGAGTTGCTCAACTTTACTTTTAAACTGCTGAAAGAACAGGTCGATCTCAGCAACGATGGGGTCTTTGATTTCTTCCTGAATAATTTTATTGAGTTGTTCGAAATGTTCCTTCCTCTGAACTTCTACTGCTGCTTTTATTTTATTGATATCAACCACTGATTTGACAACCTCCACACTGTAGTCCTCCCAACCCCAGTCGTTGGTGCTAAACCATTTGCATACAGATCCCCACATACTACTGGAGCGGCGATAATGCGTTTCTTTGAACGATTTTTCTTCTAGCAATGTGGTCATACGACTTCTGACAGACAAAGGAGCCTGCAGGTTTTTAACCTGGGGGAACGAGATCTTAATTGAGAATCCACCCTCTTCCAGGCGTGAATTGATCTGGTTAGCAATATTATCTATCGCTCTTAGCGCGTTACCGTGGAAACTCTCTTCAATCCCGGCAACAATATCCGTCAGGGTCGGCTTGATGTCCCCCTCGATTTCATCCAGAAGTGACATGACTGAATTTTCAATTTTAGCTACAAAGGCTTCCGCTGCAGCACGCTCTGCAAATGTCACTACTGGATTATCAGGATCAAAGTCCCTCGTTACCGGTTTGGATCTTTTCGCCAATACCCTGGGAAATTTGCCCAGTGAAGATTCACGTTTTTTTAGCTGCGAAGATTCAATCTCTTCTTTTTCCTGACGTTTACCGTCACGGAAATAATGTTCCATTTGCCCATCCAGTTTTAACTGAACCTGTGTCATTAAAACTTCAGATTCCTGTTTGACCCGCAGCATGGAAGCAGTGACTTCTTTATCTACCGATTTCTGGCAGCAATTGACATTTTCGATATCAGTAAGCAGATCATTAATCTGTTGCTGCAATGTAGTAATACTCGCCCTGAGTCCCTGATGGCGCACAGACAGGTATTCTTGGGCGTTTTCAGCGTTTTGCACCAGTTTTGATGCAGCAGAATCCACGGCTAAGGCAGCTGCTTTAGCATGCGCTGCATGAATGACTTCAGTGATCAACTTATCAAACAGCGAATGGCGCCAGATCTTTTCAGCACGGTTCAGGCTCTGGACTTTATCCTGCAGGTCGCTTTCATCCCACATTTGTCCATAAGCCAGTTGGGCAAAATCCTTTACCCATTCTTCACTCATTGGTAGCGCATCAGAATGGCTAAGGACGTTTCGGGCCCGGTTGGCGAGGTATGCGTGGCGGGAAGAGCCCGGATAAACCTGCTCTGCCGTCAGAACGTCACCATCGAGCATTGCCGGAACGTTTTGCTTAACCGTCGGTGCGTCATCGCTGTTACGATCTTTCTGATCGAACTTATTCACCAGAATAAACAGGCGTCCGGCAGCCACTTCGGCAATTGCATTAAGTTCTTTACGCACATTCTGGTCGGCCAGAGAATTTAACTGGGTGTAATCGAGAACGGCCAGAACCGCGGAAGCTTTCTGCAGTTGATCTCGCATCATCGCCTGCAAATGTGGCTGGCCTGCTTCGTTTGGCCCCGGGGTATCGAGCAGGGTTAACGTGCCCTGGCTGTCATCCATACTGGTCAGGTGGCTAAATTCCACTTCAATAACCGGGAGTTCATGGAATTCATCATAGGCATCAAAAGGGAATTCGACTTCAAGTTCGCTGGCAAGGCGCACAAGGTCGTTAAGATGGGTCAGGCAGGAGAAAATTTCTACCTCATCAAGATAGGTATCTTTCAACCATTCAACATTGCGGGTGATGGCCAGTAATTTTTTCTTCTCACTGTCCTTTTCCAACTGACGAACAAGATGTTTACCTTCTGGTGTGCTGATTTTCTTATTTAAATCAATCAGAAGGTTATGCAGGGCGTCAGTATTATTTAGCTGTAAATCCGGGATAAGCTTACCCGGCACATGGCGAATCAATGTCGGTATTGACGTCATCGGACGATTACGATTGGGCAGAATCTCTTTACCAACAATGGCATTAATGGTGGTGGATTTTCCCGCTTTCATGGTACCGACGACGGCAAGCACGATCTCTTTACGGGCGATTTTTAACCGCTCACCCTCAAGTTCTTCAACTCTTTTCTCTGCCTTATGCCGGGCAAATAACTGCCCCTGGTCATTGGCTAACACTTTCGGTTCGTTAATCATCTTGTGCAGCAATTCAATATTTAACTGCAATAGCCGTCCGGCTTCATCACAGAGTAAAGCAACATTGTTCTCGTGCATGATCATCCTTATTAAAATGTAGAAAGTTCGGTCCCTGACGTCTGGCATTGGTGTTAACTCACAAGGTCTAAACGGCAGAAGAAAAATTTACAATTTGATTATTAGTAACGGCACATGCCTGAAAACCTTCAGGCTAATTTATCAGTCAGATAATGACGGCCTTCTGTTTTGGTTCAGGGGAGAAAAGTTCGGTGCAGCATCAATCACTGACTGCATATTTTCCCGGTTCCCGACATTGTCCTGAAGCGTGTTGACTGAAAAGGGATTGCCATGTAATTGCGCACGAAGGTTATCCCAACGCTGGTTCAGAACTTGCCAGTTCCGCTCGTCGTAAGTGCCTTTGAAGATAACCGGCATAAAATCGATGGTCGGTAACGCATCGCCGCGTTCTCCAGCGTTCAGTGCTTCCTCAAGTTTTTTCTGCCAGAGGCTGTTCAACCGATCGACCCGGCCAATCTGTTGCTCTACCACGCCAGGGTTCCATTCCGGATGCAGCATGATTACCGTTTTGCAGGCCAGATGCAGGTTCAGTCCCTCTCTGGCGACCAGCGATTGAGCGACAAGAACAGAAGGGCGGCTGTATTGGCGGTTGAAGGCCAGGTTAATCAAGTTGCGACTGGCTGCCGAGGTTTGTCCATTCATTAGGCGTGCATAGTCACTTTCGCGACGGCTGTACTCTTCATGGAGCCAGTCCACAACAACTTGCCAGCGTTGCTCCGCAAATTGACTCTCCCCGTCGACTTCTTCGTCACTGTCGGGGTTATCACGATCACGCGTGGCATTAACGATATCGGTAAAAACGTCTGCCAGGCGCGCAGGGGAGCGTCGTTCTTCAGCTGTCCCGGTCAGCGAGTAAATAGCCCTGGCAACGATGACCAAATCTTCATTACCATCGCGACGAGGGGCACGTTGCTTAAAGACGTTAAACAGTGTTTTCACACTGTGGCTTTCGCAGGTCGATAATCCCTCATCAAGCCGTAAAATCAGGCTATTGCGAAATGCGATACGGCTGTTATCTAGCTCTTTGTATTGACTGGCAAGTTGTGCATTGATGTCCTTCTGGCTGGCCTCGCCGTCATATAACTGACGCCAGGCGCATTGAACGGCAGGCCACTCGGACACTGGCAACTGTTCATGTGGCCAGTAATTTTGTTTTGACTCCAGCGTTCGCAACATTTCGCGTGCATTAAGTAACTGTACCAGTGCGGTCATTGGTCGGGTAAGCCGGCCAAAAACCAACACTTTTTCATCGCGAGAGCAAACCTCCTCTACGGCTTCAACCGCAGCCAGGATTGCAGGATGGGTAAAGAGGGGGGTTTCTTCACCCGTACTTAGAATGGGGGTGAGTTGGCTCTGCCACCATTTGGCACGTTGCTGGCGCTTATCCGCGTGCGCCCTGGTTCCCGGTTCAGTGACTTCTTGCTGATCCGTTTCGAACGGAGGCATAACGTTTTCCTCCGGAGCATTCAACAGCGTGGCGATACCATGCCCGTTGCCAACCGTCAGTCTAAGTCGTTGCGCTGCGCTGTCTTCGTGCATCCGGGAAACAAACGACAGCGCTTCAGCGGCGCAGATCGCCTGTCTCCAACTCATCGGCAGTGAGAAGGTATCCACCACGATCTCTTTCTTACGACGATAGGGACGGGTTGAGTGCTGATGGAATTTTTGTACGGACTCGTCTTCGCGTTTGTCACGACGCAACAGATACGGCGAAAGTGCCTGCTCAAACGCAGCGGAAGCCTGGTAATACTTCTGTTGTGAAAGGCTGTTGGCATAGTTTTCCCTGATGTCTGCGACGGCGGCCTGGTAATGTTCTATGGCCTGAATAGCTTCGGGAGAACTGACCTCAATCCGGGCCAGCATTTGTGTCCATTGCTGGCTGTCGAGTTCAATGGGCGTAGCGCTGACGGCCAGTCGTCGGGTTTCACTGGCAGGCTGAATGATATTTTCCAGCAAACGATTCAGGCTGCTGCTTTGTCCCCGGCTTTTGTGCGCTTCATCGACGATAACAAGTTCAAACGTCCCGAGCCCAAGACCCACACTGGTTTCAAGATGTTCGCGTTGTGTTGAATACACGCCAAAATCTTTATCCGACAGAGCTTTATCCCAGTCGATTTTACGCGTCAGCGATTTGATCTGTTTTCTGGCTGGATGTGCGGCGGGCAGACGACGTATCGCCGCGCTGATTTTTTTAGCAGCAAGCTTGAGATGAGGCTCGGTTAATGAAGGGCAATCACATTTTTCAGACCACCGCCAGCAGAGTTCCGGGAGCAATCCCCAGCGCTGCGGATTATTATTTTTTTCGCCCAGTCGCCAGTTCGCCATGGAGTGGGAAACAATCAGACAATTTTCCTCAAACCAGGGGGCGGATGGTATGTCCGTTTCCCACACACTCATATATTGCTTAAGACTAAGCAGCGGTGCGGAAGGGGTGACACCTACCGTTTTTAGCTCCTCCCGCCAGTTGGCCGCCAGTCCACCCGGAATCAAAACGGCGACTCTGCCGCCTGCCGCAATGACGCAACGGGAAAGTGCTGCGGCGATGCGGGTTTTTCCCATACCCACTTCGTCCGCCAGGATAATGCCATGATGTTCAATGCGATCGGCAATTGCCAGCAAGGCTGCTTTTTGCCCGGCATTAAGCTCTACCTGTTCCTGCGTAACCAGTTCGCGTAATAACTCAGTGACGACTGGCCAGCCCTGAAAGTTATTCTTCATTTACACTCTCCGAAATTGCGCAGGGAATCAACACCCCATGCTTGTTCAATACGCATCAGCATCTGCAGATAATCCTGTCCCTTATCACTCTGATCGTCTTCGGCATACACTGGCCGGAAAGGTGCTTCTCTCAGCGGACTGAGTGGATTGATACCAAGATCCATAAAGCGGGTGATATCTCCATTGTCGCTTGCCTGAATCAGTGCCTGTTCGAGACTACGGCACCAGTAAAGCCACTGGCTTTCAGGAAGCGTGGTCTGGCGCTCGGCAATACCTTCGATTAACGCCATTACCTGTCTGACCGGCTGAAAGGAGACCGGCTGGTCGTCAGAATTTATCGTGAAAGAACCCGCTGTTGAGGTTGTCAACATGCTGGTTGGATCAGCAAAATCCACATCGGGTGTGTGAGGAAAACTGGATAGCTGCCAAAGCACTTCTTCCAAATCGAGCGGCCGCAAGGGCGTTGCTGCAATGCGGCCAAGCGCATCAACAACGGGAATTTTTGCACTCTGTGTCCCGTTATCTGCCGGCCAGGCAATGTCCACCCAGCGTGGCATTTCGCCCTGCCATAGAAACCCCTGCGAAACCAAGGGACAGGAAGTTCCGCCAGGCGCGAAAGCGGTGATGTTATTCTCGGGGGATCCAGAGTAATGAAGGGTACCCTGACCGTCTGCAAGGGGTGTCCATTTGAGCCAGGTTATGGGCGGTGCAAAGTAGGGAGTGCGTTCCTCCATCTCCTGTCCCGCCTGAAGGGGCATTTGCAGAGCATCACAATCAATCTCTGACTGGATGGGTAGCAACCATGCCAGGGTTTTTTCGGGAGCCAGCTTCCCAGCCGCGGTTCTCGCCAACCGTTCCGGTGAAAAAAATACTCCGGCTTCGAGATTTCCCACGCCTGTTTTCATTCGCTGCATAAAGCCAGGCCCGGTAAGATTTCCTGAGCCCATATAAAGCCAGCACTGAGTCAGCGTATCGCTGACATTGCGGTAGTTAGCACTGAAAATAAATTTGGCATGTAGGGTGCGTTCAGTCTTTGCCAACTGAGAAGGGGGTCTGACAGTGATATGTTGTTCTCTGAGCGTTGCCACATTATTGGCAACCGCCTGACAAGCCTCAGGATTAACATAGAGATCAATTTCCGGTTTTTTTGTTAATAAATCGTCGTCCTGTAAAAGCCGGACAATTTTCTGTGGCACCAATGATTTGTCGCCTTTACCCCCTTCATAGAAACCGGAACCCATCGCAAGATAATTTCTCTTTCCAGCAATGGCAGGCTGTTCCAGCCAGGATTTCAACTGATTAAAGAGTGACCTTTTGCGGTTGTCGACCAAACGGGGTTTACCGTGGGCATATTGTCGACATACGTTAAGCCATGCGTTGACATCCAGCCGCGCCAGTCCTCCGGTCGTTAGCCGGTCGTTTATTTCTAATGACAACAGGCTGGTGTCACACCAGGAGGAGATCTCCTCAAATAAATTTTGTGCGGCACGAAAATCCGCGCAACTTTGTTGAATATCTTTAGTGACGTTCTCCAGCGCATCACTGGAGAGATCCAGGCACCAGACCAAATCAAGGCTTTCAGTCAGTGTCTCTTTTGTCCAGTTTCCGGTGCTGACGACCAGTCGTAATCGCCAGGCATCTTCCGGTTGGTCAGGCTTAAATCCCAGCAGAGCGACTTTCGCATGAAGTAAACACAGCGGTGGAGCTGATTTCATCTGGCAATGTAATACGCCGGGGACATCAACGGTGGAAATAGGCTTATTTCCGGCATCAAGAAAGAGTGCCAGCTTTATTTGCCCGTGATGAGCCCGCGCAGCCTGATTAAGGCAGCTAAAGCGATCCACTGCATTTTCCAGAAAGTCATCCGTTGCTGAATAACCACATAGCCAGCCAAAATGCCCCTTATAACCCTCAGGCGCATCAAAATAGTCGGCCAGAGAGGGAGGCAGTTTTGAGAAATCAGCCATTATTCATTTCCTTCTTTAACCAATCCGCCAGTTTGCCATGTAGATCAAGGTTGAGCAGGAACAGGTTGTGGATCCGCCAGGATATTGCTGCAGGCCAAAAACCGGAGGCCTCTTCGGCATATTGTTCTTCCCCCTCGGTGTTCTGAGCAGATTGAGAGACCCCGCTATCAAAGGCCGGGCCAGGTTCAATCAGGTCGCCCTTTAGCTTGAGAATATGACCGTCACGGCTGACCAGTGCGTGCAATAAAGCCACAGGTTCCAGGGTACATTCGCTGCAAAACTGGTTTGCAGCCGCATCACTGTGTTTCAGATCCAAAAATGCTTGTGCGTCAAGCCTCAGCCTTTCAGCCGTGTCGCTGATTGCAAGTGGGAGTCTCTGATGCAATGAGAGAGCAGAGCCACGCTGAGCCATTTCATATTCCAGAAGATCCAGTAGTGCGAGTGCCGTGTTTTGTGTTTTGAAGAAATAGGCACCCGCCTGTAAGTCGTGCCAGTGATCTGATGAAATTTCGTCAGGGCGGTCTTTCCAGCTCAGTGGTTTAGGCGGGGACTGACGCAAACGATCCATCCATCGCAAGGCGTCCCTGCGACGCTTGCTATCCTCGTCGTTGCCTGCATTTTCCAGCTGGTTTCGTATCAGCAAGCAGGCATCTTGCGATAAGGAGATTAATGGCGAATTGATGGTTTTTGGCGGCTTTCTGTCAGGTGAGCTGATCCATTTTTTCAGCTCAGCCATTTGCAGCGTTTCAAGCCTGACAAGTTGTTCGCCCACCTGACTGCATTGAAAGGCGTTAAAGTTACGCTGAGCATGAACAAATCCCAGTGCGGGCAGTGTTTCAATCGTACTCATACGCATCGGTATTGTGACGTAGAAAGCGCGTCTTCTTGCGGCGTTGAAGGTCAGGCGGTTAGGTTCTAATCTGCGAATCTTACGGATGCCACGCAGGCGACGATCTCGGTTCTTCCCTTCATTCTCCCGAAAGCCCTGCCAGCAGCAAAGCGCTTCAATGGCATTCGCGGCTTCGATATTGCTGACGTCTTTGCCCAGCTGAGATGCTATCGCCACTCCCTGTAACGCCATCATCAGTTGGCGCCCAAACCAGACGCCGCCCAAACCTGGCACAGCCCGATGATGGAAGCGCGCAACAATTTCGCTAAGTTGTAAGGTACGTGTTCTTCTAACGGAAGGTACGGTTGCAGGCGCGCAAAGACCCCAGGTAATGTTGTTCAGACTCATTCTGTGGTGCTTCCTTCCACAACAGGCTGCCGTTGAACGTTACTGACGGCTTCCCCAAAGGCGGCTAAAAACCACTTAAGCATGGCGCTGTCTACCACTGTGGCGGAGAATTCCAGGCGTTGATTGCCGATTTCCCGATGGGTTTGATCCAGTGAAAGCGGAGATTCAATCAGATGGAGTCCGGCGGTACGGTCAATTTCAAACCTCAGATATATCTGGTGACCTTCACCAAAACCAAAGCGACCATCATCATCATATTTTTTCAGGTTAAATTCGGCAGGGCGCACAAAAGTGAATGTGCTGATGCTGGCTGCCAGAATACGATTTAGCGCCAGACTCCGTTCGTTGTTATACCCTTCAAAACGGCAGACCAGATACATGCGGGGCCCCTGCTGTGCGAGGCCCAACGGCATCACTGAGTTTTCACTCTCTTTGCCACTCGCATTACGATAGGTGATCTTCAGCCAGCGGTTGAGATAGAGAGCTTCGCTTACCGATTCAAAAATACCTTCCGCTATCGGGGGAGGCAGCAAAGGCTGACTGGTTGCCACGACCCTGACCTTATCCGGCCACTCCGCCTCGAGTCGGCCGGTTCCAATGTCGTGGAGATTTCGATGAGCCTGAGTAAAAAAGCCCGTCATTGATCTTATTAACCTGCTGGGCAGAATCGGCTTGAGGTGTGCTTCGGCCATGGCCAGAATCAGAGATTCCTGCGGCGTTAGCATGGGAAGGGAAACGCCTTTTGATCCCTCTAACCAGCGATATCCATACGGGCGACTGCGTAAGTCACATTCAATATCAAAATGAGTGCAGAGCATTTCCAGATGACGCTGGATGGTGCGCAAATCGCGCTCAATTCCCGCATGAAGCAATTGTTCATGTAATTCTTTGGCGGTGGTTTTCCTGCCGCGCGGAATTCGTCGTAACAATTCAAGAGCAAGCAGTGTTGTTTCTATTGTTTCTGGTCGTTTGGCCATGGTTTATTCCCTTTCGGTCCATACGAAACTGATTAATGCATAAACCCAATTGCGACGTCTTCTCGTTTTTTTACCCGGCATTCCGCTTTAAGAGCGGTAACAAATGCATTAGCGGATGTCAGTGGTTTGAATGCATGTTGGCGTGATACGACGGAAAAATCCCCAGGCGTCAACAAGGACAATCTCGCTAATTCATTGATAGCCGAAGGTGAAGGCTCACCGAGTTTCAGTTGCTTGCAGTAAAGATTCAGTAGTGCAATTGCCTGATTATCACACATAAAATTAAAGCGAATTTTCAGGTCAAAACGGCGTAATGCTGCTGCATCCAGCACATCGAACCTGTTCGTGGTGGTAATAAAAATTCCGTCGAAATGTTCCATCTGGCTGAGCATTTCATTGACGCAACTGATCTCCCAACTTTGCCGGCACTCTTCCCGGGCGGTGAGAAAACTGTCCACCTCATCAATGAGCAGCACGGCGTTATCCCGTCGGGCCTGCTCAAAAGCCGCGGCAATATTCTGCTCGCTTTCACCGACATGCCTGCCGAATAGCTGTGACGCTTTTTTTTCAATCACGGGGAGCTTCAACTGTTCTGCCAGCCAGTAAGCCCAGGCGGTTTTACCTGTACCCGGGGGGCCATAAAGACAAAAGCGGGCTGAATCGACGGGTGACAAGGTAGCGGCAATCTCGCCAAGCGGACAGTCACTGTTAATGAATGCCATGTTATAAAATTCAGATGATTTGACTTTAGTTTTTAGCTTTATCGGCAAATGTCCCTGAGCCTTTAGGGTGCTATTAATTAAAAACATTAAATAGTGAGTATGCCTCTCTTCATCCAGTTTATCTTTGATGGAATGCAAAATTGTCCCGGCTCGATTTACAACGGCAGGTGCCAGATAGGGGATGTTGGCAAGTTGTGAAATATCATTATTCGAGAGTGTTGCCCCACAAGCTTCACGCAGAATCGTTTCCCGCTGTACCCGGGGAGGGGCGGTTAATTCTAAAACGATATCAAACCGGCGGATGTATGCGGGATCCATTTCGCGGATCTCATTAGAGACCCAAAGGGTGGGCACCCTATTTTCTTCAAGCAGGCGATTAACCCACGCTTTTGGTACGGGCTGGGGCGCCGTTGTTAGCGATCCCTGGCTTTCACTAAAAACATCTTCTGCTTCGTCGAGCAGGATGAGTGCTTTTTCCCCACCAAAAAATCGTTGCGCTGCCCGCCATGCGCGAAGACGGCGACTGCCATTGATGGGCCTTGCAGTTTCATTTTCGCTGGTAACTTCATAAATTTCGCTGTTTAACTCTTCGGCCAGCAGTCGGCAAAGCTGGCTCTTACCAGTTCCCGGTTGCCCATAAATCAGGATATTCACACCGATACGACTGGATTGAAAAGCATAATGAAGCCACTGCCTCATCACATTGATCGCTGGAATATGCTGGTAATCTTCAAATTTAAGATGTGCTGGTTCACACCGGGAAATCATCCCCCCCAGTAGCCTGGCTGGGTCTGTTTCACCCGCAGACAGACGCTCATAAAAGGTCGGAGAAAATGGCTCGAGTTTATTGCGTAATGTATAGGCGCCATTGGTTTCCAGACTCACAAGACCGGTTTTTGTTAATACGCTTAATGGTCCTAATGCGAAGCGAACATCGTCCTCCGTGAGATCCAGTACTGCAGCCAGAGCCCTGTAAACTTTGGCTGAAGTCATCGCTCCAAGGTAGTCAGCGGTATCATCAAGCAGTTGCTCTTGATGGAGTTGCAAAGTGAATTCCAGAATTAAGCTTTCAGCAGGGCTGAGTCCAATTCGGTGGGCTAAGCTCTCTAAAGCCTGTTGAAATTCAGAAGGCGTCGCCATCGGGATTTGTCGTTCAAGCTCTGCATGACGCAGACGTAAAACCCCCAGTATCGATTGCTGTAACTGATGATTGAACTCCTCGTCTTCATATTTAGTCAGATTAAGATATCTAGCCAGAGGCTGATTATTGAATCCGTGCTGAGTCATGAATTGTTTATGTGCGCCTAACCGGAAAAAAAGACGCAATATCCACAGTTGAAGGGGATTGTCACGCTCGTATGATTGAACAAGTTCAGAAGTTTGAGTGTTTTTCATGTTGTTCTCCTCTAAAAATTCTATTTTCATCCATGATCATGACAAGTTGTGTCGCAATGTATTTTAATTAATATTATTTTCTCCATGCGTTTGGTGCGACATACTCTGTCACAGGTCCGTGTTATAGCAAGAGGATGATAAAGTGAAATGGTGAAATATAATGCCATTGGCTAATTTTCTGCGGAATTAAATCTAGCATGAGTTTAATTCATAATAATAATTTAATGAATTTTAGGTGGGTAATTGTCTAAACAAACCCGACAATTTGTTAGAGATATACTAAGCAACACTAATGAAGTAAGAGTGCAAAGAAAAATGTTTACCCATAAGTTCAAACAGGAATACGTCAATATTGTTCTTCAGCACAAGTAACTGATTACCCAGGCTGCTGAAATGATGAATATCGGCCTTTCAACATTTCAACGCTGGTTGCGCCAATATCAGCAATGGCGACAATAGCCTGTTGTTCCATGTTTCCCATCAACGGGATGAGTACGGCACCGCACAAATTTTCGGTCATACCTCACTAGAAGTACCACATAACACCCGCCCTCATCCGGCGGGTGTTTTCGTTTATGGAGAAAAAAATTATACGGCAATGCAACAAAGGCATCGTCATGATTGCAGGCTGACCAAGCCAGTGAGTGAAGCGATGCCCACCATTACTCGAAGCATTGATTGTAGTGTCTGGCGTGATCTGATGTTGAAGTCTGGTATGTTGGCATTAATGGATGCACAGGCTCGCGACCAATGGCGAAAAAATCTGGAAGAGGGTGATTTTCCTTCGATTAGTGAAGAGAACATTCTCAGCACATTCGAGCAGCCACATCACAGTAAACTGGAGGTATTTGAGCGGGGGATTATCAACGTCTTTAAAGGGCTGTCATGGGATTACAAAACTAATAGTCCGTGCAGTTTTGGAAAGAAGATCATCATCAATAATCTGGTGACTCACAATCGTTGGGGCTACGGCTTGAACTGGGGCTGGCGACGAGATCAGTTGGCTGATTTGGAAAGGATGCTATTTCTGCTGGACCGAAAACCGATCCCTGATAACCGGTGTGACATAACCATCAGACTCATGGAACATGTGCGTGATAAGCCGATGAGTGAGAACACCGTGAATAAGGCGCTGCGGGTTATGGGCTACGATACGAAAGTTGAGGTTTGCGGCCATGGATTTAGAACCATGGCATGTAGCTCGTTGATTGAATCGGGGTTGTGGTCGAAGGATGCGGTAGAAAGGCAGATGAGTCATCAGGAGCGTAATTCTGTGCGTGCGGCCTACATTCATAAGGCCGAGCATCTGGGGGAGCGCAGGCTGATGGTGCAGTGGTGGGCGGATTATCTGGATGCGAATCGGGAGAAGGGGGTTAGCCCGTTTGATTTTGGGAAAAAATTTGGGGTCCGAAATAAACAGGATCTATGGGAACTTGAATCATTGACTATAAATAATATCAACCGGGAACCGTGATATATTCCCGGGATTTTGTATCGGTCATGAAGCGTTAAATAGCTCTGAATTGCTGGCATAAGGTACTTTGCCGGATGGGACAAGTTTCGCTGCGGCATTTAAATGTATATCTTGATCGTCAAAGAAAATGTGAGGTTTAAAGGCCTGAAGTACCTTGGTTTTTTCAACCCCGCCAAGGAAAAAGGCTTCGTCAACATACACACCCCAACTCCTGAGAGTTTTAATTACCCTCATTTCTGAGGGGCTGTTTCTAGCGGTAACTAAAGCAATACGCACAGGAGAATATTCCATTCGAGTAGGTAGACGGTCTTGAAGTTTCGCTAGTTTTTTTAGCAGAGTAGCGTAGGGGCCTTCGGCCATTGGGATATCTTGTTGAGCATCTTCTTGTGCGTGGAAAGCTGCCATACCCTGAGTTTTGTAGACCAGCTCACTTTCATCTGAGAAAAGGACTGCATCACCATCGAAAGCAATGCGAACTTGCCCTTCAGGGATTTCGGAAGAGCCTGAAGGTGGGTCTTTTAATATTGCAGCGGCACAAAATCGAGAGTCGATGACTTTTTGTGCATCATCTACGCTAGTTGTTAAAAACAGATCAACATCGAAGGCGTCAAGATAGTCAGCGACCGTTTCACCGGCTGTGAAGGCAGAGCGGGTGATATCTAGCTTGTCGTGGCGAATTGTATTTAGAACTCGGATACCGGTGTCGGGGCTATTGCGCGACATAACGACGACTTCAACCAGAGATGATTTATCATTCGGTTGACGATACTGGTTCAGACCCAGAAGCGCCTTGATCAAAGGATAACCTGTTCCAGGTTGTAGAGGTTGATTCTCGTGTTCCAGCATGTAGGCTCGATACTTTTCAATGGCGCTGTCAGGGTCGGTCACATAGATGTTACGAAATATCTGATCAGATTCGCTCATATCAAAAAGAGCCGTGGCACTAATGCCAATTACAAGCGTATTACTCAAGTCTAGAGGCATTTTTTACTCCTGCTGGATGTGACATAGAATAATTAATTATTTGCCCAATGTTAAATGTTGAGAAGCAGTACTGTATATTTATTGGGTAAGCAAATTAAATATAGTTTGACTAACCGGTTCAAGCCTTTAAAAAGGCTGTGCGTGGGCCAAGAAACAGAAATTTAATCTCAGAGGCTCCCCTGCTTTAATTAATGGCTTGCTTCTAATTGATAAGCGGAATTTAACATCTATTTTACTTGTTAATCACCGGTTAGTGCCCCATTCTTATCACCCACTATCATGATTTAAAAATTATGGAAATTAGCTTATCCGATAGGAGCCATCGCTCATTGGCGCACCATCAGTTTCTGCATCTCTTTCAAACATCATTCTAATACTCGTTTCAAGAACATCTCCATTTGCCTCACTTTGTTCCTTTTTCAAGGCCGCTTGCAGTTGCGATATGTCACCTGCGCAGTCGCCCATTGGCCAGAGTGCTGCACGCGCTAAATTTCTCTTTCGTGACATGAGTCCTTGAAGCAAACAGTCAAAAGAATGCTCCTGATAACCTGCATGGATCGCCATGGGCATATGGATCTGAACTGGATACTTTTGTCCGATGCGGTGAACTCGGTCATTACATTGCTCTTCAACAGCAGGATTCCACCAGCGAGATAAATGAATAACGTGAGTGGCGGCAGTTAATGTCAAACCTGTTCCTGCCGCTTTGGGACCGAGAACTAATAAGTCAAAGCCCCCATCCTGTTCAAGATGACGCTGGAATTTACGTACAATAGCCTGACGCTTTTGGATAGGTGTATCGCCATTTATGTGAGCAATTTCCTCAAGGCTAAACTCTTGTCTTGCTAACTCCATAAAGCGGAATTGCATCTTTCGATGCTCAATGAAAACCAGGACACGTTCACCTTTTGATCTAATTTGATGCAGAATTTTAAAGCATGCAGTCAGGCGAGCAGAAGCATCGATAAAACTCTGACTGTTCCCACTCATCTCCATCGCCGGGTGAACCGAAACGCCACGTATATGCTGGAGCATTTTCAATGCGGCGCCAGGACCACCTTGAGAAAGTTTGAGCCGGGCAGTTTCGTAGGCAATTGCCTGCCCTTCAGGCATTAAACGAGGATGCAGAAAACGTGTTTTAGAGGGCAGCTCTTTCGCAACATCTTCTTTTAAACGACGAAACGCTAAAGGCGGTAGCTGATTACGGGGTTCAAAAGCCTGCTGATAAAGTTGAAGCATATTCCGTTCATCAGGTTCGCTGTAAAGGCTGTTGAAATTACGTAAGGTATCCAGAGACCCAGGGGCCAGTTGATCCATGATCGCCCATAAGTCACTTGTTGTATTCTCAATAGGTGTGCCTGTAAGGCCAATTCGATAATCAGCATTGATGGCTCGAGCGGCACGTGCGCGAAGCGAATCAGGATTTTTTATTGCCTGGATTTCATCAAAGACAACGGCTGAGAAATGAATTTTCGCAAGGGAATGCTGATAATTGGTGAGCGTTGTGTAAGTTGTTAATATCCAGAAACGGTGGCCTTTACCTTCTTCAATAGCTTCGTGAAGCTGCCGAAAATTCAGTAAGGGAGTACCATCTTTCGTTTCGATACCTTTAGCATCGAAATTTTTATACTGACTTAATGATGAACCATATAGTCGGAGCAAATGTCCGAGCCCTTCGCCATCGGTATGCTGTGCTACCTCTGCATTCCAATTTTCCAGCAGGGATGTGGGTGCCACAATTAATATCGGTCCGCGTTCTTTATTGCTGGCAGTATTGACTTGGTTGTTCTCTTTCAACCAGCGAAGAAATGCAATGGTTTGAAGCGTTTTACCTAATCCTTGTTCATCTGCGTTCAAGATGCCAGGCATCCCTGACTTCCAGGAAGTAAGTTGCAGGCTAAAGCTTTCTAGCTGATGCAATCGCAATGCGGTTTTAACGCCTGTAGGCAATTGTTCGTCGATAAATACAGGACGTTCTGTAAGGTCCGGTCTCCAGGATATTTCCTCAAAATTATCTTTGGTATCCAGGATAACCGTAGCAGCAGGTAGGTTATCAACTGTGGGCTTATCTTTTTTTTCTGTTATTTCTGTCGAGCCTTCCATCTCTTTAAGATCAGCCAATCGTTTTTCAAGTGCGCCTAACGTGTCTTCGGCAGCTTTGATTGGATAAGAAGCGACCTCAATTTCCTGTTGCGATGCATCTATGGCAATACGTATTTGCTCGCAGACATTTGCCAGCGCCTGGCTATCCATCGCATCAATAATTTTGGCCAGGGCGTCGGGGATTACCTCTGGTAACCAGGTTGTTTCGCCAGTCATGTGAGCAGAAACAGCGCCTTTTTGATAAAGCAAAATACCTTTAACGCGTTCGGAATATTCAACGGTTTCAATAAAAGCGGGACCTGAAGCGGCTTCAATAGCTTCTTCCTCGCCGACCTCATCGAGCCCATCCAGCTTACCTGATTGCCTGAGATATTTTTCAACAGCATCGGTAATTGCAGGTCGTGGGTTTGCTATAAAAGCACGTCGTTCTTCAGGTGCAGACTTTTGTTTCTGTACCATGATGTCAAGAATAGGGCGTGCGCTTCGGTCAATGACCAGATAATTACCTTCACCAACACGATAAGCGGAAAGAGTCCCTTGAGTTCTGACACGCTGCTGGAAACGACGTAGAGTTTGTTCACGTAACTCACCTGCAGCTTCGCTGACAGCTTCTCCGTTATTTTCAAGTTCTTCTATGTTCCTGCCAGAAAAAGGGACTATCTCGAAATCGTCAGCGCCATTTGAGCTGGTGGAAATAGAAAAACGATCAGCAATGCAGACTTCTAAACCTTGCATAAAATCGGTCATCGATACCCTAACGGCATTGATCTCATTTCCCATCTGGATGCCGGGATCGAGAGATTGCCTGAAACGAGCCAGTGATTCCCAGTCGGATGCTTCACCGCCGCCTGGTGTAAATTTTTCCGCGACTTCAATGGCCTCCATCATCCACAATGGCAACCGGCGTAACCCCTGAGATGTAGCTAAAATTGCCCCTGTTCGTTGTGGTATTTGGCGAACACCGTTGCGTAGCCATTCATACTGTAAACGAAAAGTATCGCTACCTAATGAACCTTCAATGTCGGTTTTTAATGTCAGATCGACAAGAGGGGGTAAGCACAAATTCTGTGCTGTTTCTGAGTCAAGCAGGCCAGCCAGCCGATGACTCATTTGTATAGAGTCGTGACTTATGTACAAAGGTTCTTCAAATTCTTCCGCCAGGGCTTTCAGATCAGCTATAGCGAAAGCTAAGGCGCGATCGTTATGTGTGAGGCCAGATAATGTTGCGGATTGCTGCCGTTTAAACAGACGGCTGATTAAACTCTGTTTTTCTTCAGCGATATTCAGAGTGATCGTTTCTGCATTATGATTGAAGGTAAATGTCATGACAGATACTCAATTTGTTCACGCACTTTATCCTGCCAGCCGCTCAAATGTGGAATAGCAACTGAGTTCGGTAGCATACGGATTTGTTCGCAATTGTATTTTAATTGGTACAGTTCTGGGCTGTATTTATTAGCACTTCGGAAAATATGAACTTTATAACTGTGTGAACCTTCAATGACGATACATTTACCAATTTGTAAAATGAGCAATGAGGTTTTATCACGATTACCAAGTGCCGTTTGAATTCCGAAGTTCAGCGTTGAAGAGTCCCTCATAGAACCTTTCATTTCTTTTGCTTTTAAGGAGGCCATGCTGCTAAATGCCACCCACGCTGCAGTGATTTTCCCTTGGTTATAAAGCCCTAACCAAAATTCCCGCCGTGGTTCCCACATATGGCTGTCTTCAACTTTCGAGACCACATCCAGGAAGAACAAAATGTTCTCACGTGTCAGCCAATTGATGATGAGGTTACGGCATTGTTCATCTACGCTACCCCATACTCCACCGCGACTCAGGCGTGGATCTTGGTACAAAGCTACAAGTGTTTCAGTCAGAAAACGTGAAAGTTTTTCGTCGGGTTGCTTATACAGCCAATGTGATAACAACGCATTGATGGCCTCAGAAGCACCATCCATTAACGCGTTACTTTTGCCATCGGGTTTCAACCAGGAAAATAGCTTCTCAATAGCTGCTTTTTCATGTAATTCAGGCCTAAGCAATGCGATATACGCCAGATGAGCATGCGACATTAAACCCGGCTCGTGCGGGCGGGCGATGCCAAACTGTTTGAGCTCTTTCCACGGTGAGTCCATCATCACCATTTTTTCGGCCAGCGCTTGATGCGCCTGCTTAGCATCAAAGAATTGAGGCAATTGTTCGATAACATCTTTCCATTTATCGCTCATGTGCTCGCTGGCGATATCAAGACAGTTTTTAATTTTGGTTGTGTGCGCTGAACCAGGTTCATAGCTGCGGATGTATGCCGAAATCATTGCGGAAATAAAAGATGATGAGTCCGTAACAATGGTTTCCCGCAGATAAAACTCTTGCAGTGCGGTAAAGTCGTCTTGAGTTCTGAATTCTTTATCAAAAACAATCGGTGCGCCGGAGCAAATGAATGACATTTTCACCTCATCCCATTGCCAGCTCTCTACATACGCAAGCAGCTTGCGTAAAACCTTTTCACGATCGCGTTCGGCAATATCTTTGACTACGTCTGGCCAGCGCTCATGAATGGCTTGAATCTTGGCCGATAAACCTTTTGATACCGCTATTGCTGGCTTGAAAAGTGCGACTGGCTTCAGAAAAATATCGCTCAATTTCATGGCATGCTCTTCTTCAACGGTTCAATCAGACGCTGGCGAATGTCTTCAATTTCCGCAGCATTGGCTGGAGTATGCATAATAATGCGAAGATCGATGCGGCGATTCATGGCCATATTCTGTTGTGTGTCGTTAGGGCGAACAGGGCGCATTTTACCGTACCCCGCAACCGAAAGAACTGGCTGATGCCGCATATTGAAATGTGCGACCAAATCCGGTGCAGCCGCAAGCATGCTGGTAAATGTCGTTATTGCACGATTAGTCGAAAGATTCAGGTTATAAACATCATCACCTTTCGAGTCAGTATGGCCTTCAATCTGGACTGCCTCAATGATGGCGAATGAAGGATTACAGCTTTTATTCCAACCCGCATTCTGGTTAAAGGTATAGCAGGGCAAGAGTGAGTCGAGGGTTTTTGCCAGCGCTTCGACAATCTTTCGCTTGTCATCGCTTAAGGCAAAACTATTGCTGATAAATAGCCCTTCGCCCTGGAAGCGCAGAGTTCCTTCCTCAGGAATCACATCAACTGGCAACAATGGGAAAGACTGTTTGAGATTATCGCGTAGCTGATAAAGCAGGTTAAGGCGAGCTGTTGCTGCGCGAGACATATACTGTTCCAAAGGATCGACTCGCTTCAAAACTGCTATTTCAGAGCGGAGATCTTCAATCGTTTTATCGCGTGATTGAACCGCGCGTTCATATTCGTCGCGGGGAACAGTATTTTTATCGTTATACCGGCTGGCAAAGAATGCGAGCAGCACCATAACAATAAACAGGAAGCTCACCGTCATGTCCGTCATTGAAACAAAGACGGATTCTTCTTCCTCTTCATTTGAACGCTTACGGTTGGCGTTCCCTCTCATGACATGCGTCCCTGTTTAGGTGCAAAGTTTTCCGCCTGGTCGACAATACTCTGCATGGTATCCAGTGCTGGCATTAACGCGGACTGCATAGTTTTAACGTGATCGAAAAGTGTTTCTACAGACGTTGCAACTTGCTCCTGATAAGAGTCGAACGCCTTGCCGAGTTTCTCATCAATACTATCCAGTCGTTCGCCCTGGCTACGTAATGCAGTGATCAAAGACTGAAGGTTCGTCAAAGTGGATTCAACCGCACGCTGCTGTCCACCCAACGTCTCTTGCGCTGCCGACAGAGTCATAGCGGATTGCTCTGCATTCGTTTTCGCTGCGGTGGCAATAGCTGAAAGGCTATTCTCGCTGCTCTCACGCAGTTGACGCGTGCTGACTTCAATACGTTCCATCATCGAGCGGATCGGATCGGCTGCGTCAGTAAGCGATTGAGCCGACGAGCGGAAGCTACCTGATGCATTTTCAGAGGCAATGGCTCCCTCTTTAATACCCTCTGAAGCACGACGTAAAGCGGTACTTGTTTCGTCAAGCATGCCCATGACGTCTTCCAGTTTTTCCGCAATGGTGGAAAGAGGGGAAAGAAGTTGGCTGCTGGCGTTCTGAGTCATCGTTTCTGTCGCTTTGGTAATTTCTCCGGCTGTATTACCAAATGCGCTCAGAATGTGTGTCGCAGCCTTGCCGATGGCATCGCTCGCTTGTGAAGCTGATTCTGACATGCGAGCTTGCGCGGCTTCTGCGCCCTGTTTTGCTGCGGTTTCCAGTTCTGTACGGATCCCTAGAGCGGCGGCCTTCATATCTGCAGCTGCTTCGCCCATCGCTCTTGCGCCATCACCCGTATTGTCTTTAATCCCTTGTAGCGTTGAGTTCATGGTTGCGAGTAGATTTTCGGCACCTTGATTGAATGCAGACGTTGCCGTTTCCGCTGTTTGTGACATGCCTTCCCGCAGCGTTTCAACTGCCAGACCTAAGCGTCCAATAGCGCTTTCCATTTCGTTGCCCATTTTCCCTGAGCTTTGATCCATTCTTTCCGCGAGCAATTTGATTTGATCGCCTGCCAGCGAAATGCGTTCACTGGCTTGCGTTAAGGCCCGGCCAACATCTTCAGAAAAACGCGACGAGAGGCTTTGTACCATTTCGCCGACACCATCATTGCCTAAGCGGCTAACTTGTTGGATGACGGGGGTAATTGCGGAGCTGATGGATTCTGATATCGCTCTTGGCAGATCTTCGCGAAGTGGGCGACCAATTTCTGCCACCATCTCAAGTCCCAGCTTGCGGAAATGTTCTCGACTTTCAATCGTAGCCTTTAGCTGACGAATGGATAAATCTTCCAGACTGATAAATGTCAGGCGTTTTTCAATCAAACTATTTAGGCTATGAACCCTTTTTTCCAGCTGTGACGTGCCAATACGCAAGCCTATGGTAAAAATTATTGAGCAGCACAGGCCCGTCAGCGACATGATGAACTTCGCTGAGGCGATGGTAAGTAAACCTTCTAATGCCGCGCTGCCGCCATCGTCTAGCGAGGTGCTCATCGAATTAAGTGCAGAAATCAAGCCGAGGAAGGTCAGAGACAGACCAATAGTCACAAACAAGCCCGGAACGATGCGCCAGAAGCCCTGTGTGAAATGCAAATCATCCAAATTAAAAAACTGACTAGGGCGAACGGCATTGCGCACCACAAGGGTACCGTCTTGATCGTCGACAATATGGGTTTCCCGATATTCCTTCCATGCCTCGGCTACATTTTGCTGTTCTTCGGTCACGTTTAAGTCGGCGATAGCGGCATCGATATTGGTAACATGCAGGCTAAATTCATCTTCGGGGGTTTTGGAAATAATGGAATGGATGCTGCCAAGCGCAGTAAGGCGACGTTTAACCAGTTTTCGCCAGCGTACAACGGTAATACAAAGTGCGACGACTAAAAAGATAGTCACATAGCCGGGAGCCGCATCATTCTTCAATATTGAAGCAAAATACAAAATGCCATTACGCACCAGCACGCCGGGGGCCAGCAAGATGTCCATTTTTTACACCATAAGTGACAAGGAGGGGAGAATATTCTTTTATGAGATTACTCTAATTGATTTCCTGGATCTTATCTATGCTTCAGCGGCGCACGGTAGTTAGGCTTATTTGAAAATTTAGTTCTAAAAATCAGAGGATTGCGTTGGTTAGGGTTTTCTCTAAGAAAATTGGTCCGATATAACTCATAAGCGTTCTCAATGTTAATGACACTTTCTCAGTCATTTACCTAAGGCATTTGGTGCTTGTACTCATTCACGTGCGCTGTATGATTTTGCCCATCTCATTATTCCATCTGGCGTTTGCCGTATCGATAAGGTTGTCGATCGCAGACGGTAGATCATTCATTAAAGCTTTCTTGGAAACACTATGTCTAACACTAACTTCTCTCAAACGGCTGCCTTTATCTGGTCAGTTGCCGACCTGCTTCGTGGGGATTTTAAGCAGTCCCAGTATGGGCGCGTGATTCTGCCGTTTACGCTGTTACGCCGTCTTGAATGTGTGTTAGCACCCACCAAAGAGGCTGTGGTTGCGGAAGCGGAGAAGCTGAAGGCCAGTCCATTGCCGGAAGAAGGACGAGAGAAGTTCCTGTTACGTGCCACCAAAGGCCTGTCGTTCTTCAATACCTCGCCGATGGATCTCGGCAAGATGGGGCAGAACGACATCAAAGAAAACCTCGAGAACTACGTTCAGTGCTTCTCAAAGGATGCGCGTGAAATCTTCGAGCATTTCAAATTCAACGAATTTGTTGGCCTGCTGGATGATGCAAACCTGCTGTTTAAAATCGTTAAGAAATTCGCCACCACTGACTTGAGCCCGAAAGCTATTTCTAACCATGAGATGGGGCTGGTGTTTGAAGAGCTGATCCGCCGTTTTGCGGAGAGCTCAAACGAGACTGCCGGGGAGCACTTTACCCCACGCGATATTGTGCGTTTAACCACTTCGCTGGTGTTTATGGAAGATGATGAAGCGTTGTCTAAAGACGGCATCATTCGCACCATTTACGACCCAACAGCCGGTACGGGCGGCTTCCTCTCTTCTGGTATGGAATACGTGCACGAACTGAACCCGAATGCGGTGATGCGTGCGTTTGGCCAGGAGTTGAACCCGGAATCTTACGCCATCTGTAAAGCCGATATGCTGATCAAAGGCCAGGATGTTAGCCGCATCAAGCTCGGCAACACGCTTTCCAATGACCAGTTACCACAAGACCAGTTCGACTACATGCTTTCTAACCCGCCGTTTGGCGTGGACTGGAAAAAGATTGAGGGCGAGATTAACGACGAGCACCAACAAAAAGGCTTTAACGGGCGTTTTGGCCCAGGTCTGCCGCGTGTGTCTGATGGCTCGTTGTTGTTCCTGATGCACTTGATTAGCAAAATGCGTGATAGCGATAAAGTCGATGGCTCGGTGAGCAACGGTGGGCGTATCGGGATTATCCTCAACGGTTCACCACTGTTTACCGGTGGGGCAGGTAGCGGTGAGAGTGAAATACGCCGTTATATTCTGGAAGCCGATTTGCTGGAAGGGATTGTCGCGCTACCGACGGATATGTTCTACAACACCGGCATCGCGACTTACGTATGGATCCTGTCGAACAAGAAAGCCGCCGAGCGTAAGGGCAAAGTTCAGTTGATTGATGGCACTAACCTGTGCGGCAAGATGCGTAAGTCTTTAGGTTCTAAACGTAACCTGATGGGCGATGAAGACATCAAGCTTATCACCCGTACCTTTGGTGAGTTTGAGGTGGTGGATGCAACTTCTCTTGAAGAGTTGGGTCTTGAAAAAGCACCTGAACAAAAATCTAACCGTGGTCGTCAATCTGCAACTGCCAAAACCGAAGCACCGAAAACCTTCGCCAGCAAAATCTTTAACGGCACTGATTTTGGTTACCGCCGCCTGACCATTGAGCGCCCGCTGCGTTTGTCAGCACAGGTGACCGATGAAGCTATTGCCACTCTGCGCTTTGCCACCAAACCACTGAATGCACCGATGGAACGTTTATATGAAGAGTTCTCCGCACAGTGGCAAGACGATAACTATGGTGACTTTACCGATATTGAAGTTGAAGCGCGCGCCATTATCAAAGCTGAATTTGCCGAGCTGAAAGAGAAGCAAATTAAAGACCTGCTCGATAGCAAACTGTGGCTGGCTCAACGTGCATTGATGAATAAGGCGCAGCAAATCCAGACGGCGTTGGCTGCTAAAGCTGGTGGTAAAGCGCTGGTGAGTAATGACTTTAATGAGTTCCAGCTAACTCTGAAAGGCGCGATCAAAACCGCAGGGATTAAGCTGGATACCAAAGAGAACAAACAGTTTATCGATGCCATCACCACTAAAAACCCTGCCGCTGAACCAGTGGTAAAAAAAGTGCTAAAAGAAGCCGCGCAGCCGCTGTATGGTGCGTTTGAGTATAAAGGCAAAGTGGTGGAGTTTGAACAAGACGGCGATTTGCGTGATAACGAAAATGTGCCGTTAAATCCTGCCATTGCCACCAGCGATCTGATTGAAAATTACTTTAAAGCAGAAGTGCTGCCGCACGTTGCCGATGCCTGGATTAATGCTGATAAGCGCGATGCTAAAGATTGCGAAGTCGGTATTATCGGTTATGAGATTCCGTTTAACCGCCATTTCTATGTCTACCAGCCACCACGCCCATTAGAAGAGATTGACGCCGATCTGGATGCGGTGAGTGCTGAGATTATGAAGTTGCTGCAGGAGGTACATTCCTGATGGCTAAATATAAGGCGTATCCGGAGTATAAGGATTCTGGGGTTGAGTGGTTGGGGGATGTACCAGAGCATTGGATTATTTGTAGATTAAAAAATCTAGCAACAATAAAAAACGGCCACGATTATAAATCTGTTCAAGCTGAACAAGGGTACCCTGTAATGGGCTCTGGTGGGCAATTTACGTTTGCTTCAAAATTTATGTACAATAAAGCATCGGTATTGCTTGGTCGTAAGGGAACAATAGACAAACCATTATATATAAACGAACCATTCTGGACTGTTGATACAATGTATTACACCGAATTACATAATGGTGTAGATGCAAAATATCTTTATTACCAAGCACTGACGATACAATTTTCTCGGTACTCCACAAATACTGCATTACCTAGTATGACGCAGGAGCATTTAAGTAATTATTATTTTACAGTTCCTAATCAAAAATTAGAGCGTAAACAGATTGCAGCCTTCCTCGATCACGAAACCGCAAAAATCGATAACCTGATCGAGAAGCAGCAGCAACTGATTGAACTATTAAAAGAAAAACGTCAGGCAGTGATTAGCCATGCTGTGACTAAAGGGTTAAACCCTAATGTGGCGATGAGAGATTCTGGTGTTGAGTGGTTGGGGGAAGTGCCGGAGCATTGGGACGTTGCAAAATTATCCTTTAACTATGAAGTTTTGTTGGGAAAAATGTTGGATGATAAAAAAATCACTGGGAAATATCTTGGTCATTACTTAAGAAATACAGATGTGCAATGGGATCAAATTAATACCGAAGAGCTTCCGACTATGGATTTCAAACTGGAGGAACGTGAACGGTATAGCGTAAAAAAAGGTGATCTTCTCGTTTGCGAAGGAGGAGAGATTGGACGTAGTGCAATATGGAATAGCGAAACACCTTGTTTTTATCAAAAAGCATTACATCGGCTGAGACCATTAAGCAATAATAGCAAAACTCGATTTATGTTTTACGTGCTATATGATGCAGTAAAGCAAGGGAGATTCATTAGCGGAGCAGGTAAGGCGACAATAGCACACCTTCCAGCAGAAGCATTCAAGCAATATAAATTTGCTTTCCCTCCTCTAGCAGAACAAATAAACATAGCTAAAGTTTTAGATAGTTATTCTGAGTTATTTAATGAACTTGAAGAAAAAACGACTCAACAAATATCTTTGCTCCAGGAACGCCGCACCGCCCTTATCTCCGCCGCGGTCACCGGCAAAATCGATGTGCGTGATTGGGTTGCGCCCGACACCAGTCATATCGAGGAATCAGAGGAAGCTACCGCATGAGTATGGATACTACCAAAGAGCTGATTTTCCAGGATGAAATGATTGCTCAAATGGAAGACAAAGGCTGGGTTCGTGGTAAACCAGAAAGCTATGACCGCGAACGTGCTTTGTACTCGCAGGATGCCATTGCCTTTGTGCAAAACACTCAGCCGCTGGAATGGGAAAAGTTCTCGAAGATTTACCCCACCGATACCGAACGCCATTACCTCGATTTGCTGGTGGCGCAACTTAAAAAAGCCGATAACAACGCCACCGACCAACTGTCGCGCACTTACGGCACTCTCGGCGTATTGCGCCACGGTATCAAAAGCCATAATGCGCGCTTTTCGCTATGCCAGTTTAAGCCCGAGCATAATCTCAACCCGGAAACCCTGGAGCGTTATAAACAGAATATCTGCCGTGTGGTGCCGGAGCTGATTTATAGCCCGCATGCCACCAAAACGGCACTGGATGAAACAGGTTCAATAGCTAAGAAATGGCGTATCGATCTGGTGCTGTTTATTAACGGCTTGCCGATAGCCACCCTTGAGCTGAAATCTGAGTTCAAGCAAGCGGTACACAACGCAATTAAACAATATAAGAAAACGCGTTTGCCGAAAGACCCGGTAACCAACAAGCCTGAGCCGCTGCTCACCTTTAAACGTGGCGCTCTGGTGCATTTCGCCGTCAGCCAGTATGAAGTGTTTATGGCCACCAAACTGGCGGGAGATGACACCTTCTTCCTGCCGTTTAACAAAGGCACTAAAGAAGGCGGTGCGGGTAACGACATTCCTGAAAATGAAAACGAGTACGCCACCAGCTATTTGTGGAATGAAGTCTTGCTACCGGACAATCTGCTGAAAATCCTCGCCAGTTTTGTGCATCTGCAAATCGAAGAGAAAGAGGACTGGAACGGGCTGAAGGTTAAAAAAGAGAGCCTGATCTTCCCGCGTTACCATCAGTGGGATGTGGTGAATAAACTGATTAGCGCTGCCGCAGATGAAGGCACTGGCCATAAATATCTGATTCAGCACAGCGCCGGTTCCGGTAAATCTAACTCTATCGCCTGGACTGCCCACCAGCTTTCCCGTCTCTATGATGAGAAAGGCGAGAAGCAATTCCATTCGGTGATTGTGGTTACGGACCGTACCGTGCTGGACGATCAGCTTCAGGACACGATTTACCAGTTTGAACATGCGGATGGCGTGGTCGGGCGCATTAACAATAAAGAAGGCGATGGCTCGAAATCAGAAAAGCTCGCCAGTGCCCTGGAAAACTCACAGCCGATTATCATCGTTACCATTCAGACCTTCCCGTTCGTACTGAAAGCCATCGAAAACAGTGTCAGCCTCAAGCAGCGTAAATATGCGGTTATCGCCGATGAAGCACACTCATCACAAAGCGGTTCTACGGCTCGTCAGCTTAAAGAAGTGTTGATGAAAGATGAGGCTGATGACGATGTGGAGCTGTCGTCGGAAGATATCCTCGATGCCACCATTGCCGCACGTAAAAACAGCAGTAATCTTAACTACTATGCTTTTACCGCCACACCAAAAGCCAAAACGCTGGAGCTGTTTGGCCGCCGTCCTAATCCTCTGGAACCCGCATCAAAGACCAATAAGCCGGAAGCCTTCCACGTTTACTCCATGCGCCAGGCCATCGAAGAAGGCTTTATTCTTGATGTGCTGAAGAACTACACCAACTACAAAGTGGCGTATAAATTGCTGCAAAAACTGGACGACCCTGACCGGGAAGTGGACAGCAAAAAAGCCAAAATCAAACTGAACCAGTGGGTCGTGCTGCACGAACACAACGTCTCGCAAAAAGTAAAAGTGATTGTTGAGCACTACCGCAAACATGTCATGCATTTACTGGGCGGGCAGGCCAAAGCGATGGTTGTCACCAGTTCACGCAAAGCGGCTGTGCGCTACAAACTGGCGTTTGATAAATACATTGCGGAGAACAACTACCAGAAGATTAACGCCATGGTCGCGTTTTCTGGTGAAGTGGAATTTGTGGAGAGTGACCACAATAGCCTCGCACTGCTGAATCAGAAGTTTACCGAAACCAATATGAACCCGGGGCTTAAAGGCCGGGATATGCGCAAAGCCTTCGATAGCGATGATTATCAGGTAATGCTGGTGGCGAATAAGTTCCAGACCGGTTTTGACCAACCGAAGTTGTGTGCCATGTATGTGGATAAAAAACTGGGTGGCGTGGAGTGCGTACAGACATTATCTCGTCTGAACCGCACCTATCCGGGTAAAGCGCAGTCGGGCACTTTCGTCCTCGATTTCTACAACGAACCCGACGACATTCTGGGAGCCTTCCAGCCTTACTATCAAACGGCTGAACTGACCGATGTCAGCGATCCGCAACTGGTCTTTGAGCTGTTCCAGAAGCTCCGCACCAGCGGTATTTTCCAGTGGAATGAAGTCGAGCAATTCTGCGAAGCCTTCTTTACGAAAAACAAATCCAACGCCGCGATTAGCAATATCTGCAAACCTGCCGTTGAGCGCTGGAAGAAGCGTTATAGCTCTGCCGTTGAGGCTTATAAGCTGGCAAAAGAGATCTTTGAGCGCACGAAAAAAACCAATGATGTGGTGCTGATCACCAATGCGGAAAACAGCTTCAAAGACTGCAAACAAGAGAAAGACAAGCTGGATATCTTCAAGAAAGATCTCGGCAGCTTTGTCCGTTTCTACGAGTTTATGTCGCAAATCGTTGAGTACGATGACAAGGAGCTGGAGAAACTCAGCCTGTTTGCCCGCCATCTGCGACCGTTACTGCATGAGCAGCGCATTGAAGAAGACGAGATTGATTTAAGCAATGTGGAGATGAGCCATTACCGCTTATCAAAACTTCATGAACAGCATCTGAAACTGCAGGAAGATGCCGAAGAGTACAAAATCGAGCCGGGCAATGACATTGGCACAGCCAAGCCGAAGGATAAGAAAGAAGAGTTTCTGTCCAATATTCTGGCGCGACTGAATGACCTGTTTATTACGGATAATCTTAGCGACAAAGACATGATCAACTATGCCTTTACCGTGCGCGACAAGTTATCGGAAAACCAGGCAGTGATGACGCAGATTGCCAATAACACCCGTGAGCAAGCCATGCTGGGGGATTTCCCAAAAGCGATTGATGATGCAGTGATGGACAGCAGTGATGCTCAACAAGAGATGATGATGCAGTACCTCTCAAATCCAGAACTGGCGAAAGGGTTTGCGCGAGTTGTGTTTGATATGTTGAAAGGGGCTTGAGTTTTTGGACCGACGCGCAGCAGGGCGTTTAGGCGATAATCAGGAAGGTATTTCCCTTATCATTTTTCGCGTCATCTGTCGCAATGGATAAATGATGGCCATCGTTTGTAATTCAGATAGTTAACAAGGAAATTAAAGGATGAAGGCTAAAGAAGCCAAGTTGCTCAACTTTCTGCAGACTGCACCTCAGTTGGTCATCCCGATCTACCAGCGTATTTACTCCTGGAGCCTGAAAGAGTGTGAACAGCTGTGGGATGATATTCTCCGTTGTGGATTGGATGAGAACAATCAAGGGCACTTTATCGGTTCCGTGGTTTATATCGAAAATGGGCTTTATTCGGTGACCTCTCAATCACCCTTGTTGATCATTGATGGCCAACAGCGCGTCACGACAGTGTCATTGTTGATAGCTGCTTTAGCCGAAGCCGTGGGCGAGCAAGAGATTATTGAAGGGTTCAGTCAAGCCCAGTTACGTGGTTTCTATTTGACTAACCCCTTATTGTCAGGCGAGAAGCGATATAAACTTATTCTGTCGCAGACGGATAACGAGACGTTACGTGCAATTATCGATGGAAAATCTCAGCCTGAGAATTACTCTTTACGTGTTACGGAAAACTTTGAATACTTTAAAGATAAACTAAAAAATGAAAAATTGTTGGAGACTGTCTGTAAAGGGCTCAGCAAATTAATCGTGGTGGATATCTCTCTCCAGCGCGACCATGATAATCCTCAGCTTATATTTGAAAGCATGAACTCAACGGGTAAAAAATTAAGCCAGGCCGATCTTATTCGCAATTACATTCTCATGGGGCTGGAAAATGAGCGCCAAACGACGTTGTATAATGATCACTGGCGTAAAATGGAACTTCTGTTTGGTCAGGAGGCTTACTCCGAACAATTCGATGCTTTCATGCGTCACTACCTGACAGTAAAAACCGGTGACATCCCTAAGATTGATGACATTTATGAGGCGTTTAAACAGTACTTTCGTCGCAATAGTCAATCTGTTGAATCTGCTGTTGCTGATATACATAAATATGCCATCTACTATTGTGCCATTGCGTTAGGTATTGAAAAAAATAAACACCTTAAAGAGATATTCCATAATATCCGCGAGTTGAGAATGGATGTTGCATATCCGCTGATGCTGGAGCTGTATGATGACTACCAGCTGGATATTCTGAACCTAAGCGACTTCGCCGAAGCCCTGCGCCTGATGGAAAGCTATGTATTTCGTCGCGCAGTATGTGCCATACCAACCAACTCAATGAATAAAACCTTTGCCGGGTTGAGTAAAAGTTTTGATAAGAACCAATATTTGGAGAGCCTCAAAGCTGCGTTTACGTTGCTGCCATCTTATCGTCGTTTCCCGACAGATGAGGAGTTTAAGAGGGATATTCAGACCCGCGATCTTTACAACTTCAGAAGTCGTAGCTATTGGCTCAGAAGGCTTGAAAATCATAAGCATAAAGAGCCGATCCCAGTAGATGAATACACTATCGAACACATCATGCCGCAGTGCGATAATCAAACAGAGAAAGTGCCCGCTGCATGGAGAGCTGAGCTAGGAGATGAATGGCAGCGGGTATGGGAAACATGGCGTCATTCGCTGGGTAACCTGACATTGACGGGCTATAACTCGGAGTATAGCAATCGCTCATTTGCTGATAAGCGCGACATGGAAGGTGGTTTCAAATACAGTCATTTACGCCTGAATGACGGGCTTTCGCCTCTTGATAAATGGAGTGAGGAAGCCATTATAGCCCGAGCAAAAAAAATGGCAGAGCAGGCAAGCAGTGTCTGGCCAAGTGCCAATCTTCCCGATGATATTCTAAACAATTACCAGCCTAAGAGTGAAGGTAACCTCACTTATGGATTTGAAGACCATCCCTATCTGGCTAAAGAGCATGTTCAGGTGTTGTTTGAAGCGTTCCGTAAAGCAACGTTGGCCCTTGACCCTTGCGTCACAGAGGTCTTCCTGAAGCTTTATATTGCTTATAAAGCTGAGGTGAATTTTGTGGATGTTGTACCGCAAGCAAAGCGGCTGCGTCTTTCACTGAATATTTCGTTTGCTGAAATTAATGATCCGCGTGGATTATGCAAAGATGTTACCAGTTTGGGTCGATGGGGAAATGGCGATGTTGAGATCGGATTCGAGAAGCTAGAAGATTTACCTTACGTTATGTCATTAGTCACACAAGCATTTGAGCGACAAATGGATAATTAGTCTTTAATAAATGCAAGGGCTGAAAATAGCCCTTGTATTTATTATATTCGAGGAAATAAAGGCTACTGTATAAACTCGTCGAAAATACTCGGTACAGATAGTCAATAATACCTATCCGGATTTTCTTGCTCTTGGATGTAATTCACTCTATTTAACGATGATCACCGGCTTTTTTATCCATTTTTTGGGCCCTAATCCTTCCCAATTTCATCGTCACTTCTTTCGGCATTTCATCCCGATTATCCTCCCGCAGACCCATGACGACGTTATACCCCATCAGCAACGAACGATCCCCCAAGCGTGGCAGTGGAGCCAATTCTATCGGGATGGTCAACTTCAGGCTGGCGTCGTAATCACACCCCAGATACACGCGCAGCAGTGTAAACACATCCTCCCGCAGTTGGCCGCCGGGCAGCCAGCCTTTGGCCTCTGCCGCGTCTTCGGTAAACATTTCCACGCCGATGCAGTAGTTGGCGTCCTCCGTATGATTGCCAAGAACCAGATGATCGCCCAACCTTTGTTGTTCTGAAAAAGAGAATCTCGCTCGTTTTCCAGCGGGCATCCGCGTGACCTTGTGCGGTTTCACGGTGGCCTGCGTGTTGGGTGCCTGCGTGCGGATCACGCTGACAATGCCTTCCGCTGTGCGGGTGGTTCTGACCAGCGGCTGCAATAACGCCAGCAATCGCGAGGCGGGTACTTCACCACTGTCGGTGATACCGGTCAAGCAGCTGCGTCAGCGACAAAACCGCGAAGTTGCGGGAGGTGCGGTAAATCAGGGAACCATAAAGTTTTTGTTCTGCGTCCGCGCCACTCATGGCATTCAGCAAGGCCGCCCGTGCCTGCGTGACCGCAGTTCTATCTGGGGTAATTTTCCAGTCAGGATGCCGGGCAAACTGCGCGGCCATAAAAGCGATATCCTGCGGCGCGACGTTTTTCAGCAACGGCGTCAGCTGCTGCGTTAAATAGTGCTGCGCCTCCGCGCCGGTGGTTTTGTCGGGCTGGACCAGCATCAGGTAGGTTTTCAGGGCATCGTAGGACTGCGTGGGGGATACCAGCGCCGCACTAAGCTGCATTTCGGCCGGTTGAACGATAAGTCGATGGGCCAGCGCCGAGTATTGCGGCCAGAGGGCAGGAAGCAGCGAATCCGTCACGTCCAGACCGAACCGGCGATACAGCGGCGTGCCCTGTTCCTGCTGAGCCAGTAAGGTTTGCACCCTCTGTCGCAGTGAAGACAAGACTGCAGGCGAGGGGGGAGATTTTTGCCTGCTGAACCTGTTCTGCACTGCCGGTCACCAGCCGGTAATTACTGACGCCGGACACTATCGTACCGACCGCAAAAATCAGTATCGCGGTGGCGGCACACCACTGCGTAACGGTACGCACCGTCATCCCAACCGGACGACCGGCGCGGCGATGAATACCCGCAGACAACTCCCGCCAGACCGGAGAATCCGCGCGCTCATGCGGGCCGTATGCCCGAAACACCAATGCCGGTGAAAACACCACGCCGTACAGCGGCAGCTGAAAATAGCCACTGAGCAGCGGTTTGAATGCATCTGCCCAACCGGACAGGCGGGCTTGTAAATCACTGACCAGTTGCAGCAAAAACGTGTGACGCATATTTTCACTGATTTGTGCCATGCCCTGCGCGCGCAGCTCCGGGAGCAGGGACTCCACGGAAGACGATAAAGACGCCGGCGTCAGCCTTTTGTGCTCCAATACACCGATCAGCTTTACCGCAAGTTCAGGCTGCGGCCAGCTCAGTTCACGCCGGTCCAGCAGATACACCGGCAGTTCCCAGCGCAGCCGGTGGCGGACGATTTTATAACCGCGAAGCACGGGATCTGCCTGCTCCGCCTGGGTATAGTGCGCCTCATGGCTCACCCAGATCAGCGCATCGGCAGGGGCGTGAGGACGCAGACGGCGCAATGCATGAAGGTCTGCCGTATTGCCGCCCGCCGCCAGCGACCTGCCCCATAACAGCAGGGTATTGCCGACCGTCATCCAGCCAGATCCCGTCAGCCCCGGCGCGACCGCTTCAATATCCGTCGGTTCACCCATCACCAGCAGCCAGGAGAATTTGCGCTTCCAGCGCAGGCCGTAGCGATGCCTGAGGGCTGATTTTAATCGCCCAACATCAATGGACGGCTGAACGGGCCGCTCTGATTCTGTACCCTTCGATGCGAATTTGGGGCGCACAGGAACCCGCCAGCTGGCCGATGTGGTGACGAGGGTAAATGACAGGGCAATAAGCGCGACAATCAGCGTGATGATCAGAACGATCATTAAAATGCCGGAGTGCTTTGAGGACGAAGAAAATACGCCGTATTGCCGGAACACACTGATAATCGCGACTGCAACGGCCAGCAGCAGGAACAATATTCCCAGACGTGTAATGATTTTCTTCACAATCAGCTTCCTTGCTGCGCAGAACGGATAAAGTGCGGTTCAAGCAGGCGATTCAATATGATCCGCAGGCCTACGGCGCTGCCAATCATCGTGACGACCAGCGTCAGGATCAGCGTGATTGTGCCCCGGAAAGAAAACAGCCAGTCCGGGAAGGCATGGCCGAGGGACCAGAACAACACCAGATTGAACAGCAGTGAAGCGACCAGGCATCCGGCAGGGTAGACATCGCGGGGTAACTGGCTGTGATAGTCAGCCTGAACCGGCGCTTGAGTCCCGACAACCACCGCCCAGGCTGACTCTTCTGCGGCGGCCAATACCCACTGGCTGCCCTGCCCGCGCTTAATCATGTCGGCAGCGGCCCCCAACATCAGCCAGCCCGAAAGAGAACCATACCCTCCACAACCTTTGTCGAAATCCAGTTGCCCACCCATAGGGGCTTCCTGGCGCAGCGGTAATTTCAGGTCATGAACAACGGCATTAAGCTTTTGACGCAGGATGTCGGTCAGCCCGGAGAACCACACCAGACGAAGAGACTCTGCCGGCTGCTGTGTCATGTCTCGCAGTTCCAGCAAATCTTCCGGCAGTGTATTCATGTTTAACGGCATGGCTCTGAAGAGCTGAGGTGAAACTTTTTGTGTATCAGGTTTGAGCAGGCGAGCAGGGGATAGCAGCAGTGAGGTAGCGATCTCGGGCAATTTATCGTCAGGTTCACGGTAATGGAACGCCAGAATTAACACCGGATTTTGGGTATTGATTAACGGGTTATTCCAACCCTCAAAGGGGAGTTCTGCCGGAAGTAAGTGCAGATCGAGTTGGGATGTTAATGGCAGGCTTTGCCAAATTTTCTCAAGGCATTGTGCATGTTCTTCTGACAAATGCCGCGTAGTTTGCACCACCAAACTCAGTATCTTATGGTCAGATAACCCCTGCATGGCAGGAATCATTCCCATTAGCAGGAACCGACTAAGGGCCTCAAAACGGAAAATCCCCGGTACCAGTATTCCTCCTGTGGGGATATTAATGCCGACAGTCTCTTGTGCAGATACATCGTGGTCTGCGGGCTCAAGGCCTGCCAGACGAAAAAGCAGTTCTGCATCGGGACTGAAGTTTTTGGCCTCGACAATGCACAAATGTTGATGAGTCCATTTCTGCCAGACTGCATGCGTATTTGCCTGCCAGTGCGTCCAGTCGAAATACATAAGTGACTGGATTTCCAGCGGCAGAAGATAGCCTGTGAGGCCAAACAGGATAGCGACCACAGTAAAACCGGTCAGTGGCAGATAATGGCCTGAAGCCAATGAATAAAGCCCCGTCGAGGGAGTATCAAATACTACCCAGACTAATGCACAGAAATAGGCGATGGCAAAAATGCACACACAAACCCAGGGCGACCATCTGGCTGGTCTTTCACAGGGTGCAGCCTGCGGCACTGACCAGCCCATCAGTTGAAGTCCACGGCTTGTGTGCTGGCAAATACCTTTGCCCCGCAGGCTGTTTTACAGCCATGTACCACAATGCCATGCCCGCCTTCTTCATAGCCCATATCGCACTCAACAATAGCGTTACTGCCATGTTCAGGGCAGGAGAACGTATCGTTCAGCAAGGCGGCTTTTTTACCATCAATTTCAAAGGTTGAGGAGGCAGAAGTCACACGACCTCCATATGAACTGCTGTCACCCTGTACCACGACTTTTTTGCTCATATTCAGTCTTCCTTAACGGCCACCGTGTTTGTAGATTTCCATTTGCTTCATTTTGGCGAGTTCGTCTGGTCCTATGCCCCCCGCGCTTTCGGCAACGACTTCTGCCGGGCGGGTATAGCGAGGATGTTCACCGCTTGAGAAATAAGGATCCGATATTTGCCAGTCAGCAAGCCTGCGGTATTTTTCCAAATCGCTTTTATTGTTTGAGCATTCACAAATACCGATCGGTAAATCGTAGGCAACCACCTGAGTCATGAAATTCTGGTTTAGCGGTAATGTACTGTGGTCGCTGGGTTGTGAAATAAATTTGCCGATACGGGCATCTTTTTGCTCGCGGGTTTCACGACGTCGTGTGAATTGGCCCCGCGTATCATCGTGAGAGCTGGGTAAAGACCATGTAGGTGACGAGGGTACTGATATCCACTGCTCTTCATATAGGGAGGCATAGTAAGGAAAAGTGTCATCGTTAATTTTTCCACTGGAATATTGCCCCCAGCCTTTTCCGTCGGTTCCGTCAGCGGGTTTATCCCCAACTCGCGTACCATCAAAACTCAAGGGTATATCAAAAGATTCGGGAACCTTTTCACCGTTGATAAATAGTGTCTGATTTGCTGGGGGAGCAGGATAAATGAATTCACCGCCGTCATCCCAGAACGGTTTACCTGCGGGGGGAAGCGTTCCAAAAGGAGTGTGAACCAGAGGGGCTCCGCCACAATGCAGGCCTCGGGCCATCATCCGTTGGAACAGATGACCCTGGTGACCTGTAAGCAGCTTATTGATGTTGCCATCAGGAGTATTGGGGATGCCTTGCCAGCCGATACTACGAATAGCTTTCATTCCCATAACACGGTCATGAGCATTACTGTAAACCCAGGTGCGGCCATGATTGTCGCGCTCATAAGTACCGTTTGGTCCCATCCCTGTTGGCTTCCAGCTCTTATTATCAGCATCGACTCCGACAACCAGACGGCTATAGTCCGCAGATGTCATCCTGTTAGCTTGCTGAGCAACTTTCTTAACTACATTCTCAAACGTGGCAACCCTGGCTTTAGTCGATATGCATTCATTAAACGGGTAGGCGAACCTGTCCATTGTTTTATGTTCAAGCGCATAAGGTGAATTCATCACAAATAAAGCATCAGGACCGGTTTTGGCAAGCAACGTTGCCGCCATTGCAATCATCGTGCCTTGGCTGTGGGACATCAGCGTAATGGTATCTTTAGGATAATCATTTCTGATGGTATCCATTAAATTAGCCAGCCTTGTTGCAGCGTGGGCATAATATTGTCTCGCAGGAGCGTCTGAAACTAACCGGTCTAACTCAGTATTTGCGGCCTGAACGCTGAACGGGATCGGCATTTCCTTCAGCCATTTGCTAAAACCTTCTTCACTCCATAAAGACACCAACTGGTCGCAGCCATTTTGAAATGCGCCGCCGCCCCAATAGAAAGGCCCCTTAGCTTGTAATTCATTGTCAGACAGTTTTTGGTATTTTTTCAAATCGTGATAATCATCGCCTTCAGCATTTCTCAAAGGGATCTGATATTTAACATCAGCATTCTTTCCTGCCGAATAACCCCAATAAAAGCGGATGACTGGTGAACGCCCTAATTCAGTAATCTCTCGGGGTTTAGATATACCACTTGAATATCCATTTTCCAGCAATTGAAATTCACTAGTAAGGTTTAATCTATTATTCAACCCCTCACAGATGTGCTTTTCTGCATCCTTATACCATTCACCTTCAGAGTTAACTCCATGCACAAAAATAATAAGCCCAGGAAGCTGAATCGGATAGTTACAAGCTGCCCTGACTTTGTTATTGGATGGAGAGCACATGCTAGCCCATACATGCTTACCATTGTCGTCAATATGTACTGGAGCAGTTCGAGTTGGCTCTTGTGAACTATCAGTCATTTGTTACTACTCCCGTTGCTAAAGGTGAGTAACTCTGTTTTTTTGAATAAGTCACAGACGAAGGTTTTATCGAATTTGAACACGAAAAATATCTTGATATGGATTTTTTATTTATAGCTGGCATCTCATTTTTTTCTATAATAACCCCAGAGCCTTCTGGATGACTGTCCAAAGAAAGAATGTGTGAGTAATATCGGCTATTATGAGAGTTTTTTACGTAAATATTATTATTGGTTATGATGATACTTTTGTCCGATGTATCATCTCCGGTTGTAGTGCCCAATCTTAGTTTGTTTTTATTCCCATCAATGCTGTATGCCAACTCTGCACTGCAATCCATGTGATCACTAGCGCAGTACATGACGAAAAATGGATAGGCAATTATATTTTCATCGGCTGAATAAATAAACTCTCCCTGCCATTTCATAGTGGGGTTTTGTGTTAAAATATCATTACTACTTGAACCTCCGCTGATATAAATTTTCTTACCAAGCTTAGTGTCGTTATAATAGACAATGCCTCCATGATCGCAGTCTTTATAATTTTCTAGCGTGAAAAATCTATGGTCATCAATCCGATAAACAACTTGTGGTGGGACATTGTAAATCATGTACTCAACCTGCCCGGACTGCTCAGTTAGTCCTGCTCCACCGGTTGTCATAGCAAAGCCGTCTGCCGCCGTGGGGATATGACAGGCGGTAATTAGCAGGCAAGAAAAAATTGTGGCTGAAGCACACGCAAGCTTGTTCAGTGTTTTCATTCTTTCATCCTTAAAGTAATTCAAAACTCATACCGTCGAGTAGTGTGCTCTGAACAAGAGCCGTTTTTCCTGCAGCGTCAGTCACGCCTTCCTGCACAGAACCGTCGGGCAATGTCATCCGGTATTTGGCGTTAGGGATAGGTTCACCGCTGAGAGGATGTACGAGTGCGAATTTCTCATCGAAATTCTCTGGCTCGAAGGACTTCATGGCACCCTGCATGCTGCCGGGACCGTTTTTACTGATACCCTGATTTTTCACCAGCAGTTTCCCCGGCCCGCCAATTTCAACGTTACCGCCTTTCAGCTTGATGTAGGCTCCGCCGCAGACCAGAACCAGCTCGTCCTGTGCTGTCACCGTCATTTTTTTTCCGCTGGCAATATGCGTATCGTCCGTTGACCAGGTGGTGAATTTCCCGCCCTGCGCCTGAACGTCGATGTCGCCTTTGGCGGCAAACATTTTGGTTCCCTGTCGGCTGTAGAGGCTGATTTGCTCACCGGCGGCGACGGTGAATTTCTTCGTCGCGCCGATATCCACCTGTTTACCGGCGGTCAGCGTCAGGCTGTCTTGCGCGTACAATTGCATACTGTCCCCGCTGACAATACCGACGCCTTTTGGTGCGCTTAAAAGCAAAACGGCTCGCTGAAGTTTGTCGAGTTTCTGCTGTAACAGCGTCTGTTGCCGGTCGATGTCTGCGGCTAATGCCTGGGCCTGTTGAGCACTGGCCGACAGGCTCTGCATTTCTACCATCGCACTGGAAAGAAGTGCTTTGGCCTGTTGCATGTCCAGTTGCTGACCTCCGGCACAAGCCTGCACATCGGCGGAAATAAACACACCCTTGCCGCCACGAACGGCCACCCAGTCGTCGGTGCGCAGCTCGGCGCCGTGACCGCGGTCTTTACGCTTGTCATCGACCAGCGCACCCAGGTTCAGCTGGCTTTTGCCGCTGGCCGGTGTGGAAAGCTTGATGTGTTCTTTCCCGCGCGTATCGTCCAGTCGCAGTTTGTTATTAGCGGGAGTACGGATAACGTTCCGCTTGTAGTTCGGTAACGCCACAGGGTCCGGATGCCGTGAATCGTGCAGCGCATAAGCAATGTACGGCCGGTCAACGTCGCCGTTCTCGAAGGCAATCGCCACGCCGGTGGAATCCAGCAGCGGCATATGGAAGCCGCAGGTATCCCCGGAATAGGGTTTTGCCAGGCGCAGCCAGCAGCTCTCAAAGCCTTTCTGCCATTTGGTGCGGTCGAAACCAAACCGGGCGCGGTACAAACCGTCGGCGCTGATATGGGCATAAGGCTCATCCGGATGTGCGCTGGAGATACGGGCGGGCAGCGTGCCGGCGACGCTCGGCCACGGCAGCAGA
>NZ_SEWS01000017.1:0-70118 GCF_004195095.1 Rahnella sp. CFA14(1/10) | reverse complement strand
CGCTGGACGGTTGCATCCATAGAGCTGGCGTTATTATGAGAGGTTATATCTATACTCGTTCCCGCCGGGACAGTTGCCCCCGATGGGATACCTGCACCGTCGCGCTGGACGGTTGCATCCATAGAGCCGGCGTTATTATGAGGGGTTATATCTATACTCGTTCCCGCCGGGACAGTTGCCCCCGATGGGATACCTGCACCGTCGCGCTGGACGGTTGCATCCATAGAGCTGGCGTTATTATGAGAGGTTATATCTATACTCGTTCCAGGGGAAACGTTAGCCCCAGATGTTGAACCCGACCAGGAGGGAGTTACCCCTGTATTAATATAACCGGAATCTGCGTATGAACCTGATGATAATATTGATAAAATTACTAAAGATAATACTTTTACTGAGTGTTTGTTTAAATATTTCATGTTTTAATTTCCGTTAATATCCATATTAATCCGGGCGAATTATAACGTGTGGATGATATTTAATATATAAATTTAAACATCCTAAATATTAATTTTCTGGCGCTTGTCATTTGTTTTTTGAATATCATAAATTTTATGAATGTATTGGTGGTATATAATCACCATCAATTATATATCGATTTTTTACATCCAGGGAAACCTGAGCAATAATACGATTGCAGGTCTTTTATTATTATGGAGAATAAAGAAGAGATTAATCTCGCGCGAAAGGGCGCAACGAAAAGTCTGCGCCCGGATTTCAGCATGGTGTCAAACGGGGTAAAAAGACCTTTTTTCGTCATCAGGCATAAGATCGATCTGCAGCATACCCAGCATACTGTTAGCGATTTCCCGCTCACCCATCACCACGCGATCCGCACCGCGCTCCATGATATAGGTGACTTCGTCATCATAATGCGCACGGGCAATGATCTCGATATTGGGCCGTTTGGTACGTGCCGATGCGACGATTTCACCGGCTTCATAACCGTTGGGAATGGTCACCAGCAGCCAGCGGGCGCAGTCGAGACGCGCAAGATCCATCACTTCCTGATTGGCGGCGTTGCCCAGCACGGTGCTGATCCCCTGATCGCGTAGCGCTTCGACGCGTGGACGCGAATTTTCAATCACCACCAGTGGAATACCGGCGGCCTGAAGTTTCTCGCCGAGCAGGCTGCCGACACGACCATAACCGACCAGCAGCGCATGATTGCACAAATCGAACGGGATTTGCTTCTCGTCTTCCACAGCTTCTTCGATGCTCTGATCTTCGATGGTTTCGGTTTTCGCCAGATACTTTTCAAGCAGCGTGAACAGCAGCGGGTTAAACATAATCGACAGAATGGCCCCCGCCAGTACCAGATTGCGGCCATGTTCAGACAGTAAACCCAGCGAAATCCCAAGGCCTGCGAGAATAAAGGCGAATTCACCAATTTGCGCCAGACTGACAGAAATTGTCAGCGCGGTGCGTTTGGAATGTCCGAACATTTTCACCAGCAGGAAGGCTGCAATCGATTTACCGAACATGATAATCGCCAACGTGGCGATCACGGTAAGCGGCTCGCGAACCAGAATCATCGGGTCGAACAACATGCCTACCGACACGAAGAACAGCACCGCAAATGCATCACGCAGCGGCAGTGTGTCATGGGCGGCACGCTGGCTGAGTTCGGATTCATTGAGCACCATACCCGCGAAGAATGCACCGAGAGCGAATGACACATCAAAGAATTCCACTGCGCCGTAGGCGATGCCCAGCGCCAGCGCCAGTACCGAGAGTGTAAACAGTTCGCGTGATCCGGTACTGGCAGTTTTCGCGAGGATCCACGGCACCATGCGGCGGCCTACCACCATCATCAGCACCATAAACGCAATCACTTTACCGATAGTCACCGCCAATCCTGTCAGCAGTTCAACCGGGCTGGAGTGATGGCTTTCGAGCATGCCGCTGAACGCGGGCAGCAGAACCAGCGTCAGCACCATCACCAGATCTTCCACAATCAGCCAGCCGATGGCGATTTGCCCGCGCTGGCTTTCAATCAGTTGCCGTTCTTCCAGCGCCCGCAGCAACACCACAGTACTGGCGGTGGACAGGCACAGTCCGAACACCAGTCCGGTGGCCAGATCCCAGCCCATCAGGCGTGATAATCCCATTCCAAGCAGCGTCGCTACCGCGATTTGCGCCACAGCGCCGGGAATGGCTATCGATTTTACAGCGAGTAAATCTTTCAGAGAAAAATGCAAACCGACGCCAAACATCAGCAGGATGACACCAATTTCTGCCAGCTCCGGAGCCAGCGAAGTGTCGGCAACGAAGCCCGGTGTAAACGGGCCAGCCAGCACGCCGGCAGTGAGATAGCCCACCAGGGGGGAAATTCGCAGGCGGTTGGCGAGCATTCCTAACAGGAACGCCAGAACCAGACCGCCAACGATGGTAGTGATGAGAGGTGTAGAATGATGCATTCAGACTCCTTCTGGTATACATAAGGCAAATGTGTTGCAGATTGTGTCTAAGTGTATGGTAAAAATCGGTTACGCAGAGAGAAATTCAGATTTTTTCGCGGGAAATCCCCCACAGGCAATGAAAAAAATGCCAACGAACGATTTAAATGGGTTTTATGCGAAAGATATCAAGAGAGACAGGAGGTTTGATGCCACCGGTAACGAAGTACCGGCGGCGGCAAGAGGCAAACTCAGGCTTGTTTACGTTCAATATTCGGCAGGAATGCTGTCAGGATCCCCAGCAACGGCAGGAAGGCACAAATCTGATACACCAGTTCGATGCTGGTTTTATCCGCCACATAGCCGAGAACCGCGGCGCCAAGCCCGCCCATACCGAAGGCCAGACCGAAGAACAGTCCGGACACCATGCCGACTTTTCCCGGCATCAGCTCCTGTGCGAAAACCAGAATCGCCGAAAATGCCGAGGCGAGGATCACACCGATAATTACACTCAATACGCTGGTCCACATCAGACTCGCGTGTGGCAAAAGTAGCGTAAATGGCGCAACGCCAAGAATCGAAGCCCAGATGACGTATTTGCGCCCAATCCTATCGCCCACCGGGCCGCCGATAATGGTGCCCGCTGCCACAGCAAACAGAAAAATAAACAGATGAACCTGCGCGTTTTGCACAGATACACCAAATTTATGTATCAGGTAAAAGGTGTAATAGCTGCTCAGGCTGGTCAGGTAGAAATATTTCGAAAATATCAGGATCAGCAAAATACCCAGTGACCGCATCACCGTTTTACGTGGCAACCGGGCCACCGTGCTTTTCACCGGGCCGCGTGTTTTAGCGATCAGGTTTTGCTGGCGATACCATTTACTGATTTGCAGTAACACCACAATGCCGAGCAATGCCGCCAGTGAGAACCATGCCACGTTGCCTTTACCGTAAGGCGCGATAATCAGCGCTGCCAGCAACGGGCCCAGGGCAGCCCCGAAATTACCACCGACCTGGAACAGTGACTGCGCCAGCCCGTGACGACCGCCGGAAGCCATGCGTGCCACGCGCGAAGATTCAGGGTGGAAAACTGAAGAACCGGTCCCGACCAGCGCCGCAGCCAACAGCACGACAGGAAAACTCTGTGCTATCGCCAGCAGCAGCAGGCCGGAGAGCGTAAAGCCCATGCCGATTGGCAAAGAATAGGGCTGCGGATGTTTATCGGTGTAATAGCCAATCAGCGGTTGCAACAGCGATGCGGTGATCTGGTACGTCAGCGTGATCAGCCCGATCTGTGTGAAGCTCAGGGAAAACTCGTTTTGCAGCAACGGATAAATCGCCAGTATCAGCGACTGGATCATGTCATTAAGCAGGTGAGAAACGCTGATCGCCGCCAGAATAGAAAACGCAGTCTTTTTGACTGCGTTTTTCTGCGGGCTGACCGGCGTTGACGTCGTGTCTGTCATAGCGGAGGAAGCCTTCTTATTGTAGAGATGCAGAGTCCAGATCGTCAGCCGATTTTCGCGATCTCAGCAAACTGACCTTTTAGTAAGCGACAAAGATCGCTTGCCGCGAGTTCAATATCAAGACCGCGTTTACCGCCTGAAACATAAATGCTATTGAAGGTCTGCGCCGGGCTGTCGATGACCGTCGGTAGCAATTTTTTCTGCCCAAGGGGACTGATGCCACCGACCAGATAACCGGTAACACGTTGCGCAATCATAGGATCCGCCATATCGGCTTTTTTCGCCCCCAGCGCTTTCGCAACTTTCTTTAAATCCAGCTGGGATGCCACCGGCGTCACCGCTACGGCCAGATTTTTAGCATCGCCATTCAGTGAAACCAGCAGGGTTTTATAGACCTGACGGGCATCCAGGCCGAGTTTTTTAACGGCCTCATCGCCAAAATGGGTTTCATCGCTGCTGTGTTCATACGGGTGAAGGGTAAAGCTGACTTTATTCTTTTCCAGGAGTAATACGGCAGGGGTCATAGCCTGTCTCCTCAGTTTTATTTTTACGGTTTTGTTCGAAATTTCATCGTCTGTTCAATCTGATGAAATTTAACAATAAAGTGCGATTATTAAGCGAGAGAGAAATAGTAGAGTAAGGAATGGTTATTGCCAAGACCCAACACAGATTGATACCCTGTGGCCGCCGGTGCTGCGCCTGTAAAGGCTGGCACTGAAGCTATAACTAATAAAATGAAATTCCTCTTTGACTGGCCGGCCTTAAAAACCGGCCATTTTTTTAATCTTTCAGTAATTCCGGCAGGTTCCCTTCGCCATACAAATGCAGTGCGCCGACGGCGACGACATAATGCCCCGGCGGAAGATCCAGAAGCAGCTGTTTCCAGCGCAGATTACGCTGATTCATCAGGATATCGTACAAATCGCTGCTGAAGGTATTCGGCAAAGGCTCGGCAGCCAGTCCTGGTTTGGTATCCAGCCACCAGCTGATCATGGTTTGCAGCAAACGGGCATTGGTTTGCCAGTGTGTCAGGGTATCTTCCAGCAATGCGAGTCCGTCGTCCGGCAAGTGCTGCAATAATTCGAACTGTTCCTGCGGACCTTCCAGCTCAATGATTTTCTTTCCCTGCTTTTTAGCGATCTGCAACAGCTGATAATCAATGCCGTAATGTCCGCGCAGCCCGAGGCGCTGCGCCTGCGTAGCCTGCAACATCAGGGCGACCTGCCACGACGGCAGCGGGTTCAGCGTCCACATTGAGACACCCAGTTCTTCGCATAAACGTTCGACGTGCAGATATTGTGATTCAGGCAGGCGTTCGGCCAGCGGCGGAAATTCACCGGTCATGCTGAAAGGGGATTCTGTTGTGCTGATATCGGCTTCCACAATCAGCGCATCGGCTTTTTGCAGGCGACGCAACAATTTCGCCGGCAGCGGTTGCATATCTTGCGTGCCCATATGAATGCTGCCAACCAGATGCAGTGCGCGGTTGCCCGGAAGCTGAATATCAATGGCGGGATAAGAATACTCGACGGGAAACAGCCTGCGAAGCCTGCGGATCACCCGGTTTAAAAACTGCGCCATAGTGCATGGTCTCCCGAAAAAATGAGAGACCATGCTAACGTGTCAGCGTTTTAGCGAACAGGGGAAACGTCTTGTTTTTTCGGCTTAAAGTGCAACAGACGATTTGCATTAGCGACGACGGTAATTGATGACAGCGCCATTGCTGCGCCCGCGACTACCGGGCTGAGCAAGGTGCCGGTTAGTGGATAAAGCACACCGGCTGCAACCGGAATACCAATCACGTTATACACAAACGCGCCCAGCAGGTTCTGCTTCATATTACGCAGCGTCGCCTGTGACATCGCCAGTGCATCGGCGACACCGTTCAGGCTCGGACGCATCAGCGTAATGGCCGCCGTTTCGATCGCGACATCGCTGCCGCCACCCATCGCGATCCCGACATCTGCCTGTGCCAGTGCCGGTGCGTCATTAATACCGTCACCGATCATGGCGACCTGCTGGCCTCCGGCCTGCAATGCTTTAATGGCATCCGCTTTACCTTCCGGACGCACACCGGCAATCACTTTATCGATTCCCGCTTGTGCGGCAATTGCCTGAGCGGTACGCGGGTTATCGCCGGTCAGCATCACCAGTTGATACCCAAGCTGATGCAGACGTTGCAGGGCACTGACACTGTCTTCCCGTAATGGATCGCGCAGCGCAAACAGGGCTGCCAGTTTTCCGTCAACGGCAAGCAATACCGGTGTCGCGCCTTCACCTGCCATGCTTTCCAGCAGCGTATTGGCATCAGAAGTGTCGATGCCGTTTTCCTGCATCAGCGCCTGGTTACCTAATAATAACGCCGAATCTTCAGCATCACCGCGCAGGCCCAGACCACCCAATGTACGGAAATTCAACACATCAGGAACGGCCAGCCCTTCCGCTTTGTCAACGATCGCTTGTGCCAGCGGATGGTGCGATCCTTTTTCCAGCGCGGCCGCATAGCGCAGCGCCTGTTGTTCACGGGTGCCGCCAAAGGTATGGATATCGGTCACTTTGGGCTGGCCTTCTGTCAGCGTCCCGGTTTTATCAAATACCAGCGTGGTGAGGGTACTGGCTTTTTGCAGCGCATCGGCATCACGTACCAGTACGCCGAATTCTGCTGCACGGCCTACACCCGCCGTAACTGACATCGGCGTCGCTAATCCCAGTGCACAAGGGCAGGCAATAATCAGCACGGTAGTGACGATCACCAGTGTGTACATCAGTTGTGGCTGCGGGCCGAAGAAGTACCAGATTGCGCCGCTTAACAGGGCTATCAGCACCACCACGGGCACGAAGACAGAAGAAATTTTATCTGCCAGCTTACCGATTTCCGGTTTGCTGCTCTGAGCTTCGCGCACCAGTTTGATGATCCGCGACAGGGTGGTCTGGCTGCCGATGGCGTCAGCACGAAACAGCACGCTGCCGTCTTTGACCAGCGTCCCCGCATGGACTTTTTCACCCTGCGATTTCTGCTGAGGAATTGGCTCGCCGGTCAGCATGGCTTCATCCATCCAGGCTTCGCCGCTTTGAATCTCACCGTCAACCGGCACACGGTCACCGGTGGTCAGACGCAGCGTCATGCCTTGCTGTACTTCAGCCAGCGGCAGGTTTTTTTCGCCTTCTCCGGTGACGACCCGTGCGGTTGGCGGTGTCAGATCCAGTAAGCGTTCGAGCGCCTTGGATGAACGCTGACGTCCGCGTTGTTCCAGCGCATGACCGAGATTAATCAGGCCGATAATCATCACGCTGGCTTCATAGTAGAGATGGCGCGCCTGCATTGGAAACGCTTCCGGCCACAGGCTGACAGCAAAAGAGAATATCCAGGCCGCACCGGTACCCAGTGACACCAGCGTGTCCATATTGGCACTGCCGTGCATCAGGTTTTTCCAGGCACTGCGGTAGAAATGTCCGCCAGCGACAACCATGATCAGTAACGTCAGCAGGCCGACAATCAGCCAGCCGGTCTGATTGCTGCGGGTGACCATCATTTCACCGCCGAACAATCCCCATAACATCATAGGGATACCGGCAGCTAAGCCGACCGCCGCCTGCCAGCTGAAACGGATCATGCTTTGGCGTGAGGTTTGTTGCTGGCGCTCGCGGCGCTTGGTTTCGTCGATAATAATTTCAGCGCCGTAGCCGGCCCGTTCAACAGCGGCAATCAGCGCGTTTTGATCAGCATTGCCGCTGACCAGCGCACTGCGTTCCGCCAGGTTGACCCGCGCCCGTTCGACACCCCCCACGCCTTCCAGCGCCCGTTGCACTTTACTGACGCAACTGGCGCAGCTCATGCCGCTGAGCAACAACTGTACGCTGGCGTCTGCGGCTTGCGGGGCGTGAGTCTCAGCCGGAACGGGTGACACAGCCGCTGACAGGGGTTCCGGCAAAACACTCGCCTTATCGGTCAGCGGCTCAGATTTTGGGGATGCGTCTCCTGCTACCTGCGCTTCGTAACCGGCGCTGACCACTGCGTCGATCAGACTCTGGCTGCTTGCATTGCCTTCAACGATGGCTTTATCCAGAGAAACTTCAACGGCGGTCGTGCCTTCCACAGCTTCCAGCGCTTTACGCGTTGAAGCCACGCAGTGCCCGCAGGACAGGCCTTGCAGAGATAATACGGTGGTCGTCATGATTATTTTCCTTAGGTTAGCTTCACTCAGGACAAAGGATAAACCTTCCCGCAAGGTGAAGGTCAAGCCACGGTATCGGTTATTTTCATTTATCGTCCATTTACAATTTATTTAGAAACGCGCGCTGACTTTGCCTTATCGTTATACCCTGGGATATATAACGAAAAGTTCAATAACGGTAAACTACAATGGGAAACAAAAAGACGATGGCAATGATGCAAAAAGCGTTGCTGACTGCGGCACTTCTGGTAGCGGCACAGGCTTCGCAGGCAGCGGAGGATTTTCGTGTGACTTACGCCGGTTCGATGGGGGTGGTCATGGACAAATACCTCGGACCGGATTTCGCGAAAGAAAAGAAAGTGAATTATCAGGGACAGGGGCAGGGCGCTTACGGCATGGCGAATTTGCTGGCGTCGAAAAAAGTGGTGGCGGATGTATTCGTTTCGATCACGCCAGGGCCGGTTAAGATCCTGCAAAAAGCCGGGCTGGCCGGGCAGGCGATCCCTGTCGCCAGCACCAGCATGGTGATCGCTTATAACCCGAAAGGAAAATATGCCGAAAAATTTGCCGCGATAAAAGACGGGAAAGCGGGCGCAGAACCGTGGTGGAAAGTGCTGCAAACCCCCGGGCTGCAATTTGGTCGTACCGATCCGGTCAGTGATCCGCAGGGGCAGAACATCATTTTCACCATGATGCTGGCGGAGAATTACTATAAACAGCCGGGGCTGGAAAAAGCAGTGCTGGGCGATGTACAAAATCCTCAACAGATTTCCGGCGAAGGCGGATTGCTGACGCGTCTGGAAGCCGGTCAGGTAGATGCGGCATCAGGTTACGAGAGCGCCACCCGTTCAGCCCATCTGCCGTACATTAAATTGCCGGACGAGATTAACCTGAGCAATCCGCAGATGAGCAATGACGGGTACAGCAAAGTGACTTTTAATGTGAAAGATGCGGCCGGTAAAGAGAAAACGCTGAGCACCCAGCCGCTGGTGTTCTACGCAGTTGTGCTGAACAACGCGCCGCATCCTCAGCTGGCCAAACAGTTCATCAGCTACATGCAAAGTGCCAGGAGGCAGAAGCTGTTTGAACAAAATGGCTATGATAAGCCGAAAGGCGGAAACCTTTAAGTTGCGTGCGTCAGGACTGGCGGTTCCCGCTCTGGCGTTGCTGATGGTGCCGTTTGTTACCCTGCTTTTCCTGACGCCGTGGTCAGATTTTCATCTGGCTTACGGTGACAGCCATGCGGTAGTCGTTTCGCTCGGTCTCAGCCTGGTGTCGGTAGGGCTGATTGTGGTTCTCGGTTTGCCGGTAACCTTCTGGCTGGCGAAAACGTCATCGCGCTGGCGCAATATTGTGGAAGTACTGGTGCTGATCCCTTTGCTGACACCGCCGCTGGCGATGGGGATTTTACTGGTGTCGGTTTACGGACCTTATGGCTCGGTCGGGGAAATCCTTTCCGCTATCGGCATGACGCTTAATAACAATGCGCCCGCGTTCGTGCTGGCGCAGATTTATGGTGCGTTACCGTATTTTATTTTATCCGCGAGAGGCGCGCTGGAGGCCGTGCCGGAAGATGTCGAAGAGGCAGGGAAAACACTCGGTGCATCACCGTTTCAGGTATTTATCCGGCTGACATTACCGCTGGCCTCACGCGGGATTGCCGCCGGTGTGGCGATCGCCTGGGTACGTGCCATCGGGGAGTTTGGTATTGTGATGGTATTCTGTTATTTCCCGCAGGGCATTCCGGTAAAAATGTTTATCAACCTGCAAAACGACGGGGTGACCTCGGTGTACTCGCTGCTATGGATCCTGCTGATGGTGACTCTGCCGTTGCCGTTGCCGATGTGGCTGCTTCTGCGTACCAAAAAACAGACTGTGCATTACAGCTGATCGCCGGTAATTGCGTATGATGTCTTTATCATGCGCAAAAATCAGGTTGTCGTGGAGGCGAAATGAATATCAGTGATGTGGCGAAAAAAACCGGGCTGACCAGCAAAGCGATTCGTTTTTATGAAGAAAAAGGGCTGGTCACCGCACCGGCCCGCAGTGAAAACGGCTATCGCCGCTATGCGCAAAAACATATCGAAGAACTGACATTGTTGCGCCAGGCGCGGCAGGTCGGATTTACGTTAGAAGAGTGCCAGGAACTGGTGGCATTGTTCCACAATCCTGACAGGCACAGCGCGGATGTAAAAGCGCGTACCCTGGAAAAGGCCGCTGAAATTGAGCGGCACATTCAAGAACTGAAAACAATGCATGAGCGCTTACTTACGCTGGCAGAGGCCTGTCCCGGCGATGACGGAGCCGAGTGCCCGATCATCGACAATCTCTCAGGGTGTTGCCACAAACACTGAGATCTTATTTAACGGGTTTCAGGTTCCACGCGCAGCGTCGCGCCTTCCACGCCGGTGATAATCACTTTGTCACCGGCGTTCAGCGGCGACGTACAGATAGCGCGCCAGCTGCTGTCACCGATTTGTACCCGCGTGAACTGATTAGTGACGGGTTCCAGCACCGTGGCATAAGTGCCGACTAACTGCTGGCCTCGCTGATTCAATGCTGAATTGCCGGCGGATTTATCCACCCGCTGGTTCAGCCACTTCCACCACAGCCACGCGGCCAGAATGGTCAGCAGTGCAAACGCTGTGCCCTGCCATTCCCACGGTAGCGGCAGGATCCACGTGACAGCGCCCACTAAGGCGGCCGCCACGCCACTCCATAGCAAGTAACCACTCGCACCCACCAGCTCAGCCGCCAGTAACAGGCCGCCCAGAGACAGCCAGAATACGTGCGGGTTTGCCATGAAATCATGTGGCATTATTTGCCGCCTTTGGTTTCTTTTAGCAGCTCAGCAATACCGCCGATTGACCCCATCAGACTGGTAGCATCCAGCGGCATCATGATGATTTTGCTGTTATTGGCAGAACCAATTTTCGTCAGGGCATCCGTATATTTTTGTGCCACGAAGTAGTTAATCGCCTGCACATCACCGGCAGCAATCGCTTCGGACACCATTTTGGTTGCCTGCGCTTCCGCCTCTGCCGCACGTTCACGCGCCTCAGCCTGCAGGAATGCCGACTGACGCTCACCTTCCGCTTTCAGAATTTGTGACTGCTTTTCACCTTCAGCACGCAAAATGGCGGACTGCCGTACCCCTTCTGCTTCCAGAATATCGGCACGTTTTGTACGTTCGGCTTTCATCTGCGCGTTCATTGCGGAGATCAGCTCAGCCGGTGGGCGCACGTCACGGATCTCGATACGGGTGATTTTTACACCCCAGGGATTGGTGGCTTCATCAACGATATGCAGCAAACGTGCGTTGATATTGTCACGTTGTGACAGCATCTCGTCGAGTTCCATCGAACCGAGAACGGTACGGAAGTTCGTCATTGTCAGATTGACGATCGCCTGCTCCAGATTACTGACCTCATAGGCAGCGCGTGCGGGATCAATAACCTGAATAAAACACACGGCATCGATGGCCACATTGGCGTTATCGCGGGAAATGACTTCCTGTGAAGGAATATCCAGCACCTGCTCCATCATATTAATTTTACGGCCGATGCGGTCAACAAACGGCACGACCAGATTCAGTCCGGGCATCAGGGTCTTGGTATAACGGCCAAAACGTTCGACGGTCCACTGATAGCCCTGAGGCACGATCTTGATGCCGGCGTAGACCACCAGCAAGGCCAGTACGATCAGAATAAGGATAGGAATGGGAATGAGGTCAAACATAGTATGTAACTCCTGTAAAACTGCGTTCTGATGATTCCTGTGGGAATAATCGAATAAAAACATGTCCCTGGCGCTCTCACCGCTGGGTCAGGCGCATGTACAATTATCGCACAAATCGTTAAGTCATCGTATTAATAAAAGAAGGGTTCTGCGGATAAAGGCGGAGGAAAGCTTAAAAAAAAACGCACGTCCGGTTAAATGACGTGCGTCTGCTGTTTTACGGTGAAGCCAGCGTATTAATAAAGTAAGGAATATAACTGACGACGATACTTCGCTGCCAGCGCATCACCGGTGCCCAGTGCCGCCATAATATCCATCAGTGTCTTACGCGCTGCCCCGTTTGCCGCGCCCAAATCTTTCTTCAGCGGCGCCATCAGCAGTTCCAGTGCTTCTTCGTTACGCCCGACCTGATGCAGTTGCAGGCTGAGTTTTACCACTAACTCGGCGTTTTCAGGATCCTGCTGCAATTCCTGTTGTAACAACTGAATTTCCGGCGTGTCGGCTGCCTGTTTCAGCAACTCAATTTGCGCAACCAGCCCCTGATAACGGGAATCTTTATCCTGCAGCGGGATGGTCGCCAGCACGGCCTCTGCATCATCGGTACGGTTCAGATGAATTTGGGTTTCCGCCAGCAACAGGCCAATATCACTGCGCTGATTGCTCAGTTGCCACGCTTCTTTCAGTAACGGCAGGGCGTCATGAGTATTGCCCGCCTGCAGCAGCTCCTGTGCCTCGGCCAGTTTCAGCTCTTCTTCTTTCGGCAGCACTTTCTGCAACAGTTCGCGGATCACCTCTTCCGGCTGCGGCCCCTGGAAACCATCGACCGGCTGACCGTCCTTGAACAGGTAAACGGCAGGAATTGAGCGCAGGCCAAATTGCTGGGCGATCATCTGCTCGGCATCGCAGTCCACTTTTGCCAGGATCAGCTGACCGGCGTATTCCGCAGCCAGTTTGTCCAGAACGGGCCCCAGTTGCAGACAATGCTGGCTGCGTTCAGACCAGAAATAGAACATCACCGGCACCGACATAGATTGTTCCAGCGTCTGGTGCAGATTGGTTTCGTTGATATCGATTACTGTAGGTTGTGCAAGCATGAATTTGTTCTCTCCGCTACCTGTCATACTTCGAACTGCTGATGCGTTGGCTACGCTCACTGACCCCGGTCACTTAGGTATCTAAGCTCCCGGGGATTCGTGAACTTGCCGCCTTCCCGCAAGCCGAATTATTTAGGGTATAGAAAATTAAAGTATTTAAGAATAGATGGGGGCGACGCGTGCCGCTTCAACCCCTTATCGTTTTTACTTAGCTGTTTCCGCGTAATATTTTGTCCAGCAGGCGTGCCGGTAACAGGCGTTTAAGTACCGTCAGCGCATGGGCGACCAGCGTGACCGGATAACGAAAACGCGCGCGCGGGTTTTCTAAAGCATGGTGCAGTTTGGGTAAAACTGCCTCAGGCCTGAGCGTAAAACGTCGTGCAATGCCTGGATTTTCTACCGGCTGGTCGGCCTGTGACTGATTCACATTGGCGGTGAAATTACTGCTCAGCGGACCGGGTTCAATCAGGCTGACCTGAATCCCCGTACCGTGAAGTTCCATACGTAGCGTATCGGACCAGGCCTCCAGCGCAAATTTACTGGCGGCATAAGCGCCACGTCGTGGCGTCGTTATCAGCCCCATCACCGAGCTGGTCTGGATAATACGGCCTTCGCCGTGCGGTAACATGGCGGGTAACAAAAGCTGCGTCAGCTGATGTGTACCAAACAAATTGGTGGAAAATTGTTGTTCGAACTGCTCACGGCTGATGCTGCCGAGCGGGCCGTAAACACCGTAACCTGCATTATTAAACAGGCCGTACAGACGGTTGCCGGTCAGTGCTATGACCCTGGCAGCCGCAAGTTCGACGCTCTGTTTGTCATCAAGATCACACTGAATAGTTTCAAAACCCATTTGTTGCAGTGTGTCGATATCCTGTGTTTTACGACATGCCGCCAGAACCCGATAACCGCGTGCGCGCAAATCCTGTGCGGCAACCAGTCCGATACCGCTGGAACAACCGGTGATTAATACTGCTTTTTGCATAACTTTACCTGTGAGGTGTCCCTATTTTTTATGGCTGTGATTTACTAGGGAGTCGGGTGAAAAAGGTAACGTCTTGGTTTTACTCACGTCCCGGTATTATTTTATTCGTCGTATTTTAACCCTAATGTACCAGCAGCGGCGTGAGTTTTTCTGACATCCATCCGGCAATAAACGACTGTGCTGCCAGGGCCGGATGTAAGCCGTCGTCCTGCATCCACTCAGGTTTCACGGCGACCTGTTCCATAAAGAACGGCACCAGCGGGATGTTCTCCTGCTTTGCCAGTGCCGGATAAATGGCGTAGAACGCATCGCCGTAGCGGCGGCCATAATTTGGCGGGAGGCGGATTTGCATCAGCAGCGGTTGGGCATTGGCCTGTTTAACCTGCTTAATCACCTGGGTCAGCGTCCGGGAGATGGCCTGTGGCGGGAAGCCCCGTAACCCGTCGTTGGCGCCCAGTTCAATCAGCACCCAGCGGGGATGATGTTGTTGCAGCAAGGACGGCAGGCGTGCCAGCCCTTGTTCAGCGGTATCACCGCTGATACTGGCATTGATAATGGTGGGTTTACCGCCTTCTTTTTGCCAGTTGTTATTCAGTAATGTCGGCCACGATTCGGCTACCGGAAGGCGATAGACAGCACTCAGACTGTCGCCAATAATCAGCAAGTTATCAGCAGCAACGGCGCGAAAACTCAATAATCCTAACAACATAAGGAAGGGGAGATGCCAGCGGAAAATGTTCTTGAAGTTCATCATCTAAGTAAGCACGTCGGTCAGGGTGAAGGTCAGCTCACCATCCTGTCCGGTGTGGAGCTGGTTGTCAAACCTGCCCAGACAATTGCCCTGATTGGCGAATCCGGCTCCGGTAAATCCACCTTGCTTGGCATTCTTGCCGGGCTGGATGATGGCACCCGCGGTGACGTGAAATTGCTGGGTAAATCTCTTAGCGAACTGAACGAAGAAGGGCGCGCAGCACTGCGGGCTAAAAATGTTGGTTTTGTGTTTCAGTCCTTCATGCTGGTGCCGACACTCAACGCGCTGGAAAATGTTCAACTTCCTGCGTTGTTACGTGGCGAAAGCGACAGCCGCAGCCGTCAGCAGGCGATGCAGTTACTGGAAAGCCTGGGGCTGGGCGAACGTCTTCATCATCTTCCGGCACAACTTTCCGGCGGTGAGCAGCAACGTGTAGCGCTGGCGCGGGCCTTTATCGGCAAGCCGAAATTGCTCTTTGCCGATGAGCCGACCGGTAATCTGGATCGCGTAACCGGCGAACGCATTGTCGATCTGCTGTTCTCACTAAACCGTGATGCGGCGACGACGCTGATTCTGGTCACGCACGACGAACAGCTGGCGGCGCGTTGTCAGCGCCGGTTACGTCTGCGTGACGGGAAATTGTGGGAGGAAGCATGATCTGGCGCTGGTTCTGGCGGGAATGGCGTTCGCCCTCACTGCTGATTGTCTGGCTGGCGCTGGCGCTGGCGGTAGCCTGTGTGCTGGCCCTCGGCAGCATCAGCGACCGCATGGACAAAGGGCTGAGTCAGCAGAGCCGTGAGTTTATTGCCGGGGATCGCGTGCTGAGTTCTGCCCGTCCGATCACCGAAGCCTGGCTGCAAGATGCCCAGGCGCAGGGATTAAAAGTCAGCCGTCAGCTCTCTTTCATGACCATGACTTTTGCCGGTGAAACGCCGCAACTGGCAGCGGTTAAAGCGACTGATCTGGCGTATCCGCTGTATGGGGCGTTACAAACCGAACCGGCAGGGCTGAAACCTGAGCCGGGAACGGTACTGGTTGCGCCGCGATTACTGGCGCTGCTGAACGTGAAAATCGGTGACAATCTGGATGTGGGTGATACCACGCTGAAAATTGCCGGTGTGATCCTACAGGAGCCGGATTCAGGCTTTAACCCCTTCCAGACTGCACCCCGGGTGATCATGAATCTGGAAGACGTGAAAAAAACCGGTGCTGTTCAGCCGGGCAGCAGGCTGACGTATCGCTATATGTTTGCCGGTTCACCGCAGGCCATTCAGAGTTATGGTGAGGCGATAAAAGGCCTGCTCAAGGCGGATCAGCGCTGGAGCGGCATGGAAGATTCCGATGGCGCGCTGGGCAAATCCTTACAGCGTTCACAGCAATTCCTCACGCTGTCTGCGTTGCTGACGCTGATGCTGTCGATTGCCGCCATTGCCGTTTCAATGGGGCATTATTGCCGCAGCCGTTACGATCTGGTTGCGGTGCTGAAAACACTGGGTGCCGGGAAAAAAGCGCTGCGCAAACTGATTATTGGTCAGTGGCTGGCAGTACTGGTACTGGCAGGGTTGTGCGGTAGCGTGATCGGTCGGGTGTTTGAAGCCGTGCTTATGAAGGTGCTGGCACCGGTTCTGCCCGCCACCTTGCCGCCTGCCGGTGGCTGGCCGTGGGTGTGGTCGATGGGTGCGATGGTGGTGATTTCTCTGCTGATCGGCATCCGTCCCTATCGTCAATTGCTGGCCACACAGCCGCTGCGTGTGCTACGCCATGACGTGGTAGCGAATGTCTGGCCGCTGCGTTATTTCCTGCCGGTAATGGTATTGGTGGTGATCGGTCTGCTGGCGGCACTGATGGGCGGAAGTTCACTGCTCTGGTCGTTGCTGGCAGGCGTGCTGGTGCTTTCGTTACTGCTCGGTGTGACTGGCTGGGGAGCACTGATGCTGTTACGCAAGCTGACGCTCCGTCAGTTACCGCTGCGTCTGGCGGTTAACCGCCTGCTGCGCCAGCCGTGGGTAACACTCAGTCAGCTGGCGGCGTTCTCAATGTCGTTTATGTTGCTGGCGTTACTGCTGGTGATGCGTGGTGATTTGCTGGACCGCTGGGAACAACAACTGCCGCCGGACAGTCCGAATTACTTCCTGCTTAATATCACCAAAGAGCAGATCCCACAGGTAACGGATTTCCTGCATCAGCATAACGCTGAGCCGGAAACCTTCTATCCGATTGTGCGGGTTCGCCTGACAAAGATTAACGATAAAGTGGCCACGGATATCATCAGACCGGACGATGCGGGCGGGGAAGCGGTGAACCGTGAGCTGAATCTGACCTGGATGCAGGGCTTGCCGGATCACAATCCGCTGGTGGCAGGCAACGGGCCGCCGAAAGCCGGTGAAGTGTCAATTGACGAAGGGCTGGCGGGAAGACTGGGGCTTAAACTCGGTGATACCGTGATGTTCAGCGGCGATACGCAGGAATTCAGTGCCAGAATTACCAGCCTGCGGAAAGTAGACTGGGACAGCCTGAAGCCGAATTTCTACTTTATCTTCCCGCCTGGTGCGCTGGATGCACAACCGCAAAGCTGGCTGACCAGCTTCCGCTATCATGGCGATATCAGCACTATCACGCAGCTTAACCGCCAGTTCCCGACGCTGAGTTTGCTGGATATCGGCGCGATTCTGCGTCAGGTCGGGCAGGTATTACAGCAGGTCAGCAGGGCGCTGGAAGTGATGGTGATCCTGGTGATGCTGTGTGGCGGATTGCTGTTGCTGGCGCAGATTCAGGTCGGCATGCATCAGCGCCGTCAGGAACTGATTGTTTACCGTACGCTGGGTGCCAGCAAAAAAATGCTCCACCGGACACTGTGGTGTGAATTTGCCGTGCTCGGGCTGGTGGCCGGGATCGCCGCCGCAATCGGTGCGGAAGCCGCGTTATGGCTGCTGCAACGCAAAGTGTTTGATTTCCCGTGGGAGCCGAATTATCTGATGTGGATTGCGGTTCCGGTCGTCGGGGCGGTGCTGTTGTCAGTTTGCGGTGGCTGGCTGGGTGTCAGATTGCTGCGGGGACGGGCGTTGTTCAGGCAATACGACTCGTAGTTTCTAAACGCCTCCCCCTGCGCTAACCGGGTGTCCAGGTTTAGGGGTTCAGTTCATCGCAGGGGAGGGAGCCGATCGCGCTTTTCTCCTCCCCCTTCGCAGGGGAGGGAGTCGATCAAATCAAAGCTTATCAACTGCCCATTCAATGCCGCTGGCGTATTCTGGCGGCAGCATCGGGACCAGTGCGTTGAGAGTGTCTTTCAGCAGGCTGGCGCTGGCGTCGTTGAGATTCAGGTGTCCGACTTTACGACCCGGACGCACGTCTTTCTCATACCAGTGTAGATTGACCAGCGGCAGACTCAGCCATTTTTCTGATACATCGGTGCCAATCAGATTCACCATCACCGACGGCGAACTCACTACCGGTTTCGGCAGTGGCAGATCGAGAATGGCGCGCAGATGCATTTCAAACTGACTGTAGGATGCGCCGTTTTGCGTCCAGTGTCCGCTGTTATGCACACGCGGCGCCAGCTCGTTGATCAGCAACCCTTCGCTGACCACGAAACATTCCATCGCCATCACGCCGACATATTTCAGTTCGTTCATGATGGCCGACAGCATGCCTTCTGCCTGCCGTTGCAGATTAGCATCCGGCTGTGGCAGCGCAACGCTGGTGCGCAAAATACCGTCCTGATGCAGGTTGTGGGTCAGCGGATAAAAGACCGTTTTGCCGTCGTGTCCGCGCGCACCCACCAGCGAGACTTCACCGGAGAAATTGATGCCCTGCTCAACGATGCATTCGCCGTAGCAATCCTGCGGCAGCGTATTTTCTTCGCCTGAACGCAGACGCCACTGACCCCGGCCGTCGTAACCGCCAACACGACGTTTCACAATCGCCAGTTCACCCAGCTGTGAGAAAACCTGCGGCCATTGGGCAACATCGGCCAGCAATTGCCATGGTGCGGTTGCCAGGCCGAGTTGATCCAGTAACTGTTTTTGCGTCAGGCGGTCGGCCAGACGCGGGAAAATATCGCGGTTGACGAACGCATTATGCGTCGCCAGTTCACGGGTCAGGGCAGTTTCCGGCCAGCGCTCGATTTCAGCAGTGATGACGCTTTGCTGATACGGTACGGCTTCCGGCTCGGCATCCAGGCCGACGGGATATACGGCGATGCCCAGTGGTTCACCGGCCTGACGCAGCATTCTGCCTAACTGGCCGTTTCCGAGTACGCAAACCGGTTTCATGCTTCCTCCCGCGGATCGGGATTATTCAGCACTTCGTCCGTTTGTGTAGTGCGCCATGTCGCCAGATTTTTGGCGATTTCAGCATCATGCAGCGCCAGAATCTGTGCCGCCAGTAGCGCCGCGTTAGCCGCACCCGCTTTACCAATCGCCAGCGTACCGACCGGAATGCCACGCGGCATCTGCACGATGGAATATAAGCTGTCGATGCCACTGAGTGCCGCACTTTGCACCGGAACACCCAACACCGGTACCAGCGTCTTCGCCGCCAGCATGCCCGGTAAATGCGCTGCGCCACCGGCACCCGCGATGATCACATCAAATCCGTTAGCGGAAGCCTGCTCAGCGAAAGTAAATAACTTGTCCGGCGTACGGTGAGCGGAGACGATATCGACATGGAAAGGAATATTCAGCGTTGTGAGGACGTCGGCGGCGAACTGCATGGTCGCCCAGTCACTTTTTGACCCCATAACGATGGCGATTTTTGCCGGGGTAACGTTGGATGACATGTCTGTAAAGCTCCTGTGATTCGGAAATAGAAACTGCGAGGGCGCAAATGATAGCATGCTCCGTGAGGGAGGAAAACGGTTGCGTCGCCGGAAAACCGCGCATTTTTGATGAGAAGTTGGCGGCAGATTTGTATAATCCCCCTCACGCTGTTAATGACAAATCTGACTGGAAACTGATTTATGACGCAGGCTTTACTGGCACCGATTTATGATTTTCTTCACTGTGAAACCCCTGCTATCTGGGTCGATGTGGCGCTGGAAAATCAGACGGTGATGCTGATTGATCACGCCAACTGTGAAAAGAAAGCGGCGGCAACGGCGATGAGCCTGATGACCAAATATCTTGAGCGCACTGAACTGCTGTTTTGCGCGGCCCGTCTGGCACGGGAAGAGCTTCACCACTTTGAGCAGGTGGTGGAAATCATGCAAAAACGCAATATTACTTATACCCAGCTTTCACCGTCGCGCTATGCCAGCGGGATGATCAAACATACCCGTCATCATGATGATCTGAATATTCTGGTTGACCGGCTGATTATCGGAGCGTACATCGAAGCGCGTTCCTGCGAGCGCTTTGCCAAAATTGCGCCACATCTCGATGAAACCTTATCGCGCTTTTATACCTCACTGCTGCGTTCTGAATCACGGCATTTTGCCGATTACCTGGCGCTGGCAGAACAGTATGCCGGAACGGATATCCGTGAACGGGTAGAGGAGTTTGGCAGAATTGAAGCGGAACTGATCCTCACGCCGGATGAGCAATTCCGCTTCCACAGCGGCGTACCTGTTACCCTTCATACTTCAGGCTGCTGATATGTTGACTGCGTTCATTCGCCCTGGTCACTGAGCCAGCTAAGCTCCCGGGGATTCACAAACTTGTTGCCTTCGGCAACTCAACATTATTCAGGGTAATGGGAGGGTGACTCAAAACGGGAAGCTGATCAGTTCCACGTTGTCGGCAGTCACCTTGACCATCGAGCCTTCTTCGTGCCAGGCACCGAGTACCACCCGGTGCCCGGTTTTATTCTGCAACGCCACCTCGTGGATCGCCGGACGATGGGTATGGCCGTGAATCATCCATTCTACGCCTGACGTCTGCATTTCGCTGATCACTGCCTGCGGGTTCACATCCATAATATCCAGTGACTTACCCTGATTTGAGGCTTTGCTGTTGGCGCGCATTCTGGCGGCAATCGCCAGCCGCCATTTCAGCGGCAGCATCAGGAAAAGTTTTTGGATCAGCGGGTTGTGGACTTTTTTGCGGAAATTTTGATACGCGACATCATCGGTACACAGGGTATCACCGTGCAGGATCAGGACGCGGCGGCCATACAGCTCAAGCACTTTTTTTTCCGGCAGCAATGTCATCAGGCTGTCGCGTGCGAAGCGTCTGCCGAGCAGAAAATCGCGGTTACCATGAATGAAAAAGCAGGGTACGCCTTGCTGGTGTAACTGATTGAGTGCTGCGGCGATCTCGGCATGAAGCGGCTGCGGATCATCGTCGCCTATCCAGGCTTCAAACAGGTCACCGAGAATGTACAGGGCATCAGCCTGCGGCGCATCTTCGCGCAGAAAACGCAGAAAACCGGCAGTGATTGCCGGTTCCTGTGCGCAAAGATGGATATCTGCAATAAAAAACGTGGTCATCCCGACGTTGATTATTCGCTGACTGTGACGCTTTTGATCACAACATCTTCTTTTGGAACGTCCTGGTGCATGCCGCTGCGGCCGGTTTTGACGGCTTTGATCGCGTCAACCACATCCATGCCTTCGACCACTTCTGCGAATACGCAGTAACCCCAACCTTGCGCATTTTTGCCGCTGTGGTTCAGGAAATCGTTGTCAGTGACGTTGATGAAGAACTGAGCCGTGGCGGAGTGCGGATCGTTGGTACGCGCCATTGCCAGCGTGCCTTTGGTATTTTTCAGACCATTGTCTGCTTCATTATTGATAGGCGCATCGGTGTTTTTCTGGTTCATGCCTGGCTCAAAACCGCCGCCCTGGATCATGAAACCGTTAATCACACGGTGGAAAATAGTGTTGTCGTAGAAGCCTTTACGGCAATAGTTCAGGAAGTTTTCAACGGTGGCTGGCGCTTTGTCAGCGAAAGTATTAATGATGATGTCGCCGTGGTTAGTGTGGAAAGTGACCATATTTATCATCCTGCTAATGTTGATGTGTGCTCTTAGTAAGAGCGGCTACTATAGCCTTTTCTTATACCATAACTCAAAAGTTGCCGTCAGCAGTGGCTTTGTGATGACTAAAGCCCGTCCGGTGGCCTTATGGCGTTTCGGTGAAATCATTTTCGTTATATTATACGCGTTAGTGTCGCTTAAACGCGTCAACGTCATTTTCTACGCCCAACACACGGAATAGCCTGATGCTGAAGATTTTTAATACCCTGAGTCGCCAAAAAGAGGAATTCAAGCCAATTCATGCCGGTAAAGTCGGTATGTACGTGTGTGGGATCACTGTTTACGACCTGTGTCATATCGGCCATGGTCGCACCTTTGTGTCTTTCGACGTGGTATCACGTTATCTGCGCTACCTCGGTTATGACCTGAAATATGTGCGCAACATTACCGATATCGACGACAAAATCATTAAACGTGCCGCTGAAAATGGCGAAACTTTCATGTCGCTAACCGATCGTATGATCGCGGAAATGCACGCTGATTTTGCCTCACTGAACATTTTGCCACCGGACGCGGAACCGCGTGCGACGCGGCACATTGATGAGATCATCGATATCGTGCAGAAGCTGATTGACCGCAACCATGCTTATGTCGCGTCGAACGGCGACGTGATGTTCTGGGTGGAAAGTGATCCGGATTACGGCGTGTTGTCCCGTCAGGATCTGGATCAGTTACAGGCTGGCGCACGCGTTGAAGTTGAAGCTAACGTGAAACGCAATCCGATGGATTTTGTGTTGTGGAAAATGTCTAAGCCGGGCGAGCCGAGCTGGACATCACCGTGGGGCGAAGGTCGCCCGGGCTGGCATATCGAATGTTCTGCCATGAACTGCAAACAGCTCGGCGCGCATTTCGACATTCACGGCGGCGGTTCTGATCTGATGTTCCCGCACCATGAAAACGAAATTGCACAGTCAAGCTGCGCGCATGACGGTCCGTATGTGAATACCTGGATGCACTCCGGTATGGTGATGATTGATCGTGAAAAGATGTCCAAATCGCTGGATAACTTCTTTACGGTGCGCGACGTGCTGAAATATTACGATGCTGAAAGTGTGCGCTATTTCCTGATGTCGGGTCATTACCGCAGCCAGCTGAATTACAGCGAAGAGAATCTGAAACTGGCGCGTACCTCAATGGAGCGTCTTTACACCGCGCTGCGCGGGACCGATGCTGCTGCAATGCCAGCCGGTGGTGAGGCTTTCGTTGCGCGTTTCCGTGCCGCTATGGACGACGATTTCAATACGCCGGAAGCTTATTCTGTGCTGTTCGATATGGCGCGTGACATCAACCGCCTGAAAGCGGAAGACCTGTCTGCGGCAAACGGACTGGCCGCCGAACTGCGCCAGCTGGCGGGTGTACTTGGCCTGCTGGAACAGGATCCGGAGCAGTTCCTCAAGTCCGGCGCACAGGCGGATAATGACGACGAAGTGGCTGAAATCGAAGCGTTGATCAAACAACGTAACGATGCCCGTGCCAGCAAAGACTGGGGCATGGCGGACAAAGCGCGTGATCGTCTCAATGAAATGGGTATCGTGTTAGAAGATGGCGCTGCCGGAACCACCTGGCGCCGCAAGTAATCTCCTTCATACCTGAAGCTGCAGCAGTGTGCCTTGCTGCAACTCCAGTTATTTTGGAGAGGCGTGATCTCAACAGCCTCCTTTTTGGAGGCTTTTTTATAAGGATTACCCTGTGACCCGAATGCTTCTGACGTATCAGCCCCCGTATGACTGGCAATGGATGACGACTTTTCTCGGCGTACGTGCGTTGCAGGGCGTCGAACAGCAGGACGGCGAATATTATCAGCGCACGCTGGCAGTGATGCACAATGGTGAACGGCTGACAGGCTGGTTGCGGCTGCGTCCGTTGCCTGAGCAACATGGCGTTGAGCTGGAAGTGTCGGCGTCGCTCTCGCCGGTCACGGAAAAAGTGGCGGCACAGGTGCGGCGTTTGCTGGATCTGGACGCGCAGCCGATGCTGATCGCCGGCGGTCTGGGGACGCTGGCGGAAAACGCCGTGGGATTACGTCTGCCGGGCTGTATCAACCGTTTTGAGCTGACGGTTCGCGCCATTCTCGGACAACTGGTGAGCGTGAAAATGGCGGCGACACTGGCGACGCGGCTGACCGAAAAATGGGGAGATCCTGTGTGTACGCCGTTTGTGGCGCTGACCCATTTGTTTCCATCTGCGGCTACGATCGGGCAGTTAACGGTGGATGATTTACGGGGCATCGGTGTGCAGGGCAAGCGTGCGGCATGTCTGATTAATCTTGCACAGGCGGTGGAAGAGGGGCGTTTGCCGCTGGATGACATCACCGATGTGCAGGACGGAATAAAACAACTGCTGGCAATGCCGGGGATTGGCAACTGGACCGCCAGTTATATCGCCATGCGCGCCTGGTCTGCGCCTGATGTTTTTCTCGGGGGCGATTATCTGATTAAGCAACGCTTTCCGGGAATGACGCCGGCGAAAATTGCCCGCTATGCTGAAATCTGGAAACCCTGGCGTACTTATGCCACGCTACATTTATGGTTCAATCACGACTGGCAGCCGGATATGCCCTAGTCGGGTTCCAATGTTACCCTTGTGCACCAGACTGAGGATTTTCAGGCGGTGTTTCGCCGCTGGTGTACGCGATGGCGTTTTTTTGCTCCGGTTCATATTTATAAACCCGCCCGCGTCCGTTGTGTTTGGCGATATAGCAGGCCATATCCGCCTGTGCCATGTATTCGCTGCCGGTTACGTTTGCATCGTTTATTTGCGTCATCCCTGCGCTGGCTCCGATCCGGTAGCCATTTCCTTCCCAAATAAAGTAAAAATTATTGATTTTATCCACCAGATGCTGAAGCGTTATCAACCCCTGTTCCTGGGGACAATCAAATAAAATCAGCGCAAATTCATCGCCACCCAGCCGCGCCAGCCGGTCACTGTTGCGGATATTCTCCTGCATCAGGGTGCTTAATTGACGCAGCAGTTCATCCCCGGCGGCATGCCCTGCCGTGTCGTTAATCGCCTTAAAATGATCCAGATCGATAAACGCCAGCACATGAGACTGACGTTGTGTTGCCGTCACATTGAGCGCTTTTTTCAGGCTCGATTCGAAGCTGCCACGATTCGATAACCCGGTGAGTAAATCGTGAGAGGCGCTGTAGCTAAGTTTGCGCATCAGTTCGCGGGATTTACTGACATCCTGTAGTACCAGCACAATGCCAATCGGTTCGTCTTTCAATGTACGCAGCGGCGACACGGCCAGCTGAACGTCAAACAAAGCAGTATGCTGTCCGTGCAGAACCAGGGAACGCTCAACCGAAGAGTGCAGGTTTTCATTGATATCAAACTGCAAAAGGTTATCGATAAGCGGCCCTCCCGCCCCTTTGCTGATAAGCACAATGCGGCTCACCGGTTGTCCCTGTGCCTGCTGTTCTGTCCAGCCGGTCATTTTCTCGGCCACCGGATTCATGAAAGTAATATTCATGTTACGGTCAGTTGAGATCACGGCTTCATTGATAGAATTGAGCGTGATATGCAGCAGTTCTTTTTCTTCATGCAGCGCTTCCGAAAGGCGCTTATTGGTCACTTCGGTGTGTTTAAGTTCGTTGATATCTTCAATCTGAGAAATGAAATACAGCGGATTATGGTGTTCATCACGCACCAGCGATACGGCGAGCAGTGTCCAGATAATTTCCCCGCTGCGGCGCATATAGCGCTTCTCCAGAGTGTAGCTCTGGATTTCATCGTTAAGCAGTTGCTGCAGTAGCATCAGGTCTTTGCCCAAATCGTCATGATAGGTAATTTCCTGGAACGTCAGGGTCGTCAGATACTCCGCCTCATAACCCAGCAACTGACATAACGCTTTGTTTACCTGCAACAGTTTGCCTTCCGGAGATACCAGCGTCATACCAATCGCTGAATATTCCATGGCATTTCTGAAGCGATTTTCACTCTGCGTGATGTGAGATTTTTCAGCGCGCAGCGCATGCATCGCCATCGCCATGGCATTCGCAGGCATCAGAATCAGTAACAGCGGCAGAAAAATTAACCCCTGGGGGACCTGAATCGACAGTCGCGGCTGAACAGAAATAATGCCGCTGGTATGCAGTAACGCAATCATCAGGGTCACTGCCAGGAAAATAATGAACGCTTCAATCCGGGGTAAACGAATGGCGCACCACAGCAGGGGAATGGTGATAAATGCGAAAGTGTAAGGCAGCCATTTCAGCGCAAGATAACCGGCGGCCAGGGTCAGGATTAACGTCAGAAGTAGCCCGAACAGACGTCGTGAAGTGAGCAGTTTAGACAGATAGCCGCGCTGGTAGATTAGCCCCAGTGGTGTGAGAGCGAGGATCGCCACCGCTTCTGACATAAACCAGGTCACAAAGCGGCTTTGTAATTCCGCCGGGGTATGAGCAGGCAGAATAAACAACAGCATAATTAACGCGCCGACCAGCGGGCAGAAAATTACCGCGACGAAGAGAAATTTCATCCAGGAACCCAGCCCGGAAAGCGGATCCTGGGCTGGCAGCATTCTGCGCAACAACGCGGCGCAAAGTGCCCCTTCAATAAGATTGTTGATCAGATAAGGCAGGTAATGGAAAAAAGGGGTGCCGAGGATGGTATGTGATGCCGCGATCCCAAGCGCAGCGGACCCCAGCAGCGGGATCCAGGCGCGATAACGGTTATGGAATAAAACAGGGATCAGCAATGCCGTCGGTAGCCACATCCCGGCGAGGCTGGATGACTTCTGAATAATACTCAGGCAAGTCAGCGCCAGCAGGCAAATTGAAATGCCCAAAAGTAAGCAGGATGTCCAGTTTGCCCGATAAATCCTGCGTGAAAGCGGTTTGCTCTTTTCCACAATGAAAACCTTTTTCTGGCTGACGGAGAGTTGCAGGCAGTCGCAGTGACACTTATTTATTCCTGTTACTCTGCACCTGTCGCAAGTCGGGCTGCGACAGGAGGAATGAATATCGGAGAATCAGCGCTAATTATTAATGTAAATTCTACATTACGCTGTAATAGATAACGAATTTTCCGGCCAGAAAGCCGGAATTGATTCATCAGAGCAGGAAAATGGTGGCGAGGCCGAGGAAAATGAAAAATCCGCCGGTGTCTGTCAGCGCGGTAATCATGACACTCGAACCGACTGCCGGGTCCCGGCCAAGACGCACCATGGTCAGCGGGATCACGACGCCCATCAGTGCGGCCAGCAGCAAATTCAGTACCATCGCCAACGTCATCACGGCACCCATTTGCCAGTCGCCGTAGAGCAGCCAGGTGACGACCCCCATTAATCCGCCCCACACAAGGCCGTTGATCAGCGCCACGCCCAGTTCCCTGAATATCAGGAATTTCAGATTGCCGAGCTGTACGTGGTGCAACGCCAGCCCGCGCACAATCATAGTGATGGTCTGATTACCGGTATTCCCGCCGATACCGGCAACAATGGGCATCAGCGCGGCCAGTGCAACGAGCTGTGAAATCGTGTGTTCAAACAGGCCAATCACGCGGGAAGCCACAAACGCCGTACACAGATTGATGGCCAGCCATGCCCAGCGATTACGTACAGCTTTGGTCACCGGCGAGAAAACATCTTCTTCAGGACTTAACCCCCCCATACGGCGTAAGTTGCTGTCGGTGTCGTTATTGACGAAATCAACAATTTCTTCCACCGTCAGGCGCCCCATCAGTTTTCCTTTTTTATCCACGACGGCAGCGGTGATCAGATCGTAGCGCTCGAACGCACTGGCTGCATCCTCCGCTTTATCCTCCGGTTCAAAGCTCGTGAGTTCGGTGATCATCACATCAGAAACCAGCGTATGCGGCGGGTTCAGTAAAATGGTAGTCAGCGGCAATTCGCCGATCAGCGTATTTTTCCGGTCAGTGATAAAGACTTTGTCGGTTGCCTGGGGAATTGATTTGCGTGATCGGAGAAAGCGCTGAACGGTGCCCAGTGACACATCCGGACGAACGGTCAGTAACTCGAAATCCATAATGCGGCCAACGCATTCTTTACTGAATTTCATGACTTCACGGACTTTGTCGCGCTGGCGCGGATCCAGCGAAGTCAGTACGCGGCCAATCAGGTCGCGGGGCAGATACTCCGCCAGATAAACCTGATCATCGACATCCAGCAGTGACATGGTTTTGAGCAAATCTTTATCGCTCATTTCTTCGATCAGGCTGTCCCAGACCGTTTCTGAGACTTCCACCAGTGCTTTGCCGCGCGCAGCAGGTTCTACCAGCCGCCAAAGCGCCAGACGCTCCCGTATCGGCAAGGCTTCCAGTACGTCCGCCACGTCAGCGGCATGAAGATTTTTTACCCGCGAGGTCAGCTCGGCGGTGTTGTCCATCAGTTGTGCACGCGTGTCGTCATCGACGTCCGGTTCCTCGCCCAGAATACTGTCGGCGAGGTCATCGGTGTTCAGAAGGAGATCGAGGATCCTGCTGCGGCTTTCAGCCAGCTTCTGGCCGTAATTTTTCGGTTTTTCACCAGGCATTTGAGATCCTTAGTCCTTTGAATAACGGCAGGTTTTCAACGTTCCGGTACAGGTTTTTTCAGGAGCCGGTTCCTGTGGCCCCAAAGTTTGCGTATCGGTCAGGGCTTGTTTTTGATCCTGATGATGTGAATACGCGCCGATAGCGGAGTAGACCAGACGTCCGAACAAAATAATGAAGCTTATCGCTAAAACGATTTTCGTTATTCTGATGTTGGTTTTTCGAGACATAATTTAATCGCTTAAGTAAATCGTTGCTACGGTGAAGGAATGAAGACATGCAAATGATAACGTTTACAATATATAGCACATCTAAACAGGCGGCCAGATAATCGGATTAAGAACAAAACGTGCGGTATTAACTTTTATACAACTGACAAAAACGCATCCTTTTCCTTATTCATGGGAATGATCTCATTAAATAATCTATACATTTTATTTTGTTAATCACGCGATGAATTTGTTTGAGATGAATTTCAGCCAAATCATAAAGATTGTGTTTATTGATATGCATCAAGGGATTTAAGATGGGGCACATTAGAATCCAGTCATATTTTAAAAGTGATGTCCCGACCTCCGCTGTATTCTTTTTTCTTCTGCGCTTTTTCTGTGAGATGACGTTTTTACAACGATAATTGAGGACGCGACCCGTAGCCACCGTCATCGGACTGCCAGTCTGACGTCAGTTATACTTTGAACCCTTCATTGCGGCATGAAATTCATGCACAAAACTTAGATGGACTTGATGCATAAAATTTTTTCCAGGCACAACATGCGCCATAAATGGTGGGGACTCCCCGTAATTTGTGCGCTGGTGCTGATCCCGGTGACCTCGTGGCTTTCTCCGATGATCTCCCTGCCGGATGGCCGCACTTATCTTATTTATATGCCGATGGCGACCTGTGTCGCGTTGCTGATGGTGTTTGACTGGGCTGCATTACCTGGCATCGTCCTGACGCTTTTCCTGCGTTATTACCTGCGGGTTGGGGTCGAGATGGGCATGCTGATGACGGTAATTTACTTCACCGCGCTGTCCCTGGCCTGGCTGGGTTATCGCTGGCAGGCGGGCAGCCGCTGGTCCGCACCGCTCGGGCTGATGAATCTGGCGAAGGCCCGCGTAGGCTGGTTGGTGATTTTCCTGACGTTATTTTTCGTCATTGTGCTGCAGGTTGTGATTGAAAGCGGGCTACTGCCCGGTTATCTCGGCATGGCGACACGGGATTTTGTTACGCTCAGGACGCTGGTCAATTTACAGGCATTGATCCTCGGCATTCTGCTTAACTCTCATGTGATTTATCTGGTGTTACGCATTATCCGTAAGCCGCATTATTTACGTGTGATATGCATGAGGCTGCGAAAAGAGCAATCAGCGGGCGTGAGATTTGCTGAAATTGTGCTGTGGTTTACGGTTCTGGTGTTTATGGTCACGCTGCTGTGCCTGCCGGGGATGAGTGAACCGTTCATGAAGATTTTACTCAGCGATTACACGCTGACGCTACTGTTCCCGGTATTGCTGTTTGGGGCATGGCGCTACGGTTATTACTTTATCAGTATTGTCTGGACCCTCACCCTGACGGTTTTATTTCACTACTATCAGGGGTTTATTTCCGGGAATGGCTTTATTCATAATCTGGTGTTCGTCTCCGCCCTGATGCTGGTTTATACCATCACGTTGTTACTGATGGCGGCTATCGCCTCACGGCAGCGTTTGCTGATGAAAAGATCCAGTGCCGCCGCCTTGCAGGACCCGGTGTTTGGCCTGCCTAACCTGCGTGCCTTCAACCGTGATCTGGCGCGCTATCCGCGTTCCATGCTCTGTTTTATCCGCGTCTCCGATATGGATGTGTTAAGCCGTAATTACGGCATGCAGTTACGTATTCAGTTCAAACAACAACTGGCGCTCGGGCTGAAGCCTTATCTGCAGAAGGAGGAGCAGGTTTATCATTTGCCGGGTTATGATCTGGTCTTGCGGCTTAACTGCGAAGATGCGGATAAAAAACTGCAGAATTTGCATGACTATCTGGAAGATTTCCGACTCATCTGGAACGGTTTGCCGCTGCATCCCAACATTGGTTTATCTTACTGTACGGTGTATTCGCCGGTGGAACATCTGCCGGTTTTACTGGGCGAACTGAGCGGGATTGCCGAAGTTTCCCTGACCACCGGACAGCCGGAATCGAATAAAAACGATCACACTCAGGTACAACTGGAGATCAGAGAGAAGGTCGATATGCTGCACAAAATCCAGCGGGCACTGGATGACGATCGTTTTGTGCTGATGGCGCAACCGATCTTAGGGGTACGCGGCGACAGTTATCATGAAATTCTGCTGCGCATGTCAGATGGTGCGCATGAAACGCTGATCACACCGGATAAGTTCCTGCCGGTGGTGCATGAATTTGGTTTGTCGTATCAGCTGGATATGTGGGTGCTGAAACATACGCTGATGTTTATCAATCAAAACCGTGTCCGTCTGCCAAGCCTGCGTTTTGCGGTGAATTTCACACCTTCGACGTTGTGCCGCCCGACATTTACCCGCGATTTTAAAGCACTCATGCTGGAATATGAGGTGGAACCGTTCCAGATTGTGCTGGAGGTGACTGAATCTCATCTGCTACAGAATATGAAATATGCTGACCTGGCGATGCGGGAATTACGTTCTTATGGTTGCCGCATTGCGATTGATGACTTCGGTACCGGCTATGCCAGTTATGGTCGTCTGAAGGCTATCCAGGCTGATATTCTGAAAATTGACGGCAGCTTCGTGCGCAATATGCTCACTGATTCGCTGGATGCCTACATTGTGCAGTCGATCTGTCAGGTGGCGCGCATGAAGCATTTATCGATTGTGGCGGAGTATGTAGAAACTGAAGACCAGAAAACCGCGCTGCATGCGCTGGGTGTGGATTACATGCAAGGTTATCTGGTGGGTAAACCGGAGCCGTTAAAGACACTACTTGAACTCCCGGGCGCCTGAAACTGAACGGCTGCCGGAGAAAAAAGCCCTCTGCGCATCAGATGCCAGAGGGCTTTTTTATTGCAGCGAAACGGTTAGTTTTCCGCAATGCCGTCTTCTTCCTCCAGCATCAGTTTCCAGCCTGTTACGTCATCCCAGTAACTTTGCTCTTTTTCGAAATCCAGCTGAACTAGGTTATTCTGCGCCAGATATCCGGCCGGGAAACGCAGCGTCCAGTGATTATCATCGGTGGATAACCGCAGGGATTCAGGCGTTGTCGTCGACTGACGCTGGTTATTGAGCAATGCGCCTAAGCGCAGAAGCTGAATCAGCGGAATGTAGTGCTTCTTCTTGAACAAATTCAGGCGCGGCAGTTCTTCCAGCTTGATGGCTTTGCGGTGGAAACGTACCAGTGTGGCCAGCAGCGTTTGCTGTTCCTGGTTGAACCCCGGCAAGTTAGTATTTTGCAAAATATACGAGGAATGACGGTGCATGCCGGTGTGGTTAATACTCAGGCCGACCTCATGCAACATGGCGCTGAATTTCAACAGTGATTCCAGCTGCGGCTGCACCAGCTTGGTATTTTGCGCCAGCCATTGTGCATACAATTGCTCGGTCGTATCCAGCACGCGGCGAGCCTGTTCCCGGTCAATGTTATAATGCTCAGCCAGGCTTTTCGCGGTACGGGTACGGATATCCTGATGACGGAAGCGGCCTTCCATTTCATACAGCACTCCTTCACGCAGCGCACCGTCCGAAAGACGCAGCTCTTTGACCGCCAGCGCATCAAATACGCCGCGCAGAATGGCCAGACCCGGTACAAAAACCGATTGCCTGTCTTCCGATAAACCCGGTAAATCCAGTGCGCTGAAATGCTTGAAGTTCAGTACTGCTTCGGTCAGCATTTCCAGCCGTTCAGGGGTAATTAAGCCGTCTTTCTCGCCCATGGCGACCAGGACTTCATGTGCTGCTTTAATACTGCCGGATGCACCCAAAGCATACTGCCAGCCTTGCAGCCTGTATTGCCACGCCAGAGTTTCCAGCTTTTGCGCGGCGGCAAGCTGCGCACGTTTGAAATTACTGCGACTGATTTCGCCATTGGGGAAAAACATCTGCGCAAAACTGACGCAGCCCATACGGCGGCTTTCGGCCAGCAATGGCTCGAAATCTTCCCCGATGACCAGTTCTGTTGAACCGCCACCGATATCGACTACCAGCTTGCGGCCTTTTTCAGGCTGGGTATGTTCAACACCCATAAAAATAAGTCGTGCCTCCTCCTGCCCGGAAATAATTTCAATCGGGTAGGGGATGACTTCTTTGGCGCGCTTGAGAAACTCCTCGGCATTCACTGCCTGACGCAGCGTATGCGTGCCGACGATAGTGACGTTATTTTCCGCAAACCCCTGCAGGCGTTCGGCGAATAAAGCCAGGCAATCCAGCCCGCGTTGAATGGCTTCTTCACTGAGCACATTTTTAGCGTCGAGGCCATCGGCCAGATGAACGCGTTGTTTCAGGCGTCCGAGGACCTGTAGCGCGCCGTTGACGACGCGGGCAATGACCATATGGAAACTGTTCGACCCGAGATCGATGGCCGCAATTTCCTGTGGTTTAGCATTCAGTGGGCTGCTTTTAAGGGGCATAATGGTATAACGCTCCAGGGGTTCAGGCTTGCTGACTTTGTTGTTCCAGCTCTTTGAGATATTCATAAATCGCCAGTTGCGCACGAACTTTGCGGCGATTTCCGCGTGGAACATACCGGTTGCTCAGTTCTTTATCAATCACTCTGGCTTTTACTGTGTCACTAAACAGCAGTTCAAGGATATCCAGAACGCGCTGTTTCAGACGCGGATCGAGCAGGGCAACGGCCACTTCAATACGGTAATCAATATTACGTGTCATCCAGTCGGCAGAAGACAGGAAGACTTTAGTCTCGCCGCCGTTTTCAAAGACATACACGCGATCGTGTTCCAGATAACGGTCAATGATACTGGTGACCTGAATATTTTCGCTAAAACCAGGCAAATTCGGTACCAGTGAGCACATGCCGCGGATCAGCAGACGGATTTTCACCCCGACGTTTGACGCCACGTAGAGACGGTCAATCAGCCCTTTATCCACCAGATTGTTGATTTTCAGCGTAATACCGCCGGTACCCCCTGCCTGCACGTTGGCAATTTCACGGTCAATCAAACGGTAAAGCATGTCGCGTGAGTTTTGCGGTGACACCATCAGATGCTCGAACGACACCGGGCGGTACGGGTTTTCAATAAAGTTGAAGACACGTCGGACTTCGTTGGTGATCCTCGCATCGGCGGTGAGCAGTGAATAGTCGGTATAAAGCCGCGCTGTTTTCTCGTTAAAATTACCGGTCCCGATATGAGCATAGCGGACAATTTCATCGCCTTCCCGGCGGGAAATAAGAAAGAGTTTTGCGTGAATTTTCAGACCCGGCGCAGAGAAAATAACGTGCACACCGGCTTCCGTCAGGCGTTTCGCCCAGTGAATATTCGCTTCTTCATCAAAGCGCGCCTGCAGTTCGACGACCACAGTGACTTTCTTACCGTTGTGGGCAGCGTGAATCATCGATTCGATGATGCGGGAATCTTTCGCCACGCGGTATATATTGATTTTTATCGACAGCACGTTCGGATCGAAAGATGCCTGACGCAACAGTTCCAGTACATGCTCAAACGTGTGATACGGATAATACAGCAGTACGTCTTGTTCACGGATCGCCGCAAAGCCGTTGCGGAATTTGTCGAACCACAAATGGCGCAGACGGGGGAGCGGACGGTTCACCAGATTGGCTTTGCCAACATTCGGGAAGCCAATGAAATCTTTGAAATTGTGGTAACGGCCACCGGCGATCACCGAATCATAATTGGAGATACCGAGTTTACCGCGCAGCAGCTCCACCATTTCATCCGGCATATCGCGCTGGTAAACGAAACGTACCGGTTCGGCGGTCAGACGCTGTTTCAGACTCGATGACATCAGCTCCAGCAGGCTCGATTCCATTTCCGTGACCAGATCATATTCAGCATCGCGGGTCATTTTCATTGAGTACGCATTCAGCGCATCGTAATCGAAGAAGCCTTTAAAAATATCATCCAGACAATAACGCAGAATGTTATCCAGCAGAATCATTGGCTTACGGCGGCGTGGTGCTTCCGGTGGCAAGTTAACGAAACGCGGCACTTTATCGGACGGAATTTCGAGCAGCGCGTAGTGGATCTCTTCGCCGCGGATAATTTCAACCGCCAGATAGGTGTAATCGTCTTTAAGGAATTGCACCAGGTTGGTGTCGTGATTAATCAGAATCGGTGTGATGTACTGGCGCAGATGATGTTTGAAATACTGGCGCAGCCAGGCTTGCTGGTTTTCGGAAACCTGACGTTCGTTAATAAGGAAAATTTGATTACGCGCCATTTCCAGAAGCAAGTCGTTGTAAAGGCTGTCGAACTCCTGATCAATGCGCAGCACCTTGGCCTGGATTTTTTTCAGTAAATGGCGGGACGCGCCCAGAAAACCTTGTTCTTCGCTGATGAGGATCCGTCTTTTTAAATCGGCGAAACGAACTTTATAAAATTCATCCAGGTTATTGGAATAGATCCCTAAAAAACGCATCCGTTCGATCAGGGGATTGCTTTTGTCAGCCGCTTCTTGCAACACGCGCTCATTGAAGGACAGCCAGCTTAGTTCTTTCTCGATATAAAGCTTTTCCTGACCCATTTTCACTCCGTTCATTTAGCTTGCAACCTGGCCCATACAGGCAAATTTGCCTGAAAACACCGCAATATAGCTCAACATATTCTTCGTGTTGCCCGCTTTTTAAGCGGCCAGCGCATCAGGAAGCCATCTGTGAGAGGGACCTAGTGTCTACTATCAATATTGCGAAAGATTGACAGGAAAGTCCAACATAACAAAGGATGATTTCAGAAGAGTTTATAGCAGGGGAATTATTGCGAGAAAAAGGAGGACAAAGCCTTACATGTGAAGGAGTTCGTCTACCCTGACCGATACGCTTCATACTTCAGATCGCAGGTGCGTTGGCTCCGTTTGCTGACCCGCGCCACTGACTTAAATCAGTGATGCGGGATTCACCCACTTGCCGCCTTCCTGCGAACCGAATTATTTTGGGTATAAATATTGAATAATTTTTACCGCGATAAATTAAATCGCGCTGGCACCCACCAGAGATTCAGGTTTGACCTGAGCAGGCTTGGTTTTGTATTTCGCCAGGAACTGAGGCTGGAAAATACACATGCGGATGGCGCTGCGATATTCGCCGTTCACAAAAAATTCCTGTTTCAGTTCCCCTTCAAGCTCGAACCCTAATTTGCTGTAAATATGGATTGCCTTTTTGTTTTCTTTATCCACAATTAAATACAGTTTGTAGAGGTTCAACACGGAGAAGGCATAATCCATCGCCAGACGGACGGCATCACCGGCAAAGCCTTTGCCCTGATGCTGCGGGTCAATAATGATCTGAAACTCCGCGCGGCGGTGAATATGATTAATTTCCACCAATTCGACCAGGCCGACCGGTCCGCTTTCGAATTCGATAATAAAGCGGCGCTCGCTTTGGTCATGGATATGCTTGTTATACAAATCGGTCAGTTCGACGAAAGCCTCGTAAGGTTCTTCAAACCAATAACGCATGATGCTGGCGTTATTATCAAGACGATGAACAAACGACAGGTCGTCCTTTTCCAGTGGACGTAATCTGACGCTGTTATGGCTAAACATGGGGTGTTCCTCAACTATACAAGCCGTTTTATGAGGGTAACCTTCGTAAATATAAAATCTGAAACAACCGTGGTTCAGATGAAGGTCGGCGCACAAACGACGTTTAAACGTGCACCGGGACGGGCATTATATCGGGCGAAATGTAAACAAATGTCAAATAACGGAAAATAAAAAACCGGCACGTGGCCGGTTTATAGTGAAATCGTGATGCAATGACAGATTAATCTTCCGCGTATCCACGTTCAGAAAGTGAATGGTTATCCAGCAGTGCCTGGCCGTTTTGCAGCGACAAACGTCCCTCAACAAACCAACTGACCACCAGCGGATAAATGCTGTGTTCCTGCGTTTGCACGCGGGCGATCAGATCTTCTTCGGTATCCTCAGCAAATACCGGTACCTTAGCCTGTAAAATTACCGGACCACCGTCGAGTTCTTCAGTCACGAAATGCACGGACGTACCGTGTTCGGCATCCTGATTTTCAATGGCCTGACGGTGTGTATGCAGACCCGGATATTTTGGCAGCAGGGAAGGGTGAATGTTGATCATGCGACCGGCAAAGCGCCGGACGAATTCAGCGGTCAGAATACGCATATAACCGGCAAGTACCACCAGATCAGGCTGGTAACTTTGGATAGCATCGGCCAGCGCAACGTCAAACGCCGCACGGTCTTCATAGGCTTTAACATCCAGCGCATGCGCGGGAATATTGGCTGAACGGGCTCTTTCAAGCCCGTATGCCGCTACTTTATTGCTGAAGACCGCACAAAGCGTTGCATTGATTCGTCCCTGCTGGCAGGCATCGATCAGGGCCTGTAAATTGCTTCCCTCGCCCGATACCAGAACCACAATCCTTTTCATTTTCCTACCCGTCATCAGTCAGTTGTTTTACTGGTTTTATTCAATAATCACGCGTTCAGCGGCATCAGAGGCTTTAATGTAGCCAATTTTCCACGCTTTTTCGCCGTTATCGTTCAGTAATGCAATCGCCTGATCGGCCAGTTCTGCAGGAAGTGCCACCAGCATGCCGACACCACAGTTAAAGGTGCGGTACATTTCATGACGGCTGACGTTACCGGCGGTTTGCAACCAGGTAAAGACATCCGGCCACTGCCAGCTTGATTCATCGATAATCACCTGCGTGTTGTCCGGCAATACGCGGGGGATATTTTCCCAGAAGCCGCCACCGGTCAGATGGACGATGCCGTGAACATCCACGTTTTCGATCAGGTTCAGGATCGATTTCACGTAAATTTTGGTCGGTGCGAGCAAATGATCAGCCAGCGGTTTGCCTGCCAGATCGGTGGTTTCCGGGTCGGTCTTGCTGACTTCCAGAATTTTGCGCACCAGAGAATAACCGTTAGAATGCGGGCCACTGGCGGCCAGACCAATCAGCACATCCCCGTCAGCCACTTTGCTGCCGTCGATGATTTCTGATTTTTCCACCACGCCCACGCAGAAGCCTGCCACGTCGTAATCTTCGCCGTGATACATGCCCGGCATTTCAGCGGTTTCACCGCCAACTAACGCACAGCCAGACTGTTTACAGCCTTCTGCGATACCCGTGATCACGCTGGCAGCCGTATCGACGTCCAGTTTGCCAGTAGCGTAATAATCGAGGAAGAACAGGGGTTCGGCGCCCTGAACGATCAAATCGTTGACGCACATCGCGACCAGGTCGATACCGATAGTATCGTGGCGTTTCAAATCCATCGCCAGACGCAGCTTGGTGCCAACGCCGTCGGTACCCGATACCAGCACGGGTTCACGATATTTTTGCGGCAGCGCGCAGAGGGCACCAAAACCGCCCAGTCCACCCATGACTTCAGGGCGGCGAGTCTGTTTTACTACACCTTTAATGCGGTCTACCAATGCGTTACCGGCATCGATATCTACGCCTGCGTCTTTATAGCTGAGAGAGGTTTTGTCGGTCACTGCGAAGTCCCCACGGCGGTTTGGGTTGGTGGTTGAAGAATAAAGCGGGGCAATTCTAACAGTGCAAGCAAACGTTTGCGAGCGCCTTATTCGATGAGGGATTTTAGGCTGTCTATACTCTAACCGGGTTAGTGATGATCCAGATCAGGCTATTTGGTATGGCGTTCAAAAAAAATGGCGTTATAATCTCGCGATTTTTTTTTGCAGCTCAACCACCTTAGGAGAATAAATAATGAAGATCGTCGAGGTGAAACACCCGCTGGTGAAACACAAGCTGGGCCTGATGCGTGAAAATGACATCAGCACGAAACGTTTTCGCGAACTGGCTTCTGAGGTGGGGAGTCTGCTGACGTATGAAGCGACTGCCGATTTAGAAACTGAAAAAGTGACGATTGAAGGCTGGAATGGCCCGGTCGAAATTGATCAAATCAAAGGCAAGAAAATTACCGTAGTGCCTATCCTGCGTGCCGGTCTGGGCATGATGGAAGGCGTACTGGAGCACGTTCCAAGCGCGCGTATCAGCGTAGTCGGCGTATACCGTGATGAAGAAACCCTGAAACCTGTGCCGTATTTCCAGAAGCTGGTTTCTAACATTGAAGAACGTCTGGCTCTGGTGGTTGATCCGATGCTGGCGACCGGGGGGTCTATGATTGCGACCATCGACCTGCTGAAAAAAGCTGGCTGCCAGAGTATTAAAGTCCTGGTGCTGGTTGCCGCACCGGAAGGGATCGCCGCTCTGGAAGCTGCGCACCCGGACGTTGAGCTGTACACCGCCTCGGTGGATCAGGGGCTCAATGATAAAGGCTACATCATCCCGGGGCTCGGTGATGCGGGCGACAAGATATTTGGTACGAAATAAGTTATTAGCCGACTGAGAAGTCGGCTTTTTTTTGCTCGTCATACTTCAGGCTGCGGATGCGTTGGCTGTGCCTGTTCACCCTGAGCGCATAATTATCTGTGCCTCCGGGGCTTACGGATTGGCCGCCTTTCTGCAACCCGAATTATGCAGAGCAAAAGGTTCTGTTTAACACCACATCACAAACACCTTTGAGAGGATCACATTCATGACCCGTCGTGTCATCGGGGTAAGCGAACGTCCGCCATTGCTGCAGACGATTCCCCTGAGTTTCCAGCATCTGTTTGCCATGTTTGGTGCCACCGTTCTGGTGCCTATTCTGTTCAAGATCAACCCGGCAACAGTGCTGCTGTTCAATGGCATAGGGACTTTGCTGTATTTATTTGTCTGTAAAGGGAAGATACCCGCCTACCTCGGCTCAAGTTTTGCATTTATTTCTCCGGTGCTGTTGCTGTTGCCGATGGGGTATGAAGTGGCGCTGGGCGGCTTTATTGCCTGTGGTCTGTTGTTTTGTCTGGTGGCGCTGATTGTTAAGAAAGCCGGGATTGGCTGGATTAACGTGATGTTCCCTCCGGCGGCAATGGGCGCAATTGTAGCCGTTATCGGGCTGGAGCTGGCGGGCGTGGCGGCGAACATGGCGGGGTTGCTGCCTGCTGATGGCGCTGCGGTGGATTCCACCACCATTACCATTTCGCTGGTGACGCTGGCCGTGACTATTCTCGGTTCCGTATTGTTCCGCGGCTTCCTGGCGATTATCCCGATCCTGATTGGCGTGCTGGTGGGTTATGCGCTGTCGTTCTTCATGGGCGTGGTGAATGTTTCTGCCATTGAAAACGCGCACTGGTTCGCGCTGCCAACCTTCTATACGCCACGTTTTGAATGGGTCGCAATCCTCACGATCCTGCCTGCGGCGCTGGTTGTTATTGCCGAACACGTCGGGCATCTGGTTGTGACGGCAAACATTGTGAAGAAAGATTTGCTGCGTGATCCTGGCCTGCACCGTTCGATGCTGGCTAACGGCCTGTCGACCGTGTTATCCGGTTTTTTTGGTTCAACGCCAAACACCACGTATGGTGAAAATATCGGCGTCATGGCCATCACCAAGGTCTACAGTACCTGGGTGATCGGCGGCGCGGCTATCCTCGCCATTCTGCTTTCCTGTATCGGCAAACTGGCGGCGGCAATCCAGGCCGTTCCGGTGCCCGTGATGGGGGGCGTTTCTTTGCTGCTGTACGGCGTGATTGGCGCATCCGGTATCCGCGTGCTGATTGAATCGAAGGTTGATTACAACAAAGCACAGAATCTGATCCTGACGGCGGTGATCCTGATTATCGGTGTCAGCGGCGCGAAGATCCACATTGGTGCGGCAGAGCTGAAAGGTATGGCGCTGGCAACGATCGTGGGCATTTTCCTGAGTCTGTTGTTCAAAGTGATCGAGATTTTCCGTGGTGAAGAACAGATCATTGATGTTGATGATGAGCGGGAAAATCCGCCAGTCTGATCCGGGCGTTTTTAAGTCAATCCCTGACCGGCGGGCGCATAACCCGCCGGTCGGGTGCTCGGATCGCAAGCGGTTGCACCGGGCACAGTTCATTTCACCGCGGATCCTTGCTAGAATTCGGCAGTTCTTTTTTTTGACGTGACAACATCTGCGGTCATCATGCCGCTTTGGTTGAGGTGCTTCTGAATACGCCGGCACAGCTTTCCCTGCCACTTTATCTTCCCGATGATGAAACCTTTGCCAGTTTTTATCCGGGGGAAAACCCTTCTCTGCTTTCTGCCATTCAGAGCGCATTGCATCAGGAACACGGCACCTATATTTATTTCTGGTCACGTGAAGGCGGTGGCCGCAGCCATTTGCTGCATGCGGCTTGTGCTGAATTATCACAACGCGGTGAAGCGGTCGGTTATGTGCCGCTGGATAAACGCGCTTATTTTGTGCCTGAAGTCCTGGACGGTATGGAACATCTGGCGCTGGTTTGTATCGACAATATTGAAGGCATTGCCGGTGATGATGAATGGGAGGCGGCTGTTTTTCATCTCTATAACCGCATTCTTGAAACCGGTCGTACGCGCCTGTTTATTACCGGCGATCGTCCTCCGCGTCAGCTGAATCTCAGCCTGCCGGATCTGGCCTCCCGTCTGGACTGGGGACAAATCTACAAACTTCAGCCGCTTTCCGATGAAGAAAAGCTTCAGGCATTGCAGTTACGCGCTAAACTGCGCGGCTTTGAACTGCCGGAAGACGTGGGCCGTTTTCTGCTTAAGCGTCTCGACCGGGAAATGCGTACGCTGTTTATGACCCTTGATCAGCTCGATCGCGCTTCTATTACGGCGCAGCGGAAATTGACAATCCCGTTTGTGAAAGAAATTCTCGGGCTGTAACGGGAAGGAATGTCCGGGTTCGTTAGCTGAACCCGAACGGAAAGCGGGGGGTTATAAAATCTCTTTCACCTGCTCCGGCGGACGCCCTAAACGCGCCTTGCCGTTGGCTACCACAATCGGACGTTCAATCAGCCGCGGGTGATCAGCCATTGCCTGTAAAAGCGCGTCCTCGCTCAGATGAGCATCCTTCAGATTCATGTCCTTGTAAATTTGCTCGCCCTTACGCATCAGTTCGCGTGCTGAGCTAAAGCCCAGCAGCCCGAGCAGTTCCTTAAGCTTATCCACAGACGGCTGCGTTTCCAGATATAAAATCACTTCCGGTTCAATGCCTTCTGCTTCCAGCAATTTCAGGGTTTCGCGGCTCTTTGAACATGCCGGATTATGATAGATTGCGACATCGTGTTGCATAAGATTTCCTCCATTCTGGCCCTGGGATCAGCCTTTCTGATACTGACGGAACCGTTGCTGTAACTGACGAAGCTGATCGATTCGTGCATCGTAACGGGCCTGTTCCAGACTGCCTAATTTTTGTAATGCGCTGGCATTGCTCAGCATCTCAATCGCCTGATCCAGACGTCCGACTAACGCCATGCTTTCTGCCCGGGCAGCCAGTTCCTGCGCACGCAGTCCTTGTGCCGCAGCGGCCTGAGACAACAAATCCCAGCCATTCGGATCGCCCGGATAATTAAAAGTATAGCGGTTGAGAATTTTCATGGCATTGGCGGGTTTGGCGCCCTCAAGATAGGCGTTGGCCAGGTTGAGTTGCAGCACGGCGTTGGAACTACTGGCCGCACCGGCCTGTTCCAGACGCGCAATCGCCTGCGGTGCACGTTTGCTGTCGATATCATTATCGGTGGCTAAATCCAGCAACCATTCATTGCCCGGATACTGTATCAGCAACTGATCCAGTAAGGTCCGTGCCTGATCATTCTTCTTGGCTTTGTAAAATTGCAATGCACGGCCATATTTTGCCGCCAGTTGTTCACGGATATTGCCGTTACTCAGTTTTTGCAGATAGTCATCTGACAACGGGAAACTCTCGGAACCGTACATGCCCAAAATGCGCACTTTTGCCATCAGATAATCTTGTGAGGATTGCACAATCGGGTGCGGCATCTGGTTGGCGCGGTTACGGATATCGGCCAGGCGGCTGTCGGGGAGGGGGTGAGTCAGCAGCATTTCCGGCGGACGGGTCGAGTAACTTGCCTGATCCGCCAGTTTTTGCAGGAAGGCTGGCATAGCCTGCGGATCAAAACCGGAACGCTGTAAGACCTGAATGCCGATACGGTCAGCTTCCTGCTCATTGCCCTGCGTGAAACTGATCATGCCCTGTTGCGTGCCGGCCAGGGTACCGGTCAGTGCCGCCATGCCCATTTGCGGGCTGGCCATCGCCAGAAGAATCGACCCCAGCGCGCCCACCCAGGTGAGCGGGGCGTTACGTTGCTGGTCTTCCATCGCACGCGCCAGATGGCGCTGGGTTACGTGGGAAATTTCGTGCGCCATGACGGAGGCCAGCTGGCTCTCGTTATCGGTGTAGCGGAACAGCGAAGAGTGAAGCACAACATTGCCGCCAAAAAAGGCAAAGGCGTTCAGCTCATCGTTATTAACGATGAAAAAATGGAACGGGGTGCGTACGGAATAGGCATGCGCCACCAGCCGTTGCCCCAGTTCGTTGATGTACTGATTGAGCAGCGGATCGTTAATCAGCGGCGTGCTGGCGCGCATCTGACGGACATAAAAATCGCCCATCTGTAATTCCTGATTAATACTGAGCGTGCCGCCTGCGGTAGTGCCGATGTCCGGTAACTGGTCGCTCACCGGCGGGGCTAAGGGCGAGTTAATGCTTTTTGCGGGACCCGCGGGAGTTGACCAGAATGAACTGTCATCTGCACCGGCGGGCAGTATGGAACCCGCGAGCAGGCTACCCAGACACAGGGCAATCACTCTTTTTTTCAACCGCATAACCATAAACATTTGCTTCCCAATAAGTTAACCGCGATACCGATGAGCTTTACGAGCCTTTCTTTCGCGAACAGTCAGCCAGACTGTTATTTTCTTGCGCTTTTCTCTGCGCCGGTCTCTATAGTAGCTATCCGCGTGAGAGTTTAAAACACTCCGAAGCTACAGTTGTGTGACAACGAACTTTTTAAATAGTTACTTGTGTCTGAGCGCGCAGGGAACGAACAGCGCGCATATGCCGGACCCGAAATTACAGGAGCGTTTTCTTGATGTTGGATATGTTATTACAGTGGTATCGCCGTCGCTTTACGGATCCGCAGGCTATCGCACTGCTGGCTATTCTGGTCGCAGGTTTCTGCATTCTCTATTTCCTCAATGGCATCCTGGCGCCGCTTCTGGTGGCGATGGTGCTCGCCTATTTGCTGGAGTGGCCGACAGTGCGTCTGCAACATGTCGGGCTTTCCCGCACGCTGTCGGTGAGCGTGGTGCTGATTATTTTCGCCGGTATTTTACTGCTCGGTATGTTTGTCATTGCGCCGGTGACCTGGCAGCAGGGCGTGAACCTGATGACTGATTTACCGAGCATGCTGAACCGCTTCTATGATTTCGCCGCGACATTGCCGAAACGTTATCCTGCGCTGGTGGATGCGGGCATCATCGACATGATGGCAGAAAATATGCGCAGCAAATTATCCGGTCTGGGTGAATCAGTGGTGAAATATTCACTGGCCTCGCTGGTCGGTTTACTGACGCTGGCGATTTACCTGATTCTGGTACCGATGATGGTCTTCTTCCTGCTTAAAGATAAAGAGCAGATGCTGAATGCCGTGCGTCGCATACTGCCACGCGATCGTGGACTGGCCGGACAGGTCTGGGTGGAGATGAATCAGCAGGTCACCAACTATATCCGCGGCAAAGTGCTCGAGATGATTATCGTCGGTGTGGCCACTTATCTGGTGTTTTGGGTGATGGATCTGCATTATTCGCTGCTGCTGGCGGTGCTGGTCGGTGTATCGGTTCTGATTCCGTATATCGGCGCGATGCTGGTGACCATTCCGGTGGTCATTGTCGCGATGTTCCAGTGGGGACTGGGCGCGGATTTCTGGACGCTTTTCGTTGCCTATCTGGTAGTGCAGGGGCTGGACGGGAATGTGATCGTGCCGTTGCTGTTCTCGGAAGCGGTGAATCTGCATCCGCTGGTGATTATTCTTTCTGTCGTGGTGTTTGGCGGATTGTGGGGATTCTGGGGCGTGTTCTTTGCAATACCGCTGGCGACGCTGGTCAAAGCAGTGGTTCACGTCTGGCCGGATGAATCACTGAACGAAACCCGGTGATTTATTCTGCTGAGCGTATCCAATAAAAAAAAAGCGCGTCTGCGCTTTTTTTGTATCCACACTCTGACCGTTTCGGTTATTTACCGTTCAGGTAGGCCATCACGATGTCATGGTGATTAGTGGTTTTGAAATCGTCGAACACTTTCTCGACTTTGCCATTGCCATCGAGCAGGAAGCTGATGCGATGAATGCCATCGTAGGTTTTACCCATAAAGGATTTTTCACCCCAGACACCGAACTGTTCACAGACCTGATGATCTTCATCGGACAGCAAGGTGAAGTTCAGCAGTTCTTTCTCAGCAAAACGCGACAGCTTTTCCGGCTTATCGGTGCTGATCCCCAGCACTTCAACGCCGGCACTTTTTAACTGATCCATGTTATCGCGCAGTCCGCAGGCTTGTACGGTACAACCCGGGGTCATGGCTTTAGGATAGAAATAGACCAGGACTTTCTGTCCCTGGAAGTCGGCCAGATTAATTTGTTCACCGTCTTGGTCGGGCAAACTAAATTGCGGCGCAGGGTCACCGGCTTTCAGTGGGCTCATTGTCTTTCTCCATATCTCTTAGCGATTACTGCAGTTTATCTTCATTCTCAGAATAACTAACGACATTAATACTGCCTTGCGCTTTCAGTTCTGTACATAGCTGATGAAACGCCTGCTCAATAATTGCCGCATCAGTGTTGGCTGCGCTGTGCGCCGTAATTTGAATCGATAACTGCGCCGGTGTGTTGGCATCTGCCGGGCGGGTTTTGGAGGCAAGTTCGGCGATATTCATCTGATGCGTATCGAACAAATCGGTAAAACGCTCGATCAGATGCGCTGAGTCTTTCACTTCCACTTTCACCCAAACCGTAGCAGGCATGGGCGGACGTTCATGTGCGCTGGTTCGCTTCATCACGATTAATAATTCCAGCTCTGCGCCTTTTTGCGGCAGGGTGGATTCAATCAGCGTAATCGCATTCCAGCTACCGGAAAGCAACATGATAAACGTAAACTCATCACCGAGCATCGCAAGACGGCTGTCTTCAATATTACAGCCGCAGCTGCTGACCTGGCGGGTTATGGTGTTGACGATGCCCGGGCGATCAGCACCTAACGCGGTGATCACGAGATAATGTTGTTGTGGCTGCGGCAAAATAGGTCTTCCTGTCGTGCTTGGGAGTATTCCCAAGGTAAACATAAAAAAAACCGCCGGACAAGCGGTTACCGCTCGTTGATTGCTTGCTTTTGCAGTGGTGTCAAAAGTACCATGAGTGACCTGTTTGTGGAGGGGAAGGTCAATGTTTACGGGAAGTATTGTTGCACTGGTTACGCCGATGGACACCAAAGGTGCTGTCGATCGCGCGAGTCTGAAAAAACTGATTGATTATCATGTGTCCAGTGGTACTGCGGCGATCGTTTCCGTTGGCACGACCGGCGAGTCGGCCACGTTGAGCCATGAAGAGCACGGTGACGTGGTCTTACAGACGCTGGAACTGGCTGATGGACGCATTCCTGTTATCGCAGGCACCGGCGCAAACGCGACCGCTGAAGCGATTTCTCTTACGCAACGTTTTGAAAAAAGTGGCGTTGTTGGTTGTCTGACTGTCACCCCTTATTACAACCGTCCGACGCAGGAAGGTCTGTATCAGCACTTCAAGGCCATCGCTGAAAATACCTCTCTGCCGCAAATTCTCTACAACGTGCCGTCACGTACCGGCTGCGATATGTTGCCGCAGACCATCGCGCGTTTAGCAAAATTGAAGAATATTGTTGCTGTTAAAGAAGCAACAGGGAACTTAAGTCGCGTTAGTCAGATCCAAGTGCTGGTTGATGATGAAGATTTCATTCTGCTGAGCGGCGATGACGCCAGCGGTCTGGACTTTATGCAACTCGGTGGTAAGGGTGTTATTTCCGTCACGGCTAACGTAGCTGCCCGTGAGATGGCACAACTTTGTGAGCTGGCTGCGCTTGGCAACTTTGCCGAAGCGCGTCGCCTGAATCAGCGCCTGATGCCTTTGCATCAGAATTTGTTTGTAGAAGCAAACCCAATCCCGGTGAAATGGGCCTGTAAGGCACTGGGTTTGATGGCAACCGATACGATGCGTCTGCCTATGACGCCGTTAACAGATGCTGCCCGTCCGGTCGTGGAAGAAGCATTAAAAAGCGCCGGTTTGCTGTAACTCTTAGGAAGATTTGATGGCCTCTTTATTTGACAAGAACAGTTTCCAGATGACCCGTTTGCAGAAAACGGCGGTAGCGAAAGTGGTCGGGGTTTCCCTGATCATGTTGCTGGCCGCCTGTTCAAGTGATCAACGTTACAAACGCCAGGTCAGTGGTGATGAGTCCTACCTGGATGCGGCAGGGCTGCATGAGCTCAAAGCGCCGACCGGCATGATTTTGCCAGTGCAGAACGGAACGTACGAAATTCAGCCCGGTGCAATGCAAGGCGCGGTAGGTAAGCAGCTTGACATCCGTCCTCCTTCCCAGCCACTGGCGCTGCTGAATGGTTCTCAGACGCAGTTCTCTGGTGACAGCAGTACCGTATTGTTGGAAAACACCGCACAGAACCGTGACCTGTGGAATAACGTCGTGAAAGCCGTTGAGCAAAATAACTTCAAAATTGCCAACCGTGATGACGCTAACCAGACGCTCACCACTGATTTCATTGACTGGAATCGTGCGGATGAAGACTTCCAGTATCAGGGACGTTATCAGGTTAGCGTGAAACAGCAGAGCTACCAGTTAGCGCTGACGGTGAAAACGCTTGAGCTGAAACAACAGGATAAAGCTGTGACGTCTTCCGCTGAAATCCAGCGTTATAACAGCCAGATGATGAACTCCATCACGGCGAGTCTGGATAAAGTGCAGCAGGATACGCAGGCGCGTCTCGACAACCGTCGTGTTGGTGAGATTGACGTTCAGAGCGGCGCAGATGATACCGGCCTGCCGGTGCTGATTGTCCGTGAGAACTACGGCGTTGTGTGGGATCGCCTGCCAAATGCCCTGGCAAAAGCTGGCATGAAAGTGACCGACAGCAGCCGTCCGCAAGGCACATTGTCTGTGACCTACAAACCGCTGAATGACGATGCATGGCAGACACTGGGTGCGAAAGATCCGGGCCTGACTTCCGGTGATTACAAACTTCAGGTTGGCGATCTGGACAACCGCAGCAGCTTGCAGTTCCTTGATCCGAAAGGTCATGCTCTCAGCCAGTCGCAGAACGATGCGATGGTGGCGGTCATGCAGGCCGCGTTTAGCCAGAGCAGCGCAAAATAATACCAAGGGGCTCCGGCCCCTTTTTACATCTGTTTTTTCCACTGGAGTAAGTAAAGATGCAAAAGTTAGCTGAGTTGTATCGCGGCAAGGCGAAAACCGTCTACACCACCGAAAACCCGGACCTTCTGGTACTGGAGTTCCGTAACGATACGTCAGCACTGGATGGTCAGCGTATTGAGCAGTTCGACCGTAAAGGCATGGTTAACAACAAATTTAACCATTTCATCATGGCTAAGCTGGAAGAAGCCGGTATTCCAACCCAAATGGAACGCCTGCTGTCTGACACCGAAGTGCTGGTGAAAAAACTGGATATGGTCCCGGTTGAATGCGTTATCCGTAACCGTGCTGCAGGTTCGCTGGTAAAACGTCTGGGCATTGAAGAAGGTCTGGAACTGAATCCGCCGTTGTTCGATTTGTTCCTCAAAAATGACGCCATGCATGACCCGATGGTCAACGAATCGTATTGCAAGACGTTTGGCTGGGTGAATGAAGAAAACCTCGCACGCATGAAAGAGCTGAGCTACAAAGCCAACGACGTGCTGAGCAAACTGTTTGATGACGCCGGTCTGATCCTGGTCGACTTCAAACTGGAATTCGGTCTGTTCAACGGTGAAGTGGTGCTCGGTGATGAGTTTTCTCCTGATGGCAGCCGCCTGTGGGATAAAGAAACCCTGAACAAAATGGACAAAGACCGTTACCGCCAGAGTCTGGGTGGCCTGATCGAAGCTTACGAAGAAGTCGCTCACCGTATCGGTGTGAAACTGGACTAAGCTGCGCATTATTTTTTTAGCCAGGCTGCGCAATCGTTTACGCAGTCTGCGCTGGCGCTAAACGGGGGGCGGATACCGCTTCCCGTTCTTTTATTTGCGTTTTATTTTTGTCTTCCTGCCCTGCTTTCTTTCATTTAATTCTGACTTCCCTAAAATTACGTCCCTTCGCGGATGGTATTAACCGCGTGTGCTGGCTAGTCTTACAAAAACAGTCTGGAGGTGATTATGCGTTGGCAAGGGCGTCGCGAAAGCGACAATGTAGAAGACAGACGCGGACAGGGAGCTAACAGCGGCGGTTTAGGTGGCGGAGGAATGCGCCTGCCGATCCGTGGCAAAAGCGGTATCGTGATCATCATCGTGGTGCTGGTCGCCGGGTATTACGGTATCGACCTGACGCCGCTGATTGATGGTGGTCAGTCCGGCGGCATGCAGCAACAAACACAATCACAATCCATCAGCCCGAAAGATGACGAGCAGGCAAAATTCACCTCGGTGATCCTTGCCTCGACAGAAGACACCTGGAAAGACATTTTCCAGAAGCAGGGCATGACTTATCGTGAGCCCAAACTGGTGATGTATCGCGGCGCGACCCGCACCGGGTGTGGTACCGGCCAGTCGGTAATGGGCCCGTTCTATTGCCCGGCGGACAGCACGGTCTATATCGACCTGTCTTTTTATCAGGAATTACAGGACAAACTCGGGGCGGGGGGCGATTTTGCACAGGGCTACGTTGTGGCGCATGAAGTCGGCCATCACGTGCAGAATCTGCTGGGCACTGAACGCAAGGTTCGCCAGTTGCAACAGGGCGCATCGCAGGCTGTGGTAAACCAGCTATCGGTAAAAATGGAATTACAGGCTGACTGTTATGCCGGTGTCTGGGGACATGCGATGCAGCAGCAAAACGTTCTCGAAGAGGGTGACCTGCAAGAAGCGCTGGATGCCGCACAGGCCATCGGCGATGACCGGTTGCAACAGCAAAGTCAGGGGCGCGTGGTGCCGGACAGCTTTACCCACGGGACTTCCCGGCAGCGTTATACCTGGTTCAAACGCGGGTTTGATACCGGTAATCCTGACCAGTGTAATACCTTTGCCAGCCGCTGATTATGTGGCAGGAAGCGCTGGTTTGCTGCTAAAAACTGTTTAATAATCAGTGACTGATCCGGAGAGGTCTGCGGATCTCTCTTTCATTTTCATGTTGACCCGCTGGGAACGCCATGGCTTTTCTCGATCCAACGCTATTGATCTTACTTGTCTTCGCCGGTCTGGGCATTATCAGCCATAACAGCGCCGTCACCATCGCCATGTTTTTCCTCCTCACGGTGCGCATCACGCCGCTGAACAGCTTTTTTCCGTGGATAGAAAAATACGGTCTGACCCTCGGTATTATTATTCTCACTATTGGGGTAATGGCACCGATTGCCAGCGGAAAAATCAGCGCCAGTACCGTTGTACATTCTTTCCTCCACTGGAAATCCATCGTTGCCATTCTGGTTGGTGTGCTGGTGTCGTGGCTGGGCGGGCGTGGCCTGACGCTGATGGGCACGCAGCCGCATCTGGTGGCTGGCCTGTTAGTAGGCACCGTGCTGGGGGTGGCGTTATTTAAAGGCGTGCCGGTCGGGCCGCTGATTGCTGCCGGTCTGTTATCGATGATTATCGGGAAAACCTGAGATGTCTGCCACTTTGCTACAGCAACAGTTGCAGCGGCTGGGCGTCCGGCGTTTGCTGGTGTTCAGTGGCGCAACGCAGTGGTGTGAGCAACAGGCGATTCTGTTTTCTGCACATAGTGTGGGTGACTGGCTCTGGCTGAGCGATTCACCGCCTGACGGCGTCACTTCCTGTCCGCCTTCAGCGGCACATACGTTGCTCGGGCAGGATATTTTTCACGGTGTGTTTGATGCGCGTTATGGTCTGAATGTCGAGGCACTGGCGGCGTTTTCAGGCACATTAAAAGCCGGAAGCTGGCTGATTCTGCTGATACCGGAATGGCATTGCTGGGCTGACACGCCGGACGCGGACAGCCTGCGCTGGAGCGAGCAACCCCGGCCAATCCCCACTCCGCGTTTTATACGTCGTTTCCGGTCTTTCCTTGAGCAAGACTCTGGCATTACGATTTGCCGGCAGGGTCAGCCTTTAACTATTGCTCCTCTGCCTGCCGCACCCGACTGGCTGCCACCCGACGGCCAGCCAACCTCTGAGCAGTCCCAGATTTTAAAACAACTGATGCAGGCCGGTTCCGGCGTGTGGGTGCTGACCGCGCCGCGCGGGCGGGGGAAATCGACCCTGGCGGGAATGCTGGTCAAACACTGGCCGGGTACCTGCCGGGTAACCGCACCGGCTAAAGCCTCTGCCAGCCAGATCCTTAATCAGCAAACAGACTCTGCCTGCTTTATCGCACCTGATGCATTGCTTGCCTTATGTCGCGAAGGCGCGGTAACCGGCGTTGACTGGCTGATCATCGATGAAGCTGCCGCCATTCCGGCCCCGATGCTGTCGGAAATTATCGCGGCTTTTCCGCGCGTGTTGCTCACCACTACGGTTCAGGGGTACGAAGGCACCGGACGCGGATTCTTACTCAAATTCTGTGCGTCTTTGCCGCAGTGGCATGACTTGCGTCTGAACGCACCCATCCGCTGGTCATCATCCGACACGCTTGAGCCGTTCATCAGCCAGTTATTGCTGTTTGAGGAGCATCTGCCGGTGGCCGGTGAGGCGCGCGGTACATCAGAAATTTTTCCGATTCATGCTGACGACTGGCCGAATGAACCGGTGCTGTTAGAGGATTTCTACGGCCTGCTGACCAGCGCACATTACCGCACGTCGCCGCTGGATCTGCGGCGTCTGCTGGATGCGCCGGGCATGACGTTCAGCGCCTCACGGCACAACAATACGCTGACCGGCGCGTTATGGCTGGTGGATGAGGGCGGCCTTAGCGCAGCGCTGGCGCAGGAAGTCTGGGCCGGAAGACGGCGTCCGCGCGGGAATCTGGTGGCGCAGTCGCTTGCCGCGCACGCGGGGTTCCAGGAGGCTGCCGTCATGCGTTCACGGCGCATCAGCCGGATTGCCGTGCACCCGTTATTCCGTCGTCAGGGGATTGCCCGTCATTTATTGTTGACGCAGAAACGGCAGGCTCAGCAGGCGGGGCTGGATTTTCTGTCGGTCAGTTTTGGTTATACCACGGAGCTGGCTGCTCTGTGGCAGCAGACCGGATTCCGGCTGGTACGCGTGAGTATGCACAAAGAAGCCAGCAGCGGGTGTTATGCTGCGATGGCGATATTACCGCTGAGCGCGGCGGGGCAGGCACTGGCGGACAACGCCGTGCATCAGCTTCAGCGGGACTGGCGCTGGCTGGCACCTCAGGTGGATTTAACTCTGCCGCTCAATATCGCTGCAGATACACAACCCGATGACGCCGACTGGCGCGAGCTGAGCGGATTTGCCTTCGCCCATCGTCCGCTGGAAAGCAGTTTACCTGCGCTCAGCCGTGTTTTGCTGCACAGTGATTTGCCGCTGACGGCGTTGCGTGCGTATTTGCAGCAAGGGAAAAGCGTGGCGGACATCGTACAACACTTGCGGCTTTCCGGGCGCAAAGCGCTGGTTTCGCGCTGGCGTGAGGAAACGCAGCAGATACTGAAAGAGGCGGGTATGGGCGGATAAGCCCCCGCTTTCATTGCAATAAATGGAAAGACTCGTTCAATAAAACCCGATTTCACTGACCGGCAGGCGGCGTATAGTGAACCCATTATTCGACAACGGGAGAGAGCAATGAGCTCAGAACAGATCATCGTCCGGCAGCCGGAGGAAAGGGCTAATCAGCTGATTTTATTGTTTCATGGCGTAGGCGATAATCCGATTTCAATGGGGGAAATCGGTAAATTTTTCGCTGTTTCATTTCCGCAGGCGCAGGTGATCAGCGTCGGCAGTCCGGATATCTGTGATTTTGGCCGGGGCTTCCAGTGGTTCTCAGTTCAGGGTGTGACTGAGCAAAACCGTCAGCCGCGTGTCGATGCCGCAATGCCAGTTTTTGTGCAGATTGTGCGTGACTGGCAGCAAAAAACCGGTGTCCCGCCGGAACACACCACATTAGTCGGTTTCTCGCAGGGCACCATCATGGCGCTGGAATCAACGAAAGTAGAAGAGCATCTGGCGTCGCGTATTATCGCGTTCAGCGGACGTTTTTCAACGCTTCCGGAAAAACCGATTGCCGCCGGTACGGTCGTGCATTTCATTCATGGGGAGCAGGATCCGGTGATTAATCCGTTCCAGTCGAAAAGTGCGGCAGAACGTCTGAAATCATTAGGTTGTGAATGTACGCTCAATCTTCAGCCGGGCATGGGCCACGGGCTGGATTCGCATATGATTAATACGGCGATAGCGCATTTGAAAAACTACGAGCCGAAATCACATCAGCATTAATTTTTCGCGACTTTAATAAAAAATGCCCCCGGCTGTATCACAACCGGGGGCGTTTTTTTATGGCTGACTGAGGGTGATTATTTGCGGTTCTTACGCATGAAATCATCCATGAAGTTCGTCAGCTTTTCGGCTGCCGGCAGCGACAGGGCGTTGTAGATAGAGGCACGGATACCGCCAATCGCGCGGTGACCCGCCAGGCCGGAAAAGCCAGCTTCATGGCTCTCTGCCAGGAATTTTTTCTCCAGGTCCGCATCAGGCAATTTAAAGGCCACGTTCATAGATGAACGGTCTGCTTTGCTGCTCCAGCCATTGTAGAAGCCATTGCTGTTGTCGAGCATCGCGTATAACAGTTCCGCTTTATGGCGGTTGGTCTGTTCCATATTTTCCAGACCGCCAACATCGTTGAGCAACCAGCGGGTGACCAGCAGTACAACGTAAATCGCAAACACCGGCGGCGTATTGAGGTTGGAATGGGATTCAACCTGACGACGGTAGTTCAGGAATGACGGCAATTCATCTGAAGATGCTTTCACGACGGTATCGTGCACCAGTACGATGGTGACGCCTGCCGGGCCGATGTTTTTCTGTGCGTGGGCGTAGATCACGGAAAATTTGTTCGCATCGCACGGTTTGGACAGAAAATCAGAAGACATATCGCAGACACGGGGCACATCGTCGCGGCCGAGAACGCGCTGGAACTGTAATCCTTCCACCGTTTCGTTAGAAACATAATGCAGATACGGCGCATCAGGCGAGAATGCCAGCTCTTCGTCCGTAGGCAGACGGTTAAATCCGCAGGACTCACCGCTCCACAGGACTTTTACCGGCCCTTCGCGACGCGCTTCGGTGACGACTTTACTGCTCCAGTAACCGGTATCCAGATATTCGGCGGCGTGCTTCTGGCCGCGTAACAGGGTCATCGGCACCATCGAAAACTGCTGCGTTGCACCGCCCTGCAGGAACAGGATATGGAAGTCTTTCGATAACCCGAGCAGGGCCCGGATGTTGTTTTCTGTTTCCTGCACAATGGCGGCAAACCAGTCTGAACGGTGGCTGATACCCAGTATCGACAGCCCCACCTCCGGCACTTCTTTTATTGCAGCTTCAACCTGAGTGAGCACGGTTTCCGGCAATGCACCAGGTCCACCGGAGAAATTCAGAGCGTTACGTGAAATCATATTTATTCTTGTCCTTTAAACGCATCAGCAGAGATGTTGGTGTGCGCCAGGGCACGGGATAGCAGCAACTCGCGGCATGCTGTTTTAACGTTATTCATGTGGATTTGTTTGTGCGGGAACATCACTTCCAGATCCATCGCATGTACCACCATGGCCGGATCGATTTCAAACACCAGCAACCTGCCGTCCGGCGTTTCACTGCAATCAATGCCCAGATAATCAAGTTGCGTGGCGTCATAAATCGCTTGCAGCGCCTGTTGATGGCGCGTCGCAAATGCCCGGAAGTTGTTCAGAAATGCCGCTTCTTCTTCGCGTTTTTGAATGTCTTCGTACATGAAAGCGTTCACGTAATGCACCATCCAGTGGGATGAAATCGCCATATGACAGGCATAAGGCACGCCGTCGATCAACGAAATTCGGTACTTACGGAACTGGCCGTCTTTATTGCTGTAATCAATAAACTGCGACAGGAAATAATCTTCAACCTGCACGCGGGTCAGATAGTCCGCGAGTGTTTTCTGACAGGTAATTTTTTCCAGACCGTGGCCGCCGTGCGAACCGGCAGGACGCAGGATCACCGGATAGTGGCTTTCAGGCAACGCATCGTGCAGCGTGGTTTCTCCGGCGGCGACGGCCGATAAAGTGGCAAATGTCACCGCATGCGCCTGTGCAATGGCTAAACCGGGTTTGTTTTGCAACAACCGGCTGGCAGTGTGGCGCTCAGAATTCGGGATATGTTGTGACGCATTGATAACAGGCACCGGCCAATGTTGCGTGACATTCTCAAGTTGCTGCAACAGGAACAAATTTTCAGTGGTGGCGCTGATGCCGACCATCATTAAATCGTGCTCAGGGATCGGGGCTTCAAACGGGGCTTCTTGCGTAATGTAGTAATAAATCAGCTCGATATCGCTGTTTTCCAGCAGGCAATCCAGCGGTACGTTCGCAGAAAGCGTACCGGGCACCATCAGTATCAGTAAGCGTAATGTTGCCGGTTGTCGCGCGGCACGAAGGGTATAGACCTGCTGCATCGCCAGTGCCTGATTCTGAATAGTCAGACCCAGTTCAGTGCGTTGCAGACACAGCATGACGGTAGAAAGATTCATCCACAATACGGCGTCATCAGGGGATTGCTGCGCACGGGTGATCAGCACCTGCGCAATGTCAGACCATTCTTCGCCTGCGATGCTCATGCGTAAAAACGGAGCCAGACCCAGAAATTGCGAGGCGTCGAAGCGTTCAGGCACTGCGTGGTCCGCCCGGGAAATAGGTAATGTTTGCAAAGGACTTGCTCTCTCCATGCATCAGTTTCATGTCGCATGATAATGGCAGGAGAGAAAGTCAATCGGCGGAGAATCGCTAGATTATCCGCCGACTAATATTGATTAACGATGAGAGGCTGACGGGGCGTTACTTTTTCTTTGGCCAGTCGTCATCTTTATCCCACTCGGCATTATTGTCGCGATGCGGCGGGATTTCAGGTTTGTCTTTCAGGAACTTTTTCACATCAACGCGGTTCAGCTCTTTGATACCGCTGATGAACATGCCGACCAGAATGATCAGAACGATCCACCAGTAATCTTTAATCCACTCCATGGTGTACTCCTTAAAGGGGTGAGGGGGCGATAAATCGCGGGAAAAGGGTGTCTATTTGCCCGGCTAACCAGTCTGCGGCAGCCACGTCTTTTCCGGTCCAGGCGCTGAGTAAGACCTGCGGCGTGAGCTGTTTTTCACATTCCGCCGCCAGCGGCTGGTAGCTCAGATGCCAGGGTTCGACAGCCACGCCGCCGCGGTCTTCGGCATACGGGCGGTAAAAACCAAACTCTGCCATATGCGCTGACATCCATTGGTTCAGCGGATAAAAATACCCGTCTTGCTCATATTCCCACGGCTCCAGTTGCAGCGTTTTACCTGCCGGAAGCAATGAAGGATCATACACATCCAGATCACTGCCCCAGTGGTGACGGCTGGCGCCCGGCAGTGCAGACCAGCGTAAAATCAGCTCACAACGTTCTGCGGTCGTCAGTGCACGGATATCTACCGGCTGGCTGTTCTTATCTAATACTGGTCGTTCGCCGCGAAATTTGCCATTCCAGATGGTCAGTTGCCGATCGAAATCACGAAAGGTACTGGCCGGTTGTAAGTCAAAACCAGCCTCACGGGCTGCCTGATGCATTTTTTCAAATGCGTGTGCCGCCTCTTTCTGCAACCGGTGTGGCCCTTCACCCAGCGTCACCAGATGTGCAACGGAGCGCCCGGTCAGCATCTCGTGATCGATCATGCGACTAACTGTTCCATGATGCGCTGATACATGCGGCTGAGCACCTGCAGATCGGCGGCATGGACGCATTCATTGATCTTGTGGATAGTGGCGTTGACCGGCCCGAGTTCGACCACCTGCGCCCCCATCAGTGCGATAAAACGCCCGTCTGAAGTACCGCCGGTAGTTTGCAGTTCCGGCGTGATTTCGCTGTAATGACGCACCGCATTGACCACCGCATCCACCAGCGCACCGCGTGATGTCAGGAAGGGCTGGCCGGAAACCACCCAGTTCAGGGTGTATTGCAGGTTATGCCGGTCCAGCAGTTCTGCCACGCGCTGTTTGATAATGTCATCGGTCAGCTCGGTGCTGAACCGGAAGTTGAACTGCACATACAGTTCGCCCGGAATGACGTTGTTGCTGCCGGTGCCCGCGTTGATATTGGCGATTTGCATGCTGGTCGGCGGGAAGAATTCGTTGCCGTTATCCCACACGGTAGCGACCAGTTCGTTCAGTGCCGGCATGGCGCGGTGCACCGGATTATCTGCCAGATGCGGATACGCGACGTGTCCCTGAACGCCATGCACATGCAGATTGGCAGTCATGGAACCACGGCGGCCATTTTTCACGATATCGCCGACGCGCGTGGTACTGGAAGGCTCACCTACCAGACAGTAATCAAGGCGTTCATTGCGCGCCATTAACGCATTCACTACTTTCACGGTGCCGTTAACGGCGCTGGCCTCTTCATCAGAAGTAATGAGAAAAGCCAGACGCCCCTGATGGTGGGGATTGGCGGCGACAAAACGCTCCGCTGCCACCACCATCGCCGCCAGGGAACCTTTCATATCTGCCGCACCGCGACCATACAACATGCCGTCGCGCAGCGTGGGCTCAAACGGGCCGGTGACCCAGAGTTTGTGATCGCCGGTCGGGACGACATCGGTATGTCCGGCAAATGCCAGCGTTTTACCTTCTCCCCGCGTTGCCCAGAAGTTCAGGGTATCGCCGAAATGCATCGGTTCAATGTGAAAACCAATGGCCCTGAGGCGGGCAATCATAATCTCCTGACAACCGGCATCATCCGGGCTGAGGGAAGGGCGGCGGATTAACTGTTGGGCTAAATCGAGAACCGGACAACTCATGTTACTTCACCTGTGCGAGGAATTGCTGATAGATTTCTGGTTTGAATCCCAGCAGGGACTGACCCTCTGCGGCCAGTAAAAATGGGCGTTTGATTACCGCAGGTTGTTCCAGCATCACGGCTTTGGCGCTGGCTTCGTTATTGCAGGCGGCGCGTGTCGTTTCATCGAGCTTACGCCAGGTTGTCCCGCGGGTATTAAGCATGGCTTCCCAGCCCTGTTTATCCAGCAGGTTTTGCAACAACGCACCATCCAGTCCTTCGACACGGTAATCATGAAACTGATAGTCAACCCCGTTTTCTTCCAGCCAGCGTCGGGCTTTTTTGACGGTATCGCAATTTTTTATGCCGTAGAGAATAAAAGAGGTTGGAGCAGAAGTCGTTGCCATAGAAAAACGTAACCTGTCAGTAAAATAAGAACTTTTCACCCGCATAAAAACGGGCGTAAGGATAGAACACATAATGAGGCAAAACGTCGGCAGGATCCAGACGGGGCGGGATTGTGATCGCGCTTAAAAAATAATGATGGAGTTTTTGCATGGTTAAAAAATAGACGTATAATGCGTTCGTCCAATCAAGGGGAGTAAAATGTTAGAACAAGAGTTAGGTCACTGGAAAGACTTTATCGACCGTATGTTGAAAGCGTAATTGCCCCACATCGTTACCGTTAAAGCAAAGAAAAGATTTATTCTCAGTGCAGCACGTCATTATAAAAAACGTTTGTTCAGGAAGATCATTACGTCCGATTTATCGACGATTCTCACAGCCAGTAAATCATTAATAAAAAAGGCGTTAATCTCTATTAACGCCTTTTTTGTTGTCCGTTATCCAGCACCGTTATTTATGTTCTGCGGGCACAGTCTCAACGATATCAGCAATCACCGGATGCACGATTTTCCCGGGAAACCGGCGGCGGATCAGGACGAAGAACAGCGGCACGAAGAAAATGGCCAGAATCGTTGCGGAAATCATCCCGCCGATCACGCCAGTACCGACCGCGTGCTGGCTGCCTGAACCGGCACCCATGCTGGTTGCCATTGGCAAAACACCGAAAACAAACGCCAGCGAGGTCATCAGAATCGGACGCAGACGCATTCTTGCGGCTTCCAGGGTGGCCTCCAGTAATGCCTTCCCGCGGACATTCAGATCATTGGCAAATTCGACAATCAGAATCGCGTTCTTCGCCGACAAACCAATGATAGTCAGCATCCCGACCTGGAAATAGACATCGTTTTCCAGCCCGCGCAGCCAGGTGGCAATGACCGCCCCCAGTACCCCGAGCGGCACCACCAGCATGACGGAGAACGGAATTGACCAGCTCTCATACAACGCGGCCAGACACAAGAATACCACCAGCAGGGAAATCGCATACAGCGCCGGTGCCTGTGAGCCTGACAGCCTTTCCTGATATGACAGTCCGGTCCATTCAAGGCCAATCCCGACCGGCAATTTTGCTACCAGTTTTTCCATATCATCCATGGCGGTACCACTGCTGATACCCGCTGCCGGTTCGCCCACAATTTCCAGCGCGGAATAGCCATTATAACGTTCCAGACGTGGCGAACCGGTCAGCCATTTTGACGTCGCAAAAGCGGAGAAGGGCACCATGGTTCCGGCCGAGTTTCGCACATACCAGCGATCGATATCATCCGGCAACATGCGGTATTTTGCTGCGGCCTGCACATAGACTTTCTTCACGCGGCCACGATCAACGAAGTCATTGACGTACGTTGAGCCCCACGCGGTGCTCAGCGTGCTGTTGATATCCGTAATTGCCACACCCAGAGCCTGCGCTTTCACCTGATCGATATCGATCTGCAACTGCGGACTGTCATCCAGACCGTTGTGACGCACACGGGTCAGATTGCTGTCTTTAGCGGTCATCGCCAGTAACTGATCACGTGCCGCCATCAGCGCGTCGTGGCCCAGCCCGGCGTGATCTTGTAATTCCATATCAAAGCCGGTCGCGCTGCCGAGACCATTGATGGCAGGCGGGCTGCTGGCGATAACACGGGCTTCAGTAATCTTGTTAAACGCTTTGGTTGCCCGTTCAATCAGGGCAAAGGAAGAGTCATCTGTGCCGGTACGTTCATCCCATGGCGTCAGGCGCACAAACATACGTGCGACGTTCTGCCCGTTACCACCCGGCCCTGCACCTATGGTCGAGAACACCGACAGTACGTCTTTCTTATCTTCAGTCAGAAAATACTTTTCGACCTTTTCCACGACTGTTTGGGTTTGCTGCAACGTCGAACCCGGCGGCAACTGAATCTGCACGGTGAATACCCCGCGGTCTTCCAGTGGCAGAAACGACGTGGGTAATTTGATAAACATGACCGCCAGCACCGCGACCAGTGCGGCATAACCGAGCATGTAACGCAGGCTGTTACGCAGCACCCGTGCCACGCCGTTCTCATAGCGACGGGCGTTGCGGTCAAACATCCGGTTAAACCAGCCGAAGAAGCCGCGTTTGCCGTGGTGATGCCCCTGCGTGACGGGTTTAAGAATGGTCGAACATAGCGCCGGTGTCAGTGTCAGGGCGACAAAGACTGACAGTACCATCGCCGAGACAATCGTGATGGAGAATTGGCGATAAATCGCGCCGGTGGTTCCGCCGAAGAACGCCATCGGCACGAATACCGCTGACAGCACCATCGTAATCCCGACCAGCGCACTCTGAATTTGCCCCATCGATTTTCGCGTCGCCTCTCGGGGACTGAGGCCTTCCTCGCTCATTACGCGCTCTACGTTTTCCACCACCACGATGGCGTCATCTACCAGCAAGCCGATGGCGAGCACCATCGCGAACATCGTCAGGGTATTTATGCTGTAGCCGAACTGATGCAGTACGGCGAAAGTCCCCAGTAAAACCACCGGCACGGCAATCGTCGGGATCAACGTAGCGCGGAAGTTTTGCAGGAATAAATACATCACCAAAAACACCAGCACGATAGCTTCAAACAGCGTTTTCACGACGTCCGTGATTGCCGCTTTAACAAATGGCGTGGTTTCGTAGGCAATTTCGGCTTTCAGCCCGTGCGGAAAATAGTGAGAGAGCTCATCAAGACGTGCACGAACGGCTTTGTCCGTTTGCAGTTCGTTGGCACCGGACGCCAGTTTCACGCCCATACCGGACGCAGCCTGCCCGTTATACCGGCTGAGCAGGGCATAGTTTTCCGCACCAAGACCGACAGTTGAGACGTCGCCAAGTTTAACCTGTGAGCCGTCCTGGTTTACTTTGAGCGTGATCTGACGGAACTGCTCCGGCGTCTGTAACTGCGCCTGGGCATTAATGGTGGCATTCAGCGCCTGAAAATCTACCGAAGGCGCGCCGCCGAGCTGGCCCACGGCGACCTGACTGTTTTGCGCTTTGATGGCGGTGACCACATCGGCAGTGGTCAGCTGGTAATTATTGAGTTTATCCGGATCCAGCCAGATACGCATCGCATACTGTGAGCCGTAAGCATCGATGCTGCCGACGCCGGGCACGCGGCTCAGCGGATCCTGAATATTGGAAGCCACATAATCGGCAATATCCTGTTTATCCATACTGCCGTCTGTGGATACAAACGCCACCATCATCAGGTTGGTATCACCGGTTTTTGATACCGTCACCCCTTGCGTCTGAACATCCTGTGGCAGACGTTTAAGCGCCTGTTGCAGTTGATTTTGTACCTGTTGCAGCGCTTCATTCGGATCGGTTCCGGCAGTAAAACTCAGGGTAATCTGCGATTTACCGTCGTTACTACTCTGTGAAGACATGTACATCAGATTATCGAGGCCGGTCATGTTTTGTTCAATAATCTGAGTAACAGTGTTTTCTAATGTTTGTGCTGATGCACCGGGATAGGTTGCAGAAATCCTGACGTTTGGCGGAGCCAGATCGGGATACTGCTCAACCGGCAGAAAATAGATAGCGAGTGCGCCGGATAAAGAAATGATGATCGCTAAAACCCAGGCAAAGATTGGGCGATCGATAAAAAAGTTAGCCATGCTTCAGAAACCTCGTTGTCACTCTGGCGTGAGTGACTAACATCAGCAAACAAACACAATGTCAGTAATCTGACAAAAAAATCCCCTGAGCGTCATCTTCTCAGAGGCGGTACCGTCCCGGCGGGACTGAGCAAGTGTTAGAGTGTAGTGCTACATCAGTGCACTTTACCTTCTCATCACGTATAAAACGTGGAGAAATAAAGGAGATAATGTAAAAAAAACCTCCCCGCACACAGGGTTATCTCGCAGACAGATTCGCTAAAAGCGGCTACGCTTTGACTGCCCGCTTTTTTTAGCCCCCATTCTTATGTCCATACCGGAGCCGTTCAGATGAGTTTGATGTTAAATTCGGTTTTCGCCCGTCGTCTCTACCTTTGCTGGTTGCTGGACACTGAGCAAAAACCGAACGTACCGAAACTGATGGAAATCACCGGCTGGCCACGCCGCACTTTGCAGGACGTTCTGAAAGCGTTGCCGGGCATGGGCGTTGAGCTGGAGTTTGTGCAACAAGGTGTACGCAACAATGACGGGTATTATCAGCTTTCAGGCTGGGGGCCACTGGATGCAAAGTGGATTGAACGCCATCGTGAACAATTGCTTAATGCAATTGAGCACGGCTGAATCTGGCGGGCGCGGTGTAATATCGCTATGATGTCTGGCTTCTCTCACCCCCTCTGAGCGGAGGCACGCTTTATGTCATCTGATGACAATTCATCCAGAATCGAAAACGTCCGGAACCAGTTACTGTCTGATAACTGGTATGTTCTTCGCAAATATACCTATGATCTAATCAAGCGTAATGGCGAACGCCAGCCGCAATCCCGCGAAGTGTATGACCGGGGTAATGGCGCGACGATTCTGCTCTATAATCGTCCTAAGAAAACCGTCCTGCTGATCAGACAGTTCCGTATGCCGACCTACGTCAATGGCAACCCGACCGGTATGCTGCTGGAAACCTGCGCCGGTTTGCTCGACAACGACTCGCCGGAAGATTGCATCCGTAAAGAAGCCATCGAAGAAACCGGTTTTGCGGTGGGCAAGGTAGATAAACTTTTTGAAGCCTATATGTCGCCGGGCAGCGTGACAGAAATCGTACATTTTTTTGCGGCGGAATATGATGAGTCGCAGCGTCAGAACGCCGGTGGTGGTGTGGAAGACGAGGACATTGATGTGCTGGAGGTGCCCTTTACCGAGGCACTGGCGATGATCAAAGACGGGCGCATCAAAGATGGTAAAACCATCATGTTGCTGCAATATGCGCAGATTCAGGGCTGGCTGGCGTAAAGAAGACCGGCGAAATGCATTAACGCCAAAGGCACCCGCAGGTGCCTTTGTTGTTTCAGTGCTCCATGTTTATCACGGTACTGCCTGCGTGACCTTTCATGGCAGACCACGGCAAAACTGACCATTCAGGGCCTTCGCACGAACGCATAACGCGGGCAAAGGTCGGATCAAAATACAGCCCTTTTGGCGTGAAATACCAGGCCGGGAACTGCCAGACCGACGGGTCTGAGTAATCGCAATCGTCTTCGCTTTCTTCTGTCGGTTTTTTCATTTGTTGCGGATAGGCCACTGCCAGCTGTTTTACCAGCCACGGTGCCCATTTTTTATCGCGGTACTGGGCGAAGGTATCGAAATCCACATCGTTCTTACCGGTGAGGGCGCGATCTTCAGCATTCAGATAGTGGAATGGTGCACCATCGCCCACCCAGACCACATCTTCCAGCGTCAGTGTTTCTGCAGTTTTTGCGTTCAGGTTGATCGGTGCCTCGCCAAAATCAGGATGCGCGCCACCGCAATCATAAGAAGTAAACACGCTGATACTGACGACCTGGTCGCTCATGTATTCAGGCGTCACTGTCTGCTGATATTCACCCTGACCAAAACGACTGGCACCCAGCATACAGGCATGCCAGCCGCTGACTTCCTGCCATAAACGGGCGCGTAGCTTCTGGTTAATGGCCGGTAAACTGGCTTCCGGATAGCCGGAGACAATCTCAAAGAAGCTGATTTTCGACTGTGGCTCAGTCCACCATTGCAGCTGATAACCCATAAAGTTTTCATTTTTACCGGCTTTCAGTTGCAGCGCGGATAAACGCAAATACTCATATGGATCGGTGTGGAACAAAGAACTGAGATAGCCGTCGTCAGTGGCTGCTGCCGGTAACTGCGCAGGCTGAAGCTTAACCGGCATATTTTTGCCCTGCGGGTTAGTCCAGTTGCCTTGCCAGCCACCGTTTTCATCTTTGGTCAGCGTCAGTTCAGGACGCGGCGTATCGTCGAAATCATCCAGGCCTTCCTGTAATTTTAGTTCCTGACCATCCAGCACCCCGTTCAGCGGCAGATCCAGCCGGTATTTTTGATAGAAATACCGGCCGGTGACTTCGTCAGGTTTATTTAAATCGAGTTCGACAACAATACTGGTGCTACCCAGTGTGCCGGCGTACACCACCGGCGGCTCTTCAGCCAGCGCAGGCAGTGATAACAGCGTTATCATCAAAACCAATAACTTCATCCGTATCTCCCAGAGAAATGATCTTCATCCTTTCGCCATTATTGTTTGTTTTTGGCTCAGCCAGTGTACTGAAAGTTTCCCTGCGTCACCATTACGGCTTCTTGCCTGTCATGAAAAATTATTGTCTGCCGCACACCCTGCTGGCAGAGTATCTCTTTCTAAATCCGAATAAAAAATGCTGAATTGGTGGCAGAGTCTTGCCGGGGGTTACGCTATTATCAGAAAGATAATTTCGAACAGAGCTGAAACTCATAATGTGTAAATGGATAACCGCCCCTTTATGCCTGCTGGCCACAATACTGGCTTTTAGTGTGCAGGCTGAGCCGTTGCAGGCTATTTATAACGACTGGCAGGTCAGCTGTGACAACCTGAATCACTGTGTCGCGCGCAATTCGCAGGACGGGCAGGAGCTGGTCATGAAAATCACCCGCGAAGCCGGACCGGAAGGAAAATCCTCCGTCAGTATTGATTATCAGCGTAACAGTGATGAGCAGACGGCGGATGTGCCGGTTGCTAACCATTTGCAGATGAACGGCAAAACGCTGAGTTTTAATCACCGCGAATGGGATGTCAGTACAAAACATCTTTCCACCACTAACCGTCTGGTGGTGAATGATTTTATCGCCACTGTCCGCGAAGGCAGTAGCATTCAGCTGGCAGTAAAAGCCGATCCGGCTCAGCCTGTCAGGCCGGTAATCTCCCTCAAAGGCATAAAAGCCGCGCTGCTGGCGATTGATGCGCAACAAGGCCGTGTCGGCACCAAAACCGCCTGGGTTAGCCGGGGTGCAAAACCTGCCAGCAGTGTGCCGCCGATCCCGGCCACGCCGGTCATTGCGCGTTTCAGCGAACCGCATGCGTTATCTGAAACCGAGATTTCAGCCATTACACAAAATGCCGCGACCACCATTGAAAATAACGATTGCAGTCTCGACCCTTCCGAACGTGAAGTGCATATTTTCGCTTTGAGCAACGATAAAGCCCTGATGACCGTCAACTGCGATATGGGGGCATACAACCTGTATGCGCTGGGTTTCCTGGTTTCGCGACAGGCGCCTTATAAAATGGAAAATCTGACGCTGAATATGCCGTTTAAACTGGGTGAGGATGATGAGTCGCCGGAGCTTATCAACGCTGATTTCGACCCGAAAACCGGTATGCTCTCGACCTACGATAAAGGACGAGGCATCGGTGATTGTGGCGTCTCTTCGCGCTGGGTGTTTGATGGCAAACAGTTCCGGTTGGCGGCTTTTGCCTCTGAGCCCAGCTGCGATGGTTATAGCCGTGGTGGAGAATGGCCGGTATTGTGGGTGACGCAGCCGTAACGGATGCCCGGGCTTGTGCTCAGCCTGTCAATGAAAAATGCCCTGTGAGCTTTCGCTTCCAGGGCATTTTCTTTTACGTTGCAACGTCGCAGGAAAGATTATGCGGATGCTTTCACAACGACTTTATTGCTGGCGAACTCAACATTCATATCAGCAACGATTTTGCAGCGTTTACGGGTTTCGACTTTACCGTTGACCTTAACCTGGCCTTCGGCAATCACTGCTTTCGCCGTACCGCCGCTGTCACACCAGCCCATAAATTTGAGCAGATCGCACAGTTCAACGTGCGGGTGTTTTTCGAGAAAGAAAGTTTCCATGTATTCCTGACTTTTTGTGTAATGCAAATGGTTTAAGGCTTACTGGCACTGATATCGTGATATTCCTCGCATGCCTGCAAGGTATTTTGAATCAGCGTCGCGACCGTCATCGGGCCTACGCCGCCCGGCACCGGTGTGATAAAGGAAGCACGCTCAGCGGCGGCATCATATTCCACATCGCCGACAACTTTACCACTTTCCAGACGGTTAATACCGACATCAATGACAATCGCGCCTGGTTTAATCCATTCGCCGGGAATAAAGCCCGGTTTACCCACAGCGACAATCATCAGATCGGCATTCTCAACATGGTGGCGCAAATTCCGGGTGAAACGGTGCGTGACGGTCGTGGTGCAACCGGCCAGCAGTAATTCCATGCTCATCGGACGGCCCACAATATTGGAAGCACCGATAACAACAGCGTTCAGCCCGAAGGTATCAATACCGTAACGCTCCAGCAGCGTCACAATGCCGCGCGGTGTACATGGGCGCAGCGTCGGTGCACGCTGACACAAACGACCGACATTATACGGATGGAAGCCATCGACATCTTTATCCGGGTGGATACGCTCCAGCACTTTAATGTTATCGATACCGGCAGGCAGGGGAAGCTGAACCAAAATGCCGTCGATGGCACTGTCGTTATTGAGTTTTTCGATCAGTTCCAGCAACTCACCTTCGGTGGTGGTGGCAGGGAGATCATAAGAACGGGAGATAAACCCGACTTCTTCACAAGAACGACGTTTGCTGGCGACATAAATCTGTGATGCCGGGTTTTCACCGACCAGCACGACAGCCAGACCTGGGGCGCGTTTTCCTTCAGCCAGTCGTTGTTGAACACGCGCCGCAACTTCGCTTCTGACTTGCTGCGCAATCGTTTTACCATCAATAATCTTTGCTGCCATCAGGGAGTAAATCCATCAATTAATAAATGCAGGGGGATAAGTCTATTTTGTCAGAAGCGGCGGACGCTGTCAGGCGTTGAATGCGAATAAGTTGTTATTCACGGCTGAAAATTTAACCTGAGACAGGGGCGGAAAAAGTGTCTATTTTAGAGCTGGCTCTTTTTAAATCATAAGGAAAGGAACAAATGACACGCAAAGTGGGGATCATCGGTGCCGGTCATGTGGGTGCTGACGTTGCATTCTCGTTGGTCACGCAGGGTTTGTGTGACGTAATAGTTTTGCTCGACGAAAACGAACCTAAAGCAGCCAGTCAGGCGCTGGAGTTGCGCGACATGGCGTCGCTGACGACCTCACGCGTACAGGTTATTGCCAATGATTATAGCGAGCTGCATGACGCCGATGTCCTGGTGATTGCCGTTGGACCGAAAACATTGCTGCGTGAAGACCGCCTGGAAGAACTCGCTGAGACCCGCGCCGCCGTGCGCGAAGTGATCCCCCGCGTGATTGCCAGCGGCTTTGGCGGTGTGATCGTCAACATCACCAACCCGTGTGATGTTATTACGCAGATTATTCAGCAGACCAGCGGATTCCCTGACGCACAGGTCTTCGGCACCGGCACCTCGCTTGATACCGCGCGCATGAAACGTGTCGTGGGCGAATTTTTTGGCTTTGATCCGAAAAGTGTCACCGGTTATGTGATGGGCGAACACGGAGAATCACAGTTTGTGGCCTGGAGTACCGTCACCCTCGGCGGACGCCCGGTGGCTGAACTGGCAGGCGACCGTGACGTCGACTGGGTAAAAATGAACGATGCTGTACGGGGCGGAGGTTGGGAAATCCTGCAGGGGAAGGGGTGGACAAGTTTTGGCATTGCTACAGCCACTGCCAGACTGGTGAATGCCATTTTGTCTGACGCCCATAGCGTGTATCCGGTTTCTGCCCTGGATGAAAAACTGGGCGTTTATATTGGTCAGCCAGCCGTCATTGGCAAAAAGGGCATTGTACAAACACTGCTGCCGGAACTGACCGCTTACGAAAGCGTGGCTTATCATGCTTCCGCCCGTGTGATAGCTGCCGCGCTGAAATCCGACAAATAGCCGATACCGTGTACATAACCTTGCAAGACAGCCGGGAATATCTGCAAATTGCTCAGGCATTAAGCAGTGAGTTCGAAAGCCATTGACTCATCCCGGTCTGCCCGTATAATCCGAACCCGCAACGCTCCCGAAAGGGACAAGCAATGCGCCCTTAGCTCAGTTGGATAGAGCAACGGCCTTCTAAGCCGTAGGTCACAGGTTCGAGCCCTGTAGGGCGTACCATTTCGAAGTAAACAGACGTCAACCGACGTCTTTTTTTATGCCTTAAATTCAAGTGTGTTGGCTAATTTTGGCGCGTCGAAATTCTCTCTGAGTCTACCTACATTTACCTGCATCAAGTAGTATCTGTTGGTATATGTGATGGTATATCCCCGTTCAATGAAATCCTGTACCAACAGCCAGCAACGGAGGGCCTCAAATGGCCTTAACCGATGTAAAGGTAAGAAGTGCAAAGCCCACGGATAAGCCTTACAAGATTACCGATGGCGAAGGAATGCATTTAATGGTTCATCCTAATGGATCTAAATACTGGCGCTTACAGTACCGTTTTGACGGTAAACAAAAGATGTTGGCGTTGGGTATCTATCCTGAGATTTCTTTATCTGAAGCCAGGCAGCGGAGAGATGAAGCTAAGCGGCAAGTTGCTAACGCTATCGACCCCAGTGAACAGAAAAAGGTTGAGAAACAAGCTCGCAAAGCTACAGTGGAAAATACTTTCAAAGCGATCGCTCTGGAATGGCATGAGTACAAACGCCCTAACTGGTCGAAGGGTTACGCTGAAGACATTATGGAAGCGTTTGAAAATGATATATTCCCGGATATCGGTAAGCGCCCGATTGCACCCTCTGTCGCAGTGAAGACAAGACGGCAGGCGAGGGGGAGATTTTTGCCTGCTGAACCTGCTCCGCACTGCCGGTCACCAGTCGGTAATTGCTGACGCCGGACACTATCGTACCGACCGCAAAAATCAGTATCGCGGTGTCGGCACACCACTGCGTAACGGTACGCACCGTCATCCCAACCGGACGACCGGCGCGGCGATGAATACCCGCAGACAACTCCCGCCAGACCGGAGAATCCGCGCGCTCATGCGGGCTGTACGCCTGAAACACCAATGCCGGTGAAAACACCACGCCGTACAGCGGCAGCTGAAAATAGCCACTGAGCAGCGGTTTGAATGCATCTGCCCAACCGGACAGGCGGGCTTGTAAATCACTGACCAGTTGCAGCAAAAACGTGTGACGCATATTTTCACTGATTTGTGCCATGCCCTGTGCGCGCAGCTCCGGGAGCAGGGACTCCACGGAAGACGATAAAGACGCCGGCGTCAGCCTTTTGTGCTCCAATACACCGATCAGCTTTACCGCACGTTCAGGCTGCGGCCAGCTCAGTTCACGCCGGTCCAGCAGATACACCGGCAGCTCCCAGCGCAACTGATGGCGGACGATTTTATAACCGCGAAGTACCGTGTCTGCCTGCTCCGCCTGGGTATAGTGCGCCTCATGACTGACCCAAATCAGCGCATCACCAGCAGCCAGGAGAATTTGCGCTTCCAGCGCAGGCCGTAGCGATGCCTGAGTGCAGATCTCAACCGGCCAACATCAATGGACGGCTGAACAGGCCGCTCCGATTCTGTACCTGCCGGTGCGACTTTGGGACGCACCGGGACCCGCCAGCTGGCCGACGTGGTGACGAGGGTAAATGACAGGGCAATAAGCGCGACAATCAGCGTGATGACCACAACGGACATTAAAATGCCCGGGCCATCTGCGAACGAAGAAAACACGCTGAATTGCCGGATCACACTGATAACCGCAACTGCAACGGCCAGCAGAAGGAACAATATTCCCAGACGTGTAATGATTTTCTTCACAATCAGCTTCCTTGCTGCGCAGAACGGATAAAGTGCGGTTCAAGCAGGAGATTCAATATGATCCGCAGGCCCACTGTAAGTATCCCAGCTTTAGTTCCACGCACTTTTTGAGACTTCCGGGTTTTCGGCCATCAGCCGGTACTCTTCCGGCGTCAGGTTGTTCAGGGATTCATGAGGCCGCTCGTTGTTATATTCAGCCAGCCAGCGCTCCGTTATTTCTCGTACTTCATTCAGTGTTCTGAACAGGTAAAAATCCAGTATTTCTGTCCGGTATGTTCGGTTAAACCGTTCTATAAACGCGTTCTGTGTTGGCTTACCCGGCTTGATAAATTCCAGCATCACGCCATGGTCTTCAGCCCATTGCGCCAGAGCCAGTGATATCAGTTCCGGGCCGTTATCCATCCGCATCTTCAGCGGATATCCGCGATTCGCCACTATCCTGTCCAGGACCCGCACCATTCGTTGCGCAGGAATATTCAGATCGATTTCTATCGCAAGGGCCTCGCGGTTAAAATCATCCACCACGTTGAAGGTCCGAAAACGCCGACCACAGACCAGCGCGTCGTGCATAAAATCGATAGACCAGCTCTGATTGAGCGCTTCCGGCGTTGCCAGCGGAGCCGGATTGCGCACCGGAAGACGTTGCTTACCCTTGCGTCGAAAATTCAGTTTCAGCAGACAGTAAATCCGGTGAACGCGTTTGTGGTCGTCTAATCAGTCAATATCTGGATCAGATGGGGTCTTTGTCGTCTTCGTAGTCATTTTTTAGATGCTACAACATGTTGCCAGACGTCGTCTTCATTCCTATGTGATTCCCGCAGGGGTATTGCCC
>NZ_SEWS01000016.1:0-77218 GCF_004195095.1 Rahnella sp. CFA14(1/10) | reverse complement strand
TCCACATTCGGCACTGAATTATCTGACGCCATCAGAGTTTGCAGCACGGTGGCGAAATGGAAAATGTGAAGGTAAACAAACCGACATTACTAACTGACGGTTGTATCTAATCCTGGGGGCAGGTCACTACGATAGCAATATTTTGGCAATCACTTAAATTGTCAAACTCGGCAGCATATAGAAATTCGTAAGGTCTCGAACCAAATGAATTTGCCACTTCTAGGACGACACGACCAATCCCCTTCAGTGTGAAAGGTCCTTCCCCCTCTGGTTTCTCAAATCTAAAATCAGGTAACCAGCCTCGCTCACGAGCATCAATTGTCATTGGCTTTAATGAGAGGAAATTTGCACTCTTTGGCCAATTTGAAACCCTGACCTCTATGTTAAGGTCATAAGCCGTACCTGGCTTAAGATAATTCCATTGCTGAGCTGGTTCCCCATCAATATCAAACTTTAGAAATGCAACTGTTGATTCTTGTTTTTTATTCTCTTCTGCCCCTTTACTAGATATTCCTTGCCTAATCCCCTCAATATTTTTATTGCGAAGATTTGCGAATAAGAGAAGAGGCAATGACCAGTTTGTTAACTGGTCTTGTATTTTTTTTAATGAATCTAATTTACTGATTGAACGGACTTGCTCTATAAATTCATTAAATTGTTTGTTCTCCGAGAGACTCGTCGTCATGTCGATCTCTGATGCTTTTAATTGTGCTGAATTTAAAAACCTTTGAGAATCAGTCTCAGCGTTACGTATAGCATGTTTCCACTCAGCTAGAGATACAAATATAGTCATTGCTATGTAATATGCACGATATTGATCTTCAACATATCCCTGACCGAGCTCATCGAGCGTTTCATTGAGCTTTTGACACGCTTCTTTAAGTTTCACTAAGTCATCTGGAATGGAGTTGAGTGCACCATCCAACGCTGCTGCAATCTCAATTCTGGGAGAAAAAGCTTGGCGGAAAATTTCGAAATTTGGCTCGTTCTTCATATTCTTTCTCCAGTTCAGCCGTAAGGCCATTCCATTTTTCAATTAAGTCATTATAGGGATCGCAAACACTTATGGCATGTTCAATGCAGGCAGCTTCTGTAACTAAAGCAGCCTTAAGTTTCCATTGAGTATTTCTTTCATCATTTGGAATTTCTTCTAGTAGTTCCTTTAAACAAACATTTGCAATTACATTATCACCGCACTTGCTTAACGCAGCCACGTACACTAATGCTTCAATAAATTGTTGAGGTTTAAATGGTTTCAGAGCATTAAATGCTTTTTGAAGATCGTCTTTACAATTTCGAAGCTCATCATGTGGTGCTCTTAATATCACTGAGATGCAGTCATCGATAGAAATACTGCGAGTATACTTATCCTGAATTGCTTTGAGTGCCACTTTCACAAAACCGGGAATATCATCAAAATGAAAACGTAATCGATTGATAGTGTCATAAAGTGCACTTCCTTCTAAGCTTAATAATATATTAGAAAGAAGCAATCCAATTTTTCCCTTTCTCTCTTCATCTGATAAGCAAAGAGAAGCAAAAACGTCAATGCATTCTACAATGAAATTATCTTTTTTATCTTCTTGAATATAATAGCAAATTAGATTCCATAGCCGGGATCTCACAAGTCCCCGTTTCTCCTCGGGAAAAGATCTACGGCTCAAAGCGCGAACAGCATACTGATGCACCATTACATATTGATCTAATAGCAAGACTGAATACGCTTCGAAGAATAAATCTGGGAAATTCTTCACTAAATCATAGGGAACATTTTCCCACGCTTGTACGGCACGTGCTCGAATCAATGTACTCTCATCCATAAGAGCGCGATACCAATCAGAGAGCACTAGTGTTAGGCTGTCAATACCAGTCAATAACTTAGAAACATGGATAATCATGTTTCCACGCATTTGAGTTTGTTCTTCTGGTAAGCTTCTATAGAGCTGAAGAAAATCTTCGACTCCTTCACTCCCTCTAGATTTAGCTCCAATCGCAGCCCATTCAATCAATGCACCCTGTAAGCCATCAATAGCATTACGCTTATTACTTTTATCAAAATCATCTAGAAAACTCTCATTTATTTCTATGATTTTTTCTTTATTCAACCCCTCATATTTCTCGCTTAGCGTTGCAGCCGCTCCGATCAAATCGTCAAAATTATCAAGTGCAAGCTCAGCAAATTCGTCCCAAGAGTATCTAAAGAATTGCCCTGCATCATCCATGCCATCCTCTGGATTTTCCACTGCTGCCCAGAGTAAACGCCTAAAAGCTATTTTTTGCGTTTTCCCTATTTCACCTTTTTTTCTATAGTTATTTCGCAGTACAGATCTGTAAGCTCTATTGGCCTCATGTCTCCCAATATCATCTTTGTCAGCAAGATAGGATTGAATAACTTTATCGCTTTCATCAGGAAATCTATCTAAGCATTTCGTAGCAGCCTCTCGAAGAAAGAAAAGAATACTGCTATCTCTCCGTTCCTCCGGGAGTAGAGTCCGTCGACGCATCAGCTTAGCAAATATACTTCTAATATGTCTTAGAAGCAGCTCATCATCATCCGATGCAATAATTATCTCAATAGCAGATTGAAATTTTCCCCGATGAGTATCTTTTATGTATTCGGTAACAACATCGCAGATATCAGCTTGTCTTTTTTTAAAAAATGTCTGAATGGGAACTTTATTAAGTTCTTTTCGCTCAAATGTACCAAACATCATTCCAGAAGGAGATTCAACCGCCATTCTAACAAAGTGGTAAAGGATTTTTAAGAAATCATCTTCAGATAGATTATCTGCCTCCAAGAGGATTACTTCTATAGCAGATGGACAATATTCGAAGTTGTTTATTAAATATACTGAAATTGCCAATTTTTCTGCTTGTGATAATTCTGTTCTTATTAAGGCTTTTGCTGCTGGCGTTGAATATGGTAATTTCTCATGTAAGACTGCAGGCAACAAGTGTTCAATTATTTTACTTGTAAATGTCTCAGGAGCAAGATTAGCGAGTTGTTCCAAACGGGGATCGCTTTTCTCTATATCTTCTTGATCGAGTTCATCAAGCAAATCAAGCACAAACGTTTCTTCTAGAGTAAGTGCAAGACGTAATACTGCTCGTTCTTGTTGTCTATTGAACTGCTTCTGCTTTCTCTGCCTTTCTTCTTCTTTGAGAGCCAAATTTCGTTCTTCGGCAGATTTTTCTCTTGGGCCTACAAACTCTAAAATATTGGGAAATCCCACCGGAACCCGTCGATTACAATCTTTACAGTTCTGTTTATAGAAGCTGTAAACCGAGTCTTCCAGAAGCCAGCTAAGCATTGAACTTTGCTTAACAAATTTGCATTGAACTCCCATGTGACCAATGGGTAACCCTGTTTCAGCCTCAATCATGCCTCTCCCCTCTGATCGAATGAATTCAGAGTGAGAACACCAGTTACTAAGTAGGTGTACAGCACGGAGATTTCGTTGACCAGCTTCGATTGCCTCTTCAAATCTTTTTTTATCTTCAAAATCATACACTTAGATAACACCCTTATAAGGAACATATACTCATCTAAAATGCTGTAACCGGTTTATTATACCTAAAACAATGAATGCTGTGTATTATGAAATGTGATATAAATCAATTAGTTACATATAAAAACCAACTCACATCCAAAAGGATAGTATTTCGAGGTTTGTAGCATCATTAAATGTGAACTTATTTATCGCCCCCTCAAGTTAACTAATAAATAAGATATAATTTACGCATTCTTCTGGAATTTAGAAACCTTATATCTAATAGTTGAAGAAGTTAATAATCAACTTGAGTGTGATTCATAAAAAAATAATTATTATTTTCAGCCCCTTCATTATGGAGGAGCAATAATTGTAGAGTTTTCCTGTACTCCTAACGATCCAGTTAGGCTTAGAGAAATCTAATTATGAAGCACTCCTGAGAGCAACCATTCCAATTTTATCAATATAATCCGCATACCACTGCATCATCTCCCTCCTGCCCTCCAAATACAACGCATGATTGTACGTCCCGCGAATCGCATTCTTATCGACATGCGCAAGCTGGGTTTCAATCCACGCCGTATTGAACCCTTCTTCATGCAAAATCGTACTCATCGTGTGCCTAAAACCATGTCCAGTAACCTTTCCCGTATACCCAATCCGTTTGAATACCTGATTAATACTCGCTTCACTCATCGTCTTGCGGGGATCATTACGCCCTGGGAACACCAATGGATATTGCCCTGACATCACTTTGAGTTGCTGTACGATCTCCAGCGCTTGGATAGAGAGGGGGACAAGATGAGGCCGTTTCATCTTCATTCGCTCGGCAGGAATTTCCCACACCGCTTTCTCAAGATCAAACTCACTTCAGAAAGCACCTCGAAGCTCGCCAGTGCGAACTCCCGTAGGGATCAGCAGACGAGCGGCAAGAACAACCAGCGGACTTCCTGTATAGCCTGAGAGAGCTTTGAAGAAATCAGGTAACTCCTCAACAGTAAGGAAGGGATAATGCTTCGATTCATGCCCTGACATCGCGCTGGTAAGATCCGCTGTAGGGTTATATTCTGCACGACCAGTCACGATGGCGTAACGAAAGACTTCGTTGCAGCGCTGTCGAACCTTCTTGGCCTTCTCTGTCGCACCACGGCTTTCCATTCGACGCAGCACATTCAGCAGAACCAGCGGTTTGATTTCATTCACTGGCTGCTGGCCGATATAGGGGAAAATATCTTTATTGAAAGCTTCGATAATGTCGGAGGCATAACCTTCTAACCATCGGCTCACCTTCGTTCCGTGCCATTCAAGCGCCACTGCCTGAAACGTATTATTGAGTTGCACATCGCGAACCAGCTTTTCTTCTTTCTTGGCAAACGATGGATCGATACCCTCGGCCAGCTTTTTCTTGGCTTCATCACGCAGTGCCCTCGCTTGTGCAAGAGACACGGCCGGATAGACCCCAAAAGCCATACGCTTCTCTTTTCCATTGAAGCGATATTTCATCCGCCAGTATCGGGAACCAGAGGGAACGACTTCAAGATACAAACCAGCACCATCTGCCAGCTTATAGGCTTTCTCTCTGGGTTTAGCTGCGTCTACCTGTCGCGCATTAAGCTTCATTGGGGGCATCTCCCTGGACCGAACACAGAATGCCCCCTATGCCCCCAACTGTAACTTAATTCCGGTTGAGTCCAGTTGATAACAGGAGATAAAATACAGGCTAGAAACCGTAGTATACGGGCTTTAAGTTGATTTCGGTAGACTTGGGAAGAGTTTGAAATGGTGCCGATAATAGGAGTCGAACCTACGACCTTCGCATTACGAATGCGCTGCTCTACCAACTGAGCTATATCGGCTTTTTTGAAAGGTGCCGGGGCTACAGCGTAACAAATTATGCAAACCGCTGACGTCCGTCAAGCGCCGATCGGGATGTTTGGTGAGATCTTATTCACCCTGCGCAAAATATGGATATAACATCGGTACTGATGTTGCAAAGGCGTTTTGACGAGCGGGGAGCAGGCACAGTGAACAACACTAAAGGGAGAAGCTAAAGGATTGAAAGTCAGGGACAGCGAGAGGGTAAATGGTGCCGACTACCGGAATCGAACTGGTGACCTACTGATTACAAGTCAGTTGCTCTACCTACTGAGCTAAGTCGGCATTTTGAAGTGTTACCGGGGAACTACGGGGCATAAAATATTGAAATCTTCGACGTCCGTCAAGCCCCCGGTGGTGCGTATGCTGCTTTTCTCATCAGCATACGCATTTTGACGATCTGACTGCTTAAGCTTTCGCCAGCGGTTCGCGGAAGAAACTGATCAGGGCGTTGTAAACCTGGTAGCGGTTTTTCTCCAGCACCATCATGTGCGTGGCTTCGCCGATTTCCAGCCAGCGTTTATCCGGTGAGCCGGTGGCGCGCAGGAACCATGCCTGTGCCAGTTCGACGGGCACATCAATATCCCATTCGCCATGGATTAACATCAGCGGTACGTCGATATCGGCCGGATCGTAAAACGGTTTTCCCACCGCCCAGTAATCGCGGATATCCTGAATCGGACCGTTGCTGGCGCGGATTGATTGCTGTGCCCGAAGTGTATCATCCGGCTCGTCGCTGACAGTTTTCTCCAGCCATGCCTCAAACCCCCCTTCCGGGATCAGCCCTTCGCGCTTGCACTGTGGCGCTCCGCGAATCCAGCGCTCACGCGCTGCACCGGCATTGACGATGCGCCAGGCGTTAAGTTCGCCACCGGGGTCGAGCGACAACGGTTTATCGCTGACCCATTGCGGAGCAATCAACCCTAATCGCCTGACTTTGTGGCCGTTCTGCGTGGCGTATGTGCCAGTGACGCTGCCGCCCCACGACATCCCGATCACGTTAACCTGTGAAAGCCCGTTGGTTCTGAGCACAAAATTGACGGCGCTGCTGAAATCGCGCACGGCGACATCCGTTCTCACCGCAGGCGCGTTGAGGGTGGCGGCCTGAAGCATTTCCACCGGACGGGTCGAGCCGCCATAACCGCGTACATCGACGGCGTACACATCAAAACCGGCGCGGGCGAGTACATCGGTAAAAGAGGCGCCTTCCAGCGGCGTGTCGAACAGGCTGCCGGAGGAATACGTCGCGCCGTGCATCATGACAATGGTGTTGGCTTCACCGAATTTTTGCTCCCCTTTGCGGTGCTTGTGCAAAAGATGCAACCGGATGCCGTCGGTGTCAGAGGGGATCAAAAAGCTTTCGCTGAAAATATCGGGATTACTCATCGGGTTTTCCTTCTCAGAGTGGCTGCCAGCTCAGGCCACGGGCGTCCTGACGGATTTTGCCCGCAGAGGAACCGGCGAAATGGGTGGTGAAAACGGTGGCCTGATGGTTCAGGGCAAACTCAATCGCTTTGTGGCGTGAGGCTGTCGCCCGTTGCGGTTCTTCGCAGAACACCGAATCCCAGTCAGGGCGCGCGAGCTGCAGCGGATGGTGCATCACATCGCCCCAGAAAAAGGAGGTTTCACCTTGGGAGGTAAAAGCGAAAGAGAAATGATCATGGCTGTGGCCGGGCGTGCGGATGATGGCAAAACCCGGAATGGCCATGGTGTCGTCAGCATGTATCCGCTGATCGAGACCGGCCGCCACGACCGGCTCAACGCTGTCGGCAAAAATGCCGTCGCTCGGATCCCGGACGTTTTTCGGGTCGGCGTAAAACCGGTATTCAGCTTCAGAAAACAGATAACGCGCATTCGGGAAAGTCGGCACCCAGCGGCCATTCTCCAGCCGCGTATTCCAGCCAACGTGGTCAACGTGCAGGTGTGAAAGCAGCACCACATCAACCTCTTCTGGTTCGATGCCCGTCGCCCGCAGGTTGTCCAGCCAGCCCGTCTTCAGTTGATTGAACAACAGGTTCAGCGGTCGTTGTTTATCGTTGCCGGATGCGGTATCAATCAGCACCGTCTGTGTGCCGGTCTGCACCAGCCAGCTGTGGGTGCTGAGCATCAGCTCTGAGGCATCTGCCCCGAAAAAGTCTGCCGGTAATGTTTTCGCGGCATCCTCAATAGCCTCCGTATTCCATTGCGGAAAAAGCGATGTTCCGGGATCTCTCAGTGTCATCTCGGGGATTTTAGTGATTCTGGCGCTGCCGATCTGGTAAGTTTCTGGCACACTCATTTTATGATCCTATCTGGTGATAACCTTCTGGTGTGGCGTCATCCTCACTGTTTCAGCGCGGGCGAACAAGACGGCAATCCCGAATGCAGGGTTGCTGATATTGCAACGATAAAAATAAATCAAAGGGCCGGAATGGATAAGCTGGAGAATATGCGTACGTTCGTGCAGGTGGTGGATTCAGGGTCATTCAGCCGCGCGGCAGAACTGATGGATTTACCGAAATCCACGGTAACGCGGCAGGTGCAGGCGCTGGAAAGCGAACTGGGCGTAAAGCTGCTGCACCGGACATCGCGTCGTTTAAACATGACGGAACAGGGCGAAGCCTATTATCACGGAGCGATACTGCTGCTCTCTCAGATGGAGATTCTCGACAGCAATGTGCAGGCGGCAGCACAGGCTCCGCGCGGCAAAATTCGCGTTGAGATGCCGAATGCCATTGCCTATCGTCGGGTGATCCCCGCCCTGCCCGGTTTCCTGATACATTATCCCGACGTTCAGGTTGAGGTGAGCGTCGGCAACCGCACCGCCGATCTGATTGCGCAAAACATCGATTGTGTGATCCGCATCGGGGAGTTGCACAACGATGCGCTGATCGCCCGGTCGCTTGGCGTCCTGCCGATGATCACCTGTGCCGCGCCGGCGTATCTGCAAAAACACGGCAAGCCTGAACATCCGCAAGATCTTATCCGTGACCATACGCTGGTGCAGATCGCTTCGCCGCAAACTGGCCGCGTATTTGAACATCAGGTATTTAAGGATCAGCAACTTGTGACCGTTCGCGGGCGCTGGCAGTTCTCAGTTAACGACTCCACCGCGGCGCTGACCGGTGCCATTGCCGGGCTTGGCGTGCTGACGACATATCGCTTTCTGGCACAGGAAGCGCTGGATAACGGCACGCTGGTGCCGCTGTTTCCTGAATGGGCGGATGAACAGGTGCCGGTGCATGTTGCCTGGCCGGAAAACCGGCATTTGCCGTCAAAGGTGCGGTATTTTATCGAATGGGTCAGGGCGTTGTTTCAGGAATGAGGGGGTTCAGGAGGGATAAACGATTGCACCGGCTTCATGACGAAAAATCCACCGGTGCCGCGGGTTAAGGACGGACTAAATCGTCGCCGTAACCAATCCATTTGTAAGTCGTCAGGGCTTCTAATCCCATCGGGCCACGGGCGTGCAGTTTTTGTGTGCTGACCGCCACTTCTGCGCCTAAACCGAACTGGCCGCCGTCAGTGAAACGGGTGCTGGCGTTGACGTAAACCGCAGAGGAATCCACTTCGCGCACGAACCTGTCCGCGCTGCTGATGGAACGGGTGAGGATCGCATCGGAATGTTCGGTGCCGTAGGTGCGGATATGCGCCACGGCGGCATCCAGATCAGCCACCACCGTCACGTTCAGATCCAGTGACAACCATTCATCTGAATAATCTTCTTCGGTCACCGCCAGCACTTTCGCCGGGCCGTTTTGCAGATACGGCATCGCGGATTCGCTGGCGTGCAACGTAACGCCTGCGCGGTGCATGTTGTCGCTCAGTTCCGGCAGGAAACGGGCGGCAATCGCCTGATGCACCAGTACGGTTTCAAGGCTGTTACAGGCGCTCGGACGCTGCACTTTGGCGCTTTCCAGCACGGTCAGCGCTTTGTCGAAATCGACGCTTTCATCCACAAACGTATGACACACGCCGATTCCGCCGGTGATCACCGGAATGGTGGATTGTTCGCGGCACAGTTTGTGCAGCGCCGCGCCACCGCGCGGGATCAGCATGTCGACGTATTTATCCAGGCGCAGCAGTTCTGCGACCAGTGCGCGATCCGGGCTTTCAATCGCCTGAACCGCAGCTTTCGGCAATCCGCATTCTTCCAGCGCCATCTGAATGACGTTAACCGTCGCCTGATTGGTGTGGTGCGTTTCTTTACCGCCACGCAGGATCACGGCGTTGCCGGTTTTCAGGCACAGGCTGGCGACGTCGATGGTGACGTTCGGACGCGCTTCGTAAATCACGCCGATCACGCCGAGCGGCACGCGGCGGCGTTCAAGACGCAAACCGCTGTCCTGCTGTGAACCGTCAATCACCTGCCCGACCGGATCGCTCAGGCGGCAGACATCGCGCACGTCGCTGGCAATTGCCGATAAACGCGCAGGCGTCAGCAGCAGGCGGTCTAATAACGCTTCGCTCATGCCGCTTTCGCGGGCGGCGGCCATGTCGAGTTCGTTGGCAAGAATAATGCTCTGGCTGTTGGCCTCGAGCATGTCGGCCATCAGCATCAGCGCACGGTTTTTCTGCGCGGTGCTGAGGGTGGAGAGCTGCCAGGACGCGGCTTTCGCGGCCTTTCCCATCTCGTTAAGCATCTGTAGCTCCTTAACTGACAATCATGTCGTCACGGTGAACGGCAACCGGGCCGTATTCGTAACCGAGAATTTCGCTGATCTGCTGAGAATGATGACCCGCAATCATGCGCATCGCATCGCTGTTATAGCGGCTGACGCCGTGCGCGAGGTCACGCCCGTTCAGGTTGCGGATGCGGATCACTTCGCCACGCGAGAAATCACCTTTCACTTCGCGGATCCCCTTTGGCAGCAGCGAACTGCCGCGCTCCATCATGGCAGAAACCGCGCCGTCGTCGATGGTGATTTCACCGGCTGGCGGTGCGCCGAAGATCCAGCGCTTACGGTTTTCCAGCGGGGTTTCCATCGCGTGAAAACGTGTGCCGACCGAAATACCGTTAATGACATCGCCAATCACGCCCGGCAGGCTGCCCGCAGCAATAATGGTATCGACGCCCGCACGGCACGCGACATCCGCCGCCTGCAGTTTGGTGGCCATGCCGCCGGTGCCGAGACCGGAAACACTGTCACCCGCCACGCCGCGCAGTTCATCATCAATGGTCATGACTTCGCGGATAAGCTCTGCCTGCGGGTTGGTACGCGGATCGGCAGTAAACAGACCACGCTGATCGGTCAGAAGCAGCAATTTATCAGCACCCGCCAGAATAGCGGCCAGCGCGGAGAGATTGTCGTTATCGCCGACTTTAATTTCAGCGGTGGCCACCGCATCGTTTTCGTTAATGACCGGCACGATATGGTTATCAAGCAGCGCGTGCATCGTGTCGCGGGCGTTCAGGAACCGCTCGCGGTCTTCCATATCGGCACGAGTCAGCAGCATCTGACCAATGTGGATGCCATAAATCGAGAACAATTGCTCCCACAGCTGGATCAAACGGCTTTGCCCGACGGCAGCCAGCAGTTGTTTGGAAGCAATGGTGGCGGGGAGTTCGGGGTAGCCAAGATGTTCGCGCCCGGCGGCAATCGCGCCCGACGTGACAATCACAATCCGGTGCCCTGCCGCATGTTGCTGCGCGCACTGGCGGACAAGCTCAACAATGTGAGCACGGTTGAGGCGGCGTGAGCCGCCAGTGAGCACGCTGGTGCCCAGTTTTACAACCAGTGTCTGACTACCACTCATAATCGTTCCATTAATGTGAAAAAGAAGGGCTTCTTTGTCTTTGTAACCAGTGAGAAGCGTTATGCCAACCGGCATAACGCTATAATAGCAGTATTCATCGTGGGAATGGGTAGTACAGAAAGTCAGGCGGAGAGCTTCACCGGTTCTTCGCTGAAATCATCAGCGGGTTCCAGTCTGAGGGACATCTCTTCAATCATAGCATTCAGGTTTTTGTGGAACCCTTTTAATGTCGTCTCAAGTTTTTCCCGCACTTCAGCATCTTTAATGTTTTGCGCTTTCCAGATGCCGTCTTTATCAAACAATCCGAAGTGATAAACATAGGTAAAACGTTCGGCTTCGGCCTGTAATTCAATCCACCAGCCCCAGAATTCACGCTTCTCCGGCGCGGGCTTAACGTTCACGCAGACAGCTAAACAGTCAAAGAAAAAGCGGTCGTTTTCGCATTTCCCTTCTCTGATGTACGGTCCCAGTGTACCGAAACGTTTCATTAGCCTGCTTTTAGGATGACCGCTTGGTAACGTCATAGTACAACCTCCATAGAAAGACGATCCTTTTTAACAAACCGTTAGGAATTAGCAACTGTTAAGTTAACGCATATGGTTTTGCAGCCAGCTGCAAATCTCATGTAAAGCGCTGTCAAAATGTCCGTAAAGCGGCTCGCTGCGGATAGGCAACAGCTTGCCGTCAGCGGAAGAATCCGCAATCAGCTTAGCTTCGCTCTTAGGACTGAAAATATCGTTCTCCCAGTATGCAGCCAGCATGGGCGTCGGCGTTCTCCGCCCGAGCAGCCCCTGCGTTTTCAGAGAATAACGATTAAGTTCGGTTTTCAATGCCGAATCAGACGCACTCGACATGCCAATACGACTCGCCAGCACATCCATATACATGTCCGGCACTTGTTCCTGGCATTTCGGGTCGCTCAGCAGTGTATGCACCAGCGCCCCCAGAGTGGCGACTGCACGCACGCGGCGCGGTTCGAGATACGCCAGCCGCACGGCAACGTTGGCACCAAAACGGTAGCCGAGCAAACTGACGCGGCTGGCATCAACCCATGGCACATCCGAAAGCTGCATCAGCACCTGCTGATGCAGGAAGCTGGTGTCCTGGGTCAGTTTCCACTTCGACGAAAAACCGATCGACGGCATGTCAATGGTCAGCATGGCAATGCCCATCGGCGCAAGATACGAACGGAACAGGCGCTGATGGTCACTCTGCAAGGTATCGAGACCGCCACACACCATCACCGTCGGGAACGGCGCTTTGCCTGCGTCCGGCAGGTGCAGGAAACCGGTGATCGGCGTGCCGCCGGAGATCTTAAATTCCAGCTCTTTCAGTTCATAAGGCGAATGTTCCGAGGATTTTTCAAAGGCTTTATTGGCCAGCGCCTGCGCCTGTTCCGCCAGCGTATCGCCTTTCAGATGCGGATAACTGGCAATACTGTAAAGGTTGGCGGCTTTCAGCCAGTAGTCGCTCGCCACATCCGGGTCTTTTTCTTCGGCGGCTTTTTGCTGCCAGTGCATCGCCTGTTTTGACCATTCGTAGATCCAGTTGCCATTACGGTAACCAATTACAGTATCAAGCAGCAACGGATCACTGTGTTCCGCCTGGGAGACAGCAATGCGCGACAGCACTTCTTCCACTTCCAGCGGATCGACCCCGCGCCACATCCACATCAAACGGTTAATCGTACGGTACCAGCAATGGACCGTGTCGCCTTCCAGTGCAGAGTGCATCGGCGGGTGCGTATTATGGTGATGAACGCGGTGAACCAGCGTCGATGTTTCCGGGTATTTGAACGAAGGTTTAAACAGTTTTTCCGTAAGATTGGCTGGAGCCATGATGCAAGATCCTCCGTTAGCAAGCAGCAGGTCGCCCGCAGGCGATCATTTAGACGGGATTATAACCCGCCCACGTTGCGACAACTGAGGTATGAGGTCAAGCGGAAAGGATTTCAAGTCAACAAAAGCAAAACGCCCGGCAATGAGCCAGGCGTTTATCAACAGTAAGGGAAAATTACTTACCCACTAACGGAGGCACAAAGACAACCCCCATATCCCACGGCTGTTCGATCCAGGTGTTCTGCGGGATGTCGATCACGTAGTCATCGACCAGCGGAGCACCGGCTGGTTTTGCGAAGATGGTGATGAAATGCGCCTTCGGGTACATTTCGCGGATCGCTTTCGCGGTGCCGCCGGTATCCACCAGATCGTCGATCACGATGAAGCCTTCACCGTCGCCTTCTGCGCGTTTCAGCACCTGCATTTCGCGCTGATTATCATGGTCGTAGCTGGAGATACAGACGGTATCCACATGGCGAATGCACAGCTCGCGAGCCAGCAACGCTGCCGGAACCAGGCCACCGCGGCTGACGGCAATAATGCCTTTCCATTGTTCTGCCGGCAGCAGGCGTTTAGCCATGGTGCGGGCGTGGATTTGCAGCATGTCCCAGGTTACAACGTATTTTTCGCTCATAAAGGTGTCCCAGCCAGTGAATTAACGGCTTCTAAAAAAGTAGTGGGGGGAAAAAAGGTTGCGCGAGATTATAGTGAGTCCGGCTCACAAAAACCAGCGATTATCGGGTCCCTGCGCCCCAAAAATCCCGGAATTTCTCCCCGTGCCCGCGCACAGGTTAAGATTAAGTGATATTCTGTCAGGCCACTCGCCACACAGTCTGGCGGGGATTACTTAACCTTAAACCTACAGCATCTCAGTCAGTTCCCCTGCAAACGGAGCCTGAATGAGCTGACTGTTACAGGAGACTTATAGTGTCTGAACTGTCTCAGCTTTCGCCACAACCGTTGTGGGATATTTTTGCCAAAATTTGTTCTATTCCGCACCCTTCTTATCACGAAGAAGCGCTGGCAAAACACATCGTTGAATGGGCACAGGAAAAGGGTATCCACGCTGAGCGTGATGAAGTTGGCAATATTTTGCTGCGCAAACCGGCCACCCCGGGCATGGAAAACCGCAAAGCCGTTGCCCTGCAGGCTCACCTCGATATGGTGCCGCAGAAAAACAACGATACTGTTCATGATTTCACTAAAGATCCGATCCAGCCATTTATTGAAGACGGTTGGGTAAAAGCCCGCGGCACCACGCTGGGTTCTGACAACGGTATCGGTATGGCATCCGCGCTGGCGGTTCTGGCTGATGACAGCGTAGAACACGGCCCGCTGGAAGTGCTGCTGACCATGACCGAAGAAACCGGCATGGCGGGCGCATTCGGCCTGCAACCGAACTGGTTACAGTCTGAAATTCTGATCAACACCGATTCTGAAACCGAAGGCGAAATCTACATGGGGTGCGCCGGCGGGATTGATTTTACCGCCACACTGCCGCTGAGCCGTGAAGCGGTTCCGGCCGGTTTCAGCGTGCTGAAACTGACCCTGAAAGGCCTGAAAGGCGGCCACTCCGGCGCTGAAATTCACTTAGGTCTGGGCAACGCCAGCAAACTGCTGGCACGTTTCCTGGCAGACAACGCGGGGACCCTGGGTCTGCGCCTGCTGGACTTTACCGGCGGCACGCTGCGTAACGCCATCCCGCGTGAAGCCATTGCGACTCTGGCGGTTGCCGCCGATAAAGCGGACGCACTGAAAGCGGCAGCACAGGAATTCCTGGCGACGATTCAGTTTGAACTGTCAGCCGTTGAGAAGAAGATCGTTTTTGTCGCGGAAACGGCTGAAAGCAACGCCAGGGCACTGAGCCAGGACAGTCAGGATAAGTTCCTTGCGCTGCTGAACGCGACGCCTAACGGCGTGATCCGCATGAGTGATGATGTGAAAGGTGTGGTCGAAACATCGCTCAACGTCGGTGTTGTCACGATGAAAGATGACGAAGTGGCGATCAACAGCCTGATCCGTTCGCTTATCGACAGCGGTAAAGAATATGTGGTCAGCATGCTGAGCTCACTGAGTGAACTGGCTGGTGCAAAAAGTCTGGCAAAAGGCAGCTACCCTGGCTGGAAACCTGAGCCAAGCTCGCCGGTGATGACGCTGGTGCGTGAAACTTACCAGTCACTGTTCAGCAAAACCCCGAACATCATGGTGATCCACGCCGGTCTGGAATGCGGTCTGTTCAAAAAACCGTATCCGGACATGGACATGGTTTCCATCGGGCCAACTATCACCGGCCCGCATTCGCCGGATGAACAGGTTGAAATCGCCAGCGTCGGGCTGTACTGGCAACTGCTGACAGCCCTGCTGAAAGCAATTCCTGAAAAGAAATGATATTTTGGCTCCCTCCCCTGTGAACTGAACCCCGAATGTTGGACTTTTTAAACCTTCATTCGGAGTTCAGTTCATCACAGGGGGAGGAGCTCAAATCCAAAAGAAGCTGCCGCTCTATCTGCGGATCCTGCAACGTCACGTGTAATCCCACCAGCCTGACGCCCCGTCCGCCACGCCGTTTCTCCCATGCCTCCCGCGCCACTTTCAGTAAATCTTCTTTATTGAGCACCGGCCAGACGTGTTCCTGCGTGGTCTGCTGAAAATCATGGAATTTGAGTTTTACCCCCTGACGGGCGATGCGCAGATCCGGACTGACACGGCTCAGGCGTATGTGCAGTTCCGGATATAAACGTTCGATCAGTGCCACGCATTCTTCCCAGTTGTGAATATCTTCTGCCAGCGTGCGTTCCACACCGACCGATTTGCGCAACCGCTCGGGGGATATTTCACGTTCATCAATACCCTGACAGCGCTCCCACAGTACCCGGCCAAACTTGCCAAATCGTTTGAGCAGTGTCGCCAGATCATAGCGCTGTACATCGCCGCAGGTGTTCAGCCCCAGCGCCTGCAAACGCTGGGCTGTGACTTTGCCGACGCCGGGGATTTTACCCAGCGGAAGATCCTGTAAAAACGCATCGACTTTATCCGGCGTGATCACAAACTGGCCGTTAGGCTTGTTCAGGTCCGAGGCGATTTTTGCCAGAAATTTTATCGGCGCAATGCCGGCAGAGGCCGTCAGCCTGATTTCATCGAAAATGGCCTGACGGATTTCTGCAGCAATAAGCGTCGCAGAGCCGTTGCATTGCGTTGCGTCGGAAACATCCAGATAAGCTTCGTCAAGTGACAGCGGTTCGATCAATGGGGTATAACGCGCAAAGATTTCACGGATGTGGTTTGAAGCTTCTTTATAAGCCTCCATTCGGCCGGGGATGACTTTCAGGTGCGGGCAAAGTTTCAGTGCCATACCGGTCGGCATCGCACTGTGCACGCCGAATTTGCGCGCAGGATAATTGGCGGTGCTGATGACGCCACGGCGGTCACGGCTGCCGCCAATGGCAATAGGAATGTCGCGCAGGGAAGGATCATCGCGCATCTCGACGGCCGCGAAAAAGCAGTCCATATCAACGTGAATGATTTTACGCATAGCCCTCCCCTGATAACTGTATAAGTATACAGTGGGATGGCGTAATTTCAAACACACAAAATCCGGGTTAATTTGGCTTAATGAATCACCAGAAATGGCATCGTAATAAATTTCCTATTTCGAAAGTCATTATTCATTATTTGGTGATTGCTAAAAATTTAATCAGTATTAATATGGCATCGTTTCAGACAGGCAGTACATAAGAAGAAAATCAGTGGCGGTCTTACAGGCAGTTCAGCTGTAGACAACATAATCAAAATTATTACCGAGCAGGACTTAGAATGATCAGAATCGCGCTGTTTCTTGCGATGCTCCTCAGTTTGCCTTTATTTACAGCAAATTACGCCGTGGCCAGCGATGCTGTCCCGGTCAACGCGACACTTAAAAAACAATTACTGGGCGCACCGGTTTATATTCAGATCTTCAAACAAGAACGTAAACTCGAATTGTATGCCCAGCTCGACGGCGAATTTCGCCTGATTGGCAGTTATGGCATCTGCGATTTTTCCGGCGGTTTGGGAAATAAACGTCGCGAAGGCGATTTTAAAAGTCCGGAAGGTTTCTACAACGTGGATATTCACCACCTGAAGCCTGACAGCCGCTTTTATCGTGCCATCAACATCGGTTTCCCGAATGCTTACGATATCTCGCAGGGTTATTCAGGTAAGTATCTGATGATTCACGGTAACTGTAAGTCTATCGGTTGCTATGCCATGACCGACGGCTATATGGACGAAATCTTTACGTACGTACAGGCGGCATTCCAGTTCGGGCAACGCAGTTTAAAGATTAGCATTTATCCGTTCAGGATGACCGATGCCAACATGAAGGCGCATAAAAACTCCAGCTACTACAGTTTCTGGAACCAGTTGCAGCCAGGATATGCGTACTTTGAAAAACACCATCAGCCACCGAATGTCGTGGTCACTGACGGTAAATATGAAGTGCTGCAACCATTGTCCAACACCCCGCTGCCTTCACAGCTGGCGTTCGCCCCGATGAAATAATGCGAATTCACCTGGAGCAATTTTGTTCCAGGTTTCGTTCGCCGTCAGCGGTTGCGTGGCAATCACAGTGACGACATCATCCGGTGTCGTCTGCTGCTGAAAATCAATTTCCACATCCTGATCCAACAACGTTGCCTTGCCAAAAGGCGCACGCCGCGTGATCCAGTGTAAATTCGTCGAGCAATACGCCATCACAAAATTGCCATCCGACAGCAACATGTTAAACACCCCTTTCTGCCTTAACTCATCAGCCAGCGACGCAATATAGCGAAACACCGGCGGCCAGCTTGCAGGGCGGCGCGGATAACGTTGAGTGAGTTTATGCAATAACCAGCAGAACGCGTATTCGCTGTCGGTCTGCCCCACCGGGCGCAGGGTACCGGTATCCAGCTGGCGATAGCCGCGAAGCTGACCGTTGTGTGCGTAAGTCCAGTTGCGTCCCCACAGCTCGCGGGTAAACGGATGGGTGTTTTCCAGTGCCACTTCGCCACGGTTTGCCTGGCGGATATGAGAAATCACCGCGCAGGATTTGATCGGGTATTCCTGAACAAGGCGGGCAATGGGCGAATTAAAGCTTGGCGTCGGATCTTTAAAAGTACGACAGCCATTGCCTTCATAAAAGGTGATGCCCCAGCCGTCTTTATGCGGGCCGGTTCCGCCACCGCGCTGCACTAATCCGCTGAAACTGAAACAAATATCAGTAGGAACGTTAGCGCTCATCCCGAGCAATTCGCACATCACCAGCCCCCTTTTTATTATTTTAATAATGCGCTGCACTATGGTGTGACAAAGCGGGATCTGGCGAAGAAGCGGAGTTTACACAGAGTAAATGAGCATTCTGAGCCAGATTTCAACGCCGTATTACCAACGTGCGGCGAATTATTTCGCCATTTCTTTTTCGATTAAGAGAATCAGGATATGGATCACTTTAATGTGAATTTCCTGCACGCGGTCAGCGAAACCAAAGTGCGGAACGCGGATTTCCACGTCGGCTGAACCGTCCATTTTCCCGCCGTCTTTACCGGTCAGGGTGATGACTTTCATGCCTTTGGCGCGCGCGGCTTCGATGGCTTTGATCACATTACCGGAATTACCGGAAGTGGAGATGCCCAGAAGCACATCGCCCTTCTGACCCACGGCTTCCAGATAACGGGAAAAGATATATTCGTAACCGAAATCGTTACCGACGCATGAGATGTGGCTGACGTCGGAAATCGCAATGGCCGGATAACCCGGACGGTTTTCGCGATAGCGGCCTGTCAGTTCTTCTGCAAAATGCATGGCATCGCAGTGTGAACCCCCGTTACCGCAGGAAATCACTTTCCCACCCGCTTTGAATGAATCCGCCAGCAGCACTGCTGCACGTTGAATAGACTCAATATTTGACGGATCGCTGATGAATTTATTCAGCGTATCAGCAGCTTCGTTCAGTTCAGTACGGATAATATCCAGATACATAGCAGCCTCTTTTATGTCCATTTACAGCCGGTTTCAGCACGGCCGATAGCAATAAAACGTTCCGCTGTGCAGTTTAACGGAAAGCCGAAACAGCGAGAAGCAGTGAAGCGGTAATGATTCCGATAGTTTCTGTTTTTGACGCTTCGTGCGACCGGTTTGTGAGCTGCGTTGTAATTAATATGTAAACACATTGATAAAGAAATGAGCATGAACTACAACCATTGTATCCCTACAACAGGTCAGACCTCCTACGACTCAGGAGCTTTACTATGATGGTTCTTAGCATTGTTGCATTTATCGTGATCCTTGGTGCGTTGTTCTATCACAAGGTCAACCTTGCCCTTAGCAGCCTGATTTTGCTGGCGTTTACAGCGGCCATGGGCGCCATTCATCTGTGGACGCTGTGGTTGTTACTGCCGCTGGCGATCATTCTTCTGCCTTTCAATATTCCTGCCCTGCGTCGCGCCTTATTCTCCGGCCCCGCGCTGCGTACCTTCCGTAAAGTGATGCCTGCTATGTCCCGTACGGAAAAAGAAGCGATTGAAGCGGGCACTACCTGGTGGGAAGGCGACCTGTTTGGTGGCAAACCGGACTGGGAGAAATTACAGAATTACCCTGAGCAGCAACTGACAGAAGAAGAACAGCGTTTTATTGACGGGCCGGTTGAAGAAGCCTGCCGCATGGCTAATGATTTTCAGATCACCCACGAACTGGCTGATTTGCCGCCGGAACTGTGGGCATATCTGAAAGAGCACCGCTTCTTCGCGATGATCATTAAGAAAGAATACGGTGGCCTGGAATTCTCAGCTTACGCACAGGCGCGTGTGCTGCAAAAGCTGGCCGGTGTGTCGGGCATTCTGGCGATCACCGTCGGTGTACCGAACTCCCTCGGGCCGGGCGAACTGCTGCAACATTACGGTACCGAAGAGCAGAAAGATCACTATCTGCCACGTCTGGCCGCCGGTCTGGAAATCCCGTGTTTCGCCCTGACCAGCCCGGAAGCGGGTTCTGATGCCGGAGCCATTCCTGATTTCGGTATCGTGTGCAAAGGCCAGTGGCAGGGCAAAGAAGTGCTCGGCATGCGCCTGACCTGGAACAAGCGTTACATCACGCTGGCACCTATCGCCACCGTACTGGGCCTGGCGTTTAAACTGAAAGATCCCGATCACCTGCTCGGCAGCGAAACTGATTTAGGCATTACCTGTGCACTGATCCCAACCGACACCGCCGGTGTGGAAATTGGTCACCGTCACTTCCCGCTGAATGTGCCCTTCCAGAACGGTCCGACACGTGGCAGCGATATCTTTGTCCCGATCGATTACATCATTGGCGGCCCGAAAATGGCCGGTCAGGGCTGGCGGATGCTGGTGGAATGTCTTTCTGTGGGCCGGGGCATCACGCTGCCCTCTAACTCGACCGGCAGCCTGAAATCTCTGGCGCTGGCGACCGGTGCTTATGCTTATATCCGCCGTCAGTTCAAACTGCCGATCGGTAAAATGGAAGGTATTGAAGAACCGCTGGCACGCATTGCCGGTAATGCTTATGTGATGGATGCCGCCGCGACGCTTATCACTAACGGTATTATGCTGGGTGAAAAACCGGCGGTGCTGTCCGCTATCGTGAAATACCACTGTACACACCGCGGCCAGCGCGCCGTGATGGATGCGATGGATATCACCGGCGGTAAAGGCATTATGCTCGGCACCAGTAACTTCGTGGCCCGCTCTTATCAGGGCGCGCCGATTGCAATTACCGTGGAAGGTGCCAACATTCTGACCCGCAGCATGATCATCTTCGGTCAGGGTGCGATCCGCTGCCATCCTTATGTGCTTCGTGAAATGGCGGCGGCGGAGAAAAATGATCTGGATGATTTCGACCGCGCGCTGTTCGGACATATCGGCCACGTGGGTAGCAACCAAATGCGCAGTTTCTGGCTTGGCCTGACTGACGGTCGTACCAGCGATACGCCGGTCAATGATAAAACTGCCCGTTATTACCAGCACATCAACCGTCTGAGCGCCAATCTGGCCCTGCTGGCTGACGTGTCGATGGGGGTGCTGGGTGGCAGCCTGAAACGTCGCGAACGTATTTCCGCCCGCCTCGGTGATATCCTCAGCCAGATGTATCTGGCCACGGCGACGCTGAAACGCTATGACGAAGAAGGCTGTAACGAAGCGGATTTACCGCTGGTGCACTGGGGCGTGCAGGATTGTCTGCACCAGGCTGAAGTGGCTATCGACGACCTGCTGCGTAACTTCCCGAACCGTTTTGTGGCCGGTGTGATGCGGGTGGTGATTTTCCCGCTGGGCCGTTCGCATTCCGCCCCGTCAGATCGTCTGGATCACGAACTGGCGCGTATTCTTCAGGTGCCTTCGGCCACGCGTAGCCGCATCGGCCGCGGTCAGTATCTGACGCCAAGCGAGCACAACCCGGTTGGCCTGCTGGAAGAAGCATTGCAGGATATTCTGGCGGCAGAGCCGGTACATAAACGTTTATGTGAGGCGATGGGTAAAAAACTGCCATTTACCCGTCTGGATATGCTGGCGCAAAAAGGTCTGGATGCCGGTCATCTGAGTGCTGATGACGCCCGTATTCTCAGCCGTGCAGAAGAAAGCCGTCTGCGTTCGATTAACGTTGATGAGTTCGAGCCGGATGCCCTGGCCGCGCAAAAACCAGCCGCGGAGAAAAACGACGAAAAAAAGGATGAGGCGAAACCCCGCCACACCGAAGCTGCCTGAGTGAACCGTTAGCCGATAAAAAAGCCTGAGTGTTACGCACTCAGGCTTTTTGTTATTTGTGAAAATACATACCTATTACCCTAACGAGTTCCTGTCCCAGGACAAAGGCTTTAGCCTTTGAACAGCGCTCAAGCTGGCCCCGAAGGGGCGAGGCTTTGACGAGTAACGCGGCAGACAAGCGAGTCCCGATGAGCTTACTCAGGTAAGTGATTCGGGCGAGCATGTGCAGCCAACGCACCTGTGACGCGAAATATAACGGGTAATTTAGAAGTAGTATTTGAAGCGCACGCGCGCACCGTAACGCTCATCACTGTCATCATCGGCACTGTCAGCTTTATCTGCTTCCAGCATTGAGACGTAGGCACCCAGGTACACGTTAAAGTTTTCCATGTTCATGACGTTCGGGATCAGATAACTGGCGTGAATGGTATGAATGTCATAGCTGCCCGGCTCATCGAACCAGTCATCGTCGTAATCGGATGCACGAACGCCATTAATGTTGAAATCTTCAATTTTGTTATGCGCATAGATATAGCCCAGTTCGAAGCGTTTCCACAACGCATTGGCGCCGACGGTAAAATCTTTCTCATCCGATGCATCCATGTAGGCAGTGCTCAGGTTAGCCACCACGCCATTTTCAGGGTCAGCTTTCTGCCCGTCCCAGGTCATGGTCATGCCGTAACCATTACGTTTGGACTGGTCAACGAAATCGCCTTTATCGTTGGTGTAACCGTAAGCATTATTCACCACATTGGTTTCCATTGCGGCTGCCACCGAGAATGCATCAGCTTTCCAGGCAATAATCGGGCGCAGATACGCAACGTTTTTATCATTTTCAAGCTCATTGCCATGGTAATTTTGCTCGGCAAACAGCGCGGAACCATCTTCCAGTAAGGTATTGAGCTCGAAATACCAGTTGCCGATGTTTTTATTCAACATGATGTTGCCGCCGCTGTCACTGCGCCCGCGCCCTTCTTTCATCATATAGACATAGCCGTAGCCGTCAGCGTACAGATCATTGGCGGTATTACCGGAGTACTCGACAAAAGTATCCTGATTAAGCGGGAACATATCATAAGCTTCGAAACGGCCGATTTTTGCCATCCAGTCTTTTTCTTCGCCGAAGAAGAAGGCGGCATCATCAAGCGTCATTGAACCGTTCAGGTCAGCCGTCGGCTGTACAGAAAATCCAGAGAATTGCCCGTTATCATTACGACGATAACCATCCAGCCCGATTAATAACCGTCCGTTAACATCCCAGCGTTCATGGGTTCCCGGTTTCCAGTTTTTATTATCCTGCGTTCTGACAGAGGTTAATTGACCGCTACGGCTTGCGCCGTCGACATTAAATTCCACATCGCCGTATAGTTTTAAATTATCAAATCCATTAAGTGTTAACAATTTGTCTTTCGATATTCCATCTTGTTTAACTTCTACCGGCGTGGCTTCTTTCACGCTGGCTATTTGCTGCTCACGTTTCACATCCTGCTTCGTCAGTTGCTGGATCTGTTTTTCCGCCGTTTCCGCGCGCGCTTCTGCCTGCTGAAGACGCTTTTCAAGCTGCGCCATACGGGCTTCCAGACTGGCTGATGAACTCGCTGCCAGTGCGGGAGCAGACACAGCCAGCCCGACTAATAAAGCCAAAGTTGTAATCTTTCTCATAATTAAGATGTCCTTTCAATACAAATTAAATTCGCCATTTTAAAATAAACGGTGTCATTTCATTTTTATTAAAATAATGCCCGGAGGTTTCATAATGAGAACAGAAGATAGTTTTCGAAGGAATAATCTGTCAAAAATAAAAGCGGGGAAACGTGAAGTAAAACTGTAATAACGAAATTACATCACTGAAAAACCAATAAACGTAAAACGGGGCGCTTTTTTCATAAAAGCACCCCGCTAATTATTATTTATAATACACACCATCAGATATATTAAGCTGGCGAATATTTTATATCTTAGCCTTTTTTAGGACGAACTTTCGCCGTCAGCCCTTTCAGGAAATAACGCATCACCTGATCGCCACACGGACGGTAATTTTTGTGGCCTTCTTTACGGAAGAACGCGCTCAGTTCGCCTTCAGACACTTTGAAATCAGCCGCGGTCAGGACAGAAATCATATCTTCGGTTTTCAGCTCAAACGCCACACGCAGCTTTTTCAGCATAATGTTGTTGGTCAGGCGTTTTTCCACTTCCGGTGCCGGGAAGCGATCGTCTTTGCCGCGTTTAAAAGTGATCAGGCCATTAAGGAAGTTTGCCATCACTTCGTCCGGCACTTCCATGTAACCTTCTTCGTCTTCTTTTTTCAGATAACGCGACATCACGTCGGGGCTGACAGGCGTACCGGTGGTTTTAAGGATCTCGATCAGCTGGCCTTCACTTAAATCCAACATGTAGCGCACGCTGCGTAAGACATGGTTATGCATCATAATTCTGTATTCCTGTTAAAAGTAAACCGAGGAAATGCCACCGGGTTTACCCCTACGCACCTCGAAGGCGGGCATTATACAAGAAACTTACAGGATTAGCTGAACTGACGGATCCGTGCAATAAGTGACTCCACATCGCCGATTTGTTGCGCAGTGAGGATCAGTTTTTGCCCGAGGCTCAGCGCATGGCGCTGGCAATCAGCGCGCATGGCATCATCTTTAATGGTATCGAGATCAGCAACATGCGCCAGGCCGACCGTACGGCGAATCAACTCCGCGCCGCAGTAACCGACCGCGTCGTGCCAGACCTCCTGCAGGAAGAGTTCTGCATAACCCGGCTCCGCCAGCGTCGGATCTTGGGATTTATCCCGCGCCAGTTGCAGAAAACGCGCTGAGAAACTCAGCCACAGTTCGCGCACATCTTGCAGGCGCTGCTCGCGGCCATCCGCCGCTTCGCGCACCCCAACCAGCCCCGGCAGACCACAATAGTTCAGTAGCAGGTTGCCGAGAGCCGAACCGGGATCAAAGCCCATCGGGCCGTAATAACCGAACTCCGCGTCGATGGCTTTCAGTTTGCCTTCGGCAACGAAAATCGAACCGCTGTGGATATCACCATGCAGCAGCGCCTGCGCCTTGCTCAGGAAACGGTGTTTCAGCGCGGCGACGGCCAGACGCAGCGGTTTATCCTGACGCAGCACCTCCACCGCCGGCTGCAATACCGGCTCAAAATTATTGCGCTCATGATCAACATACGGATCGGTGAAGAACAGATCTTCGGTGATCTGACATAATTCAGGGTTAGTAAAACGGGAGACTTCGGCTTTTTTGGCCTGCGCATTCTGGTAGAAATCGGAAGTATGGAACAGCGTCTGAGCCAGATATTCGCCCAACTGGGTTGCTGCCTGCGGGTAATGTTTTCCCAGCACCAGTTCACTGCGCCAGATATGATGATCCGACAAATCTTCCTGCACCATCACGGCCAGTTCAGCGTCGTGATGCAACACGTTAACCGTGTGCTGCGGGCAATACTGACCGTGGATGATCAGGGTTTCGGCTTCAATGCGCGCACGATCTAACGTCAGCGGCCAGGATTCCCCCACACACCGCACATAAGGGAGAGCCTGTTTCACAATCACCCGGCTTTTTCCCGCCGTATCGCGGATCTTAAACACCAGGTTCAGGTTTCCGTCACCGATTTCATCGGCCGTGACCAGAGATTGCGGATCCGCCACGCCACCAAACTGACGGGCATATTCAACGGCATCTTGGGCGGTAAAGGTGTAGTAACGTGACATCCTGACCTCTCGAATTCTTTTTTAGCCTTTAAAGCGTTTAGACGTCTATACATCCGTGAAGCATGTTGGCAGAATAAGTGAACAGATGCAACCGGGCAACAAGGATTTAACCAACAATGCAAAGCCTCACAACCACCAGTTTACGTATTCGTGAAAACCAGCTGTGGATCCTCGACCAGCAAGCTCTGCCGCAACGTTCAGACTGGCGCGAATGCCGCGACGTCAGTGAACTGGTGGATCACATCCGGACCCTGCGCGTGCGTGGTGCGCCGCTGATTGGTTTGTCCGCCAGCCTGCTGCTGGCATTGCTGGCTGAACAGGGCATGGCGCAGGATGAATTGCATCACGCGCTGGAAACCTTGCGTGCTTCGCGTCCGACGGCAGTGAATCTGATGAACAATCTTGACCGCATGAAGGCTGCATTGCAGCAGGCGGATTACGTGAAAGCGCTGACTGAAGAAGCTCTCCGTCTGGTGGATGAAGACAAAGCATTATGTGACAGCATTGCCACACACGGCTCGACGCTGGTGACGCCCGGCAGTCGCCTGCTCACCCATTGCAACACCGGCGGTCTGGCAACGGCAGGCATCGGCACAGCCATCGGGGTGATCCGCCGTGCCCATGAACAGGGCAATGTGGAACAGGTATGGGTGGATGAAACCCGTCCGCTGTTACAGGGCGGCCGCCTCACTGCCTGGGAACTTGGCGAACTTAACATTCCGTATCAGCTGATTTGTGATTCGATGGCCGCCAGCCTGATGGCACAAAAACGCGTCGATGCTATCTGGGTTGGCGCTGACCGCATTGCCGCCAATGGCGATGTCGCGAACAAAATTGGCACTTACAGCCTGGCGGTACTGGCGAAATATCACGGCATTCCGTTCTACGTTGCCGCGCCGCATACCACACATGATCCGCAGTGCCGGAACGGTGCCGCCATCCCGATCGAACAACGGACAGCGACTGAAGTCACCGGCGTTTCCGGCAGTTTCGGGGCCGTGCAATGGGCACCGTTCAACGCGCAGGTTTATAACCCGGCATTTGATGTCACACCGGCAGAATTGATCAGCGGCTGGGTGCTGGATGTGGGGGTGGTGACACCGGATCAGGTACAGGATGGTATCTTCCGTCAGGCATTAAGTTAAAACAGCCTGCCTGCAATACAGCGCCTGCGGGCGCTGTTTTTTTAAGCTACTGATAAGAAAAACTCACAAATGTAAGGAAATCGAAAACCAATATCTGTTAGGATTATTCTTAGCCAATTTAAATTTATCCCTTTTCTGCACCGGTTTTCGATGCCGTAAATAGAAAATCTGGCTATTGAGATAATTCGCGCCTTTAAGTGAAATATCAATTTCATCATATTGAGATGACATTAAGTCAAATTATTTTAATTTGGAACGGGCAGCTATTACCCGTTAATAAGACATTAAATGGACAAGGAATAGTAACATGAGGAAATCAGTTTTCGTTTTGTCGGCAATTATTGCGGCAGGCACATTATCAGGGTGCGCAACAGAATCATCACGCACGGTAGAAGTTCAGAAAGTGGCTTCTTATAACACGCAATATAATGGTCCGCGCAGCCCGATTTCTGTCGGTAAATTCGATAACCGCTCCAGTTATATGAGTGGCATTTTCTCCGATGGTGTCGATCGTCTGGGCAATCAGTCTAAAACCATTCTGGTCACTGACCTGCAACAAACGGGTCGCTTCAATGTATTAGACCGCACGAATATGGCGGAAATTAAAGAAGAAGCGGGTATCAAAGGCCAGGCACAAACTCTGAAAGGCGCGAACTATGTCATCACCGGCGATGTCACTGAGTTTGGCCGCAAAGAAGTCGGCGATAACCAGCTGTGGGGCATCCTGGGACGCGGCAAGCAACAAATCGCTTACGCTAAAGTCAGCCTGAATGTCGTTAATGTACAGACCTCAGAAGTGGTGTACTCCTCACAAGGTGCGGGCGAATATTCCCTGTCTAACCGCGAAATTATTGGTTTCGGCGGCACCGCCAGTTATGACTCAACCTTAAACGGTAAAGTGCTGGATTTAGCTATCCGCGAAGCGGTGAATAATCTGGTCAATGGAATCGAAAGCGGCGCATGGCGTCCGGCTAATTAATAATACGGATATTATAAAATGACAATATGTAAAAACCAAAGCGCCGTGATAAAGGGTGGCCTTATTACCTTGACGTTATTATTAGCGGGCTGTGCAAAGCAGGCGGATAAGTCACTTTATAATTGGGACAAATACCAGTCTACGGTATACCAGTATTATCAGGGTGACAAAGTGGGTCCTGAAGAACAAATCGCGTCATTAAAAGAATCGATTGAAAAATCCCGCGCCACCAATAAAGCCGTACCACCTGGCCTGCACGCGCAACTGGGATTGCTTTATGCCAATACGGGCCACACCGACCTGGCATTTCAGGAATTCAATACTGAGAAAAGTTTATTTCCGGAGTCAGCAACCTATATGGATTTCCTGCTGAAAAATAAAGGGAGTGTTAAATGAAACGTTTATTCCTGCTGACCGGCGTAGTGCTGACGTTACTGCTGACGGGTTGTGCGAAAAAAGCGTCCTACGATTACACCGCGTTTAAAGAGAGCAAACCGAGATCGATTCTGGTGCTCCCGCCGGTGAACCATTCTCCGGATGTGAATGCCAGTCACAGCATGCTTTCTACCGTCACCGCACCGCTGGCTGAAGACGGCTTCTATGTCTTCCCGGTGGCAGTCGTTGAGGAAACTTTCAAGCAGAACGGCATAACCGGTGCGGAAGATATTCGTGCCGTCAGCGCCGCCAAACTGCGTGAAATTTTCGGTGCGGATGCCGCGCTTTACATTGATATAACCCGCTACGGCAGCACTTACATGGTGGTTTCCAGCGAAACCCGTGTGACCGCTAATGCCAAACTGGTGGATTTACGCAATGGCAAAGTGTTGTGGACCGGTAACGCCACCGCTTCTGACAGCGAAAATGACAACAACAATAACGGTGGGATCATCGGCATGTTGGTTCAGGCTGCCGTGAAGCAAATCTCCAGCACGATTTCCGACAAAGGTCATGATATCGCCGGGCTCACCAGCGACCGTCTGCTGAGTGCATCTCAGACCGACGGCCTGCTGTATGGCCCGCGCTCACCGAATTACGCTAAGCAGGCAATGCGATAAAGGCCTAAAGAAAGCCGCCCCTTACGAGACGGCTTTCTGGCTTACTTGCCCGATGCGTCAATTGTCACAGAGAGAGAATTATTGGAGATACTCCAACTTCCTTTGCCCTGAAACATTGCCGCTCCGGTGACAACGATAAAGATACAGATGTACCGTTTCATTGTGCGGTCCTTGCAAAGACCGCTTCACGTCAACACCACCGGTGATATCTCCGTGAAAACAAGCGCTGGGTTGCGCCTGCGTTGACGGTCATTGGACATCCTTTTCTGAAACCGGTGCCCGTTTGCTAAGACGGCGTAAAGGGCCGCCATAATCATACACTTGTTGTCGACCAACTTGACAAAATTGTTCAGAAAGCAGACTATGTTGTGGCTGGGTTGCGCTTGCGTTACATCAGTAACGAAGCCCGCTGGAAAGGCCGCTAACCTGACCAGCACAAAAAAACCACCTTCTGGTGGTTTTTTTGTTTCTGCAGTACGCAAATCTTATTCACCCATTCTCGGGTACGAATCGGCAATCTTATCGCCGGTAAAATGCGCCACCCACCCTTCGGGATTATCGAAAACGCGGATTGCCGTGAACGACGGAGAGCCGCCCATATCAAACCAGTGGCGGGTGTTGGCCGGTACGGAAATCAGATCGTTTTTCTCGCACAGGATCTGGAAAATCTTGCCGTTCAGGTGCAGACAAAACAGCCCTGCGCCTTCGACGAAGAAACGCACTTCGTCTTCACCGTGCGTATGTTCGGAAAGGAATTTAGTGCGCAGCACCTCGCGTTGCTCGTTGTCCGGACGCATGCTGATCACGTCCCAGCTCTGATACCCCTTCTCTTCGACCAGTTTGTCGATTTCATGCTGATAAGCGGCAATCACGTCCTGCGGCTGCGGGTTTGCGCCTAAATCGCGGTCAGCCTGCCAGCGTTCGAAACGTACATCAATTTTGCTCAGTTCGGCGGCGATCGCGTCTCCGTCTCGGCTTTCCCACAACGGTGCGGAAGGATCCTGGTCACTAAAAATCGTTAATGCACTCATGGTCAACCCTCTTATAAGAATGTTTCTAAGGCTATCTGATCAAAACGATTAACCTGCAGATGATCGCTGAGTTCATCAGCGTCATCGCGGATCAGCTGACAGGTATTCCAGCCCGCTAAACGCGCGGCGTCCAGCTCCTGACGAATGTCCGATAAAAACAGTAAATCCTGCGGCGGCAATATCAGTTGTTCAGCGATGTTCTGATACGATTCCGTTTCACGCTTGGCACCGACGCGGGTATCGAAATATCTGCTGAACAGCGGCGTTAAATCACCGGCATCACTGTAGCCAAACAATAACTTTTGCGCGTCTACCGAACCTGAGGAATACACGCAAAGTTGCAGCCCCTCCGCTTTCCACGCTTCCAGCTGCGGCGCGACATCGGCATACAGATGTCCGCGAAAATCACCGTTTTCATAGCCGGTACGCCAGATGATGCCCTGCAATACTTTCAGCGACGTCGATTTCACGTCGTTATCCATATACGTAAAGAGCTGTTCGATCAGCGCCTCGACGCTGGCCTGTGGCCGGTCGATTTCAGCGCGTAAAGCGTCCAGGGCAGCGGCGACGTCCGGCTGTTCGTGCTCATGGCGCAGGAAGTCGGCGAGACGCTGCCGGGCATAGGGGAATAACACCTGGTGTACAAAACGGATATCCGTGGTGGTGCCTTCAATATCAGTGACAATAGCGCGGATCATTTAGCCTCCAGCAGGCGACGTTGCAGTTCACACTGGAATAAAAACTCCAGCCCCTCCAGATGGCGGCGCGCTTCGGCCACATCCCGCCCCCAGCACGTCAGCCCATGGCCACGCAGCAAAAAACCATACTGCAACGGTGTGTGCTCCGCTGACGTCATGATCTTCTGCGCCAGCGCAGCAATATCCTGGCTGTTGTCGAAAATCGGGATCACCACCTGATCAAGGTGCGAGGTCTGGCCGCTGAGCGATTTCTGCATCTCATAACCTTCCAGCACCAGCGCACCACTGCGTTCTGCCCGGGATAACACCGTCGAATTGACCGAATGGGTATGCAGCACCGCACCTGTTTCAGGATAGCGGGAATACAGCATGGTGTGCAGCCCGGTTTCCGCTGAAGGACGACGTCCGCCGGGTGCCAGGCCACTGTCGAGTTCCACCCGCAGGAAATCTTCTGCGGTCAGTGATCCCTTGTCTTTTCCCGATTCAGTGATCAGGCAATGGGCATCGCCTTCGCGCACGGACATATTGCCGCCCGTCGCCGGGCTCCAGCCCTTCTGTCCAATCCAGTGACAGGCCGCCAGCAGCGCGCCCAATTGCAAATTCTCTGTCATCGTATTCCTGAAAAGCTGTGGGTTGAGGGACGAAGTTCGGGATGAAACTGACGATATATTCAATGTTATGCGGCTTAGACCGAATTGGCATTTAGCCATCTAAGCGTCTCGATTGCCAAATATTAACATCGTGTTATATTGTGAGCAACATCGCTATTTGCACACCTGACGCCTGTCAGGTCAACGGTCCAGGAGTACTGACCCGCCATGAGCACAGCAGCACTGATCCCCGAAAGTAAACTTCCTGCTTTAGGCACTACCATTTTTACCCAAATGAGTGCACTGGCGCAGAAACACAATGCCATTAACCTGTCGCAGGGTTTCCCTGATTTCGACGGCCCCGAATACCTGAAAAACCGTCTGGCTTATCACGTCAGCCAGGGCGCGAACCAGTACGCCCCGATGACCGGCACGGCACAGCTGCGTGAGGCAATTGCCACCAAAACCGAACAGATTTACGGCTATGCACCGGATGCCACCACCGACATCACCATCACGGCGGGTGCGACAGAATCGCTGTATATCGCCATCACCGCGCTGGTATCGGAAGGTGACGAAGTGATTGCTTTCGATCCGAGCTATGACTGCTATGCTCCGGCGGTAGAACTGGCGGGCGGCGTAATGAAACGTATTCAGTTGCAGCCACCGGAATTCAAAGTTAACTGGGCGGAATTCGCGGATCACATCACTGATCGCACAAAGCTTGTGATCATCAACACGCCGCATAATCCGTCGGCCACCGTCTGGAGCCACAGCGACATTGAGCAGCTCTGGCAGAGCATTGCGGATAAGCACATTTTCGTGCTGAGCGATGAAGTGTATGAGCACATCTGTTTTGCGCCGGAAGGTCACGCCAGTGTGCTGCGTCATCCGGAACTGCGTCAGCGCGCCATTGCCGTGTCGTCGTTCGGTAAGACGTATCACATGACCGGCTGGCGTGTGGGCTATTGCGTGGCACCGGCGATAATCAGCGCTGAACTGCGCAAGGTTCACCAGTACCTCACCTTCTCCATCACCACGCCGGTTCAGCTGGCGCTGGCGGATATGCTGCGTGAAGCGCCGGAACACTGGCAGGAATTACCGGCCTTTTATCAGGCTAAACGTGACCGTCTCGCGCAGGGGCTGGCTAACAGCCGTCTGAAGGTCTTGCCGGGTCAGGGCACCTATTTCCTGCTGGCCGATTACAGTGACGTTTCCGATTTAGATGATGTTGCATTCTGCCACTGGCTGACTGAACATGCCGGTGTGGCGGCCATTCCGATGTCGGTTTTCTGCGCCGCGCCTTTCCCACATAAACTGATCCGGCTGTGCTTCGCCAAACAGGAAGCTACACTGGACGCGGCTTCGGAGCGCCTGTGTCAACTTTAAAACTGTCCGTATTGCAACAGCCATTGGTGTGGCTGGACGGCGAGGCTAACCTCGCACACTTCGACGGCCTGCTCGGTGCACTGACCGCACGCGACCTGATTGTCTTGCCGGAAATGTTCACCACCGGTTTCGCCATGCAGGCACCGGGCAGCGCATTGCCTGAATCGCGTGTCGTGCAATGGCTGCAACAGTGGGCGAAACAGCTCGGTGCAATGATCGGAGGCAGCGTGGCATTGAGCACCACGGAAGGCGCAGTGAATCGTTTTCTGCTGGTCGAACCGCAGGGTAAAGTGCATTTTTACGATAAACGCCACCTGTTCCGTATGGCGGGTGAACACAATTATTATGTGCCGGGAAAACGTCGTGAAATCGTGGAATGGCGCGGCTGGCGTATTCTGCCGCAAGTCTGCTATGACCTGCGTTTCCCGGTGTATTCACGCAACCGGCAGGATTACGATCTGGCACTTTACGTCGCCAACTGGCCGGCACCGCGCAGCCGCCACTGGCAGACATTGCTTGCCGCCCGTGCGATTGAAAATCAGGCTTATGTTGCCGGTTGCAACCGTGTCGGCCACGATGACAACGGCCATTACTACAGCGGTGACAGCCTGATTTTTAATCCGCAGGGTGAAGAACTGGCGCGTGCTGAGCCGGGCTCAGCGATGATTATCGATGCCGAGTTGTCGCTTGAAGCGCTACAGGATTACCGCGAAACCTTCCCGGCCTGGCGTGATGCCGATACTTTTTTGCTTCATGATTAAGAAGGTTTAGCGCTTAAACAGCCTTCACAAAAAAATGCCCCGGACGTCTCTGCCGGGGCATTTTTACTTTATACCGTTCTGTTGGGTGGCCGCCGCGGTTAATTTCCGCCGATAAAGTCCGCTTTACCAATATTCACGCCCAGATGGCGCAGAATGTTATACGCCGTGGTGATATGGAAATAAAAGTTAGGTATGGCAAATACTGTCACGTAGCTGTGTGCAGTAAATTTCATTTCACGGTTTCTGCCTTTCACCACGATCTCACGGGATTCATCGCCTTCCAGTTGCTGTGCGTCCACGCTTTCGATAAAACGCAGTGTGTTGGCGATACGTTCCTGCAATTGGGCAAACGTCACTTCGTTGTCTTCCATCGCCGGCGCGGTAATACCGGCCAGACGGGCAACCGCGCCTTTCGACATATCACTGGTGATCTGCACCTGACGCGCCAGCGGATACATATCTTCTGCCAGACGGGTATTCAGGACTTCTTCTTCTGATTTGCCGTTTTCCTTTGCCCATGCCTCGCCCTTTTCCAGTAATGCTGAAAGATTCTGTAAACCACGAACAAACTGTGCCGCTGTACTGCCATAAAGCGATGCTGACATGATGCTTCCTCAGTGAATGACGGGTTAGAACAACTTAGAACAACCGGCGCTACCTTAGCGCGTTCCGGTCTGAACAGCGTGACGTTTTATAGCAGTGAAGGATGGCGGAACGTCAGGTTTGCGACGTGCGCCGCTCTTTTTGTCAGCGCATGTAAAAACAACCCCGGGTGGATCAATTCTTGCATTTCCTACTCCCGCAAAAACATCTGACAGAGGACCCCTGATGACCATCACCTTTATTGCACACTCCACGCCCGAACCCGCGTTGTACGGCGCGATGGCAGCGATACTTGCTGAGCTACGCGCTTTGCCGCTGTGTCATTTTCCCGTCAGTCATGATGCGCAACGTTACCCGAATGCGCGCCAGCACGTGACGGCGCAGGGACAGGCAATAACCAGCGGGCTGGTGTGGCTGGAGCGCCTGACCGGGCGTGATGCGGGTGAGGAATCCGGCATTGAATCCCTGATTTATCGGGCACTTAAAGAAGATATCGTCGTGCCCTTGCGTGAACCGTTATCCGCAGAGTTGAACGCATTCATTACAGCACAGGGCATTGAAACTGAATCATTAACCGTGGTGCGCAATCAGGATAAATTCCAGCTGGAAGACTGCATCACCGGCAAAATTCGCAGTAACGGCTGGGGACGCGATGCCTTTGGCCGCTGGGCATTAGGTTCGGTTTCACAGCCGGTCATGCGGGCAGGAAAAACCCTGCGCGTGGCACTGGTGGGGGATGTTAGCGAGCAGCGCGACAGTTATCCGGCAATGCTCGCTGCACTGGGAGACGCCGCCGATGCACTGGCAATGAACATTGATGTTGTCTATGTGACATCCACGTTACTGGGCAGCCAGCTTGATTGCACACTGGCTGACGTCGACGGCATTATCTTCCCGGGCGCAACGATCACCCGCAGCGATGCGCAGGCCGGACCGCTGGCAACCGCCACCTGGGCACTGGAAAACCAGACCCCGGTGTTAGGGATTAATCAGGGCATGCATCAGATGATCACTGCGCTGGGGCAGAAAGTGCTCGGACAGGAACGTGTAGTCATGCACGGGCCGTCAACGCTCGGCAGCCTGCAAACCGGTTTACCGCTGGCCGAACACACCCAGCCCCGTCTGGGAAATCACCCGGTCATCACCCGCCGCGGCACCCTGCTGGCCAATAAAACGGGCAATGAATTTTTGCTGCGCTACAACCAGCGCCGCTATCTGAATCCGCATTTACTGGCGGAGCTTGAAAGCGCGGGGCTGAACGTTTCAGGGTATGACGAAAGTGGTGAACAGGCGCAGGCTGTTGAGCTGAACAATCATCCGTTCTTTATAGGCGTTCAGGGGCAACCGGAGCTGACGTCACGACGCGAGCGGCCCAATCCGCTGCTGATGGCGTTTCTGCAACAGGTGCGTCAGTGCAACCGTGACCGCGATGTCAGTCACGCCGCACTGACCAAAAGCGTGCGTTTAAAACATCCGCACAGGCTGATGGGCTGATGACGACGCCGTCTAACTGCCGCGATAGGTGGAGCAGGAATAAGGGCTGATCAGGAGCGGCAGATGGTAATGATCCTGTTCACCGGCGATCACCACATCAATGATCGCCGAGTGATAAAGCGTCTCACGACCGGTGGCGGCAAAATACGCGCCGATATCCGCACACAAGCGGTAATGCCCTGAGGCGACCGGTTCCGGTGTTAATTTTGCGGCACGACCATCGGCATCCGTTTGGGTTTCGCTGACAAGCGTGATGTTGTGCCCTTCCACCCTTTCCAGCCAGACGCGCACATTGGCCGCAGGCTGCCCTGACGACGTATCGAGAATATGGGTGGTGACTTTCGTTTTAGAAACAGAGGTCATGACTGAAATATCTCCTTTAAACGCAGCAAGGTAATTTCTTTGAGTTGTTGCGCCGTTTCGCGATCTTCATCGTCCGGTAAATTCTGTAGCCGCCGTTGCAGATTATCCAGAATCTGCTCTGCGCTGCGCCCTTTGGCGCGGATCAAAAATACCCGTCCGAAGCGCTGTTCATAACGCAGATTACCGTCATGCAACGCATCAATCACTGCCTGCTGGCTGATATTGAGCGTCGCCTGTTCGCCACGGGAAAGCTGCGCTTCTTTGCCGGTGCCGCTGGCCCGTTCACCGATGCGCGGATGCGCAGACAGCGCGCGGGCAATGTCTTCCTGCGTCCAGTTGTCACAGGCCGCTTCGGCACAGCGCAGCACATCTTCCACAGAAGAATAAGGCCGCGCCTCACTGACCGTTTTCGCCCAGGCCGGAATACTGACCAGCGGGCGCAACAGGGAAATGGCTTCGGTTTCGGATAACCCATTGAACGCTTCCGGTGTCATAAATGCCCCTCACCAAAACTCAGCACAGTATTAATATATGCCTGCACCGCGAATGCCACGTCACCGGAGGTAACAGACTCATCGGGATGATGGCTGATGCCGTCTTTGCAGCGCACAAACAACATGCCGACCGGCCAGCATTCGGCGATAGCAATCGCGTCGTGCCCTGCGCCGCTTGGCAGCGACATCGCCTGTCCCTGCAAGTGTAAAACGCTCTGGCTGAGACGATGCTGTAAACCGGCGTGACATTCCGTCGCGCTGATGCTGTAAAACTGTTCGCAGGCAAACGTCAGCCCGCGACGTGTAGCAATCTCACGGCCCTTCGCCAGCAGTGTTTCAAGCAATGCAGATACATCGCCATCACGTGGTCCGCGCACATCCAGCGACAATTTCACCTGCCCCGGAATGACATTCACCGCGCCCGGCAGACATTCCAGCGTACCCACGGTTGCCACCGTATTGCGACCGGTGGCGGTGGTGATGCTTTCGATGGCCAGTGTCCATTCGGCTGCCGCAGTCAGCGCGTCCTGACGCTGCCCCATTGGTACGGTGCCGGCATGACCCGCATGACCGGTGAATTCACAATTAAGGCGACGCGCGCCATTAATCGCCGTGACCACGCCGAGCGGCACGTCCGCCGTTTGCAGGCACGGGCCCTGCTCAATATGCAATTCCAGATAGGCGCAAAAATCGCTGACCGCACGCTGTGATGCGCCGATATTCAGCGGATCCAGCCCGACGTGACGCATCGCCTGAGCAACCGTAATACCCTGCGCGTCCTGACGTTCCAGCCAGTCGGCGGGCCAGGTGCCGGTCAGTCCGCGACTGCCAAGCAGCGTGATGCCAAAACGTGTGCCCTCCTCATCGCAGAACCCGACGATTTCCACCGCCATCGGTAAACGGATGGCGTTCTGATGCAAATGCGCCACCACTTCCAGCGCGGTCAGCACGCCGAGCGGGCCGTCATAACGGCCGGCATTACGCACGCTGTCAAGATGTGATCCCAACAAAATGGCCGGTGCCGACGCATCCAGCCCTTCATAACGCCCGCAGATATTGCCGACGCTGTCCTGCCAGACGCGCATCCCGGCGGCGCTCATCCATTCGCCCACCAGACGGTTGGCTTGCAAATGCTCCGGCGAAAGATACACGCGGGTCAGTTGCCCCGGCGTTTCGCTGATGGCGGCCAGTGCGTCGCAACGCGCCATCACCCTTTCAGCGGCAAGCTTTGCGCTTTCTGAAACCGCAGCCAGCGTAAAGGCTTCAGCCATTACTGACCTCCCGCGTAGTGGTCCCAGGCGGCCTGCGCCCCTGCGCCGTATTTCGACGCAAAGCCCAGACGGTTAAGCACCGCTTCCAGCGCCACCAGCGTCTGCAGCACACAGTCTTTACGGGCGTTGTAGCCCATGGTGCCGATGCGCCAGATTTTTCCGGCCAGTGGGCCAAATGACGTACCGATTTCAATGCCGAAGTCATTAAGCATGATCTGGCGAACCTGTTCGCCATGAACGCCCGGCGGAATGACCACGCCGAGCACGTTGCTCATGCGGTTATTCAGGTCACCGAACACTTCCAGTCCCATGCCCTGAATGCCGGCCAGTAATGCGCCACCGTGCAACTTGTGGCGTGCGATACCGGTATCCAGCCCCTCTTCCAGAATAATGCGTGCGCATTCGCGGGCTGCGAACAACATGCTGGTGGCTTCGGTATGGTGATTCAGACGCTCCGGCCCCCAGTAATCCATGATCATGCCCAGATCGAAATAGTTGGAGTAAATCATCTCTTCGTCACCGTCAGCATGATCCGCCGTACGGATGCCCTGCTCGACGCATTTACGGCGGCGGATTTGTTCTTCAAAGCGCGGGCTGATGGTGACCGGTGAGCTGCCTGACGGGCCGCCGAGGCATTTTTGCAAACCGGCAGAAACGGCGTCCAGCCCCCAGGCATCGGTTTCCAGCGGGTTACCACCAAAGGACGCCGTGGCATCGGAGTAGAACAGCACGCCGTGACGGCGGCAGATTTCACCCAGTTGTTCCAGCGGCTGCAACATGGTGGTGGAGGTGTCGCCCTGCACGGTCAGCAGCCAGCGCGGTTTCACCGATTTAATCGCATCTTCGATTTGCTGCGGGTCAAACACTTCGCCCCACGGCGCTTCGAGGGTGTGCACTTCGGCGCGGCAGCGGCGGGCAATCTCGCACAGCAAATGACCGAAGCGGCCAAATACCGGCACCAGTACTTTGTCGCCCGGACGGATACCGGAAAGCAGCACGGCTTCAATACCGGCGCGTGAGGTGCCGTCGATCAGGAACGTCCACTGATTGTCGGTTTTATACAGCGCACGGTACAGCGCCATAACTTCGTTCATGTAGCCGGTCATCACCGGATCATATTGCCCGACCAGCTGGCTCGCCATCGCCCGCAGCACGCGCGGATCGGCATTGATGGGTCCCGGCCCCATCAGCAGACGGGTTGGCGGGTTGATTTGTCCGGGAGAGATGAAATCTGACATAGTTAATCCTTTACAATGTTAGCTTGCTGCAGCCTCATTTAAGCCGCGTACGGATGCGATAAATTGTCTCAGCTCGGGGGTTTGCGGATTGGCAAACAACGTCCGGCTTTCGCCCTGTTCCCACACGGTGCCCTGATGCATAAACACCACGCGGTCGCCCACTTCACGGGCAAAATTCATTTCGTGCGTCACCAGTACCAGCGTCATGCCTTCTTTCGCCAGTTGCTCGAGCACTTTCAATACTTCGCCGACTAATTCCGGATCCAGCGCTGAGGTGATTTCATCACACAACAGCACTTTCGGGTTCATCGCCAGCGCACGCGCAATCGCCACGCGTTGCTGCTGACCGCCGGAAAGGCTGGACGGGTAATAATCCATGCGATCCGCGAGGCCCACTTTCGCCAGCATCTGTGCGGCCAGTTCACGGCACTCAGCGGCAGATTTTTTCAGCACCCGGCGTGGTGCCAGCATGACGTTTTCCAGCGCGGTCATGTGCGGGAAAAGATTAAAACTCTGGAACACCATGCCAACGGAACGGCTGATATCACGCGCCTGGGAATCGCGGTCGGTAATGGTCATTCCGCCCAGTTTGATGCTGCCTTCCTGATAGCCTTCCAGCCCGTTCATGCAGCGTAACAGCGTGCTTTTCCCTGAACCGCTGCGGCCGATGATCGAAATCACTTCGCCGCTGTCGATATCCAGATCCACGCCTTTCAGTACGTGGTTCTGGCCGTAAAATTTCTGAACCTGATTGATGGTGATCAGCGGCATTACTGTTTCTCTCCACGCAATGATTTTTCTAAATGCTGACTGTAACGGGACAGCGGATAGCACATCAGGAAGTAGCCCAGCGCCACTAATCCAAACACTTTGAATGGCTGATAGGTCACGTTATTGAGCATGGTTCCGGCTTTGGTCAGTTCGACAAAACCAATAATCGAGGCCAGCGCGGTACCTTTCACCACCTGCACTGAAAATCCGACCGTCGGCGCAATAGCAATGCGCAGCGCCTGCGGGGTGATGACGCGCCATAGCGTCTGGCCAAAATTCAACCCGAGACAGCGCGACGCTTCCCACTGGCCTTTCGGCAACGCCGCAATACTGCCGCTCCAGATATCCACCAGATAAGCGCTGGTATACAGCGTCAGCGCCAGCGCGGCAGCAGTCCACGGGCTGACGTTGATCCCGAACAAACCCAGCCCGAAGAAAGCCAGGAACAACTGCATCAGCAACGGCGTGCCCTGAAACAGCTCGGCATAAAGACGCACAAACCTTCCGGGCCAGCGGCGTTTGGTGAGACGCAGTAGCAGCAACGGCAACGTCACCAGCGTGCCGCCAATAAAGGCAGTCAGCGACAGCAACAATGTCCAGCGCGCCGCCAGCAGGAGATTGCGCACAATGTCCCAGTCGGTAAAGGTCATCATGAGTTTTCACTCCCAAAGACACGGCGTCCGGCCAGCAGCAGCAACTGACGCATTGCGACGGACAGCATCAAATAGAACAACGTGGTGACCAGATACACTTCAAAACTGAGGAATGTACGCGACTGAATTAAGTTGGCGGCAAACGTCAGTTCTTCATAGGACACCTGCGAGACCACAGAAGACCCGAGCATCACGATAATGCACTGGCTGACCAGCGACGGATAAATGCGTTTCAGCGACGGCGGCAGCACGATACGCAGGAACGTCTGGCTGCGGGTTAATCCCAGCACACGTCCGGCTTCCCACTGGCCTTTCGGCGTCACCTGAATACCGGCGCGGATAATCTCCGTGCTGTACGCACCGAGGTTAATCAGCATCGCCAGCAGTGCCGCTTCACCGGCGGTCATTTTCAGGCCGATAGCCGGCAGGCCAAAGACAATGAAAAATAACTGCACCACAAACGGCGTATTACGGATGGCTTCGACATACACGCCCCATACCGCACGCAGGGTTTTATGGTTGCCGCAGCGGATGGCCGCGCCGCAAATGCCGATTGCGACACCGCCAACCGTTGCCATTACCGTCAGCTCAATGGTGGTCCATAAACCGGCCAGCAGTTCCGGCATATAAGGCCATAGCGCGCTAAAGTTAAGCTGATAGGTCATGAAAGATCTCCGTCAAACCCTGATTACGCGCCGATGGAAGCAGGCAGCGGTGCCTTCATCCATTTTTCAGACAGCGTATTCAGCGTCTTGTCTTTGATGCCTTCGGCGATCAGTGCATTCACTTTGTCTTTCAGCGCAGGTTCGTCTTTACGCAGACCCACGTAGCACGGCGAATCTTTCAGCATCACTTTGGAAACCGGTGCCTTGGCCGGATTCATGCGGGCAATGGCTGCCACCACCAGGTTACCGGTGGCGATGTATTCCACCTGACCGGACAGGTATGCAGACAGCGTAGTGTTGTTGTCTTCATAGCGCTGAATTTTGGCATCTTTCGGCGCCACGTCTGTCAGTGCCAGATCTTCCACTGCACCACGGGTCACGCCGATGGTTTTACCGGACAGCGCTTTCAGGTCGGACAGTTTGTCCCCCTGCGCACCAAACACGCCGAGGAAGAACGGTGCGTAGGCATTGCTGAAATCGATGACTTTTTCGCGCTCAGGATTTTTACCCAGGCTTGAAATCACCAGATCGACTTTATCCGTTTGCAGATAAGGTACGCGGTTGGCGCTGGTGACCGGCACCAGTTGCAACTTAAGTTTCATCTTATCGGCCAGATAATGTGCCATATCGATGTCATACCCTTCCGGCTGCAAGTCCTTGCTCACCGAACCAAACGGTGGGAAATCCTGAGGAACGGCCACGCGCAGTACGCCGCGTTTCTGAATATCCTGTAACTGATCGGCCATGACGGCAGATGCCTGAAGCACCAACATTGCCGCACCTGCCCACATCAACAGCCGTTTGTTCATGTTCATAGATTATCTCCGGTGAAAGGTTTTTGAAACGATAGATTCTTATATTTATAACTCTGCAACGAATGTGCCAAAACCAGCACAGCGAAAAAAATGCGGACAAAATCACGGTACCACAAGGAATTAGAAAATTGAGGATACGATCAGGAGGGATTTTTTTGCCCTGAATCAGGGCAAAAGGACTGAAAATAAGAAAATCATGACGCACTAAAAATGTGCAAAGGCACCAGAAAAGCGCTCAGTTTGTTCTGCAAACGGGAATCAGCGCTGCTCAAGCTCATCCAGATCGTTATACAAATCGCTTATCTGATGAATGCGCTGCCGGCCTGAGGTGAGCATCTCGTGCAGCAATGCGTTGCTGAGTAAATTCGCCAGACTCATGGCGGAAGAATAGCTGTCAAACGCCGATACGCTGTCGAGAGGCGCGGCCAGATGCCAGGTTGCCAGTGGGATCAGCGTCTGGGCCTGCGGCTCGCAGATCAACAACACCGGCACGCCCATCGTCTGTAATTGCGTGAGAACTGCCTTCGCCATGCGCGGCCTGCGGCGGAAGGCAACGAAAATCACCACATCCTGCACAGTCAGATCCACCAGTTCTTCAGCCAGCGTCTGGCCCGGTTGCGGCATCATCATCACGCCAGTGCGTACCTGAATCAGTTGCTGACGCAAATGCAGCGCCACCGGATAACTGTTGCGAAAGCCCAGCAGGCGCACCTGCCGCGCCTGACTGAGGGCGGCGATCAGCGCGCCAAACTGTACGCCATCAATCTGATTAATCCACTGCGTCAGGTTGGCCATTTCCTGCTTATAATGCCGCGATAACAAAGTGTTGCCCTGCACCGCATCGCGACTGTCCGTCAGCGGCATACCGCTCTGGCGCAGGGTGCGCATTTCATCGCGCATGTCACGGTAACTCGGATATCCCAGGCGCTTGAACAGCCGGCTGACCGTGGCTTTCGACACGCCGCTCAGCCGTGCCAGTTCGGCGCTGTTATAACTCATCAGGTCGTCAATACTGGCAAAAATAAAGTCGGCCACCCGCTGTTCCTGCGGCGTCAGCTCTGCGTAATGGTCACGCAGACGTTCATCAATCTGTTTCATCCCCGTCCCTTTTGTAACCAATGTTTCAGCGGAACATACCATGCACTATGCTTGCCAATGCAAGCTAAATTATGAGTGAAAGCGTGAAGATTCTGCCGATGTGGAACACCTCTTGCTTAACTTTATCCCTACGCGCCCACATCCCTGCATGCGCGGGCAGCATAAAAAAAGCGTTTCAAAAAGGACATCGCATGATTAACAGTAACAGCGCGCCGCTGGGCATGGCGGTCACACCCCATCATCTGGCGAGCCAGAGTGCGCTTGCAGTATTGCGCGAAGGCGGCAATGCCATCGAGGCGATGGTGGCGGCGGCCGCGACAATTGCCGTGGTCTATCCGCACATGAACGGTCTGGGCGGCGATGGCTTCTGGCTGATTGTGCCACCGCAGGGAAACCCGGTGGCAATAGATGCCAGCGGTGCCGCAGGCTCCCTCGCCACTCTCGATTTCTATGCCGGTGAAACGCATATTCCGCATCGGGGACCGAAAGCCGCGCTGACAGTCGCAGGCACTGTCGGCGGCTGGCAGGAAGCGCTGAATGTGTCGGCTGAATTTGGCGGCGAGCAAAAACCGCTCTCCCGCCTGCTGCGTGATGCCATTCGTTACGCTGCTGACGGCATTCCGGTAACGGCCTCGCAGGAAGCTGCGACCCGTGCCAAACAACACGAACTTGAAAATTTCAGCACCTTCGCCGACGTTTTTCTGCCTAATGGCGATGTCCCCCGCGCCGGAAATCGCTTTACCCAGCCGCAGCTGGCGCAGACATTATCGATGCTGTGCGAGGACGGGCTGAACAGTTTCTATCGTGGTGAGCTGGCCGACAATATGGCCGCCGACATGGAAAAGCTCGGCATGCCGGTCACCCGCGCTGATCTCGCGGCTTACAAGCCTCAGCGTCGTGTGCCGCTGCGGCTCAAACACAGTAAAGGCGAAATATACAACCTGACACCGCCGACGCAGGGGCTGGTTTCACTGGCGATCCTCGGCCTGACTGACCGCCTGCCGCTGGAAACCCTGGATGAAAGTGCGACGATTCATAGCATTGTTGAAGCCACCAAACTGGCGTTCGGCCTGCGTGACCGTTTTATCACCGATCCGCGCATGATGACGCAGGATGCCCAGAGCCTGTTGGATCCCCAATATCTGGATGCCCTCGCCACACGCATCAAACCCCACAGCGCTGCCGACTGGGGCAAAGGTAAAGGACCGGGCGATACCGTCTGGATGGGTGTGATGGACAGCAGCGGACTGGCTGTTTCTTTTATCCAGAGTATTTATCACGAGTTCGGCAGTGGCGTGGTGCTGCCGGGCAGCGGCGTGTTGTGGCAAAACCGTGGCGCGTCCTTCAGCCTCGATGCAGGGCATTTACTGGCGCTGGCGCCGGGCAAACAACCGTTCCATACCCTTAATCCTGCCGCCGCACGCTTATATGACGGGCGCACGATGGTTTACGGCTCAATGGGGGGAGACGGACAGCCGCAGACGCAGGCCGCCGTGTTTATCCGCCATGTGGTCCAGGGACAATCGTTACAGCAGGCGATCAGCGGCCCGCGCTGGCTGCTTGGCCGTACCTGGGGCGAGAGTTCGGATTCACTGAAACTGGAAAGCCGTTTTGCCTATCCGACGCTGGCGGGCCTGAGACAGCGTGGTCACGACGTCGAACTGTTGCCAGATTTCAGCGAAGCCGTCGGCCACGCTGGCGCGATCGTCCGCCATACCAACGGCATGTTTGAAGGGGCCTCCGACCCGCGCAGCAACGGCAGCGCAGCCGGATTTTGATCAGAGTTCGCTCATGAAAATTGATAAGGAAGCAGCATGAAAGAGACATCCGCAGCGACCAGCTGGGCCGCCTATATCTGCCAGATGGAATCCGTTCTGGCGCTGGAACTCGACGACGCACGTCGTCAGGAATTGCTGGTGCAGTTCAGCCGCATCGCCCAAATGGCGCAACCCCTGATGGATTTACCGCTCGATGCCCGACTGGAGATTGCCGGGGTATATCGCGCATGAAATCGCTTGATCACTTTACGATAAGCCAGTTACATCGGGCACTTGCGCAGGGGGATATCTCCGCCAGGGAAATAGCCACTTTCGCGCTTGATGCCATTGAACAGGCGAATCCGGTCATCAATGCTTATACGCATATCACCCGTGAACGCATGCTGAGTGAAGCTGCAAAAGTTGATAAAATCCGGGCCAGCGGCGCAACATTGCCTCCGCTGGCGGGTATTCCTTATGCAGTGAAAAACCTGCTGGACGTGGCCGGGGAAGTGACGCTGGCAGGCGCAAGCCTTAACAGCAACAATGCCGCCGCACGTCAGGACGCCTGGACGGTTTCACGCCTGACCTCACAGGGTGCAATGCTTTCCGGCATGCTGAATATGGATGCTTACGCGTACGGCTTCACCACGGAAAACAGCCATTATGGCACCACCCGTAACCCGCGGGATCTGTCGCGTGTGGCCGGAGGCTCTTCCGGCGGTTCAGCCGCTGCCGTCGCTGCCGGGCTGGTACATTTCAGCCTCGGCAGCGATACCAACGGTTCGATCCGCGTGCCGTCCTCGTTAAGCGGTATTCTGGGCCTGAAGCCCACCTTCGGGCGGATTTCACGTCGCGGCAGCCAGCCGTTTGTTGCCAGCCTCGATCACATCGGGCCGATGGCCCGTTGCAGCGAAGATTTGTCGCAGGTTTATGATGCCATTCAGGGCACGGATCCGCAGGATCACTTCCAGGCCGATAAGCCTGTGACCGGGACATTTTCACTGCTTAAACGCGGGCAGGAAGGTTTGCGCAGTGCCGTTTTGGGCGGATATTTTTCCACCTGGTGCGATGATCACGCCAAAGTAGCCGTAAGTCAGGTCGCGCAGGCACTGGGAGCGCAGGAAGAAATTGAAATGCCACAGGCCGAACTGGCGCGTTCCGCTGCGTTTATTATCAGTGCGTCGGAGGGCGGCAATCAGTATTTGCCAAAACTGCGCAGCATACCGGAACAGTTTGAGCCGCTGTCGCGCGAGCGCTTACTGGCGGGGGCGATGATCCCGGCGGCATGGTATGTTCAGGCACAGCGTTTCCGTCAGCAGTTTCAACAGCAAATCTTGTCCTTGTTCGATCATTGGGACATTCTGATCGCGCCTGCCACACCGTGTCCGGCGACCCTCATTGGTCAGGAAACCTTTCACATCAACGGTCAGGATCTGCCAACGCGCGCCAGTATGGGTATGCTGACGCAGCCGATTTCGTTCCTCGGCCTGCCGGTGGTAACGGTGCCGGTCACCACATCAACCGGTCTGCCGATAGGATTACAACTGATAGCGCCACCGTGGCGCGAAGACCTTTGCCTGCGCGCTGCCCGGGCGCTTGAGCAGCAGGGGATCGTGAAAGTGAGCAGTTCTCCGGTGATGCCCGCCTGACAGCCTGCATCTCCGTTTTCCAGGGTGAAGTGAAAAGAGTAAAGAGAGTCACTATGAAAACTGAACATATCGACCGCCCGGCGATCCTTGCCGAAATGAACGCGGCATTTTATCGCTATGAACAGGCGCTGATCACTAACGATACCGCCGTCCTCGACGAACTGTTCTGGCACGACCCGCGTACCGTGCGCTACGGCGCGGGAGAAAATCTTTACGGCATTGACGCCATCCGCGCATTCCGCATAGCACGATCGTCACAAGGGTTAGACCGGGAACTGGTCAATACCACCATCACCACTTTTGGCGACGACATGGCGGTCGCCAGTACGGAATTCCGCCGGGAAGGCAGCGACAAGATTGGCCGTCAGCAGCAAACGTGGGTGAAGATGCCAAGTGGATGGAAGATTGTGGCGGCCCATGTGAGTCTGATGGTTTGACCGAACCATTGGGCGGTTCAGCTTTGGAAAGCTGAGGAAACTTTTTTCCGGTTTCACCGAAGGGGAGTTTTGGTTACCACCGAGGGGAAATCTGAACGGTGATAATTTCGGTTTCTCAATAATAGCGATCACTTATCGCGCTGCGCCGAAACCGCCCAAAAGGGGAAAGTGCTTTTCCCCTTTTGGATTTCCCTACGCTTTTTCAACACGCGCTTCGCTCGCTGGCTATGTTCCAGTTACCACCGTGACAGGCTGGAAATCTTGCCGCTCTGCGGTTCCTTCTCTCGGTCTTCGAGCCATAGGTCTCGAAGCCGCTCCGTTCAGCAAGATTTCTGAATCGCCCGTGGGCTTTTTAAAAAAATATAGTGAGGTTGTGAAGTTGAAGCCTGAGGCCGGTTCCAAAATCGCGCCGGAGGAGAGGTGGAAAACCGCGCGTCTTTTTGCGCGGGTTGTAACCCGAACGGAGGGCACCGCGGAGCGGCGGGATTTTGCGGCTATCGCTATGGCTTATGAAACATAGCCAACGAGCAGAGCGCGCAGTGAAAGAGCCTGGGATTCTTAAGGGGTGCGGCGATAGGCGCCCCTTAAGGCCAGTTTGGGCGGCGAGCCCAAGGTTTTGAATTTGAATTTGAATTTGAATTTCGGGATTAAACACCGAAATGTTTAACCCAGTGATCCGCAATGTCCTGCCGTTTACACACCCATACCTTCTCATGTGACCCGATGTAATCGAGAAACCGCTGTAAAGCCCGAAACCGCCCCGGGCGGCCCAATATCCGGCAGTGCATCCCGACCGACATCATTTTCGGCGAGGTTTCGCCTTCTTCGTACAACACGTCAAACGTGTCTTTCAGATAAGTGTAAAACTGCTCACCCGTGTTGAACCCCTGCGGGGAGGCAAAACGCATGTCGTTGGTTTCCAGCGTGTAGGGGATCACCAGATGCTGTTTCGTTTCACCATTTTCCAGTTTGACCGGCGTCCAGAACGGCAGATCATCGCCGTAATAATCGCTGTCATACTGGAACCCACCCGACTCTACCACCAGCTGGCGCGTATTCGGGCTGTCGCGTCCGGTATACCAGCCGGACGGTGCTTTGCCGAACAAATCGCGCAGAACGGTAATCGCTTTTTGCATGTGCTCCGCCTCCCCGGCTTTGCTCATGTCCTGATAATGGATCCAGCGCCAGCCATGGCTGACGACGTCGTAATCCGCCGCCTTGATCGCGCTGACGATTTCCGGATTGCGTGCCAGTGCCATCGCCACGCCGAAAACGGTCAGCGGTAAGCCGCGTTTCTGAAACTCATTGTGGATGCGCCAGAAACCGGCACGCGAGCCGTATTCGTACAGCGAATCCATCGACATGTGGCGGTCAGGGAAACTGGCGGCACCGATGATGTCCGATAAAAATTGTTCGGAACCTGCATCACCATGCAAAACGTTGTTCTCGGCACCCTCTTCATAATTGAGAACAAACTGCACCGCAATGCGGGCGTTGCCCGGCCAGTTGGCATGCGGCGGGCGTCCGGCGTAACCGATTAAATCGCGCGGATAGGCATCCGTAAAACCGTACTCAAAATCAGACATAATTATCTCTCAGATTCAGCCCGGCAAAGCGGCCAGACAAGGGTTTTTCAAGGGGATAATCCAGATCACCATGTTTACCGGTCGTCAGACGCAGAGCAGCCAGTGACTCGACCATTTTGACCGCCGCGCTGACGCCGTCGATTACCGGCATATTCAGCTCGAGTGTCAGTTCCTGCGCCAGATCAGCCATTCCGCCACAACCGAGGACAATCGCTCCGCTGCCGTCAGATTTTTTCGCCGCGATACACTGCCTGCGGACTTTTTCCTGCGCCAGCCCGCTGCCGTCTTCCAGCGATAGCACCGGCAGATCGATAGCGTGTAAAGCCGCGCAATGGCGTTCGAATCCATATTGATGCAACAAATGCCGGGCGATTGTCAGCGTACGCGGCAAAGTGGTCACGATAGAAAATCGCGTCGCCAGCATCGTTGCCAGATGCATCGCCGCTTCGGCAATACCGATCACCGGTGCACGCGCCAGCTCGCGGGCGGCCAGTAATCCCGGGTCACCGAAACAGGCAATAATATGCCCGTCGACACCGGCATCGCGCCCCGCTTTTATCTGCTGTAATACGCCGAGCACGGCAATCGCTTCATCGAAATGCCCTTCAATTGACGGTGCACCTTCTTCAGGGCAAACGGCCAGAATGTTTGTTTCCGGCGCCGCAACCGAACGGGCTGTTTGTGCCATGATCCCGGTCATCGCCTGGCTGGTATTCGGGTTGATCAGTTGTATACAAAGTGATTTGACCATCAGCCTGATTCCTTGCCGGTAACGGGTTTGTGCGTGGCAAAAATCTGCGCAAAATCGGGTGTCTGCCCGCTGTGCTGCTCAAAGTGCAGGCTGGCCACGATGCTGTCGAAATGGTGTGCCATGCTCGCGGTCAGCCCGGCAACATCGCGTTTTTTCAGCAGTTCAATAAGGTCATCATGGTCATGACAACGGCAACCCTGCTGCCACGGTGCACCCCAGGCGGCAATTGCCAGCGAGGAACGCAGGGTCAGTTGCGAGACAGACTCAGTAAGTACTTTATTACCGGAAATGGCCTGAAGCTGAACGTGGAACGCGGCGGAAAGGCGGATCGCAGCGGCACCATTACGTTCATCGTGAGCACGCTTTTCTTCCTGCACCAGTTTTTTCAGCGCCACCAGATGTGGCGACTGGCAATGAGCAATGACCAGCGGCAGGTTGGCGCACTCCAGGATTTTACGGGTCGCGAACACATCGCGCGATTCTTCCGCATCCGGGGTGGTGACATGCGCACCACGCTTGGGCAATAACGTCACCAGTTGCACTGCGGCAAGGCGCTGCAGGACACGGCGGATCCCCGTGCGGCTGACTGAAAACACCTCTGCCAGCGCTTCTTCCGGCAATTTGCTGCCCGGTAAAAGCTGGTGTTCCACGATAGATTTCACCAGCGCGTTATAAATATGGTCGTCCTTATCCTCGGTAAAATAGGCCGTATTCAGCCCGTTCCAACTGGTCATTGCCGTTACTCCGTATACCGTTCGAGAGATTAATCGTATACATGAAAGTGATTTTTTGTATACAAAAAATGAAATTTGGCCTGATTCATGCAGTGCTCCTGTGACTGCTTTTTAACTTTGGACAGCCGGCAGCCGGCTTCCGACTTTCACATGTTGTTTATGACAGGAGCACGATTTATGCCAAATCAGGAAATCACCTCCGCCACGGCGCCATCTGAACAGAGCGCCGGGATCATCAAACCTTATTACAGCCCGAAGCTGTGTAACGATGATTTAGCACCGACGCGTGACCAAAACTGGAGCTGGTACAACATATTTTCTTTCTGGATGTCCGATGTACACAGTATGGGCGGCTATGTTGTAGCCGCGAGCTTCTTTACGCTCGGCCTGACCAGCTGGCAGGTTTTGCTGTGTTTGCTGTGCGGGATTTGTATCGTGCAGATTTGTGCCAATCTGGTGGCGAAACCAAGCCAGCAGGCCGGTGTACCTTACGCGGTGATTTGCCGTCAGGCATTTGGCGTGTTCGGGGCGAATATTCCGGCAGTGATCCGCGGGCTGATCGCTTTCGCCTGGTACGGCATTCAGACCTATCTGGCGGCTAACGCGTTAATGCTGGTATTGCTGAAGTTCTTCCCGTCGCTGACGCCAATGACCCTCCCGCACTGGCTGGGATTGTCGGCGCTGGGATGGGTATGTTTCGGCATCATGTGGGTATTGCAGGCGATGGTGTTCTGGCACGGGATGAGCGCAATTAAGCGTTTTATCGATGTGGCAGGCCCGGCGGTGTATGTCGTTATGCTGCTGCTGGCGGGTTGGATCCTGTATAAAACCGGCCTGAGCAATATCTCTTTCACGCTGTCGACTAAAACCCTGACCGCCGGCCAGCAAGGCTGGGAGATGCTGACCGCCACAGCGCTGGTGGTGTCTTACTTCTCCGGTCCGTTGCTGAACTTCGGCGACTTCTCACGTTACGGCAAAAGCATGGGCGAAATCCGCCGCGGTAACCGCTGGGGCCTGCCGTTTAACTTCCTGCTGTTCTCGATTGTGACCGTCGTGATCGTTTCAGGGACACAATCCCTGTTCGGGCAGATGATCACCGATCCTATCGAAACCGTCAGTCGTGTTGGCAACAGCGTTGCGGTGGCACTTGGCCTGCTGACGATGATTATCGCGACCATCGGTATCAATATCGTGGCGAACTTTGTTTCACCGGCATTCGACTTCTCTAACTGCTCACCGCAGAAAATCAGTTTCCGTACCGGCGGGATGATCGCTGCTGTCGGTTCTGTTCTGCTGACACCGTGGAACCTGTTTCAGTCGCCTGAAATCATTCACTACACGCTGGATGTACTGGGATCGTTCATCGGACCCTTGTTCGGGATTTTACTGGCCGATTATTACCTGATTAAGCGCGGGCATATGGATGTGGATGCGCTGTTTAATGCCACGCCTTCGGGTCGTTATTGGTATCGCAACGGATTCAACCCGAAAGCGATTGCCGCGCTGGTGCCCGCCGTGGTGATCGGTCTGATTATCAGCTTTACGCCAGGCCTGCATCAGGTCGCGAATTTTAGCTGGTTTATCGGTGCGTTTCTGGCCGGTGGCTTTTACCGTTATATCGCCCGTCATGACCGTGCAACCAGCGGCGAAATGCGCTTTATGAAGACTGAGGTGGAATAAATAAATCGGTACGACAGGGAAGAAAAAAGCCAGGATGGCTGAAACGACGAAGCCCTGAGTGATTTCTCACTCAGGGCTTCTGAATAGTGGCGGAACGGACGGGGCTCGAACCCGCGACCCCCTGCGTGACAGGCAGGTATTCTAACCAACTGAACTACCGCTCCGCGCTGTGTTCTGGTTAAGAACGGAGCGGATATTAAGGAATGGCTGCCTTTACGTCAATGCTTTTCCTGATATTTTCAATCAACCGCACAGTTTTTCCGCAGTCTGGTGCGTTTCAATCCGAAAGACCGGATAAGCGGCTTACGAACGCCATAAACAGTTACCGCCCTTTTTAACCACTAAATCTAAACGTTCTTCATGCCACGCCAGTTCCTGCTCTGTGGCAGCGATAACTTTCAATCCGGAGGCTGGCCGCGCCACGCGCTGGATCCCTAATCCGTCCGCGCCGGTATTTTGCTCGCCTTCGTGGCTGAATTTAATGCTGGTCTGGCCGCCGGTCATCATCAGATAAACTTCGGCAAGAATTTCGGAGTCAAGCAACGCGCCGTGCAGCGTACGCTTGCTGTTGTCGATCAGGTAGCGATCACTCAGCGCATCGAGATTGTTACGCTTACCGGGGAACAGCTTACGCGCCATCGCCAGGCTGTCGGTAATTTTACAGAACGTTTCGGTTTTCGGCAGGTCACGGCCGAGCATGTCGAACTCGTAATCCATAAAGCCGATATCAAACGTTGCGTTATGAATGACTAATTCGCCGCCGCGAATGTATTCAATAAAATCGTCAGCGATGTCGGCAAACGTCGGTTTATCGGCGAGGAATTCATCACTGATGCCATGAACGCCAAAAGCCTCCGGATCCACCAGACGATCGGGTTTGAGATAAACATGGAAATTACGCCCTGTCAGGCGACGGTTAATCACTTCAACAGCACCGATTTCGATAATCCGGTGCCCTTCATAGTGGACGCCGAGTTTATTCATACCGGTAGTTTCGGTATCGAGGACGACGATCCTGTTAGAGGTGTTTTGTAAATCCATGGCTCATTATCCAACGCTGACAGTCAGTTGCAGAAACGATCTGCCCGGCACGAAAATAAAATCTCGCGCCAGGCACTTTAGCTTACGCAGGGATTTGCTGTGTAATGCAGTGGATGTTACCACCGCCCAGCAAAATTTCACGGGCAGGAACGCCGGTGATTTTGTACTCAGGGTACATTTCAGCCAGTAAATTCCCGGCCTGCTGATCCGTTGTCGCATCCAGCAGCGGGAAGATGATGTGGTTATTGCTGATCAGGTAATTGACGTAAGACGCCGCAAGCCGGTTGCCTTCCACACGCTCAATGGCCGTGCCCGGCAACACGCCGACAGTTTCTTCCGCAGTAGCATGCATGACAGGAGGTGAGGGCATTTTCCAGATTTTCAGGCTGCGACCTTGAGCATCTTTCGCCGCTTCCAGCACTTTCAACGCCGCCGCAGAACGCGCGTATTGCGGATCTTGCTCGTCGTCAGTCCAGTGCAGCGCCACTTCGCCCGGACGAACAAAGCAGCACATGTTGTCGATGTGCCCGTCAGTTTCGTCATTGAACACGCCGTCTTCCAGCCAGATAAATTGCTTCACGCCGAGGTATTTCTGCAACTGCGCTTCTATTTCAGCTTTCGAAAGATGAGGATTACGGTTCGGATTGAGCAGGCATTCTGCGGTGGTCAACAAGGTGCCTTCGCCGTCAACATGAATGGACCCCCCTTCCAGCACCAGGTCTGTCGACACATAGGGAATGTGCTGATAGTTCGCCACCTGACGGGCAACCCGTTGATCGCGTTCCCAGCTCGAATACAGACCGCCGTTGAAGCCGCCCCAGGCATTGAATGTCCAGTCGATAGCCAGACGCTCGCCTTGCGGATTGACCACAATCGTCGGGCCGGTATCACGCATCCAGGCATCGTCGCTTTCCATTTCCACCAGGGTAATCTGCGCCGGCATCACTTCGCGTGCGTTGGCCATTTCTGCTGCCGGAACCGCCATAAATACTGGCGTTTGAGTCGCAATCGCTGCCGCCACATTGGCGAAAGCCAGCTGTGCCGGACGTCCGTTGGAGCGCCAGTTATCGGTGCGGTAAGGCCAGATCATCCAGACAGCCTGCTGCGCGGCCCATTCAGCGGGCATCACAAAACCTTCAGCCTGAGGATTGATATCAATAGAAGACATCAGTTATTTCCTTGTTGAACCGTCGGATGTCGCGATGGCGCCATACATTTCAGGACGGCGGTCGCGGAACAGACCCCACGATGCGCGTTGTGCAGCGATAGCATCCAGATCAAAGGTATGAACCAGCACAGCTTCGTCGGTTTTGTTGGCTTGTTCAACCAGCGCACCGGTTTGATCAGCAATGAAGGAAGAGCCGTAGAAGGTCATTTCATAATCAGGAATAAATTTGCTTTTTTCCGTGCCGATACGGTTAGAGGCAATCACCGGCACAAGGTTAGCCGCAGCGTGGCCCTGCTGAACACGGGTCCAGTGTGGCTGGCTGTCGATTTCCGGATACGCCGGTTCAGAACCAATCGCCGTCGGATAGAAGATGATTTCCGCACCCTGCAATGCCAGGCAACGTGCGGTTTCCGGGAACCATTGATCCCAGCAGATGCCTACGCCGATTTTCGCATAGCGGGTGTTCCACACTTTGAAACCGGTATCGCCCGGAATGAAAAATTGTTTTTCCTGATAGGCCGGTCCGTTAGGAATATGCGTTTTGCGATAGACATCCAGCACACTGCCGTCAGCATCAATCATGACCAGCGAGTTGTAATAAGCATTATTGCACTTCTCAAAGAAGCTCAGAGGAAGCACCACTTCCAGTTCTTTTGCCAGTGCGGAGAAATGACGAATGAGCGGGCTGTCAGTCAGTTCTTGCGCCAGACTGTAATGCTCAGGGCTCTGATCAATACAGAAGTAAGGCGCAGCAAAAAGTTCCTGAATCAGAATAACTTGCGCACCCTGGTTATGGGCCTGGCGAACCAGCTTTTCGGCGTTAACAATATTCTTTTCCAGATCCCAGCTGCAGCTCATTTGTGTTGCAGAAACCGTTACATTTCTCATCAGACATCCTTAAAGCATTGAAAAATTGGCAGTGAAAAAACCATGAAAGGCTCGACTCGCTCAGAGTTTTGAACTGGCACTCTGCATTTTCCTATTATATTGCAAATGACAGCGCTCTCCAGCCAAAAGAGTGGTGAATGCCTGTATAACCTGCACCAAAGGCACCTCTTCGTCTCTCTTTCAGACAGTTATACCCCAAGATAGTGCTGTGCCCGGTACGCCGGTTTATGTCAAACTTGGCGTTTACTTTTGATGACAGAGCCTGCCAGAAATGACCAAACAGGTAGAGATTTTCACCGATGGCTCCTGCCTGGGTAACCCGGGCCCCGGCGGTTTTGGTGCGATTTTACGCTACAAGCAACACGAAAAAGAGTTCAGTGCGGGTTTCCGTCTGACCACTAATAACCGTATGGAAATGATGGCGGCGATTGTGGCGCTTGAAGCGCTGACGTCGCCGTGTGAAGTGACATTGAGCACCGACAGCCAGTATGTACGCCAGGGGATCACGTCGTGGATCCACAACTGGAAAAAACGTGGCTGGAAAACCGCGGATAAGAAACCGGTAAAAAACGTCGATTTATGGAAGCGTCTCGATGCCGCGATCCAGACACATGAACTAAAATGGATGTGGGTGAAAGGTCACGCAGGACACCCTGAAAATGAACGCTGTGATGTACTGGCTAAAGAAGCAGCGGGAAATCCGACCCTGGATGATGTGGGCTATCAGGCGGAGAATTAAACGGCTGCGCGCTGGCTATTCTGCGATGAAAAAGGACGGTTGAAAACGGTGATAAAATGCATACCTACCGGGTATAAGCTGCGTTTTTTCGTCCGTTTTCGTCTTGTCTGACCTCAGCTTGTTCGTTAATTCCTGCCTCAGTCAGTCCCGGTGTTCTTTGCGGTAACTCTTCGTCGCGCCCACAGCCTGCGGGATTTTTTGCTTTTGCGCCGTGACTTTTTTCGCTGTCGGTGTCAGCGGGAAGGTCCGTTTGCGGGCAATAATCAGCGTCATGCAACCCAGTGCAGGAAGGTGCGTACTCAGTAATTTACCGCCATTCTTTTTCCACGGCAGAACATGAAAACGCCGGTGCACTATCACTTCATAATTAAGTAGCGAAAGCCAGTCAAGCAGACGCATTTGGGTAAACAGGCGACTGCTGTACGGCTGACGCTTACGAAAGAGCGGCATCAGTTTGCCTATCCCCAGCAGACTGAGCGGATTAAAGCTGCTGAGTACCATCCAGCCATCATCAATCAGTACGCGATCGACTTCACGCAGAATACGGTGCGGGTCGTCCGCGTAGGCCAGCGTATGGCTGAGCAGGCAGGCATCCACGGATTTTGCCGCGAAAGGCAAATAGTAGGGATCCCCCCGCACATGCAGCCCCTCGCCTTCGGGCGCGAAGTTCACCTGATGCGAGATTGGACAAGCCTGCGTATCGATTCCGGCACTTAATGCGCCGATTTTCAACAGGTGGAAACCGTAGAGTTTCCCCCACCAGGGTTGCAGTTGTTGCTCAAGCGCGGCACGGTAGTAGTCGCCGCACGGGATCTCATCCCAGCAAGCCGGAGCAACAATGGTCTTACGGGCGCGGGCTGGTCGCATAGTTTGTTATCTTCTTTCAAGCAGTTGCCAAAGAGAGGTTGCCATGAATCTTATCAGTATTCCTGCGTTGCAGGACAATTACATTTGGATGCTCGATGACCAGCAAGGACATTGCGTGATTGTTGATCCCGGAGAAGCTGCCCCTGTTTTAACCGCACTGAAAAAGGCGAATTTAACCCCGACAGCTATCCTTCTGACACATCACCATCACGACCATGTGGGAGGCGTTGATGAGATTTCGAGCCATTTTCCGGGTCTGAAAGTGTACGGACCTCACGAAACTGAGAATAAATTTCGTCAGATTAGTCTTAAAAACGGTGATAAATGTGTTATTGGCGGTGTGGAATGGCAGATCTTTGCTACGCCAGGTCATACGCTTGGTCATATTTCATACTATAGCGCGCCTTATCTTTTTTGTGGAGACACGATGTTTTCCGCCGGATGTGGCCGTTTGTTCGAAGGGACGCCAGAGCAAATGTACCAGTCGTTTCAACGGCTAGCGGCGTTGCCCGATGAAACATTAATCTGCGCTGCGCACGAGTACACTCTCTCAAATCTTAAGTTTGCGCGTGCTATTTTACCTGAGGATGATGATATCCATTCTCATGAGCACAAAGTGCAACAAATGCGTGAAAAGGGACAATCTTCCCTGCCTTCAACCCTCGGTCTTGAGCGTAAAATTAATCTCTTTTTACGATGTGATGACGTTGATTTACAAAACAAATTAAACCTTAACGATCCCTTAAAACCTGACTGGCAGGTTTTTGCCCGATTAAGGGCACTCAAAGATAGCTTTTAGCCCCAAAGGTTGTGTTTTTTTCCGAAGCAAAGTATTATCGCTCGTCTTTTAAGCAACTATGACACACACATGAAGGCAAACGCGATCTTAATAATCGCCTCCATGTTGCTCACAGGTTGCCAGGCGTCCAGGCAGGGCGTGAAGGTACCGGAACAACATGCACAGAGTTTGTCTTCAGCAAGTCAAAGTGAAGCAGGACAGTACACAGATGATGGCCGTGCGGCCTCGGGGGGATGGCTGGATGGAAACGACGCCGTCTCCCAACAAAATTTGTGGAACTTCATAGGCGACGAGCTGAAGATGAAGGTTCCGGATAATCCCCGGATCCGCGAACAAAGAGTTAAATATTTAAAAAATAAGAGCTATCTCCACGATGTAACATTACGGGCAGAGCCGTACATGTACTGGATCACCGAGCAGATTAAGAAACGTAATATGCCGATGGAACTGGTACTGCTACCCATAGTGGAGAGCGCTTTTGACCCCAAAGCAACCTCATCAGCTAACGCTGCAGGGTTGTGGCAGATTGTGCCGCAAACGGGTCGAAACTATGGTTTGAAACAAAACCAGTGGTATGACGGACGCCGCGATGTTGTGGCTTCGACGACTGCTGCGCTTGATATGATGCAACGTCTGAACAAGATGTTTGGTGGCGACTGGTTATTGACCGTTGCTGCGTACAACAGCGGTGAAGGCCGTGTCATGCAAGCGGTGAAAGCGAACAAAGCCAAGGGACGTTCAACGGATTTCTGGGCGCTGGCGCTGCCACGTGAAACATCGATTTATGTGCCGAAAATGTTAGCCCTTAGCGATATTCTCAAGCACAGCAAGAAATACGGTATCAGCTTGCCGAAACCGAGTGAAGACCGTGCCCTGGCGCGTGTTGAAGTCGGACAACAGATGCAACTGACACAGGCGGCCGAGATGGCGGGCATGTCCCTGACCAAGCTCAAGTCGTTTAACACCGGCTATAAGAAAAATGTGACCGCGCCGAATGGCCCGCATTACATTGTTCTGCCGAAGGCGCATGCCGACCAGTTAAAAGACTCACTGGCTGATGGGGATATCGCCGCAGTCCAGGAAACCAAACTGGCCAGCAACACTCCGTCAGGTGCAAAACAGTATAAGGTTCGCTCCGGCGACAGCTTATCTGGCATTGCAGCCCGGCTGAATGTGAAGACCCGTGATTTACAGCGTTGGAACAATTTGCGCTCAGCAGGCGCGTTAAAAGTTGGGCAAACACTGCAAGTGGCGGATAACAGCGTCAGCGATACCAGTGTCAATGGCGGCAGTATCACTTATCAGGTACGTAAAGGTGATTCTTTGTCGAGCATTGCCAGGCGTCACGGCGTCAACATCAAGGATGTGATGCGCTGGAATACGAATGCCGACAACCTGCAACCGGGCAACAAGTTAACGTTGTTCCTGAGCAACAAAATGAGCCCTGATACCTGATCGTGAAAGGTCGCGGCAATAAAAAAGCACCCTGAATATGCCGGGTGCTTTTTTTTGTCTGCATTTTTTAACCTGCGAAATAAGCGTTACTGTACCAGAGGCTGGCCTGCCAGGAATTCAACCCGCAGCGGATTATGGTCCGAGGCGCGCGTTTCCATCACAGACGCGCTGGTGACGCTGAGGTCACGGTAGAAGATAAAGTCCAGCGGCCTGCCGAACGCCCGCTTGCGGTAATCAGCAGGAAAACGGACCTCCTCCAGATGGATATTTCCCGCAAAGCCAAACAGGGCATTGATACGCTGTTTGCTCCACGCATTGAAATCCCCGGCCATGATCACCGGCCCTTTGTGGTTCGCAATCTGCTCGCCAATCGGATCCAGCTGTTTGCTGTAGACGTCGATTCCGATACTGAAATTCACCGCATGAATATTCACTACCATCAGTAAACGGCCATCGATGAGCGGATACACCGTCACTAAAGCCGATTTAGACAGCCTGAGAAGCGGCTCACGCTCACGCAGCGGACAACAGTAAACCGGATGCGCTGCAGAGAGTGTCATCACGCCAGAGGGGTGCTGAGGCAGCATAAATGCCGGTACCTGATCGGCGGCCAGATAATTGGAAGTCGCAAAACGAATCAGCTCAGGGGTAGTTTGGGCTTCCTGAAGCAAAACCAGTTGCGCATCTTTGCCGTAATCACGCAGAACTGACAACCAGTCAGCACGCTGTTGTTTAAAGATATTCCACACCATCACGCGCAAAATATTCGAATTGGGCAGCGCAGCACCCGGTGGCAAATCTGGCCCCAAATGAGCGAGGACTCCTGGAAAGATTTGCTCTGCGGGCTGACCTGCGACATACCTCATTGCATATGTTTTTTTCCGCACGCTAATCGCCTGTTTACCCGTTATATCGTTGCTTTATGAGAGAGATTCCCACGCGAAAGTTCAGTATACGCCCGCAGACGCTCAGACCAAATCTGTTTACATTGGTATACATCCTGGTCACATCTACAGGCTAGCATAACTCATAAAAACGGCCCGCCAGAGGCGAGCCGTGCAGACAAAGAATGTAAGAAAAATCAGGCCAGCGAAGTCGTAGGTTTGCGGTCCAGACGCCCGCTCAGGCGGGTAAACAGCAATGCACCCGCCACGATGATTGCACCGATCCACGGCGTTTGCGCCAGGCCAAGGGTAGAAACCACCTGCCCGCCAATCACTGACCCCAGGGCGATACCGACGTTAAAGGCCGCAATATTCAGTCCGGAAGCCACATCGACGGCATTTGGCGTCACCTCTTCGGCCTTCTGCACCACGTAAACCTGCAATCCCGGTACGTTGCCGAAGGCGAAAACCCCCATCACCAGCAGCGTGATCAGCGCCGGAATACCGAAACCTGAAGTGAACTGGAAAATCAGCAACAGCACGGTGAGGGCGGCAAAAATAATCGTCAGCGCTTTAACGGCACCATGACGGTCAGCCAGTTTGCCGCCCCAGATATTGCCGATGGCCACTGACACACCATACGCCAGCAGGATCCAACTCACCATGCTGGCTGAGAACCCAGCCTGTTCCTGCATCATCGGTGCAAGGAATGTAAAGGTGGTGAATACACCGCCGTACCCCAGCGCGGTAATCGTGTAAATTAGCAACAGACGCGGATTCATCAACACTTTTACCTGATCAGCAATACGCGCCGCCGGTTTGTTTTTGATGTTATTCGGTACCAGGATCGCGCTGGCGATAATGGCGATAACCCCAATCAGCGACACCGCGAGGAAGGTTTCGCGCCAGCCAAAATGCTGGCCGATGAATGTCCCCAGTGGCACACCGGTCACCAGCGCAACAGTAAGACCGCCAAACATCAGCGCAATCGCAGAAGCGGCTTTTTCTTTTGCCACCAGACTGGTGGCAATGGTCGAGCCAATTGAGAAGAAAACGCCATGCGCCAGGCCGGTCAGCAGGCGGGCTATCACCAGCGTGCTGTAATTCGGTGACTGCCACGCCAGCAGGTTGCCCAGCGTAAACAGCACCATCAGGCCTATCAGTAACGCTTTACGCGGCACGCGGGCAGTCAGCGCGGTCAGAACCGGTGCGCCAGTCGCCACGCCGAGAGCATAAATGGACACCAGCAAACCGGCGGACGGGACAGAAACGCCCAGTTGTTGCGCGATAGTCGGCACCAGCCCGACAATAACAAACTCTGTTGTTCCTATAGCAAATGCACTGATGGTCAGTGCTAATAATGCAAGCGGCATAACCTTTACTCCACATGAATGTCGATTTGATGGCGGCTATTATCGGCTTGTGCTTAAATGACATAAATAACCAAAGTATCAATTTATTTATGCCGGAGTAACAACAATGCGAGCCAGTTCTGAAGAGCTGATTACGTTTGTGACCGTGGTAGAAAGTGGCAGTTTCAGCCGTGCCGCAGAACAACTGGGGCAGGATAATTCCGTGGTCAGCCGGACGCTGAAACGGCTGGAGCAAAAACTGGGCATTACCCTGCTCAACCGCACCACACGTCAGATCAGCCTGACACATGAAGGCGAGCGCTATTTTGTCCGGGTACAAAAAATCCTGCATGAAATGGCGGCGGCTGAAGATGATTTACTGGAGAACCGCGACGATCCTCAGGGGCTGTTGCGCATCGATGCCGCAACACCGGTCATTTTACATGTCATTTCGCCGCTGGTGGCGGAATTTACCGAACGTTTCCCGAAGATGTCACTGGCACTGTTCTCGTCGGAGAGCAATATCAATCTGATCGATCATAAAGTGGATGTGGCGATCCGCGTCGGTGAGCTTGAAGATTCCAGCCTGCGGGCCCGCAAACTGATGCTGAGTTATCGCAGCGTGCTGGCTTCGCCGGCATATCTGAAAAAATGGGGAACACCGCAAAGCGCCGATGATTTGCTGGATCACCGTTGCCTGGGCTTTAACGAAGTGATGGCGCTGAATAAATGGCCGCTGCTGTGCGCCGATGGTCAGCAACTGACGGTCACCCCCTTTATCAGTTCAGGAAGCGGGGAAACGCTGCGCAGGCTGTGTTTGCAAGGTAATGGCATTGCCTGTCTGTCGGATTTTATGACCGATGAAGATGTGGCGCGAGGTGACCTGGTGAAACTGCTGGTGCCGGACATTATGCGCATCGCCATGCCGCTGCATGCGGTGTATTACAGCGATCAAACCGTCAGCACGCGGATCCGGTGCTTTATTGATTTTCTCAGTGAAAAGCTGGGAACCCGCGGGGTTTAAACATTGGCTCCCTCCCCGGTGAAGGAAAAGGAGCAAAGACATCAATCCCACGCAGGCGCCAGACCCTCAGGGCTGACCAGTCGGCCATTGCGTTCAAGCGCCGCAATTTGCTGCATATCGGCCTCTGTCAGCGTCAGTTGTTGTGCCAGCAGGTTGCTTTGCAGGTTTTCGCGTCGGGTCGACGAGGGGATCACCGCGTAACCCAGTTGCAATGCCCAGGCCAGAACGATCTGAGCAGGCGTTGCGTGATGTCGGGCGGCAATCTCGATAATCGTCGTATCTTTTAACGCATCGCCATAAGCCAGCGTCATATAAGATGTCACGGCGATACCGTTCCGGCGGGCGTAATCTGCCACGGTCTGGTTTTGCAGAAACGGCGACAGTTCGATCTGGTTGGTCGCAATCTGATCCGCGCCCACCGCGTCGATCGCTTCCTGCATCAGCGCCACGGTAAAGTTGGAAATACCGATCTCACGTGTCAGTCCCCTCTTTTTCGCCTCAACCAGCGCGTGCATCGTTTCTGCTACGCTGACGGCCTGATTCGGGGACGGCCAGTGGATCAGGGTCAGGTCAACATAATCCGTTTTCAGTTTGCGCAGGCTTTCTTGCAGACTGTCGATGAGTTTGTCAGCAGCGAGATTTTCAATCCAGATTTTGGTGGTGATATAGAGCGCTTCACGCGCAACGCCACTTTCAGCCAGTGCCTCACCCACCGCAGCTTCGTTGTCATAAATCTGCGCGGTATCAATGGCGCGATAACCCAGTTCAACGGCGGTGGCAACAGACGCTTTTACCACTTCATCTTTCAGGCGGAATGTCCCCAAACCGAAGGCAGGAATACTCATCATGTTCTCTCTTTAAATTTTTCTGGAGGATAAATCGTGGAGAGAGTATGGACTGCGCATTCATGGATAAAAACGACCGTATCGCCAGAAGACTTTTGACCAGAGTGCAATAATCAGGAGGGGGAAAAGCGGGCCCAGGGCAGTGAAACCTGCCGGAGAAAACCGCCGGAAGCAGCATCAACCTTGTATTCCTCTACCTCAGAAACGCCCGCAGGCAACGCCAGCGCCCGCATCACGTTTCCATCCGCAGCGAACCATAAACGGCAGTCCGCTGAAGATTCAGCAGTAAAACGCTGATGGCCCGGTTCGAGGCGGATCCGGCCCATCTGCCACACACTTCCACCCTGCTGTTTGAGCCATGCCTCACGCAGACACCACAACTGCCAGAACGCCGTCTGCGGGTCGGCCTGTTCCACCAGCCACTGACATTCGATATCACTGAATGCTGCGCGTGCCACGTCAAGATAACGCCGGCGCGGGCGAATTTGCTCCACATCGCCGCCGTCTTCGCCCGCCGGACACAGCAGCAGTTGCAGATGATGTTTACTGTGGCTGAGAGAAAAGTGTGGCAGGGAGGCGTCCGCAAAATACGGTTTTCCCTGCGCGGAAATCTGCATGGCGGGTAAGTTGTCACAACCACTGAAAACTGACAGCGCTTCGGCCAGAAGCGCCCGGCCCGCGCACCATTGCTGGCGGCGGGCAGGATTCATTCCTTCACTTTTCATTAGCCATTGCGCGGGCACACGTGACAATGAAAAGTTGTCATCCAGCGACGCCGTAATGAGCTGCGCCCGGTTCATCGTTAAGGCCAGCGACGGAAAACTAAAGAGGTATTAATTCCGCCGAAGGCAAAGTTATTCGACTGAATAAATTCAGTCTGAATATGGCGCGATTCGCCCATCACGTAGTCGAGTTCACCGCAAAGCGGATCCGGTTGCGTCAGATTTATGGTCGGTACGAAGCGGTCTTCGCGCATCATTTCGAGCGACATCCACGCTTCCAGCGCGCCGCAGGCACCGAGCGTATGGCCAAAGTAGCTTTTCAGCGACGAAATAGGTGTCTGATTGCCAAACACCGCAGCAGTCGCATGGCTTTCCGCAATATCACCGCGATCGGTGGCCGTACCATGCGCACTGATATACCCGATTTCGGAAGCAGGAATACCGGCATTTTTCAGCGCTTTTTCAATACAAATCTGCATCGTTGATTGCTGCGGCTGAGTGATATGCGCCGCATCGCAGTTGGTAGCAAAACCCACAATCTCGGCGTAAATCTTCGCGCCGCGCGCCTGTGCATGCTCCAGTGACTCGAGGATCAACGCCCCGGCACCTTCGCCGATCACCAGGCCATCACGCTGCATATCAAACGGGCGCGGCGACAGTTCAGGGTGTTCGTTTTGCTGACTGGTGGCAAACAGCGTATCAAACACGGCAGCTTCTGACGGGCAAAGTTCTTCCGCACCGCCAGCCACCATCACCGTCTGATAACCGTGTTTAATGGCCTCATAGGCATAACCGATGGCCTGGCTGCCCGACGTACAGGCGCTGGACGTCGGGATCACGCGCCCTTTCAGGCCGAAGAACAGGCCTGCATTCACCGCCGTGGTGTGCGGCATCATCTGTACGTAAGTCGTACCGGTAATGTTGTTGGTATGCTTTTCCGTCAGCATGGTTGCAAATTCGCTGACCGGGCCGGTGCTGCCGGTCGATGAACCGAAGGCAATACCGGTTTCGCCGTCAGTAAGAATCGTGTCTTCCAGCAGACCGGCCTGCTCCAGCGCCAGCTCCACCGCACGGGTTGACAGCAGGGACACGCGCCCCATTGAACGGATGCGCTTGCGGGTGTAATGCGCCGGGATAACAAAATCATCCACCGGTGCGCCCAGATGTGTGTTCAGCCCCTGATAAATCAGCCATTCATCCATGTGGCGGACAGCGTTTTTACCCTGTTGAAGGCGGACGGAAATCTCGTCCCAATGGTTACCGAACGCTGTTATGCCTTTCATGCCGGTAATGACTACACGCCGGGTCATATCAGGCCTCCGTTGATGGAGATCACCTGACGGGTCACATAACCGGCGATATCTGACATCAGATAGCTTGCCAGTCCGGCGACTTCTTCCGCCCGGCCCATCCGCCTGAGCGGAATCATGCTCATTGCGGCATCGAGCGCCGGTTTTTCCATGTCAGGCATGCCGGTGTCGATCAAGCCCGGCGCAATGCAGTTTACGGTGATTTTGCGTTTCGCCAGTTCCAGTGACAATGCTTTGCAGGCACCGATAATACCGGCTTTGGCCGCACTGTAGTTAACCTGTCCACGATTCCCCGTAATGCCGGAAACCGAGGAAAGCGCGATAATACGCCCGCCCTGACGCAAGCCGATCATCGGCATCACACAGGGCTGTAAGACATTGTAGAAACTGTCGAGATTAGTGTGGATCACACCGTCCCAGTCCTCGTCGGTCAGTGCCGGGAATGCCGCGTCACGGGTGATCCCGGCATTATTGATCACGCCGTAGTACGCGCCATGCGCCTCAATATCAGCGTCAATCACGTCCCGACACTGCTGGCGGTTGCTGATATCAAACTGCACAATTCGCCCCCTGCCGCCGTTGTCAGTGATGTTTTGCAGGGTATTTTCTGCCCCTGCTTTATCGCTGTGGTAATGAATGACAACAAAAAAACCATCAGCGGCTAACTGACTCGCAATGGCTTTGCCGATCCCTTTGCTGGCACCGGTCACTAATACCGAACGCATCATTCCTGTTTCCCCTGTATTAATTTAATGAGTTCGTCCTTGTCTGGCTGGTAGGTATTCAGCCTTCCTTTTGCAACCTGCAGGTTATCTTTTTCTTGTTTAATGCAGATCACGCCTTCGAAGCTGGCGAGTTTTTCATCGCACAACACCATTAAGACGCTGATGAATAATTCACTGCCTGCCGCGAATTCCGGCACGCTGGTTTTCAAAGCCCTGCCGCCCAACAACATGCCCACCTGCGGCGGTTCGCCACTTTGCGCGCCGTGCCAGCCGCTCCAGACACCGACAGTTTGCGCGATCAGTTCGATCGCATACCACGCGGGCAATGCGCCCCGCTCATTAAGAAACGGTGCCAGCACACTGTTTTCGGACACCACAACGCTGCACAGCGCGGTCTCTGCTGTGACACTAATGACCTTATCCAGTAAGACCATGGGTGATTCATGCGGCAGATATTGGCCCGCGCTGAGCATGCTCATGACGGCCTCCCGATCAGAATGCAGGCATTATTCCCGCCAAAGGCAAACGAGTTTGAAAGGATAACGGGCTTCGCCAGCGCTTCGTCTTTTTGTACCAGCCGTATATCCGGCAAACGGCTATCGCGTGGTGTAAGGCTGAAATCCTGTGACGGCAGTTTGAGATTTTGTGTCAGGATCAGCCAGCCCAGCGCCGCCTCTGTCGCGCCAGCCGCACCCAGCGTATGGCCGGTGAGATGCTTGGTCGAACTGCACGGTGTCTGGTTGCCAAATAACCGATGTATGACGGCGGCTTCCGCCTGATCGTTAAGAGGTGTCGCGGTACCGTGGGCGTTAATATAACCGATGTCTGCCGCACTCAGCCCGGCCTGCGCCAGTGCCATATGAATTGCCCGTTCAGCCCCGAGGCCTTCCGGATGCGGTGCAGACATATGCCACGCATCGGACGACTCGCCCGTGCCCAGTAAAGCGACGTCTGCGGGCTCACGGGTCAGCAGGATCAGCGCCGAGGCTTCACCAATATTAATGCCATCCCGGTCTTGCCCGAACGGCGTACAGCGCCCGCGGGATAAAGATTCCAGGCTGTTGAAGCCGTTCACTGGCATCCGGCACAGGCTGTCAGCGCCACCCACCAGGGCGGCGTCGGCCAGCCCGGCGTCGATCAGGCGCTTCCCGCTGATAATCGCTCTCGCGCTGGATGAGCAGGCCGTGGATAAGGTATAAGCCGGACCACTGAGATCCAGCAGTTCCGCCATAAACTGTGAAGGATCGCCCAGCTCCTGTTGCTGGTAATCGTAGCCCTGCGGGAATTTCCCATGCCGGTGAAGATGACGCACCGCGTTTTCGCCTTCAGCAATGCCCGATGTACTGGTACCCATAATGACCGCGACGCGATCGCGTCCGTACCGGCTGACAGCCGCCTGCACCTGGGGGTCAATCTGCGCCAGCGCAGCCAACAGCAACTGGTTGTTGCGGCTGTGGTGCGCTGACAAAGAGCCGGGGATCGCAGGCAGTTCGCCGGTCACCGCACCGAGCCAGACGGGCCGTTCCTCTGTCAGCCAGCCTTCCTGCAACGACATTCCCGGCGCAAAGCCTGATTTCAGGCTGGCAGCGATTTGCGCATTGTTGTTTCCCAGCGCGTTCACCATGCCGACGGCCGAAAAGTAAATCATGTTAGTCACCCACATTCCGGATAGTTATCTGATAGTGAAACGCCATCTGCGTGATCGACACCGGCCGACGTCCGCGGCCCTGTGGCAGATAGTCAATGCGGGTGATCGTGTTGCCTTCGTTATCCAGTAACGTGCGGCGCAGCGGCTGATCGTCAAGTTTCCAGCCTGCTGGCAACAGGGGTTGCCATCTCTGCGCCGGCCAGTAGCTCAACATAATATCGGCAAGAACCTGATTTGCTGGAGGTAAACCATCAATTTTCATCGTCTGTTCAGTGTGGATCCCTGTCTGATCGTAGACCACTTTGAACAGCCGGATCCCCAGAGGAGAAAGCCCGGCAAGCTGTAACGATTTTCCGTCAGCATTGAGCAGGACCAGCAAGGACTGTTGTTTACCTTTCACCGTGGCCGTCAGTAACTGCTGCTGACTGACCGGTTTATCCAGGGTGGGTGCGGGTAATTTCACCTGCACGCCGCGTTTCAGCCAGGCTTGTGGCTGTGTATCTGAAGGGGGATTTGTCACACACCCGCCCAGCATAAAAATCAACAGGGCCAGCGCAGGCAGCCTAAACCGGGTCATTTTTTACGTCCTCGTTTTTTGGCCGGCAGAGTCAGGGGTGACAACAGAAATGCCGTTAATATGCCAAAGCTTAGTACGATGCCGAAACTACTGATGGCTTGTGTTGAACTGAAAACCAGCATACCGAAAGTCAGCAGCGTGGTAACGGCGGCCATAAAAATGGCAAACATGGACGTCGTCGGTGTGCCGCGTGGATTGGTGAAAAACAGGGTGTAATTGATGCCGATCCCCAGAACCAGAATCAGTGCCAGCAGGGAGAACAGATTAAGATTATGGCCACTAAAGCCCAGCGCCGCGACACCCATCCCGAGGGAAAGTAAGGTCGGAATCAGACAAATAAACCCGTGGGGCAGGCGAAAACGCCAGAGATAAATGATCGCAATGACCGCCACGGCGAGGGCCAGCAACCCGGTCAGATAAATACGGTACTGAGAGAAGAGACCGCTGAATTCAGTTTTGCGATCGATCCAGCCGGTTCCCGGTACAGACGCCGACAGCGCCACCATGGCGGCGCTGTCATGCACACCATTCACCGGAATAAGGGTGGCGCTGCGCCCGTCCGGTAAGGACAACCACAATAAACGCCAGCCTTCACTGACTGTGCTATTAAGCCATTCCGGCACATCAACCGTCTGCGCACTGAGATCCGGTTCCGCCACCGTGATCCCCGCCTGCTGCAACTGTGCAATAATTTGCGGCGCACGCAGGCGTAGCAGAGATAAATCCCGCTGCTGCCGGGCTTGCGAAGACAGATTTATCGCCCGGAAACCGTCAATTACGCCTTTATCTCTCGCCTGGATGAGCGCGGGCCGCAATGTTTCAAGTCGTTGCAGCGTCTGCTCGGCGCTGTCACCGTAGACCACCAGCCATTTCTGATCGTTAGTTTGTCCGGTCAGTGCAGCAATCTGCTGTTCCTGCTGTTGTAAACCGGCCGGAAGAGATTGAAGATCCGCAATGTCATCGTTGATTTTCAGCCGTGAAATTCCGGCCGCTACCAGCACTAATATCAGTAATGGCAGACCGATGCGTACCGCTTTGCGGCTGCGCCATGCCAGCAACCAGCGCATGATAATCGCCAGCCCAGGTGCGGGGCCGACCGGTAAACGCTTCGACAGATACGGATACCAGCACATCACGGTGATACAGGCGGCGCTCAACCCGGCAGCGGCAAAAACTGCCAGCTGTTGCAAACCCGGAAATGGTGCAATCAGTAACATCAGATAGGCCACCACCGTGGTAAGCAGCGCCATTGATAATGCAGGGAACAGTTTTTTCAGACTTTCCAGCGGTGTGCAGGAGTCGCCATGCACCCGACGTTCGGTCAGGAAGTAAAGTGTGTAGTCTGCAGAAATACCGACAATGCTGGTGCTGAGCACCAGTGTCATCACGTGGATTTCACCAAATACCCACAGGGTCAATACCGTGCCTGACAGTGCACCGATGGCGATTGAAAGTAAACTGAGCAGCATCGGCAGGACCGAACGGAACATCAGTAAGATCAGTATAAACACGCCGGTGACTGACGCCGCACCAATCGTGGAAAGATCGTGCTCAGCCTGCTGGCTGGCATAATTGCTGTAGAAAATCGTGCCGCGCTCAAGCACTTTTGCACCCGGCCAGCGTGCTTCAAAAGCCTCTTTCGCCGCACCAAGAGCCGCCACGGTTTGTTTAGCCGACGTGATGTCATAGGAAGATGCTTTCAGCTCGCCATGTACCATGAACCAGTTACGGCCATGTTGATCGCGGGCCATCAGCCAACCTTGTTCCAGCATCATGCCGCCGCTGTTCTGCTGCTGTGCCATCTGCGAGGCACGAACCAGCAATAACGGATCATTCGCCAGCTCTTTGCCGCTGACGCCGGAAAAGGCGGAATACACCTGACCGAGGATCCACTGACTTTGTGTCTCCGCGCCTGCCGTCAGACGCTGACGGGTGGCATCATCAAGCAAGGCGTTACGATGCCTGAAGAAGAAAGTCCCCCACTCCTGCTGACGCTGAACGTCCATCGGTCCCTGCACCTGACTCAGTTCTGGCAGCGCCTGCAACTGCTTCAGCCAGTCAGCGGCGGGCTGAATACCGGCACCCGGCGGAGGGCTGACCAGCCACATCAGCTGGCGATCCAGCCGCTGAGTAAAGCCGTCAGACAATGCCTGTGGAATAGGGGTTTCCTGTTGCTGCGGCAACAGCGCCAGCACGCTGCTGTTAATCTGGCTGCGTGGTAACAACCAGAACAGCGCTGCAACCAGCAGCGCAATAATCAGCAGCCAGCTTTGCGCCAGTTTTCGATGAAGATCAGGAGGCAAAATGGCGTTTCTCTGCATCAGTCAGCGTGGCGGGTGTGGTCTTCTGATTGAAGAAACGAATATGCGTGGCATCGCCCTGCATATCATTAATATCGATATTGTTCAGGAAGGTTTCGCCACTGAGCGTAATGCTGCGGAACAGACGGTTCAGCGGTGAGACCTTTGGTGTCAGAACAAGCGTCCAGGCGCCTTTACCCAGATCAGTAAAATTAAGCGAGAAGTTCTGTCCGAGCGCCCGTTGGTCAGCGTGAAACAGTGCGCTAAGCAATGAATTAAACTGGAACATCTGCGGATTGGTGTCCGCCGTAACCACCTGCGGAGATTGCCCCGCCATGATTTGCACCATGCGGTTTTCAGTCAGCAATAATGTCAGGGTGAACGGTTTTTCCTGTTGCCACCACAGCCCTTGCTGCCGGGCAATCAGCAGATTCCCGCTGGAATTGAGCGGTTGTGCCATCCCGCTGATGGTTCTTTGCTGCGCAAACTCAGCACGGAGTACCGGCACCTGGCTGAAGCGCTGTTGTAATTCCTCCAGCGTCACAGCGTTAGCTGTGACGCTGAAAATCGTCAGAGCCAGTAGCAGTAAGACCTTCACAGGCTGACTCCTGTTTTATCGAAAAGAACCTGCGGCGAGACAAAACACATTTCTTTGGAGACAGCGTCCACTGCGACCTGCAACGTATAGCCTGTCGTTGTACGTTTACCGCTTTCGATATCGTAAATCTGATAGCCGATGCGCAGACGGTTTTCGATTTCCTCCAGCTGTGCATGAACGGCAATACGCTGTTCAAAGAGCAGCGGCGCAATATATTTCACGCGGGTATCAACAATCGGCCAGACATAACCTGATGCTTGCATCTGACGATAACCGTAATCAAATTGCTTGAGTAGCTGCTCGCGCGCAATTTCCAGATAACGGAAATAGTTGCCATGCCAGACCACGCCCATGGCATCTGCGTCGTGGAAAGGAACCGTGATTTCAACGCAGGTAGAAAATCGCGGATCGTTAAAACGCGGATCAAGTTTGGAAGTCATATCATTCAGGTTTCCTGTCAGAGGCGACATCTGCGGGATGCTGCCAGAAATCATAAAAATTGAACCAGTCGTGAGGTGCCAGCAGGCTGTAATGCTCAAGCCGTGCGGCATAATGATCGACTGCGGCCTGTAACGCAGGCAGGCGGTTGGCACGCGGCAGGATCAGAGGATCGGCAAAAGACTCACAATAAATATGCAACCGCTTTTGCTGCATGATGCCAAACATCAGCATAACGGGTGCGCGTAGCGCAGCAGCCAGAATAAAGGGTCCCTGCGGGAATGCGGCAGTTTTGCCCATAAACTCGCTGTAAATCATGCGGGAATGTTCACCACGCTGATGATGACTGGCAGAGGTGCGGTCGCCGACAATCGCCACCCACTCACCGGCATCAAGTTTTTCCTGCAATAAAATCGCGGTCTCCGGCCCCATCTGGTTAACCTGGATCAGATTCACCACGGCCTGCGGATTAATCTCTTTCATTACCTGATTGAACCGCTCGGCATGTTCTGTAAAGACCAGCGCATTTACGGTGATGCGATGACTGAGTGAACCTATTGCCCGACATGATTCGATGTCACCTAAATGTGAGGCAAGGATCAGCGTGCCTCGCCCGGAGGTAATATGAGATTCGCAAATGTCGGGATTGACCAGTACCGCATCAGTCAGTGTTTTATCGCCCTGCCAGCTCGCCAGTTTGCTCAGCATAGATTCACCAAACCGCATGAAATGCCGGAAAGTGCTCAGCGGATAAGGCAGGGGAATATGGCGATGTGCAGCCGTCACGCGCACACGCTCCAGCCAGCGGGCAGAGGCATTGCGCTGTTTGTGGCCGGTGAGCCAAAAATAGGTGATGACCGGATAAAGCAACAGACGAAAGGCGTTGTATCCCAGCGTCCGGTAAACCGATAACATCAGGCGAATGCCCCACAACCCTTTACGTTCCTGCGTCGAGGACCAGTGTTCGGGACGATTTTTCCGCTGCTTCAGCAAATAAGGAATGCGTCGCAACATGCCAAAAAACAGCCGCGTGTGCATCCACGAAATCTGCAGGTTGTCCTTCACGGCATCAAAATGCGAGAGGCCATCTTCAGGATAAGTCACCCGCGTGGGCAGGAAGCGGCTGCGTGTGCCTTGCCAGTAAAGACGCACCATAATTTCCGTATCGAAATCCATCCGCAAACCCAGGTTTTTTTTTGCCATCAGTTGCAGGCAGGGTCTGAGGGGATAGACGCGGAATCCACACATACTGTCTTTTACTGAAAATGACAGTGTCTCGATCCACACCCAGAAATGGGTGATATAGCGGCCATAAAGGCGTGATTTCGGCACACTGTCATCGTAAACCGGCTGTCCGGAGATCAGGCAATCCGGATAACTTCTGGCTTCAGCCAGCATCGCAGGAACGTCTGAAAGCTGATGCTGTCCGTCGGCATCCACCTGTAAGGCGTGCGTAAACCCCTTTCCGGCGGCCAGCCGCAGCGCCGCCATCACAGCCCCGCCTTTCCCCTGGTTTACAGTGAGCCGCGTCAGGCTCATCCACGGCGTCAGACTCTCCAGATGCTGCAACTCTTCTGCTGTCTGCAGGTCACTGCCGTCATCAACCACAATGCAGGGCAAACCGAATGGCCGGAGACTTTCCAGCACACCCGCCATCATCGGTCCATGGTTGTAACAGGGAATAATCAGACAGGGAGAAAAAGAGGCTGACGGCGTCATGGACATAAGGTGATTTTCCCGCTGCTGGCGATCGCCTGACCCACACTGTAACGAAATACCAGCCGTTGTTTTTCTTTAAGCCAGTCGATCTGCAAATTCACAATTTCTTCAGGCAACAGCGGTCGCTGGAATTTCACCACTTCCATGCCGGAAAATGCTTTATCCAGACTAAGAAGTTCTTCAGCGTAACCCATGACCCAATTGACCTGTGTCACGCCAGGCAAAATCGGAGACGACGGGAAATGGCCTTTGAACCAGAATAAATCCGCAGGTAACCGGAGCGTGAGAAGCAGACTGGTGTCGCTGGCGCGTTGCCGATGCAGCATGTCAGGCAGGATCATAAAAACATTTCCTGTAATTCAGCAGTCGCGCGTTTGCCTTGCTGGTTAAGAGGAATCGCAGGTGCAAAGCGCCAGTATCGCGGCATAGAAACCGGAGATAGCCAGTCACGCAAGATCCCGCGGATCTGCCCAAGCAGTACGGCCTGCCCCTGCACCTGGAATAACTGCTCGCCGACCTGACTTAAAACCAGCACGGCTGCAACATAAAGTCGCCCCTGTTTTTCAAGCGTCAGTACGCTGGCGTCGCTTAACAGATCCATCGCACACAAACGTTGCTCAATTTCAGTCAGTGAGATCCGCTGCTCTGCAATTTTAACGATCCGATCCTTACGGCCTAAAAGAAGAAACTGACGTTGATCGGCATTCAACAGCTGAATTTTATCACTGAGGATCATGCCATCCGGTTGCGGGATCAGCGGAGAAATCAGGGCGATATTGCCATCAGCCAGTGGTGAGAATTCGAGATTATCAAAAAGAGTCCAGGCTGCTTCCGGCTGATGTTGCGTACGGAAGGCGACGATGCCGCTTTCAGTCGTGCCATAGATTTCAGTCGGCCGGCAGCCACAAATATTTTCCACCCGTAACGCGGTGTCATGACTCAGCGGGCCTCCGGCAGAAAAGACATGCCGGAGATTTGCGGGCTCCAAAGCCATATCAAGTCGTTTAAGAAAGGCCGGGCTGCTGGTCAGAACCAAGGCATTCTCTCTGGCAAGCGAGTGTAACTGTTCGTGATACTCCACCCTTTTCGCCGCAAAAGGTCGCCCAAGAGTCAGGGGCAACATGAAAGCGAAACTGAGACCATACATATGATGCGGCGCCACGGTGGCGACAAAGCGTGCATCTGCGCATTGCTCCCCCCAGTGTGTGCAAAGCCACTGACTCTCCAGTTCCAGACAAGAAACCGGCTTGATTATTTTTTGCGATTTACCGGTCGAACCGGAGGTGAATAAAATCAGTACGGCGTTTTCCGGCCATTCGGGCAAAGCTGTTAACGGTTGATCTGCTGAGAAGGGAAAACGAAGAATAGGGCAATCAATCTGCAAAGGAAGATCGGTGATTAACGCATCGAACTCATCACGTTGCCCGGCCAGAACAGCGGGCCGAAAATGACCGGGTAAAACGGGTGTATGACCGCTGTAAAGCACCGCCAGCAGTGCCACGGCAAATGAATAGTTATCTTCAAGGCACAATGCCCAGCGGGAATGCGATGTCGCGCTGATATGAGTCAGCAGAGATAAGACATCATGCCGGAAATCACGCTGACACCACTCCCGGCTTTCGCTCCAGGCAACCAGATGTTCGTCTGCTCTTCCCGCGCTTAGCCATTCGCACATTCGCTGCGTCATGGGTGTCGCAGACGCTTTCTGACTATCCATTCAATACCCATTAATAAGCCAATCAGCAGATAACTGATCCCGCCGTTATAAAGAGCCCATAAAGCCATATCGCCTTTCAGGCAGGTATATAAAGCCAATGCTCCGTTACACACAAAGAAAATGCACCAGGCCTGGGTCACACGACGTGTGTAAACCACCCCTTCCGGCGGTAAATCGGGTTCATCCAGCCGTGCAATACGCTCAACCAGCGTTTGGCTGGCGCGTAATGAACTGAAAAATAATCCGAGCAATAAAAGATTTACCGCGACGGGGTAATACAACAGCATCGATGTTTCGCGTAATAAAATGCTGGTGCCGACCAGTACAATCCCTGCAACTGCAATCGCTTTTCCGAAAAAAGTTAACTGGGATAACTTCCCGCGAAAAGTCAGTAAACGCAGAATAAAGATCGCCATCAGTACGGGCGCCAGGATGCGAATTCCCCACGTTTTTAAACCGCACCATACAACCAGCGGATAAGCAATCACCGCCACTGGCATCGCCCAACTGGCCATCTTCGTAACCAGAGGAAATGAGAAGCGCCGGGTTTTATCCATAAAAAAGATATCCGCCCATATTAGGAAGCGGGGGAATTAAGTAATTCATCTATGGCATCAACGACATCCTGAACGGTACGAACAGATTTAAACATTTCAGGCTTAATTTTTCTGCCAGTGATTTTCTGCAAGTGAACCACCAGATCAACAGCATCAATGCTGTCTAATTCCAGATCCTCGTAGAGCTTTGCATCCGGCCGGATATCATCTTCATTGATTTCAAATAGCTTGATTAATAACGCGCTAATCTGCTGGTAAATTTCTTGCTTCTGCATAGGAATCTCTTTAACCACGCTGTGCTGATATAAATCTGGCCAGACTTTCAACAGAATAAAAATGCTCACGCATTTCCTGACTTTCCGCCGAAAGGATCACACCGTATTGCTTCTTTAACGCCAGACCAAGCTCTAGGGCATCAATAGAATCCAGCCCTAATCCGTCACCAAAAAGCGGAGCCTGTGTCTCTATCTCATCTGGCGCCATCCCCTCCAGATTTAGCGTCTCAATGATAAGTACTTTTATGTCGTTACTTAATGAATCCATGACTTATTTCTCGTTATTTTGCGTATTACTGCGCATCAACTCAGTGCACAAATGCTGTGTCAATCGCCGTGCAGCCAGGGCAGGTGAAAGATCGCTTTCATCTAAAAAGTCTTCAGCCTTTACCTTATCGGCAACGGTAATCACAAACTGAGGTTTTACCCGGGGAATTTCGTACCATTTCCCCTTTTTTGTCAGCATTGGCGGCTGACATGAAATATGGACAATCCTGACATCACATCCTGCCCTCAGCGCAATGTTAGCGGCACCACGCTGCAGTATCATCGGTTTTCCAGGCAAGGAACGCGTCCCTTCCGGGAAAACTAACAGCGTACCGCCTGCTTGCAAACGGGTTTCACAGGCCTGCAACAAAGCATCAGAGCCAGTGTTAATCAGGTAACCCGCCGCTTTTATCACTCCGCTTAAGAATGGGTTTTGCAGCAAAGCTTGTTTGACGATGCAGTCACAACGAGGCATACGCGACGCCAGAATCACATAATCAAGCAGACTGGGATGATTCGCCACTATCAGACAGCCGGCATCTTGCTGAAATTTCTCATCACCGATAAACCGGTAATCCATCACTCCCACCCTCCGTAATCCACTCAGGAAGAACCTGAAACTATTACGAATGCTGTTGAGTGTCATTCTGTGCAATCTTTCAGGTTGCCGGATGATAAGTCGCAACAGATTAAACCAGATAATAGAAAGCAACAGCCCGCCAATTCCGAAAAGTGCGAAAAAGAATCCGGTTGCTAACCACCGCCAGATACAATTAGCTGCGGAAGACTTTTCTTCGGGCACTAACGTTTCTCTCATCACAGATTACGAACCCACTGCCAGCTATGGCGATTATCTACACTGATATGGAATAAAGGAGAGGAGGAAAGATAGCCACGCAGAAATTGCAAACTCTGCGGAAGTTCTGGATTCATATCCTCACCCGACAACGAAATACGCTGACACTTCAAGGTATCGCCAGCAGTTAATATTATTGCTACGGCGTAAGGGAGAAACTCAGAATTTACCGATTCGTTGTATATATCAGGAATTTCACCATCAAAATCAACCAACATAACGCGGGAAGCCCCCGTTGCCAGCATTGCCTGAGCTTCCAGCATTCCCTGATGAAAGCTGTCTTTACCGGCCGTTAACGAGGTTACCGGTAACGGATTTTTGCTAATAATGGTAAGCCAACCCGCGGCGGTATTATGTACTGACATGGAGAATTCAGTCGGAGATAAAGCCTCTCCCCCGGCCAGGGAATGCAAAATTCGCCCCGTTTTCTCCAGTTCACCATGACGACTGGTAAAAATTGCAGCATCTACGTTGTTATTGACGAGCAACGCAAGCCCGGAATCCACAGCAAAACGACTGCCGATACTCATTCGTCGTGCAGACATCATGGGAATTTGCTGGCTTTTAGGGTTTGCGCCGGAAAATGTATTTATGTCTGAGCACCGAGCCCACTGGATCCAGTGCTCACAACTATCGACTCCCGGAGCCACAGCCCGCCAGTCCACTATATCCAGTGAGAATTTCATAATGATTATCTTAGTGATTCTGCCAAATTGAGACTTTATGATATTTTATTGAAACTTGCATCTGTAATCTGACAACTTAGTAAACTTCATTAAGAATTTTAGTGCTGGTTTATTATGAGTTTTTTGGATACATGGAGAGTTATCTGAAAAGCGAAATTTTTCAAGTTGATACGAAGTATTTTTTCGATATCCGGCCAGCCTTATTTCCTGTCGGATTCAAACAATCAGTCATCATATTAAGTAAAATATAATACTTCTAATATTAATTACTCTCTCAGAATTAAATCCTGAAAGGAGCGCAGATCAGATAAACGTGAATCCGTGAGATAATAAAATATATCCCAGAAAGATAAGAGGTTTTATTGGCATTTTCACCAGGATACAAATGCAAAAAGTCCCTGAACCTTTCGATTCAGGGACTATGCAATAATTGGCGGAACGGACGGGGCTCGAACCCGCGACCCCCTGCGTGACAGGCAGGTATTCTAACCAACTGAACTACCGCTCCACCGGTTCTTTCACACGCATCAGCAACCGGCTGATGCCTGTTTGTTCCTGTTATTTTCCTTGTCAGGGGAAAAGGAACACGTTCTTTACTAATTTGATGCCTGGCAGTTCCCTACTCTCGCATGGGGAGACCCCACACTACCAT
>NZ_SEWS01000015.1:0-98116 GCF_004195095.1 Rahnella sp. CFA14(1/10) | reverse complement strand
TAGGTTAGTACTTGCTTACATTTTCCACTTCACCTCTATTTACTCTTTACAGTGGTTAATGCTCTCCATAGTGGTTTTACTCACTTTAGTGGATGTTACTCTCTGCAGTGGTTGCTTCTCACTACAGTGTTTTCAGATTTCGTGTAAGTTCTTTTGCTCACTCTAGTGGTTAATGCTCTCTATAGTAGATATTATTAATGTCTGAGTTTTTAGCGGATTAAAGTGTCTTGGAAGAGGTTTGAGACAGTGTCACTTTTACCGTGGTACTTTTAAGACCACTTTTCTGAGGTCTGCTTAGCTGGCTGAGGAATGACCCTACCCCCGATAATCTACACCCCTTCAGAAACAGAATTCCGGCCTTTACGCGGAGATTGTACAGATGGAAAGTCAGGTTTCAGATGGGAGAACGCTCACTCTTCCGCTTTGGGTCATTCATCGGAGTGACCAAATAATCGCAGAAATTGGTGTGCATAAAGTCTACGAAGGCGCGCACCTTTGGCGTAATTTTTCGGTTGCTGGGCCACATTATATGAATAGTATTAGCATCCGTTACGTAGGCATCCAGCAAGGTTTTCAGGCGTCCTTCAGCGACCGGAGTTCTGACAGAGAAATCGGGCACACATGCGATCCCGCGCCCGGCAAGAGTCATATAAAGCAACGCGTCCAGGCTATTGCATACCATCGACAAGGGCAGCGATGATATTGCTGCTGTACCGGCGGTGTGTTCGAGTGGCCACTGGTATATTTTGCCAGTGGGCGTCCAACGATAGTGCAGGCATGCATGATTCAAAAGATCGTCCGGTTTTGTGGGGATACCTTTTTCTTTCAAATATGACGGTGCGGCGACAAGGCAGGCTCGATAGGGTCCCAGCGGGCGGGATACCAGACGTGAATCGCGAAGCGAGTTCCCCCGAATTACCACATCAAATCCTTCATCGACCACATCAACAAGTCGATCGGTGAAATCCAGATCGAGTTCAATCTCGGGATAGCGCGCCATGAATGCTGAGAGGACGGGCAGCGGCAACCCTGCTGAAAGTGCCAGACCCACCCTTAGTCGTCCGCGTGGGTGTTGTGTCATTGCGCTGAGTTCATCTTCCGCTGCCTGGATTTCACCAAAAATGCGTCCGCACCTTTCGAGAAACATCTCTCCTTCTGAGGTAAGGCGGACGCTACGTGTGCTGCGCTGGAAAAGCCGCACGCCAACACGCTCTTCAAGCCGGGAAATACTTTTACTGACTGCGGACGCAGAAATGCCAAGGTTTCGCCCCGCTTCGGCAAAGCTCCGTGTCCTCGCTGTTTGAACAAACACCTCCAGCCCTCCCAGTGCGCTGAAACTATCCACAATCTCCTCCCGAAAATTTCATTACTGACATTTTTGTCATATCTGAAATGAACTTTACCCCGCTTAATGACGCACGATCAATGGCGTTAGGATGAACCTGAAAGGTGCCTGGTCTCTTACCAGGCACTGGCTGAAATTCACTAATGGGGAGAATTTTTTCATGGTCACCACTGAGCATCTCGATGCGTATCTCAACGCTATGGGCAATCGTCACGTTGAAGGGCTCGAGGCCTATATGGCGGATAATGTCATACTTCGCAGCCCGATTGTTCCTGTTCCATTTGAAGGAAAAGAACTTGTTTTTCAGATAGTTTCCCGGCTTCTTGAGACCATCGATGACTTTGAGCTGAAGCTCCTTTTGCGTGACGGAGCAGACTTTGTGGCAGTGTTCACCATCAAGTTTGGTGACCATATTATTGACGGCATGGACCACATGCATTTAGACGATATGGGCTTTATTGACAACATGACTGTGGCATGGCGCCCACTTGCGTCAGTTGTCGCAGTGCAGCAAAAACTTGCTCCGAAACTGGGAGGCAAGCCGATGCAGCTGGTTCCTTTGGAATAATCAGGTTTAAACGTTAACAATGACAGTAGAATCGTAGCCTCAACTGCGCGCAGGAATGGCATTGCAACCGGTCAATCCTGCTGTCTGCGTTGCAAACCGCAGAATTCTACTTTAGCGATCTTTAGTTGCCGGTCTGACTATATCTGGCACAGCCGGCAATGACGTGTGTCACTTTGAATTTAAACATGAACAGGGCGACCGCCGCGGCAAGTGCAATTACTGCCGCAACCCAGTCTGTTCTCCCTCAAAACTCCTTGGCCACAGTACGTGATATCTGCCGGCCGGATCGCCGAAGCTGATGAACCCCCGTTTCAACCAGAATAAGAAGGCTTCCCAAAACTGACCGGATGCGCAGGCGCCACTGTCATCATAAGTGGCGGGCTTTTATTCATGAATTCTAATCCCGCTTGTTATGACTGAGGATTGAAAATATTATAAGTATTTGTTTTTAAATAATTAACCTGAGATTATTTTGAGTTACGTTGTCACTTTTAATGAGCGCTAGATTTGTTAAAGTGAAAAAGTATTACTTCATAAATATTAATTAGTTAATATTACTTCACATTTAGCTTTTATGCGTTATTATTTAGGAAATGCTATTTTCGATATCACAGGTGACAAATGATCACGATTATTGGATGCAATAAAGGTGGGGCAGCCAAAACCACTACTGCTATTAATCTGGCTGTAGGCCTGGCCCTTCGTGGCGAAGATGTATGTCTCGTCGATGCTGACGTTCAGCGTTCAGCTTCAAGGTGGTATGCAGAACGTGAAGCTGCGGGAATTAGCCCATCCATTACCCTGATTGAAAAACGAGATAACATTTCTCAAACGCTAAGAAGCCTTGATGAAAAATTTGCTCATGTCATCGTTGATGTTGCTGGTCGCAATAGCCGTGAGCTAATCACCGGAGGCACGGTCGCACATCAGATTATCGCCCCACATCAATGCTCACAGTTAGATCTTGATACTATGGTTGAATTGCAGCAGCAGCTGGAAAGTATGCGAGATCTCAATCCCGAGCTTAAGGCGTACTGCTATCAAAGTATGGCAACCACGAACCCGCTGTTGCAGGGCAATGAACGACATGAGTTTCTTGAATATGTTCGCGAGTTTGAAGGGCTCATTCCTTTGACTGCCACCGCATGTTACCGAAAGGTTTACCGCGATGTGATGTCCGAAGGTAAATCTGTACTGGAAACAACTAATGAAAAAGCCAAGGCAGAAGTGCTGGCATTGATGAATGAGGTATTTTAATGGCTCTAAAAAAACCCCCTTTTTCAAATCGTCGTGTTGTTACGGAAGCTGAGGCTGACGCGCTGGCTAACAGACTGGCTGACCGCCCCTACGGTGACGAAAAGGTTGTGGAACCGGCTCAGGAAATCCTGACCAGGACAACCATCTCAATACCTCAGAATACGTTGCGCGAGATTGAAGATCTTGCTCTCCATAATAAGCGTATCGGTGTAGCCCCAAAAAGCGTCAGCGCAATCATTCGCGACGCATTGGAAGCCTACCTAAAAAAGGTTTGATATCTTAATGGCATGGGCAGTTATGTATGATGCTGCCACTGCCAGGTTTGCAGGTAAAATTAGCTCTTTTAAAATTTCCCACCATTCTACAACTCCCCTCCCCCACCTGAAGTTACCGACCAACACAGCTTTATCGTTGTGGTAACTCTCTGTTTTTATTTTAAAATTCTGAAATTTGTTTCATAAGGTCTGCCATTCACTACCCTACTTATGATGTAATAAGTATTACTTAGTAACTATGCAAAAATCTGTTTTTAATCGCTCATTACCCTATGAAGTTTGGTCCCTCGAAACTGCGTTTGTTGTTGAAGTTGTAACCTGATTTTACGCTAATAAATAATAAGTATGAAATGTTAAGTATGCTATTTCTGAAAGGCCAGGCTCCCTTTAATCTTCAAATGATTCCGATTATTAAATAATATGTATGAAGTATGAAAACTACACCTCATACCTCACACCTCATAAAGTTTAAATGATGAGTTTTTTGGGCGCAAGGTTGAGACATGGCGGATTAGGAGTCATCGCGGTGAAATGACTTAATTCAGGAACTGCGTGGGGTGAGTTCACTTTTCAAGAACAGAGGATAGCTGATCAATGTAATGGCCGTGTAGGGTATTATTTCATACTTATGAATGCATAATTATTACTTATTAGACGTTGTAAATGAATGTTGAATTAACATAAATTTCAGGTGCATTGATATGGCAGCTCCAGACTGAACTGCTGGCCCTTTAGAAAGGGGAGTGAGAATAATAAGTAATATTTACTCCTTTTTAAGTGTTAAGTGTTAAGTGTTAAGTATTAACTCACAACTCACTCTTGACGATTCCTGCCACCTCTAACGTAATAAATATGAGTTCATATCTAATAAGTTATAAGAAACGATAAATCAATATCAGGTGTGATTTCACACTTCACACTTAATGTTTCATATTTCATGTTTAACCATTCATACTTAACACATAATCATCCAATATGAATGCTGACCTGTGCCCAGATTTATTCACAGAAACAGCGGGTAAGGCTTTGGAACAAAAATGGGTAATAATTTTTTGTTTAACCTGGTAACCCGATCCCGAAATCCTGCTCCATTTTTTCAGTAAGCAGGGTCTGGCGCCGCGTCGCCAGTGTCTACGTCGTAACAAATCAGCACAGCTGTGACCGCCTCAGCCTCAGGGTTTATATCCTCATCATGTCTGAACCACACCAATACAGAGTTGCATAAAAACTTTTTTGTTCATGATTCGTGAACAAACATCAGGCGTGAACAAATGAAGCCTTAACGACTTGTCACAAAAGCTGCCGAAAATATGCCCTAAGGCATCAGATTAGATTATGAACTTACTGAAGGGGAGGGCGGTACTGATGGAAGCGCCACACTGACTACCTCATATGGGCAGAAAACACATTTTACTCTGGAAGTAAAAACGGTCCACCGAATGGAGACCCTTTCTGGCGTTGAAAGACGGACTCTCACGCCAGTCAATAGTTTGCCGGTGTTGCTTATTTGAATCGGCTTTCCCCGGCGCGGAGGGATTACTGCTCGCAAAACCGCATTAACTTTATCGACAGCGCCGGAAATGCGCGCATTGATGTGCCGGGACTTTGCATCATCATCCAGGGAAAGCAGGAAGAAAAAAAGGTTACTGCAGCAGGAGGGGTATTCCCTGCTGGGGTCATGAAACTTTTGTTTGTTGTGCTTTCCGAACTATCTGCGGCGCTCAGGGTATTCATTACTTTATTGCGGGTGCAACGGCGCGCGAAATCCTGCTTCACCATGTGTATGGGAGAGCCATCGGCCGCCGTACCCGTGATATTGATTTCGCAGTTTTTGTTCAGGAGTGGCAACTGTTTGACGACCTGAAGCAAGCATTAACTGCAGCGGGTGCAAACACGATAAAAGGGAATGCCCATCGTCAAGTACTGGAGGATATTGAACTCGACATCATTCCTTTTGGCGGCGTTGCTGAGGCAAATAAAATTGCCGGGCCACCAGACCGGGAAGTTGTAATGGCGGTTGATGGTTTTGAGGAAGCATTCAGGCATACGGTATTGATAACAATGCAATCTGGTGAAGAGATCCCTTTCTGCTCAGTGCCTGGTCTCGCGCTGGAGCAGCCACTCGCCTTTGTCGACGAGGTGCGCGCCACGTTCGCCAGGCTGCGTTAGCCTTAACCGGAATGGCCAGCGATCGATGTTATTTTCACTGCAGGTTGAAACACCGGGAGAGACGCGGGCGTTCTATTTCCTGATGCGTGGCTGTGACCCGTCTAGATGATGGGTATCAGTCCTGTCTGCTGATAAGTCATCATCAGTTCATCAAACAGTTCAGTGTTCTTATGGATCCGTGCAATCAGTTGCGCGCCCGCGACGGCTGTATAAATAGCGAGGGCCTGTTTTTTGTAATCCTCGGAACTACCTGTACCTTTCTCACTAAGCACCTGGCTCAGCCACGCGACGTTGGCATCAACAAAAGCCTGTACTTCAACCTTAACGTCCTGAGGCAGGTCTTCATATTCAGCGGCCATGAAACTGGATAAACACAGCCTGTTATCATCTTCAAGGGATTGACGGAAAATAGCAGGATAACGCTTTAAGGCTTCGCCGGCACTGGCACTTGTGCTGCGTATGGTCTCAAGGTGCTGAGCGGTATCCTGCCAGTATCGGTGGGCAACCGCAGCGCCAAGGCTTGCCTTGCTGTCAAAGTGGTAATAGATACTGGCATTTTTGATACCCACTGCCGATGCAATACTGCGAAAGTTTATCCCGTTATATCCGTGCTTCTGAGCCGCATGTTTCGCCTCAGCCAATATTGCTTCCCGTGCATTTACACTCATCATCGCCTCTTTCTTAAACAAAAATCCATGTCATCACTATACACCTGTCGCCTTAGCCTGCCAACTGACAGGCAGGTGTTGGCACTCACAAAATATAGGTCCAATATTAAACTACCAATTGACAGGTAGATATTGGCTATGACTTATCCACTCACATTAACTGGCGTTAAGGAACTTCCTCCGATGAAAATCTATGACTGGTATGACGGACCGTATCCTGCACGTGTGCGCATTGCGCTTGCAGAAAAAGGATGGCTGTCAAAGACAGAATTTGTCCCGATCAATTTATGGAAGGGTGAGCATAAAAAAAACGAATTTCTCGCCATTAATTATTCGGGCACGCTGCCTGTTCTGGAGCTTGATGACGGCACGCTGATCGCCGTATGTACAGCCATCACACAGTATCTGGATGCACTGGACCCGTCATGTGCGCTGACAGGAACAACGCCGGAAGAGAAGGGCATTATTCATATGATGACGAAGCGTGCTGAAATTGAATTCCTTGATGCAGTAAGCGTGTATTTCCATCACGCAACGCCGGGGCTGGGGCCGGAGGTTGAATTGTATCAAAATCCGGAGTGGGGCAACCGGATGTGCGATAAGGCAATCAGAGGGATGTATTATTTTGATCGCGTTCTACAAACGCAGCCTTATGTCGCCGGTGACGCTTTCTCAATGGCGGATATCGCAGTGATCGGAGGGATGATTTTTGCCGCATTAGTGAAACTTCCCGTACCGGCAGACTGCAATGCATTGCGTGAGTGGTATACCAGAATGCAGGCCAGATCATCCGTTCAGCAATGGAAAGCGATGGTTGATGCAGAGCGCGCCTGCAGAGATAGGATGTGAGATCAGGTTAAGTTCAAACCGAACAGGCGATACATTGCACTCTTGCCACTGCCGGTCAGGTGCACCTCGCGATATCCCTGCGTGCGGGTTATCCACCCTTTCTGCAGAAAAAGTGTCATGAGTACCGAGCCAGCATCACCGCCTAAATGGAAGCGTCTTTCGCTCCAGTCGAGGCATGGACAACAAGACTTACGGCGCGGACGTGAATTAAGCACCGCGCCAAGTTTCTCAAAATGTGTTTTGCCGACTGGCGTCAGCGCAGTGCCGTCAGCCTCAATCCATTTTTCCTGCTGCATAAAATCGTAAATTTTTACAGCCAGTTCTCCTGCCAGATGATCGTAACAGGTTCGTGCGTAACGCAGAGATACCGGCGTCCTGGATTGAGGGGAAATGAGGGGATGCATGGACACTCCCATGAGATTCTCCAGTAACCCGGCGATATGATGGCCCGCAAGGCTGTAATACCGGTGGCGCCCCTGAGTCAGACAGATGACCAGCCCGCCGCTGAGAAGTCGGGTAAGATGACCGCTCGTTGTGGATGCAGCAATATCCGCTACCACGCTGAGTTCCGTTGCTGTCCACGCGCGGCCATCCATCAGTGCACACAGAATGCTGACCCTTGATGTGTCAGCGATGGCAGACGCAACCAGTGACATCGATTTCTCTAGCGAATTATCCGGCTCACTGTCATATACGGTTTTCAGAGGGGTCATTCAGGGTGTATTGCCCATTTTTGAGTGACTTTAGCCGCCCGGATATCGTCATCCGTGACCAGAATAAGCCGGTTACTGTGATCGCTGTACTGTACCAGAATGTTAATGCCATTTCGGGCCATTGTGTCAGCTATTTCTCCGAGTTCTCCTGGCCGTTCCTGAGATAATTTCCTTATCAGAGGGCGGCATACGCGGATGACATCAAAGCCGGCATCCGTCAGAACCTTGCGGGCTTTTTCACCGTCTTCAACCAGAAAATGTGCATGTCCGGCTTCAGGCGTCGAAAATACACCACCTCCTTCAAGTCCTACACCGTTTGTACCCAGCACGCGGCCAAGTGAGCCAAGCGAACCTGGGGTATTACTGAGAATGACGTGAATATCATACATGCTGATGTGCTCCCGTATCAGAAGAGTAATCACGGAATACACGGGCAACGCGTATTCGGTAGAATGAGAAAATTGACTGTTTACCTTCTTTCTGCGCTGCCAGATGTATAACATTTTGTTTCCAGCCCGCCACAGATTCCTCATCTTCCCACCATGACAAAGAAAGGATTTTTCCGGGCGTACTCAGACTCTGGAATCGCTCAATAGAGATAAATCCCGGCGTGTCTGATAATAAGGGTTTCAGCTCAGAGGCAAGCTGAAGATACCTTTCCTGAGCCTCTGGCAGGGCGTCTGCCTCAAAAAGCACTGCAATCATTAGTCTGCTCCGTCGTTAATTTCCAGTCAGTTTATTGCCGACAGAAGCCTGATGCTTCGGTCGTCGCCGAAGCATCAATGTGTTGTGAAAAACGATTAATGATTTATATCGATGCCATAATTCCCGCCAATACATCCCCCGGCCTTTCAAGCACGGCCAGATGAGTTCTGGCATTCTCCAAACGTTTCACCTTAAAGAAATCATGCGTTGTAGCGAAACGCTGCTGTAAAGCAAGGTATTCGTCGTTTCTGTCGAGGGAATAGATATGGGTAGCCTTCGGTGGGTTTTTGAGTTTTTCGAGGCGTTGCAGCGGTGAACCGTATTTATGATAGGCACCGGCGATCACCTGACCTGCAAGCCGCCAAAGCTGGTAGCTGGAGCCAGCCATTTCGGTTTTCAGATGGTGGTTCATGATGGGGGAGTCGCTTCCTGCCAGCCAAAATTCGTAAAGATGATCCCGCGCATATTGCCAGCGATCTTCATGCTGCATTTCTTTGATTGAAGTGAAAAACGCCGCCGCAGGCTGATTCATGATCCAATCAAGGAATATCACTGCAGGCACACGTTCTTTTAAACTTTCCACCAAATCTACAGCTATCCAACTGGCATGGGCAACAGAGACAGGTACTACGCGGGACAGGCCGAGATGTTCAATGAGGGTCAACGCGTCTGTTAATAACGCCGCACCGTCAAAATCCTGACCATCGGTCGATGATTTTCCATGACCACGCCAGTCAATAATGACAACACGGAAGAAAACGGCGGCCAGCTCAGAGAAGTCATTGAAGACGGTTTTTGGCTGGCACCAGCCCGGCATCAGGAACAGCGTTGTGTCCCCCGTACCGATATCCTGATAATCGATATCGCCATGCTCTGTATGCAAAATAGGCATGTTTTCGCCCTGTAGTGAAGTGAGTGGATAACTAACCTATCCGATCCTTTATCAATTAAACAAGATATTACTTGTTTAATTGGGGGTGTTTAGCGATAATGACCGGAATTGCCTGCGCCGGTTAATGCGTACGCTGCCATTCATCTGCAATATCTCCCAAGGTTTTTGGAACGTCACTACGTATCCAGGTTATGAAAATAGACATCTAAAAAGCATCAGCGATAACATCTCAGCGTGCATACTGTTTTGAAATCAATGGAGGGGAATAAGATGGCTGACGAAAACATGCTGATTACTGACAGTGATGAGCTTGAGCAACTTTACGGCGCGATAGCTAAACCTTCTTTAACAAAGGTGACTGACCATATTCATCCGGCTTACCGGCCTTTTATTGAGGCTTCGCCATTTGTGGCGCTTGCGACATCAGGACCGGAGGGTCTGGACGTATCACCGCGAGGCGATCCAGCCGGCTTCATTCACATCGAGGACGCTAAAACGATACTTTTGCCCGATCGCCGGGGAAATAACCGTATCGATAGTCTGCGCAATATTTTAAATGACAACCGGGTTGCGCTTCTCTTTTTAATCCCCGGCGTTGGCGAAACATTGCGTATAACCGGGACAGCTGAAATCCGTAAAGACCCGGCTTTGCTTGATCAATTCTCAATCAATAATCAACCCCCTAAAACGGTGTTGCGCATTTCAGTGAACAGCGTTTTCTTTCAGTGCAGCAGGGCAATTATTCGTTCAAAACTTTGGGATCCTGCCACACAAATTGAGCGCCAGACTCTTCCCAGCACAGGCAGTATCCTGAGTATGATTTCGCAGTCAGAAATTGATGGTTTGGCTTACGACGAGGCCTTGCCCGGGCGATTAAAAACCACACTTTACTGATGTTTGCGGAAAGCAGGGCCCGGCAAGGTCAGGGCGGTAGCTGCTGGCAGATGAAAGTCACACCATGATGCTCGGGGGATTCTCTGCTCTGTTCGTTAAGCCCGCTTCAGGCACGAAGCCATCTGAAAGGAGAAACTCAGTCGCCTGTGAGCGGGAAGTGGATTTTAGTATCAATAGTGAACCAGTCCGCCGTCTACCGCATACTGGCTTCCGGTTACGTAAGACGCATCATCGGAGAGCAGGAAAAGCGCGACAGCGGCAGCTTCATCAGCTGTACCGGCTCGTCCGAGAGGCACCTGGTTTACCACAAACTCCTCAAACTGTTGCCGCGATTCATCGGGCATAAAGTGCCTGAAATTAGTCTCGATGGGCCCGGGTACCAGTGTGTTGGCGCGAATGTTGCGCGTAGCAAGCGAGGCGGCCCAGCTTTTTACCATGGCGACAACGGCACCTTTGGTTGCCGCATACAGGCTCGTCATTGCCGCGCCTTCATAGACCGAAGACGACGCGGTGACCAACACAGATGCGCCGGGATTCAGCCTTTGGGAAAGTGATGCAAGCTGGAGCATTGGCCCGCGAACATTGGCATTCATCATGCGGTTAAAGGCGTCAGCTGTCACAGATTCAGGGGCACCCACTTCCGCGTAACCTGCATTCAGCCATAATCCGTCAAGTTGTCCCCAACTGCTGACAGCCGTTGCGAGCGCATTAATATCAGCCTCACTGGCTGCATCACTTTTCAGGATCAGTGCAGTGTCCGGTAATAACTTGCGGGCTTGTGCCAGACGTTCTTCACTGAGTCCCGTGATGGCAACTTGCCCACCTTCTTTTACAATGCGCAGCGCACCCGCCAGCCCTATGCCACTGGTACCCCCCGTGATAAGAATACGTTTACCGTGAAATCTGCCCATAACCACTCCTTTTTTATTCTTAAAATCGTCGCTTACCTTACGAAACTTACACACATCCGTCTTCTGTTCAACGATGCCGTGGTGAAGTGATGGATGACCTGCCAGGATCAACCTGGCCGGGATCTTAAAAAGTGCAGGGAACTAAAACGGGTGTGCTTACAGGTTCACCTCTGGCACGGAGCGGACAATATAATCGTCCGCTGTGAGCGAAAAAAGGACGTATGCTTTCTCGCTCATATATCGATAAATGGAACAGGGCTTAATGAGAAATGGTGATATTCCAGAGCAGATTTTAGTGCAGTCAGTGATACGGCTTGCGGATTACATAAAAAGAGCCCGGTGTAAGCGAACAATATAATCTGCATTCGGATTGGATCGTTTATCGCCCATTCGTTCCTGAATTGCCTGCACAGCAATATCCCGACGCGCGGGCAGCCGTGATTTTTCCGTTGCGGCGAGCGCCAACTTCATTTCATTGTATGTGAGATCCGTACAGTAGCAGGGCGCGCCCGGCTGTTGACGCCATGACTCCTCAAGCGTGCCCGCATCGAAGGCGTCGAACCCTGTTTCATTGACAAGACTCATAACCACTTTTTTGTGCTCTTCGATATTCCCCGCCACAGGAATTGAAATACGTACTGCCGTTGCTTCTGCTGTACCTTTTGTCGCGAGAGAATCTGACCCTATTGCATTCCACACCTTTACCAGAGGGCGGTTCAGGAGATGCGCCACCCACAGGCTTTCGACCTGACCATCTGAGAACGTATCAATGTTGCCGTCGCGATGGGGATAATAGTTTGACGTATCAGCAACGATAACATGCTGGGGTAACTTTCTTATCAGAGGGGCGATATCCACAAGCTTCGCCATAGGTATGGACAGAATAACAACCTGCGCATTTTGCATGGCGCTGGCAGCATCGGCCGCTTCAGCACCCGTTGCAAGCACGTCGGGGGCTATCGTTTCAGGGCCGCGTGAATTTGCAACCTTAACGGAGTGACCGGCAGATGCGAGACTGCGCGCAAGCGTTTTACCGATATGGCCTGTTCCCAGGACAGCAATGCGGTACTTTTCATTATTAGTCATAAAGTTACCTTTTGAATCAGGCCGTTACTTCACGGTTACGTTTGACGATAGCATCATGAGTGAGTTGAGCGCCTGCAGATGTGAATTCCTCGATTAGCGCATCTCTGTTCAATGGAGCGCGGGTTTTATTCGCTGCCTGCAGGGCCGCTTCAAGCTCTCCTGCTTTCAGCTCAGTGCAATAGGCTGGCGTGCCGGGCTGTTGCCGCCATGATTCGCTGAGCGTACCGGCGTCAACGGCATCGAAACCGGTCTGACTCACCAGTTCCAGCGCAACAGATTTTGCTGCCAGATTATCGCCGGCAACCGGAATAGCGATACGGGACGGAGAACCGGCCGCCAGCCCTTTATCTTTCAGCGTCTCGGCCAGAACAGCGTTCCAGGCTTTGACAAGAGGGCGCCTGACTATTTCACTGGCGTACACGCTTTCAGGTTTGCCTTCACGGATTTTTTCAATGTCTCCGTCGCGGAAGGGGTAGTAATTAGACGTATCAATGACAATTACGCTTTCCGGAATGTTGTGCAGGAGTTCAGCCAGTTCAGCATGCTTGTCAAAAGGTATGGAGAGGATGATAACCTCCACATCGCGTACTGCCTCCTGGCGCTCAACCGCCACTGCGCCTGCCTTGCGTGCCAGCTCTGAAATCGTTTCCGGGCCTCTTGAATTCGCAAGTTTGACCGTATGACCTTGCTCAGAGAGCTTATGTGCCAGCGTCGCACCAATATTTCCTGCGCCAATAATGCCTATTTTCATACCAGTACCTTTTATCTGCGTGGGGGGTTAGCGGTTATCAGCAGGATGGGCAAAATTATTCAGGGTATCTCGTAACTCCTCGAGCTTTGCATCCGATAACTGACAGGCTGATTTGATTCTTTCGGTCACGCGCCACAGCTCGTTTTGCAAAGCGCGTCCGTTATCCGTAAGGGTAATGAGCACCCGCCTTTCGTCCGCGCGGTCCCGCGTGCGGAGTATGCGACCGGCGGATTCAAGCCGTTTAAGAATGGGCGTAATGGTGCCGGTATCCATGCCGAGCTTATTACCGATCTCACCCACGGTGCGTGGTGTGCCGTTAAACAACTCCAGCATGACCAGATACTGCGGAAAGGTAAGCCCCAGTGGGTCCAGGAATGGCTTATGTAACCGGTTCATGCGGTTCGCCGCACCGTAGAGCGCAAAAGAAAGTTGTGTTCCTGTTTCCTGTCGCGACTGCATATTCATACTCCAGTCTCTTATCTTGTTGTTGATTATCTTGCGCACAAGATAAAGCATATAGTAACCCTTTCGTCAGTTAAAGAGTGATGAATGAGTAATTCGTGCGCTATTACAATGACCATAAATCAGGGAAGAAGGCTCAAGGCTGACGGGGTGCTATAGCTCTGCGTGATTCGAACAGGCCCGCCTTTGGTACGGAGCGGCTTGGTCCGAGGGACATGTCGTCTGCTAAGAACGAGAAACGGAAGTACGAAATCGTTCTGACTACCGGGGGCGTATTTCAAAACATCCCGTGTGTTAATCAACGGGGGAGCAGATCAAAGAGGGAAAATTGATCCGAATATCTGGTCATGCCGCAGGAGGCAGTGACGCGCTTCAGCGAGCTGGGGGAAATTCTTGAAACTGGCCTGCCGCTGTTGCCGCAAAAGATCCTTGCGCAGTTTCTCAGCGAAGGGCACTTCTACCGCCATCTTAAAAAAATGCGCATTCTCTATCAGCAGCGTCGTCGCATAATGCTTGAGTCTATTGAGACGAGCTTTCCGGGGCTGTCTGGATTTGAGCTGACCGATGGCGGCATGCACATTGTTACTTTGCTGCAGCGTGGCATTCAGGACAATGCGCTGGCCGTGCTATGGAGGCAGCACGAGCTCTACGTGCGGCCTCTCTCCAGCGGGTATGCGCAGACTCAGAAGCGTTACGGGCTGGTGATTGGCTATACCGATATCCGATCGTTTGAACAGGCGCAGCAAATCTTACAGCGTGTGGCAGACGAGACCCGTGCGTTGATGCAGTCGTAACGGTACATCTTTTACAGATGTGGTATGCGATGCGCCACCAGTCGCGTGGGTGTCCTGTGCAGACGGATACGATTTCCTTTTTCGGAAAAAGCAGCCATAGAAAACTTTACTGCGGCAGTTAATTGAGGGATTTCAGGGCGATTTCGCTCACCGTAATCCTTCAGGCTTACCTGTTACTGAATAACCTCGCGTTGCACTAATTATTGAGCCGGTCAGAGGTGTACGAGGACCTTGCCGATGACTTCAGAAGATTCTACAGCGTTGTGAGCATCCGCTATTTGCTCAAGAGGCAGATTTAAGCCTATTACGGGTGAATAGTTCCCCGTTTCAAGGCAGGCATTAATATCTGCTGCGCTGGCTTGTTTCAGTTCACGAGGCACGTTGTATATATACACAAAGCGGAGTACACAACCGTGCGTCATGGCCTTAAGAAGTGGGACGGAAATTTCTTCTGTTGCGCGACTTGTTGCATAAGCGCTGATGACACCTCCCTGAGACAAACAAGCCAGATTGGTATCAAAATTCTCTTTCAAAGCCACATCGACAATATAATTAACCCCGAGGTTCTCAGTATTTGCCAAAATAGTACGTGCCACATCGTCAGTTGTACGGTTGAGCACCAAATCTGCACCATGAGTCCTCGCTATTTCTGCCTGTTTTGCATTGCTCACCGTGGTAGCGACCCATGCCCCCGCCCATTTTGCTAATGATATTGCTGCTGTTCCTACTGCGCCGGCCCCGCCATGAATAAGGACCCGACAGCCTTTCAGATCACCATCGGAAAACAGACAACGGTGGGCTGTGAGTGCGGGGATGCCGAGTGACGCACCTGTTTCAAATGAAACGTTGTCGGGAAGCCTGACGGCCTGATGTGCCGGAACAGCAACAAACTCAGCCGCAGTGCCTGTCGCCCGGCCATATTGCGCCTCATAAAGCCAGACACGTTCACCGAGTCGTTCAGATGATACGTTCCCGCCCACTGCCTCAATCACACCTGCACCATCCTGATGGGGAATGATACGTGGATAGGGCATTTTCGCAGAGAAACCTGTTCTGGCCTTAATGTCCGTCGGATTGATTCCGGAGACAGTAATACGCACGAGCACTTCATCAGGACCTGGTGCCGGTTTGGATACTTCGCCAATTTTCAGCACATCATGAGCATGGCCCTGGGTTTCATAAAACGCAGCTTTCATAATTTATAACCCATTCATTATACGAGTAAAAAAATTCATGGCCATATCAGCCACCTCTGCGGAGATACTCTAGTGGTTATAAGCTCTGTTGGAAAGTAGGCACACTTTTGATATATAGAGATAAAAAGTATACTAATGGAGTGTTTGAGAATGACGACTCAGCAAGAACGGAATTACCGGTGTACCGTCGAAGCAACAATTGCAGTAGCGGGTGGCAAGTGGAAACCGCTGATCATTTACTATCTGCTCACGGGAACCAAGCGGTTTGGCGAGCTCCGTAAGCTTATCGGCGGGGTCACACAGCGTTCATTGACGTTACAACTCAGGGAACTTGAAGCTCATGGCATTATTTCCCGGGAAATATTTGCTGAAGTTCCTCCACGCGTCGAATATTCACTGACTGAGTTGGGTTTTACGCTTGAGCCGATACTCGACACGATGAAGCGCTGGGGAGACACCTATATATCCTGGCAACAAAGAGATGATAAATAATCAAGATTCTAACTTTGGGCGTTGCCTTTGCTTTTATTGCGGCCGTTGTAATGCTGGCGGCGGGCATCCACAGATTGGATTAGTTGCGAATGATGTAGCAGCAATCCGGGATGCGTTTAGCGACTCAGGCCGAACTGAGCGGGCAGACAAGGTTTCATGTAACGCAACAACATGTGAACTGGCTTACATTTTTGACCTGCATCACAATTTATAGTGACAGAATTGTTAAACGACGCATCTCATTATCATGGCATCCATTAAAGACGTAGCGAAAAAAGCGGGAGTATCAACGGCTACCGTATCGCGAGTGCTGAATAATCACCCCAGCGTGATACCTGAAACACGCAAAGCGGTGCGTGATGCCATGGATTACCTGTGTTATGTGCCCAGTAAGAGCGCGTTCCAGCTGAGTGGTAAATGTTCCGGGCTGATTGCCGTCGTCGTGCCAAATCTCGTCAATCCTCACTTTTGCGAGTTGCTGGCGACATTTGAAGAAGAGGCAAGGTACATTGGAAAATCGGTGATTGTTAAGACACACCAGAATCAACCGCAACAGGATAAGCAGATTATCCACACCTTAATTGGTATGGGAATTGACAGTCTGCTCTGGGTGCCAACAGAAGCAGAGGCCGAACTTTCTGAATGGTTAACCGCTACCCATATTCCGGTCGCGGTAGTCACGCAGGTTTCACGTTTTTTTAATTCCGTCTCTATCAACCAGAGTAAAGGTGCGGAAAGTATCGCGGGACATTTTATACAAACCGGGCATACCACCTTTGGGTTTGTTGCCCAGGAGGGCGTTGATAATCGTAAAGTCTCCGCCTGGAGTAAAAAAATTACCGGTCAGGGGCTGACTTTCAATAAAGAGAACCAATTCTGGATAGCGAAAGGGGAAGGGGAGAGAACATCGGGCCATATCAGTATCCTTGACAAGATTATCGAGAAATTAGCACTCCGGCGAAACGAATGTTCATGCCTTTGGGTATATAACGATGTCGCTGCCAGCTATATTATCGACGGATTAAAGAAGCAAGGGATTTCTGTTCCTCAGGATATCGCGATCGCCAGTTTCGATAACACCTTACTGGCGCAAACAAAGGGTATTACCAGCGTTGCACAGCCGATACATGAAATTGCACATCTGGCATTCCAGATGGTTAAAAACCAAAGCAAACAAGAAGGGATCGAAATGTATGAAATTGTCTCCCGGTTAATTATACGTGAGAGTAGCGTCAATATGGACATCACGACCTTTTAATTTCTATATTCCATTATTTAACGTTGCCGGTAGGATAAAACCTATTCCCTTTCTGTTATCAGTACGGGTATGGGTCATAAAAACCCGTGCTTCAAATTTATGACTGCGCATTATCGAGGTAATATTATGTCTGCCACTGTAATGGAAAAACAAAGTGCTTACACAAAGTTGAGTCTAAAAGAAAAGATCGGCTACGGAATGGGTGATGCAGGTTCCTGTATGATCTGGAGCGTGCTGGCACTTTATCTGACATGGTTTTATACCGATGTATATGGTTTATCTCCAGGAATCGTAGGGACATTATTCCTGGTAATACGTATTTTCGATGCCTTCAGCGATCCCATCATGGGGGCAATTTGCGACCGGACACACAGCAAATGGGGTAAATTCCGCCCCTGGTTATTGTGGATGGCTGTGCCCTTTGGTCTGGGTGCCATATTGATGTTCACCACGCCTGATTTAAGCATGAACGGAAAAATCATTTATGCGTGGGTGACTTATCTGATCATGTCGTTGATTTATACCGCCATTAATATCCCCTATTGCTCGGTCGCAGGCGTGATTACGCTGAACCAAAAGGAACGACTGGGTTGTCTGTCATGGCGTTTCTTTCTCAATGGTCTGGCGACACTTATTGTCTCCTCATCCATTTTACCGTTAACCGACTGGCTGGGTAACGGCAACCGTGCATCGGGTTTTCAGTTGACGATGATGATTATGGGCGGAGCCGCGACCTTGATGTTTCTGTTCTGTTTTTCCAGTATTAAAGAGCGTGTGGTTTCTATTAAGCCCAACGATTCCCTGATGAAGGATTTAAAAGATATCGCCAGGAATGATCAATGGTTATTGATGATTTCGATTACGTTTCTGAACGTTTTTCCTGCATTTATTCGTGGTGCGGTGACTATCTATTATGCTACCTATGTCATGCAGGCCTCAGTAGGATTTATTACTTTATTTATGGCGCTCGGCGTTGCCTGCAATATGTTGGGCAGTGTGATAGCGAAGCCACTCACTGATCGATTTGATAAAATAAAGCTATTCCGGATTATTAATATCATCCTGGGTGTCCTATCCTTCGCATTGTGGTTCGTCGACCCGAAGTCACTGACACCGCTGTTAAGCTTATTTATCATTATTAATATCCTGCATTTAATTCAGTCCGGTCCTATTCTCTGGGCCATGATGTCCGATGTTGATGACTATGGTGACTGGAAATTCGGTAAACGCCTGACCGGTATATCCTTTGCCGGTAATCTCTTTATGCTCAAAATGGGGCTGGCTGTCGCCGGGGCCATCGTCGCCTGGATATTGTCATTCACCGGTTATGTAGCCAATAAACCTGAGCAAAATGCGCAAACCGTACAGGGCATCGTTATCATGTTCTCGTTGCTGCCGATGGTAAGTTATTTTATCAGCGCGTTCATGGTGCGTTACTTCAAACTCAATAATACCCTTGTTGAAAAAATAAAAGTTGATCTCGCAAAACGTGAACTGGAAAACGGTTCAGATCAGTCGCAGGAGTTTAAGGATATCCCCGTGCATTAATGTCAGTAAGAGTCCTTACGACTGCGCCGGATACGTTGCGCTACCAATTTATCACTTATTAATGTCAAAGAAGGATGTTACACATGTCGAGTCAAAACTATTATGATGTCACTGACTGGAATCAAGGTAATCCGTATGAAGATATTGGCGAGGTCATTAACAGTATTATCGCGGATATTAAAAGCAGGCAAACGGATACGAATGTTAATCAAGGCGGAAAGCCAGGGGCGGTTATCTATATTCCACCCGGTGATTATCCTCTCCTCACGCAAGTTGTTATAGATATCAGCTATCTGAAAATCATGGGTTCCGGGCATGGATTCACCTCTTCAAGTATCCGGTTTAATACGCCTGAGAGTGAATGGGTTAACTGGCACGAAGTGTGGCCAGGTGGAAGCCGTATCCTCGTTGAACTGCCCGCAGGTGTTGGCACGAAAGAATCCGACGGCGCCGCTTTTTACGTCGCGCGCAGCGGGGATCCGCGGATAAGTTCGGTCGAGTTCGCTGATTTTTGCATCGATGGTTTGCACTTTGTTGATGACGGTTCAGGAAATGATGATCCTGAAAACACCTATCTCAACGGTAAAACGGGCATTTATATTGCCAGCGCGCAGGATTCATTCCGCATCAGCGGCATGGGCCTGGTGTATTTAGAGCATGGCGTGACTGTCTATAATGCCGATGCTCTGGCGATACATAATAATTTCATTGCTGAGTGTGGTAACTGTATAGAATTACGCGGGTCAGGCCAGGCCTCAAAAGTCACCGATAATCTGATCGGCGCGGGTTATCGAGGTTACTCAATTTATGCGCAGAACTTCGGCGGCCTCCTGATCACTGCAAACAACATTTTCCCGCGCGGCAAAAGCAGTATTCATTTTTCGGGCGTAGTACGCTCGTCTGTCAGCAGTAACCGGTTCCATTCATTTTATCCGGGAATGCTGGTCTTTGAGGGCAGTTGTTCAGAAAACCTGGTATCTGCAAATCATTTCTTCCGTGAGCGTGAACCCTGGGGCCCGATGCAGCCTTACAACAATGGTTTAGATGATTTGTATGGCCTGCTGTATATCAGCGGCGATCATAATTCGATCATTGCCAATCATATTTCGGAAACGATAGATACTCAGTACATTACCCCGCCAGGAGCGAAACCGGTGATCATCCGAGTGGTATCAGGTCAGGGGAATTATATTTCTGATAATCATGTTGTTGCTACAACCGAAGCATCGCAAGTGCAGGACGCTACAGGCTCTTGTTTCTCTACACAAGTGAGCTCATTACTGGCGACTCAGGGGTTGCAAGCGCTTGACGTGACCACGGTACAGATTGAAAAAGAGTCCATTCAAAATACCATTCTTGATTCCGGTAGTGATGCTCAGGTTGTAGTGGACAAGGCAGTCAACGCCTTCAGGTCTACTCCTGTTCCGGGCCTGCCGGTGTAATAACGGCAGTAACGCCCGTCATTATCGCTATTCCTGCATCAGACGGGCACTCCCGTCTGATGCACCCTAACTGAGTCTCTATAATACAAATCAACCTTCAGCTTTTAATCTTTTCGCGGGTCGCTAATAGGCTGCCGTACGAGTATTACATAAGCCAGCGCTCCCAGCGCCGTAACACAACCACATATGATCAGTGCCAGACGGAAAGAGTGGGTGGTATCCACGATAAAACCCGTAACAATCGGCGCAAACGACGCGCAGAGAAAGCTGGCAAAGTTTTGAATGCTGCCTACCGATGCCGTCATGCGTGATGCCACTGCGACGTGAATCAAACCCCAGCATGAGGTACCGGCAAAATGAATACAGAACAGCGCCATGCCGATGAGAAGCACTGCGCTCATGGATGTTGTGGCCTGCGGCACTAAAAAGGTAAAGGCCGCTGAACAAAGCATACCCGTAATGATGCAGATTTTGCGGCTCCTGATCGGGGCCATTCCCCGTCTCACCAGCCAGTCTGTGACGAAACCGTTAATCAACATACCGGCCGCACCAAACAGGAAGGGGATAGCCGCCATCATCCCGGTGCTTTTTAAGTCAAGGTTATACGCAGTTTGCAAGTAGCCGGGGAGCCAGGCCAGATACAGCCACGCGGTGTAGTTAATGCCACTGAATCCCAGCATCATTCCCCACATGGTGCGGTTACGGAACAGGCTGCGCCATTCTGCAAAGCTCAGCGGGTCCCGACGCGCGTTAATACTGCCGGCATTCAGATAGGCCTGCTCTACAGTGGTCAGCTCCACGTTCTCGCGGTTCCGGTAAAGCATATACCAGCCGATGGCCAGGAACACACCCAAAATACCGATAGTAATAAACATCAGGCGCCAGCCCATCAGGAGCATCATCGCTGCCAGAATCGGCGGGCTGATGGCTACACCAATGGTGGATGCGGCGTTGAAAACCCCCATAGGCTTTCCGCGCGCTTTAATGTTGAACCAGTCGTTGATCACCTTGACGCCACAGGGGTTCATTGGCGCTTCGCCGATACCCATGCCTATCCGTACCAGGATAAACTGTGTGAAGGTATGCACCATGCCTGACATTGCCTGGAAGAGTGACCAGAAAAACATGCCCAGTCCAAGCATAATACGCGGACCTTTGCGGTCAAGCAGGGGGCCGCAGGGCAGTTGTGCGAAACCATAAGCCAGGGAGAACACGGATAACAGTGCACCAATTTCAGTGGCACTCAGTCCCAGCTCATGACGGATAGTCAGGTTCGCGACAGACAGGGAACTGCGGTCAAGATAATTAATCACTGCGGCAAAAAATAGCAAGATCATTGCCGTTGTCTGGATCCGTTTAATACGTGCAGAGCGCTCTAATAAACCGTTTGGCGGAACTGGGATGTCCGCGAATGTGGTCTGATCAAACGTTGTCTGCCGGTCGAGGGTAATATTATTTTTTTCCACGCCAGACTCCTGAGATTTGATTATTACTTTTCATTAATGGATTAATGGAAAGGTCTCATTAATTCGTCAGGGGAGGATTGTTATCATCTCCTGACGAATCTTCCGTCGTATAACCGACGTGTTATTGAAAATAGGAGTGGCATTTTATTTTGCGTTTAACTTTTAACTGAAGCGTGCGCCTGATAATGGTTTACTGCTTTTAATCGGTACTTAATGGAAAACGGACGCAGTCTGATTGATGGAGCGGACCATCGATTGTTTGGCTGTCTGGAGGTGGTTACGCATCGCCAGCATGGCGTCCATATCGCTGCGGCAAATCAGGGCACTCAGAATGGTCATATGCTCATCAATGGCAATAATATTGCGCTGCTTCAGGTCACTTTCATCCCACTGGTAGTGGAAATGGAAGATGACAGAAATAATCTCAAGTGACTGATCGAAAAATATATTATCGGCTGCAGAAAGCAGTAACCCGTGAAACTCCCGGTCCAGGGAAGAGAACTTACGAAAACTGTCGCCAATGCTGTCACGAAGGGTCCGGTGACGTTCAAGCAGCGCTTTTGCCTGAAACCAGCGGGGGTCATCAGCAGGCAGATTTAAAAAGCGCTGAAGGGCGTGGGTCTCCAGCATCTCCCTCAGTTCAAACAGTTGCTCCGCATAGCGTTGATCAAACCGTTTCATGCTCCAGTGACCCCGTTTCTCGCTTTCAATCAGGTTGTAGCGGCCAAATTTCAGGAGGTATTCACGTACTACAACCGGGCTGACACCCGCAGCACGCGCGAGCTGAAGTTCTGAGAACGATTCTCCGGCGCGAAGCTGACGCTGATTTATCATCGAGAAAAATGCCTGTTCGAAGATTTTTGTTTGTGCCTCCAGCGGTTCACCGGAGCAGGCAAAACCGTCGTTATTCTCTGGCTTACGCAAGATCAGGTAATCACTTCCTGCAGCCTGCAATACGCCACACTCGCAGAGATGAGCAAGAATATGACGGACTGTGGTGCGGCTAACGTTGTACATCTCCGCGAGTGAACTTTGGGATGGGAGCGGTGAAGGGATATGCCCCCGATCCATATCATAGATAACCTGGTTGACGACGTTATGACGTAACTTTTGTGACCGGCTCATGGGTGATCCTTATGTTTCTTGCTATTAAAAACGGTTTTAAAACCGTTTTATGAGTCGGATTTCACAAATCAATTTTCTTATTTCACGATTTTTGTTTTTTTCATTGATACCTGGGTTAACAAAACAGGAGAAATGAATCATGACGACAATGAATGCCCTGATATGCCAGGAACCTACATCACTTATCTGGAAACAACGCGCAATTCCGGTTCCCGGTGATAATGATGCGCTGCTAAAAATTAAAACCGTGGGTATTTGCGGAACGGATATACATGCATGGCGCGGGAAACAGCCTTTTTTCAGCTATCCGCGAGTACTGGGTCATGAAATATGCGGGGAGATAGTCGGGCTGGGCAAAAATATTTACCAATTTAATACCGGACAACAGGTTTCCGTTATTCCCTATGTCGCCTGTTATCAATGCCCTGCTTGCCTCACGGGGAATACCAACTGTTGTGAAAAGATATCAGTGATTGGCGTTCATCAGGATGGCGGGTTCTGTGAATATCTGAGCATACCTGCCAGCAATTTGCTTGATGCGGAGGGTATAGACCCCGAAGCCGCAGCGCTGACCGAACCTTTTGCTATCAGTGCTCATGCCGTTCGCCGCGCCGCCATCAGCCCCGGCGATCAGGTGCTGGTCGTGGGCGCAGGTCCGATTGGCCTGGGGGTGGCGGCCATTGCCAAAGCGGACGGGGCCCGGGTTGTGGTGGCTGATACCAGTCCGGAACGTCGTCAGCATGTAAAAGAAAAATTGGGATTACTGAGTATCGATCCCTCAGAAGAGAACTTTGACGTTCAGTTGTGTGGGGCATTTGGCGGTTCTCTGGCGCAGAAGCTTATTGATGCCACCGGCAACCAGCAGGCCATGAACAATGCAGTCAATCTGATCCGTCATGGCGGTAGCATCGTTTTTGTCGGGTTATTTAAAGGGGATCTGACTATTTCAGATCCTGAGTTCCATAAAAAAGAAACCACCATGATGGGCAGCCGTAACGCAACCCGGGAGGATTTTGAAAAAGTGGGCAGGCTGATGGCTGACAGAGTGTTAACGGCGGACATGATGCTGACGCACCGTTATCCATTTAGCGGGCTGGCCGAAATCTACGAAGAAAAAATCATCAATAACCGCCAGCTCATCAAAGGCGTTATTCAGTTCTGACATCGTTAGCTTAACCAACGTGGAAGCCAAATGTAAGGCCCGCAGAATTATCCACGGGCCTTTAATGCTAATACATAACTACATAACATTCATACGATTAAGCTAACTAATCATTGTCATGGCTATGCTGTCCACCTTTTTTACCGGCTTCGCTTGCGCGTTCACGGTCATTCGCGAAGTTACCCCCGCTTTTTTGTCCGCCTTTTTTACCGGCTTCAGATGCTCTTTCTGGATCTTCTGCAAAATTACCTGAACCACCACGATGTTCGGCCATAATGTCCTCCTATCGGATTTTAAAAGTTATTTACTTGTAACATCATCCTTAATGGGATTTCTTATAAAGATGATATTTCCTGAAGAGCATGTGCTCACTTCTAATAATAGCGTGTATTAATAATGCGTCAAGCCGGGTGTCGCTAAAAATTAAATAATCATCTCCGCGTGAAACAGCAAGAGTAATACCTTTACTTTTAATATCAGACATAATTCGTTGTTTTGTAAAAATATAACAGATACTGCGTGGTGAAATGCTGGATTTTATTAAGAAAAGTCCCAATCGGGAGGTTGACTGAATAAGATATTGATATGAGTAACCCGGTAATTCCATGATATTAGTGGGAGTTATAACGGGGTTTGCTTTCTCTGAAAAATGGGTATTTGTCGCAGGTGGGTAAGCGATTATTTTACTCAATGAAACATAATTAATGATTTATTTGAATATACGAAGATCGCCTTTCGCTGCATGCCGTATACAGGTGCTGTGAGAGAATCATACATAGTCTGGAGAGTTTACATTCAACGAGGAAAACGACTGGCAGATGCTCAGGCTGTGCTGTGATCATGAAAAATAACTGATTAATAATAAATATTTAAGCACAGGAGTGAAATGAGCCCCCTCAGGAGTGGGCTCATTTCAGGGGCCGGGTCAGATATTTTTATCACCTGATTCAGGCGCATTATGAGGATCGTCTTTTTTGTAGTCTGGCTGCGGATTGTCTTTATCTCTTTTATGATCACACTGGCTATTATCAGGATCGCTATTCTTAAGCATATGGCCTCCAATGGGTTCTATGAATAAGTTATAAGTATAGTCAGAGGGAATAAATACTTCGCGCCGGGATAAGTATTTATAGGATTTTTCCGATCGGTGAGTTTTACGTATGCTGCGATATAAAATTTACTGATTTATAAAGGCCCGGTTAACCTAAAGAAGTTATTACCACTCCCTTTTATAAACCTGCGCATTATTACCACATACGCAGTTGAAGCAGCATGCCTGCACGGTGATAGCTTATTGTTTTATTACTTTTCTATTTTTCCGCGAAATACCCAAAAGGCCCAGCTATGGTAAAGAAGCGTGATCGGAATAATAAAGGCAATACCGGTCAGAAGGAACACTTGTGTTATACCGCCGGACGCCACCCTGTGTAAGTTCATTTCCCCCGGAATAAGCTCAGGGTAAATGCCTATCCCGGTCTGTATAACGATGGCAGCCAGTAAAATAAGAGTAACGGCCAGTTGTCTGAACGGGCTAAGCTTCTGTAATACCAAAAGCGAAAAAAGCCATAACAGGACAATTAATAGGATCAACCCCTTACCCCAGGCCAGTTGCCATACCTGCTGCCACGGTGCAGGATTCATACATTGTATAATTAAAAACAAACCCAGACTCAGCAGTAAAAAATAACGGGTAAGTCTGAGGGTGCGTTTTTCCTTCTTTTCAGCGACGCGCCAGCGTATCCAGCCGCAGCCCAGCAACATATACGCACAGATCAACCCTATACCACTGAGCATCGGATATAAGCCCAGCCAGGAATACGCGCCAGCGGCAATATTACCGCTGACGACTAAACCTGCGCAGATCCCCTGACAATATGCGGCAAGAGCAGAAGACGCTGGCAGAAGTTTATCAAGCCAGGGACGAATCCTCCCTGAGACCGTATCCCGGTATTCCAGCGCTAATGCGCGTAAAATCAGACTGAGCAACATTACAAATACTGGGATATACAGGGCACTGAAAAGGCGGGCGTAAGCGGCAGGAAAAAGTGCGAACAATCCGCCGGCCAGCAACACCAGCCATGTCTCATTAGCATCCCAGATGGGTAGCATTGACTTTACGATGGACCGCTTTTGTTTCTCGTCGTTAAAGAAAATCAGCAGCATCCCGGCACCTAAATCCGTACCGTCGAGCATCAGATACATCAGCAATGAAAATAACAGCATCGCCGCAGAGAGATCGGCTAACCATTCCATCACGAGCTCCTCAGGTTGAGGTCGGTATCGCGGTCACCACCACATCCGATCCCTGAGGTAAAGGACCGGAGGCGTAGCGCAGAAAGTGCCGCAAACCAAAACCGAAGACCAGACCATAAATCACTATTACACCGCAACATGAGGTGATGACCCATGAGAGTGGCATTGAGGATACACTCTCGGCGGTGCGCAGCATGCCAAAAATTGTCCAGGGCTGACGGCCAAGTTCGGTGACCAGCCAGCCGGCCAGCATGGCAATAAAACCTGACGGAGACGTCCAGATCAGCCACCAGAGCAATAGTCTGGCATCAAACAATCTGCCGCGTTTAAGCCGGTACGCCGCTACCGCACTGGTCATCAACATCAGTAACCCCAATCCCACCATGATACGAAACGAGAAAAAAACCGCAGCGACGGGAGGACGTTCATGCTCAGGAAATTCACTCAAACTCTTAATATGACCGGTCAGATTATGGCGAAGATAAAGAGAACCGATCATCGGTATCGCTACTTCCAGCTGATTGCGTTGCGCCTGTTGATCCGGCCAGGCAAACAGCCGCAGAGGTTCACCTTCTCCGGGGGCGGGCTGATGCCAGCTTCCTTCCATCGCGGCCACTTTCTGAGGCTGATAGTGAAGCGTATTTTCCCCATGCTGATCACCGACCACGATTTGTACCGGCGTTGCAACAACCGCGAACCAGATGGCTGCTTTCACCATGATCCTTGAGGTGGCTTCAGCGGGATGATGAAGCAGACGCCATGCGCCAATACCGGCAATCATAAATGCGACAGCAATCAGTGAGGCCAGCACCATATGGAAAAAGCGCCAAGCGAAAGAGGGGGCTGAAAGAAACGCCATCCAGTTTGTGGGATGGAAATTACCGTTTGCGTCACGCATAAAGTCCGCCGGCGTCTGCATCCAGGAATTAGCGGCAAGGATCCAGAAGGCGCTGAACAATGCTCCGGCTGCGACCAGACAGGTGATAACAAAATGCCACTTCGGCGGGATCTTCCCCATCCCGAATAGCATCACGCCCGTCAGCCCAGATTCCATAAAAAAGGCGATCAGCACTTCATAAAACAGCAGTGGCCCGATAATGCCGCCTGCTTTTTGCGAAAATACCGACCAGTTGGTGCCGAACTGAAATTCCATCACTACGCCGGAAACGGCTCCAACGGCAACGGTGATGGCAAAAATTTTCAGCCAGAAGTGCAGGGCAGTACCCGAGGCTGCCTGTTTACCCCATAGCCAGCGGGCTTCGAACCATACCAGAAACGGAGCCAGTCCTAAGGTCAGTGCAGCCAGCGTGATGTGCATCGCCATAGTGAGCGCAAATTGTCCGCGTGACAGCAGCAGCACCCAGTCAGTTTCACTCATGCGTTTCTTTACCGGTATTTCGGGTCACAGGTTTCTGCTCTTCTTTCTGTATCTCTTCCCCAAAGGCTTTCAGGCCGTTAACGATCGGCATCAGACCACGCCATAAATCCTCATCATTGAGCAGTTTCATCATGCCGAGCACCCCGGGCGCCGTCTCTTCGTGTTTCGGTTCGTTACGCTCATTATCCTGGCGTACCGCCATAACGCCGGATTTGAGCGCCTGCAGCAGATGATTAAAATGCTCCGGCGGGATTTTGCTCAGCGTGATAAACAGCAGGGACAGGTTTTGCATGGCATTCTGGCTACCGGGCTGATTCATCCCGTCGACCAGAATACGCGCGATATCCGTATTTGCCCGTACCACATCGTTCAGCAAACGTAAAAACCCATGCTCATGCAGGCTCTCGGTTAAGGTATGCAGCATTTCCTGTGCGGTTGTTTCGGTGCTGGCAGGCGGCACCTGATATTCCTGTCGTTCAGCCATTAGAATTTCTCCGGATGTTCAACATGTTCAGGCGGCAGGCGATAACCATCCTGACGCCATTTATCTTCTGCTGGCACCTGGTTGATCGGGGTGCGCTGACCATAGCGGAAGTTTTCTCGCGGCAGGGGATCAGGTTGCGGAGTCCGCTCCAGTTTGGTCATCGTGACCGCGATTTCCTTATAAGCCGGGGTATTCACGTCCGGATCGTGGTGCTCTCCGGTCAGGCCATTCACGCCGGGTTTTCCATGATGAATGGGAATAAACAACACGTTACCGGCCACACGGTCCGTGATGAGCACCGGCACTTCCAGCGAGCCGCGGCGCGAAGTCAGGCGTACCCAATCCCCTTCCTGTAACTGACGTTCTGCCGCCAGCTGAGGGCCCACTTCCACATACCAGTTTGGCGAAAGGGAAGTGATTCTTCCTCCTTTGCCGGTCTGATTAGTTGACTGGAAGTGCTCAAGCATGCGGCCGTTATCGAGCAGCAAATCGTATTCGCTGTCGGATTCCTCCATGGGCGGATGCCACTCAAGCGGATACAGTCGTGCTTTGCCATCGGGAAATTGGAATTTGTCGGTATACAGCAGCGGCGTACTTTTACCGTCAGCACTGACCGGCCAAAGCTGAGACTGCCATCCGGACAGGCGTTCATAACTGACACCGGCAAAAATCCCGGCGATATTTGCCGCTTCCTGCATAATCTGGCCAGGATGCTGGTAATACCAGGGATGGCCAAGTTTGGAGGCCAGCATCGTCAGGATTTTCCAGTCCGGGAGGCTTTCACCCAGCGGTTTCATTACCTCATAAAAACGCTGGATACGCCGTTCGGTATTCACGAAGGTGCCTTCTTTTTCGACAGACGGGCAACCAGGCAGCACCACATCTGCAAATTCTGCGGTACGGCTCATAAAAATGTCCTGGACCACCATAAATTCCAGTTTGCTGAAAGCCTCATGAACATTCGTCGAATCTGCATCGGAAAATGCGGTCTCCTCTCCGATGATGTACATCGCCTTCAGCGCACCTTTATCGGCCTGTTGTACCATCTTAAAATTGTCTGCGCCCGCCTTGTCAGAGAGTGCCGCAGGGTCGACGCCCCAGGCTTCCGCCCACTTTTCACGCACCGCCGGGTCGGTGACTTTTTCATAGCCGGGATAAACATTACTCAGGCAACCGAAATCACTGGCCCCCTGAACATTGTTGTGGCCGCGCATCGGATAACCGCCGGTGCCCGGACGGCCATAATTGCCGGTCACCAGCAGTAAATTCGACAGCGCCGTGCTGGTATCGGCTCCGTGGCTGTGCTGGGTGATCCCCATCGCCCACAGCAGACAGACGCTTTTCGCCTGGCCGATCATCTCCGCGGCTGATACCAGTGTTTCGACACTCAGGCCCGTGATCTCACTGGCATATTCCAGCGTGAACGGCATAAGAGAGGCATAATATTCCGCGACCTGATTGACCCGCTGGTTCAGGAACTCTTCATCGGCATAACCGTGGTCAAACATGTAACGTGACATGGCCGAAGCCCAGACCAGATCGGTTCCCGGCTTGATTTGCAGGAACAGATCTGCGCGGTCGGCCATTTCATGCCGCCGGGGATCGACCACCAGCAGTTTTTGCGACCGGTGTTTATGTGACTGCTTGATATGTGAGGCAATCACCGGATGGTTTTCCGCCAGATTACTGCCGATCGTGATAATCAGGTCAGCCTGCTGCATATCTTTGATGGTTCCCGCATCGCCACCATAGCCGACCGTGCGGAACAGCCCCTGTGTGGCCGGGTTCTGGCAGTAGCGTGAGGAATTATCTACATTATTGGTGCCAAAAATCAGGCGGGCAATTTTTTGCGTCAGGTAAGCTTCTTCATTGCTGGCCTTGCTTGAACCAATAAAACCGATGGCGTCTCCCCCATGACGTTGTGCGATTTCACGCAACCGGCGGGCAACGGTCTCCAGCGCTTCGTCCCAGCTGACAGGGCGGAAGCGTCCATTTTCGCGGATCAGTGGTGTGGTCAGCCGTTCCGGGCTGTTGACAAAATCCCAGCCAAATTTCCCTTTTACGCAGGTCGAGATACCGTTTGCCGGCGCCTCCGCCACAGGCTGCACTTTCAGTATATGGCGGTCACGCGTCCACATTTCGAAACTGCATCCTACGCCACAATACGTACATACCGTCTTCGTCCGCTTGATTTCCGCCTGCCGCAGCGCATTATCGATCAGGGAAATAGCCGTCACCGGCTCCGCGCCAATACTGTTCTCCAGGGCTTTAACGAAATCGATCAGCGGACGTTTAACCGGTTCAGGCATGGCGGTAAACGGACCGGCATCCGGTTGCATGGTTTTTTCCAACAGTGCGTTGCACGGGCACACAGTGACACAATGCCCACAACTGACGCAGCTTGAACCGGCGATTTGAGTCCCGCCATCCCAGCGTACGCGCGGATGAGCTTCGGTATAATCGATGGTCAGCGTTTCATTCACCTCAACGTTCTGGCAGGCTTCAACGCAACGACCACAGAGAATGCACTGATCCGGGTCGTAAGTATAAAAAGGGTTAGAATGGTCTTTCCCGTAGGGTTTTCGCTCGAAAGGGTAATACTGAATCGGGATATGCATATCGGCGACAGTATTGTGCAGGGTGCAGTCACCGGTGTTGTGTTCGCAAACCGTACAATACAGCTCATGGCGGTTAAGTATGCGATCCATCCCTTCTTCCTGCGCTGCGCGTATGGCGTCGCTCTGACTGTTCACTGCAAGACCATCATAGGTAGTGAGCGTGCAACCGCGCACTTTTTCACCATCCGCTTCTACCCAGCACACATCGCAGGTTTCCAGCGGTGGCAGCGCAGGGTGATAACAAACATGCGGCAGTTTTTTCCCCTGTTCTTGCAGAAAATCAATCAGCGGTTGATTAATCCTCCCCGTTAAAGGCTCGCCGTTATACAAAATCGTGCATGTTTGTTGGTTCATTAAACCCCCGCGTTCCGGTTAATGAAAAAGGCAATTTCCGCCCTGCTGGTTTGTAAGGTTATGTATATGAGCTTAGCTAACATGCTTTTTTCTTCAATTAATAACGCCAGATTTACATATTCTTCAGATAAATCTGTAAATCAGGAAAAAGGGAGGGCTAAGCGAAGGTACCTTATCTTATTGATATATTGGCGTCAGGATCATAAAAGCATGGAATTATCCCCGGCGTGGAGTGCTATATCAACAGGGCTTAGAACAGACAACCGTGAGAACCGTGGAACATGGCTGCCTGCTGAAACGCATTTCATCACATATCGCAGGATATATATCTTTGTATTACAACATCTTATCGCCTGACTCCGGTGCATCTGCAGGATGATCTTTTTGATAATCTGGTTGAGGTTTATTCCTTTCCCGCTTATGAATATCCTTATCCCGTTCATGATCATGCCCGGATTTACTTTTATCTTGATCAGTGATGCCTGTCATTACAACAACCTCCCGTCATATTAATCGAACTTAAAGTATAGCCACAGGTATTGCGTGTAATGTGATTAAAAAGGATAACAATGACAGTCCTGACATTTAAATGTATAGCAAGCCCCTGTTTGTATTAAATGATTATTCATCAGGAGTATCTTATAATAAATTGTTATTATGGCACTCTGAACTTGCTTAACGTGAAATATTATTCAGACTTTGAAAGGTGTTAAATTTAATTAGGAGGCTTGTATGAAGATCAATAATCAGGAGATTATCGATGAATGTTATCAATGCGCAGAAGCATGTGATCACTGTGCTACATCCTGCCTTAACGAAGAAGACATTGGCATGATGAAAGCTTGTATCCGGCTGGACATGCAATGCGCCGCGATTTGTCGTCTTGCCGCGCATTTTCTGGCGCTCCAAAGCGGCTATGCGCAACAGATATGTTATCTGTGTGCGGACATTTGTACCGCCTGTGCTGAGGAATGTTCGCAACATCAGCATGACCACTGTCAGTACTGTGCGAAGCGCTGCCGGCAGTGCGCCGATATGTGCAGTAAGGTCGCCGCGTAAATTTCCTCTCTTAAAAAGGCCTGCAATGCAGGCTTTTAGCAACCCGAATTTAGTTACAACATTCACATGATTTCCTTCTACTACTCCGTGCAAATCTGAAGCTCCCGAGCTGGCCCTTAATAACGGACCGTGCACAGCGGTAACACCCGTGTGGAACCTGGCCGCCCTGAAAAGCCGCGCCCCCGGGCCAAAGGCCCGGAACAGAGTGGCTTTAAAATGAATGTTGTAACTACTGCGGTTGTGTCGCTTTAAGAGGTTTTCCTTTGGTTTTAGAGTACACGCTCGTAAGCGCTTTTGCCGCTAACGCGGAGATACGCCCTGGCTTCGCCAGGACCACTCCGACCGCGTAATTAAACGTTTCATTGCTGTAAGCGGGAATGGTCTTGCAGGGCGGGGGGGCTGCGCAGCGTCACCGGCGACCATAAGCTGAGGTATCCTATGTGACACTATTTGTCGGCTTCATGTGCTAACGCACACAAATACAACTTAACCGCAATTTAATTAGGGATGTTTGATAATATACAACCGATACAAACAATTATGAGGTTGCTATAAGTACAGAGGAAACGGACCAACTGTACGATCAAATGTGCCGGATTGTTGGAGATTTAGTATTTACGTTACATGACCTGGCTATTGAACCTAAACACATAGTGATAGCGGATCTGTTGAGAACAGCGCTAACAGCAAAGGTTGAGCGGCCAGAATCGATGATTAAATGTATGAAAGTGCCAATCAAAGTACTGGAAACGTACAGACCAGCCTGACGTTGTGTCGGATAAGCCGCAAGAAAGGGTGTCTTCAGGGGAAAAGCGCGCGGTGAGCGCATGTTATGGTAAATTGAATATCCATACGGACTTAATGGCATAAGCAAGGAATGATTATGTACGGTAATGATGAAATTATCAGCCATTTACAGGCCAATAAGATTCTTGCGTTAAAGCTCGATCACGCATTAACGGGTGTTAGAGAAGCGGTATCAAATCAGATTGAAACGATAGGTGCAGGCGCACAGCGTGCATTGTATTACACATCCTGTTTCACGGATGAATATCAGGACGTCTGTCAGAAACAAAAGACTGAGGATATTCGATTTTCTAAAGGAGTCTACCATCTTCTACAAAATGGCAATATTGCGTACGACATGCTTAAAATATATTTCGGAGAAATATTTAAATTTAAAACAACTGCTCAATTAGAACACATCAAGCAGCGGCTTATGGCTGTGAATGTCCTCACAAATGTCGGGTTTTCTTTAGCTGTTGCATCATCCGTTACCATCGGCATGAATCTAAATCTTGAAATCAGCGCACTAGCAGGACGCAGGGCGGGCGGGGTTGTTGGTGGGCTTGGCATATATGGCATAGTCCAGAAAGCAGCAAATAGTGCAGATCGTCTTCGCTTTACTTACCCTGCGTACTACTCTGCGCTATATGCTCAAGAACTGGAAATGATGTACTTCCTGATAGAGCCATTGTTTGAGCGGGCTGGCGCATTTAAAGCACTGTGGGGATCGGATGGTGATATTACAGACATCATCATCAAGATGATTAGATAAAATATGATGAATTTTATCAGAAGGGTTTTTAAGAGATTTTTCAAGTCATTATTTTCGATGTACGGACCCGCCGTACTAACACTTATATTTGCAGTTGTTCTAGTGCGTTTTCTCCCTGATGGCCCTTTATGGCCTGTGCCTCTATTTTTCGTGATCGTAATAGTTATTTTTTATCGCTACGTTAAATGATGATTAATTTATAAGGAAATTAAATGTCCACTCCCGCTCACTTATGGCTTGAAGATGAAAACGGCTCTCCCGTTGTCGGTAGCTGCATGATGCCACTGCGCTTAGGCTCTATCGAATTAAAATCATTCTCCCACGGCGTCACTATTCCCGTTGATCCACAATGGGGAAAACTCACAGGAACGCGCGTTCATCGGCCTATCTCGATAGTGAAAGAATTCGATCAGACTACACCACTCCTGTATCGCGCTGTGTGTGAAGGTCGAACAATGAAAAAGGCAACAATCAAGATGTACCGCATCCTGGAATCTGGCATCGAGGCTGAGTATTTCAATATCATCTTGGATAACGTCAAGCTCACGACGATTGCGCCGTACCTAGCTCCAAATGGTATGAGCAGTACGCATCTGGAAACGCTCGAGTTACGTTATGAAGCGATTACTTGGAAGTACACTGATGGGAATATTATCTACCGCGATTCATGGAATGATCGCTGTTGCGCATGACCCCATTTAGTAACAGTTTTTTTGCCTGATTTTTTTCAGGCAAAAAATGCCTAATCAGTCTGGTTAGCCTTCAAACCAAAAGCAGCATCCAGATAAAAAAGAAAATGAACGCTGAATGAACGCTGAATGATTTCCTGAATGGCATTAACTGATTAGGTCTTTAACTCGACCGGATGACATATTGGCCCAATTTAATTGATTCTTGGCGTGCTACCCACTCATTGACTACACATCACTCTCCCTATTATGGCAACGTCAGCAGGCCATTGACCCATCTTTCTCATGAAAAATCGCCCTGTTTAAACCTGACCACCATCCTGGCCCAGCACGTTTCTGAGTGAAGTAACAGATAGATTAAAATCATAATTCATACTTATTTTTTATGAATTCATATTTAATTAATTTTGTCCTGATGGTTTTTTTTCCATCAGATCAATCATAACCCCTTCATGCGCCTGAAGGTTACGGATATAACGCATTAAAGTTTCAGGTTTTTTCCAGGTTCCTTCCTGCATAATCTGAGCGACCGCATAACCACGTCCTGCCATATCCTGTGCAGCACCTACGCGGGCACTGTGGCCAGTCCAGGTTTTGTATCGCCCCTTATTGGGATTGACAGTTTCAACGGTTCCAATCGTCTGCCACGCATGTGCAAAAATGGATTCCATCGCCGGCGTGCTCAGCGGACGGGTGATTGAAAAAGTTGCACTCCCCGAACGGTGCACCGGACAAAAGAGGAAGGCATCAGGTTCAGTGCTAATACCAGACAACGATAACCATTCTGACAACCGGTGCGAGGATTGCGAACTGAGAGATTTGATCAGCCCGCCAGTCTGAACAATCGTTTTGGTATAGCTCACGTTAAGGATGATCCTGCCATCTGTTGCCCTGGAGATATCGCGAACGCGGAGACGGGATATTTCACTGACACGCAGCAAAGTACTGTAAGCGACATGCAGAAAAGCCAGATCACGTTTTTGGCGAAGCGATATTGAGTCAGACCATAACGCATCAAGCTCAAGCAGATCCTCAAGACGAAAGGGCACAGCCTGGCCAGTACGTTCGCCAGTAACGACAGCAACACGATTTATCTTCTTCACCGCCCGGAAAACCAGAGGGGAAGCGTTTGGCGGTGTAAGACCGGCGTTACGGTGTAACATCGAAATCAATGAGCCATGCGTCGCAATTGTTGAAGAGGCTCGGCCGTTCTCTTGCAGCCAGTTCAGGTAATCGCGAAGGTCGGCCGGAAGCATAGGCAAAAATGGGCGGCGATTATCTATCGACCATCTGTGGCAGATCCGCATTACGCTCATCAGTTGCCGCCAGGTATTGGGTGAAAAGGCTTCACGATCCTGGACAAACTCCTTAAGTCTGTCCAGAACATCTTCTTCGGCCTGGATAACAGGCAGCATCTGGTTCGTTGGTATTAATTTACCCATAGATAGCTCAAAAAGCGAACTCCCGGTGACTGACAACGCTACGTGGATTCTGAGAAAGATGCAGGGGATTTACCTTGCAGATTTCACGTAGCGGTATCTGTACGCGATCCACGGTGAAGAATCATTTGCATCTGTAACTACTGGATAGAATACCAGCCATCCCAGTAGACTACTAACTTTATATAAATCCCATTATATAAAGTTAGTAAAAAAGAATCATCTACAGTGAAGTGAGGAATTTTTGGGAGAGAGTGGGTTCTTTTAACATAATTATGATTATGCGTACTTAATTGTTACTCCAAAGCGCTAATTTAGGAAACTGCGAGGAACAGTGATGATGTCGGCTGGCTGTTCGCTCTGGCGGACAAGCGCATGCGTGCGGTGATCAATGCCATACCCGACGCGAAATGGACTCTGCAGAAGCTCGCCGGGCAAGCCGCCATGTCACGCACAACCTTTGCGCTTCGGTTCAAGGAGTTCGTCGGCCTCTCGCCGATGGACTACCTGACGCGCTGGAGAATGGCACTCGCCGCAGACAGGCTGAGGCATTACCGCGACTCAGTTGCTGAGATCGGCCACGCGGTTGGGTATGAGTCCGAGAAATCCTTCAGTACAGCATTCAAACGGGTCATGAATTGTCCGCCACGCCAGTATGGTCGCGGACAACGCACAGCGGGTCACAGCGAACCGACGTGAGAATTGAACGCGCTTGTTCACCTGATCTGCTGGAGCCTTAACGCGTTATGCCTGAGCCTGCATCAAGAAGTCTGACGCCCACGGACCTTTGCGGAATGAAAACCAAACGAGTTGGAGAGATGTTTCATTGAAATAAACAATGTAACACCTCCGCCCCCCTGAAAAGCTGCCCCGCCCCGGGCCAAAGGCCCGGAACAAAGTGGCTTTAAAAGTGAATGTTGTAACTATTAAAAATGTGTCGCTTTAAGAGATGTGGCGTTAACGTTGAAGTACACGCGCGTAAGCGCCAAAGGCGCTTCGCCAGGACCACTCCGGCCACGTACCTTGACGTTTCATTGCTGTTAGCGGGAATGGTCTGGCAGGACGAGGGCTGAGCATCGGTGTTACCTATAAAACCAGGGCGGCTGCGCCGCGCTACCGGCGACCCTTACCGATAACGTTCCTTTCAAAATGGGGTGTCGCCTCCATGCACTGCGCGCATTTGCAACACTAAAAACCGTTACCAACATAGCGTTTTCGTTCGCAGGGAAGCGCTGCAAATTCCTGAATACTCATACCGCCCCAAAGTAGGCCTCTTCGATCGCGCTAAATCCACGGTTGGATTTAGCGCGACTTTAAAGTTAGATCACGCCTTGTTTTCGAGCTCAGGGATACCGCTGCTACGGTCTGCATATGCAGCCTGGAAACTTGGACGCTGCTGCCAGCGCTGCCAGTATGCGTCCAGGAACTCAAAACGTTCGTCCAGCGGCGTAGCATTCACCGGGAACTTCGAGAACGCGATCGCGGTTGCCAGCGTGATGTCGGCAAAAGTAGGCTCGTCGCCCCTCAGCAGCCATTGGCGTCCGTCTGAAAGATGTTTGTTGACCAGTGCAGCATGGGCCAACGCTTCTTTACGGCAGTGTTCGCCCCAAGCTTCGTTCTTCGTCAATTCGAGTTTGAAGCCGAGACCGGTATGCAGAACGTGGAAAGCCGTGACGATTCGATACAGAATGTGAACCCAGATGCGGTTATCCCACATGTTGTCCAAGCCCTGTTCCAGCGGCGTATCCCCCATGATCTTGCGGCCGGGGTAGGACTGGTCCAGGTAACGGACGACAGCTGCAGTTTCGGAGATATAGCTACCGTCAGCGAGCTCGAGGGTCGGCGTCTCACCCCAAGCATTCATTTTCAAGTGACGCCATCCACGCTGTTCGCCAACCGGCGTCATGTCGTAAATAGTCTCCTGGAACTGATCAGCGATTCCCTTTTCATGCATGAACAGGCGCAGGCGCTGTGGGTTAGGGAAAGCCGAAGGCGAAGTGAAAACGTTCAGTTTGCTAGTCATTGTGTCGCTCCTAAAAGTAAATTGAGGTGTAGGTCAAAACCGTGCACTGCTTGAGTAGCGCGGCCTTGTCACGGTGTTGCTGAAGCTGTAGACGTACTTTAATGCGTTGTTCCTGGTTGATAAACCATGTAATAATCAATTCATTTATTACAAATGGTAATCAATATGGCAGCAGGTAACCCACTTCAGCTTGGCAGTATTGAACAGTTCTGCAGAGCAGCGGAGACCGGCAGCTTCACCAGTGCGGCTGAGACTCTCGGTCTGACGCCGGCCGCAGTCAGTCGGTCGATCAGTCGGCTCGAGCAGCGCCTCGGAGTACGTCTTTTTTTGCGGACCACCCGCGCCGTCAAGCTTACAACGGAGGGCGAGCTCTATTGGAAAGAATGTCATCTAGCGCTTGAGCAAATCGCCGAGGCTGAGCGAGCGATCACGGGTTCACAAACCGTCCCTAGCGGACCGCTACGCATTAGCGTCAGTGCTGCTTACGGAACGTTTCGCCTTTTACCCTTGATGCCCAAGTTCACTGATCTTTATCCGCAGATCGATATCGAGATTAGTATCTCGGACAAAATAATCGACTTTGTTGAAGAAGGCTTCGACCTAGCAATCAGGCTAGGCGTTCCGCAAGATTCGCGTCTTGTCGCCTTAAAGCTTGAGGACGCCTCGCTTGGGGTATTTGGAACTCCGACATATCTTGCAAAAAAAGGTGAACCATACCGTATTGATGAGCTCAATCAACACGATTGCATCCAGTACATATCACCGAATACAGGGCGCCCGCTGCAGTGGCTGTTCACCGATGAATTAGGTACTTCAATCGAGAAACAGATAACGAGCCGGATGCGCGTACATAATGATGCGTTAGGGGCTGTCGCTTGGGTTAACGCGGGCGGAGGCCTTTATCAAACCTATCGCTTTGCAGTGGGGGACGCTTTAAGGCGTGGAGACCTTGTAGAGGTCCTTCAAAAATACAGCGGCTGCTCTCGCCCTTTTTCGATTCTCTACCCCCAGAATCGTCATCTATCGGCGCGAGTACGCGCATTTGTTGAGTTCTTGCGCTCAGCAGTGAAATCCTAACTTATAGGATGCGCTCGATATCGAAGTCGCAGCTTTTTTAGCACGATCAGACGTTCTCTCAGCGTTTGCTAGCGGCCCAGGCTGTGTAAAAATGCAAAAGCATAATGTTTTCAGGGGTCGCTTTACCATTCCCTACCTCGCATCCGGTAGTGGCAACGTGGCTCAAATGAAAATACGAACAGGCTGCTCAGACAATATTTTCCAAAAGGAACTGACTTATCAGTTCACAGCCAGCAAAGACTTAACAGTGTTGCCAGACAGCTAAATGAAGGATTTTGTGTATAAATCATTCCGTTGAGCATAGGGTTCAGATGAAGAAAGAAGAGATTCATCAGCATCTTGATGAAGCGTTGGCACAACAGGCACATTTATAGGCAGGCTATTATGGTTAAAAAAACCACTTCAGAGCAGCGTCGTGAACTCGGTGCTTTCCTTGTAAGCCGGCGCGCACGCCTTAATCCTCAGGACTTCGGCATGCAACAGGGTACTCGCCGTACACCCGGTTTACGTCGTGAGGAAGTCGCCGTCCTGGCTGGAGTCAGTGTGAGTTGGTATACCTGGCTTGAGCAGGGGAGAGAGATTAAACCTTCGGCAGATGCACTCCAGCGTATAGCCAAAGTTCTTAAACTTAACAGAATCGAATCATCCCATCTTTTTGCCCTTTCACCGCGCGAAGAGCCGGTACCCCATCCCCTCGCGGATGGTGTGAGTGATGGCCTGAAAAGTTTAGTGCGCGCTATCGATCCCATTCCGGCATATGTGAGAAATGCCCGACTTGATATTCTTGCCTGGAATGATGCTATTGCTGATTTGTTTATTGATTATGGTTCGCTTCAACCTCATGAACGTAATACGTTGCGACTGCTGTTTCTATATCGTCCGTATCGCACGCAGATCCTGGATTGGGAGCCGATGGCACGAGGGATGATCTCCGTTTTCCGCGCGTCACGCGCCCATGCTCAGGACAAAAAGCCTTTTGACCATCTCATTGAAGAACTCTCGGAAAAAAGCCCGGAATTCAAGGAGTGGTGGCTGGATACGGAAGTGAAAGGCATGGGAGAGGGGAGCAAGCGGCTTTTGCATCCCACTTCCGGACATATTGAATTTACCTACGTTGCACTCACGCCAGAGGGGAGACCCGACCTCTCTCTGGTGACCTATATTCCCCGGCACGTTGCCTGTGACTCCCAGTCATAGGATAACAAGACGCCTTCCAGGGATGATTCGACCTGCCTAAACTGGATTTTATCGAAGCACACAACGTGCTTCTCTTAAACCGTTTATGAGGCAAAAACTATGTCATCCCAACATGTCACACAGAATACGCTTTCTATTGATGTCGCGACTTCACGTAATCCTGCGACGGACGAGTTGATCGCGACTTATGCATTCCAAACTGCAGACGAAGTAGAAGGCATGCTGGCAGGTAATAACGCGGCTTTTCGCCTGTGGCGTGCTACTCCCATGTCTAAACGCGTAGAAGCTTATCGTCGTTTATCCGCGATTCTGCGCGAGCGCTCAGAAAATTTGGCAGGGATCATCACCGCTGAAATGGGAAAAACCCTCGCTGCTGCCCGCGCAGAAGTCGAGAAGTGTGCAGCGACTATTGATTGGATTGCCACCAATGGCCCGGCAATCCTCGCAGATGAGCCTGTTTCTGTCGAAAATGACGATCAGGTACATGTCTCCTATCTGCCGATTGGATCTATTTTGGCCGTCATGCCCTGGAACTTCCCTTTATGGCAGGTCATTCGCGCTTCGGGCCCGATTATGCTGTCGGGCAACGGTTTTATCCTCAAGCACGCGCCTAATGTGATGGGCTCTGCCTATGCTTTGCAGGATGCTTATGAGAGTGCAGGCTTCCCTAAAGGTTTATTCGCCAATCTTATTGCTGATAACGAAACTGTTGCAGAAGTGATTGAGGATGATCGCATTGCAGCAGTGACATTGACGGGGAGTATGCGGGCGGGTTCTGCCGTATCGGCGATTGCAGGCAAAGCATTGAAAAAAAGCTTGCTTGAGCTAGGTGGATCAGACGCATTTATTGTGCTCGCTGACGCCAATATTGATTTGGCTGTTAAAGCGGGTGTTGAAGCGCGATTCCAAAATGCGGGCCAGGTGTGCTTAGCCGCGAAACGGTTTATTTTGGAAAAACCCATCGCGGAGGAATTCACACAAAAATTCATCGCGGCCGTCAGACTGTTGAACGTTGGCGATCCGCTGGACCCGCAAAATAGAATCGGGCCCATGGCGCGAAAAGATTTGCGTGATGAATTACATCATCAAGTAGAACGAACTCTCGCAGCCGGCGCGACACTTCTTCTTGGGGGGAATAAAATCGCGGGCCCCGGCAACTTCTATGAGCCTACCATATTGGGCGAAGTAGGCCCGGGAATGGCTGCATTTGATGAGGAAACCTTCGGCCCTGTTGCAGCCATTACTATCGCAGATGACGTCGAGCATGCCATTGAGCTGGCAAATACCAGCGATTACGGCTTAGGGGGCAACCTTTGGACCAGCGATGTTTCCCGTGCCCAGCGAATCGCGCGGCGCTTAGAAACCGGAGGCGTATTCATCAACGGATTTTCTGCCACTAATGCCAGCATCCCGGTTGGCGGCGTGAAAAAGAGTGGGTATGGTCGCGAACTCTCGCACTTTGGCCTGCGTGAATTCACAAATGCTCAGGCAGTTTGGGCAAAGAAAGTTGACTAAGTGCATTATCGATACGTGAAAAAACGCAGTTGAATAAGCAGGAAAATGAGTGGTTTATCTCATCGTGACAGGCATCTGCTATGAGAAGGTGCCTGGCACATAAAAGACCAAAAAGTTTTATTAACTATCTGTAGACGACCGGTCTATTCAGTGTTAGCTTACTCACATGGCAACGGCGACTAAGCGACATAGCACGACAGCCGTTCCGGAAAAATCAAACAGCACGCAGAATTGGCCGGAATAACAGGCACAGGTGAAACATTTTTATTTAAGAACATATTAGACGACTGGTCTAATTCAACTATCACTTTGAAATACTGGAGAGTAATGATGAAAATTCTGATGGTCTTAACCTCACACGACAAACTGGGTGACACCGGCCGCAAAACCGGCTTCTGGCTGGAAGAGCTGGCTGCACCTTACTACGCCTTTAAAGACGCAGGCGCGGAAATTACGCTGGCTTCACCGAAAGGCGGTAACCCGCCGTTAGACCCCAAAAGTAATGAGCCTGACTTCCAGACCGAGCAGACCCACCGCTTCGAGGCAGACCCCGAAGCAACCGCACACCTGGCGTCAACGGTTCGTCTCGACAGCGTTTCACAGGCTGATTACGACGCCGTTTTTTATCCGGGTGGTCACGGCCCTCTGTGGGACCTGGCCGAAGATAAACACTCCATCGCCCTTATCGAAGCCTTCCTGGCGGCAAACAAACACGTCGCTCTGGTCTGCCATGCGCCTGGCGTGCTGCGCCATGTCAAAACCCCGGAGGGAAAACCGCTGGTAGAAGGCCGTAAGGTCACCGGTTTTACCAACAGCGAAGAGGACGCCGTGGGCCTGACGCAGATTGTGCCTTTCCTGGTAGAAGACGAGCTGATTGCCAAAGGCGGGATTTACTCGAAAGGGGCGGACTGGAGTTCTTATGTTGTTACTGACGGCCTGCTGATCACCGGGCAAAACCCAACCTCCTCTACCGAGGCGGCAGAAGAACTGATTAAACAGCTGGGTGCATAACGGTTAATCACGTGGGGAGGGAGTTCTTTAAGCCCTCCCCCACTGAGCAAATCTGGACAACATTACACACCTGAATGTCCGTCCGCTGGCCTGTAAGGCAGGGAGCCAGGATGTCAGGGTATTAACTTAAAAAATGACAATTGAAGGAAATACATCATGTTTAAAAAAACATTGACCACGCTGGCTTTAAGCCTGGTTCTGTCTGTTTATGCTCAGTCTTCAATGGCTGCGCCGGTAAAAAACATCGTTCTGGTACATGGCGCTTTTGTTGATGGTTCAGGTTGGGATCCGGTGGCTCGCATTCTGAATAAAGCGGGCTACAAAGTGTCGATTGTTCAGGAGCCGCAAACCTCGCTGGCTGATGATGTCGCGGCGACTCGACGCGTTCTGGCATTACAAAGTGGTAAATCACTGCTGGTTGGCCATAGCTACGCCGGGATGATCATCAGTGACGCGGGAAATGATCCCTCTGTTGCGGGGCTGGTTTACATCGCAGCGTTCCAGCCGGAGCAAGGTGAATCATTGCTGAGTTTGGCCAAAAAATATCCGCCAGCCGCTCAGTCAATTACTGAAACGCCAGATCACTTCCTTTATATCAAACCGGAAAATTTCCACGCTGACTTTGCCGCTGACTTGCCGGTCAAAGAGACAAATCTGTTGGCGCAATCTCAAGTCATGACCGCAGTAGCAGCATTCGCTGCCCCGGCAGGCGTTCCTGCATGGAAAACGAAGCCAAGCTGGGCCGTCGTGGCGACGCAGGATCGTGCTATTAATCCAGAACTGGAGCGCTTCATGGCTAAACGCGCGCACAGCACCGTCACTGAATTGAAAGGTAACCATGCCATTTACGCATCGCAACCGGAAAAAATTGCGACCCTGATCGAGAAAGCGGCACAAAGCTTATCTCAGTAAACATCAGTTAAATGCTTTCTAGGCCAGTCATTCTGTCAATGACCGCCCAGTGTAAAAGTAAATATACGAAGAAAAATACTTTTAAATCAAATGCTCCGCCCATGAGGCGTCGCCAACAGAAAAGAGAATAAAGAGATGAAAACTATTCAGGTGAAAGACGGTTCTAAGATTGCATACAAAGACTTTGGCAAGGGACAAACCATTATTTTCTCCCACGGCTGGCCATTATCAAGTGATGCATGGGACGCGCAAATGTTGTTCTTCGGTCAGCAGGGGTTCCGTGTCATCGCTCACGATCGCCGTAGCCATGGCAACTCGAGTCAGACGTGGGACGGCAATGATATGGATACCTACGCTGAAGATTTATCATCACTCATCGAGCAGTTAGATCTCCACGACGTCGTTCTGGTTGGACACTCGACCGGCGGTGGTGAAGTCGCACGCTATATCGGTACGTATGGCTCGGCACGCGTCAGCAAAGCCGTACTTATCGGCGCAGTACCTCCGGTTATGCTGCAAAGTGAGAAAAATCCTGGCGGTCTGCCTATGGAAGTGTTTGATGGCATCCGTGCTGCGGTCGAAAAAGACCGTTCTCAGTTCTACAAGGATTTAACCACGCCGTTTTTCAACTATAACCGTTCGTCAGAGACGCCTTCTGAGGGTGTGAGGGAAAGCTTCTGGCTTCAGGGAATGCGGGGTGGGATCAAAGGTCAATATGACTGTATCAAACAGTTCTCTGAGGTTGATTTCACTGATGACCTCAAGAAAATCGATGTGCCAACCCTGATCATGCATGGTGATGACGATCAGATCGTTCCGCTGGCTGACTCTGCCATTCTGTCCGCGCAACTTGTCAAAGATGCGCAGCTCAAGGTCTATGCTGGATTTGGCCACGGGATGACAATCACCCAAGCCGGGACGATTAATGAAGACCTGCTGAGATTCATTGAAGAGTAATGCGATAAGGGACATACAAGGTCCCCATTTATACCCGTTCCCCAGGCATTGAACGAATTTTAAAAAGAATTCAGTGCCTACCCTTGCCCACGTTTAACGTGTGCTTAAAAATAATTTAATGAGGATATGATCATGAAAAAATTAACTAAAGCCTTTGCCGTCATCGTACTGACTGCCGCTTCTTTTGCCACTTTTGCCGCGACCGAAGTCAACGCTGTACCTGTGAAGGGACAAAGTATTGGGGTGATCAACGCTTCAGCTGTCGGAAGCAATTTGAGCGACCTGCAGGACAAACTGGCGGCGAAAGCGACTGAACATGGCGCAACGTCTTACCGTATTATTTCAGCCGGTGGCGATAACCATCTGTACGGCACTGCTGAAATCTACAAATAAGCGTTAGCAAAATGGAATAGTTTTATCTTGCCTGTAGACGACTGGTCTAGTTCTTGGTAGATTGAACCTATGAATACTACAACGCAACTACATAACAATGAAATCCGCGAGCATATTCTGGCGACAGGTCAGCGTATTATGGCGGGTAAAGGATTTTCTGCGGTCGGATTGAACGAAATACTTAAAGATGCTGGTGTGCCTAAAGGCTCTTTCTATCATTACTTTAGTTCGAAAGAAGCTTTTGGCGCAGATATGCTGGCACACTATTTTGATGATTATCTCGCCGATATCGACAGGACACTGGGCCAGCCAGGTCTCAATATGGCTCAGCGACTGATGAACTACTGGCAGCAGTGGCGAGAATCTCAGTCGTTCTCTGACTGTCAGGGTAAGTGTCTTGCCGTGAAATTAGGTGCTGAAGTTGCCGATCTTTCGGACACGATGCGCTTAACGCTAGAGGCAGGCACTTCAGGAATAATCTCGCGTCTGGCACAAGCGTTAGAAACGGGCGTAGCCGAGGGGTCTCTCACTATTGACGATACACCTCGCACTGTGGCAGAAAGCCTCTACCAGCTTTGGGTAGGTGCAAGCGTAATGGTCAAGATTGTTCGAAATACTGGCCCGTTTGATTCAGCGCTGATCACGACAAGAAAAATTATTCATATTACCCCCTAGCAAGGGGGTACTCAGTATAGAGTCGTTTTTTGTATCCGTTTAATATACGACCGGTCTAATATTTGTCACTTAATGTCGCCTCTTACGATGATCACTCATGGAAAATCCTTATGAATCATAAAGCCTTATTCGAGCCAACTCAGCTTGGCCCTTATACCCTTAAAAATCGCATTGTATTCCCCCCACTGACGCGCCAAAGAAGTGAACAACCCGGTAATGTGCCCAGCGACCTCATGGCCGAATATTACCGTCAACGCGCGGGTGCAGGTTTCATGATCACTGAAGGCACTCAGATTGAGCCCCGGGGACAAGGTTATGCATGGACACCGGGAATTTATACTGAGCAACAAATTGAGGGTTGGAAAAAAGTGACCCGCGCTGTCCATGCCGAAGGGGGGATTATTTTTGCACAACTTTGGCATGTGGGACGCGTTTCTCATTCTGCATTGCAACCAGAAGAAAGTGCCCCTGTTGCTCCTTCAGCCATTCAGGCTGAACAAGCAAAGGCTTTTATTGAGACAGGGCCAGGTACGGGCACGTTGGTTACCCCTTCGGTTCCTCGCGAACTGACGCGGTCAGAAATTAAAGACCTCGTGAATTTATATGCCCAGGCGGCGAAAAATGCCATCAGTGCAGGTTTTGACGGGGTCGAGATCCATGCTGCGAATGGTTATTTGGTTAATCAGTTTATTTCAGAGCATGCAAACCAGCGTAAGGATGAATACGGCGGTTCTATTGAAAATCGACTGCGGTTTTTGGATGAAATTGTGCAGGCTATCTCTCATGCAATAGGGCCAGACCGTCTGGGCGTTCGCTTCACGCCTTTATTTTCCAGCACAGATGAAGACCGCGTCTATATCGGCCTGGTTGAAAGTGATCCGCATAAAACCTACGTCGAAGCTGTAAAAATCCTGGAAAACGCCGGTGTGGCCTATATGTCTATAGCCGAAGCCGACTGGGAAAATGCTCCCGACTTACCCGAAGCGTTCCGCCGTGCGATCCGCGCGATATTCAGTGGACGCATCATCTATGCCGGTCGATACACAGCAGAACGTGGTGCCCGGATGGTTGAGGAGCAGTTGGCTGACCTCATCGCATTTGGTCGTCCATTTATCGCTAACCCTGATCTCCCTGAACGCATTGCGAAGGGTTGGGCATTTAACGATCTTAATGCCGCCACGCTGTATGGCGGGACGGGTGAAGGTTTTACTGATTATCCGGTTTACAACGCGCAGCGTTAACGAATTTAAAGGGCATATCATGAACAATGGAATTGAAAATAAAGTTATTTTAATCACCGGCGGTAATACAGGGATCGGTGCTGAGTTTCTGAATGGAGCAGGATTTTGGGTCAGGATCAGTGTAATATTTATGGAAAGATTGGCTTAAATGAACCAGTGGTAGAGGAAAAGAATTATTATCATAACCATTAAATATGGGTTACATATCATGTCTGCATAAATTTGTCTCACTAACTCAAACTGATCAATAATCAATCTACTTTACGCGCCCGAGATGAAAAAAGCCCGCGACAGGCGGGCAAATAGATCAGGATCATTTTTGTATATATTGGGTGAAACACGACTAAGTTAACCTGTCTCTGGTAAACCAATCACAAATGGAGAAGCAAATATTTAACCCTACTCTTACCATTACGTAATCAAACGAATGCTAAGCCGAGAAATGTTCAACATTCTGTTATCAACAGAAACCTAAGAAACTCAAAACAAAATTAAGTAATCGGTTGCTTAATTAATGCGTCTCAATTCTTAAATAATCATTCACACAAGATAAGATAACAATCAACCTGTTGATTTTAATTGTAAATTAAATTAAATAACTAATGTACCCACAAATAACAAAACCAAATTAACACTTCTTCACTGTTATTTACACATTCTCTTTTATTAATATTAAAGATCTGCTCCACCTCCCCCGATAAAGCGTCACAAACCTAAACCGGCGTTAAATCAACTAAACGTTCATTTTGATTGGAAATGTACGGAGTTTATTTGACTTAGCTGCGTAAGGTAACAGTGTTCTCCATAACCTCATTTATGATTCACCTGCCAGAGGGTAATATCTTGACTTTTAATAACATTAAAATTGGTGTGCGTTTAGGGCTCGTTTTTGGATTTATTATCACGCTCTTAATTATCGTGAGCATAACTGCATTCGTAAAAATAAACGCCATCAATGCATTAACCCAGCAAATGATTGAGGTTCGCTACGAAAAAGTCAGGTTGGCTTTTGATGTGCGCTTTCAGGTCAATGAACAGATCAAGTTTCTGCGAGGTGCCGTCATTGATTACGCCAGACCTGAATATAATAATCAGCGCATACAATCGCTTAATAATGCATCATCTGCGACACAACAATTGATTGCAAAAATCACTGCTCTTCAAACGACGGCCATCGGGCAACAAAAAATCAAAGCACTCGCCCAGGCAAACGAAGAATACAGGGAGGCACAGAAAGGATTATTTGCTCTTTTGAAAGCAGGCAAACGTGAAGAGGCAGAAAATTATGTCCTACGCAGCATGCGGGCGCCGGAAGCTGCAATGCTGAAATCCACAGCAGATTTCGCCGACTCTCAGGCTTCACAAATGAAAGAAGAAGGTCGTCAGATACTGCATGAGAGTGCAATGGCAATCAGGATAACCCTGCTGATATCCCTCATGGCCATCATATCTTCCATTATTTTAGGATATTTACTCACCCGCTCTATCACACGTCCGATGATGCATGCTATTCGTATTGCTGAAAACGTAGCCAAAGGCGATCTCACCTCCGAAATACAGGTCAATTCTACGGACGAAACCGGGCAAATGATGCTTGCTCTGCTGAATATGAATAATAACCTGCGGAAAATTGTCAGCGAAGTCCGTTCGGGCACTGACACCATTGCGACGGCTTCTCAGCAAATATCAATGGGAACGCTTGATCTCGCTTCACGTACCGAGCAACAGGCCAGCTCGCTTGAAGAAACGGCCTCTGCGATGGAGCAGATGACATCTACCGTAAAACAAAATGCAGACAATGCCCATCAGGCAAATAACTTGTCCAAATCAGCGTCACGTGTTGCCACCGAAAGTGCCGATGTGGTGAGTCAGGTTGTGGTGACCATGGACATGATTAATGACGCCTCTAAGAAAATTGTCGACATCATCAGCGTCATCGACCGCATCGCTTTCCAGACCAATATTCTGGCGCTCAACGCTGCGGTGGAGGCTGCACGGGCCGGAACGCAGGGAAGAGGATTTGCGGTCGTTGCAACAGAAGTACGTGGCCTTGCACACAGTTCTGCGACAGCAGCCAGAGAGATTAAAAGTCTGATTGAGGAATCCGTTACCCGGGTGGATGAAGGTACCCGTCTGGTCGCTCAGGCGGGCTCAACTATTTCGAACGTCGTGAGCAGCGTAAGCAATGTCACCGGCATTATGGGTGAAATTTCTATCGCCAGTGTTGAACAAAGTACCGGCATCGGTCAGATCAATGCTGCGATCAACCAGATGGACAGCGTCACACAACAAAATGCCTCCCTGGTTCAGGAAGCCTCTTCAGCTGCACAGTCACTGGAGGATCAGGCTGTCCGACTGGTGAAGGCGGTTAGCATGTTTAAACTCTGATAAGGATTTAAACCTCTTAAACGGGGCATTGCTGTTTATCCGCTCCCTGTAGCGTCAGAAAAATTTCCGACGCTACAGGGGAATAAATTATTAACAAATATTTCACTTTTGAAACTTGTCAAATAAAAGATTTTTAACTATTTTTACGACTCTTTAATTTCAGGCAGGAAAAAACATATTAATGAAGGATTTTTTAATCGAAGCAAATCGCTTTCTATACACTGCACCCGATACATTAATTATAAGAAAATTACCTCAGAATGATGTGAATCTCATTGAATACAGTAGGGATAATTATTCGTACAGAAACTACTTTACGGAAGGTAAAATAGTTTTCGGACAGATAATTATCTCGCTAAACAATAATCCAATTTGGTGTATGCAATTTAATGGCGGTGCCACAATACCGTCCCTGGATGAGAGGACAATGCGTAATCTCAGGTTTATTGCGCGTAAGAACCGTGGACAGGCAGATCATCGTTATCCCATCAGGGGGCCCAGAGAAAGTATTTATGCGGATTTGCATTACTTCAATGATGTGTTTGGCTGCCTTGATAAATTTCAGGGACATGAGTTCATTCAAAGTCAGGGGGAAACCTGCTTTAAAATGAAATTCTGTGGTGGGTCATTATGTTAGCGGCTCCTCTCCCGATGAGAAGTCATATTAAATAAATATAATCGGGCAAAAAAACGGCGATTTTCTCCGACAATTTCTTTCACTTCATCAACTGATGACTCACTTTTAGGATTAACGGAAGGTATTTTGTCACGGAACGGTATTATTACCTGAGTAGAGTACCTAACTCATGTTTACTGTTGCGTCAGAGGGTTCTATGGCTTACATCGTGGTTTTTTTATCATCATTGTTTATGGTGGGTTCCGTATTTGCGGCTTCCGTGTCCACCGTTGCGATTTCCTCCCTCACTTCAGCCATGAATCAGCGCATGCTGGACATGAAAGATGTCGCGGATTATAAAGCCGCACACCATCTGCCTGTAGAAGATATGATCCGGGAACAAAGTGTCCTAACCCGTACCCGTGGGGAGGCTGAAGAGTCAGGGCTCGACGGCAGCTCAATACAGCCCTTTATTCAGGCGCAAATGGATGTCGCAAAGGCGATTCAGTATCGTTACTTTGCCCAGTGGTTATCTCAACCACCCGACCGCACGGGTACGCAAAGAAGCCTGGATGACGTCAGGGCGTCCATTTCTCTGCAGGATAAAAAGATTCTTGAAGCTATCAGTCAGAAATTACTTGCTGGCGGCTTCCGTGAGTCAGACGAGTCAGAAATATTTAGTCTATTGCAGGCACCGCATCTGACAGATGCGGATAAAAAAATGTTGATCGGCTCTTTAGTGCATATCAGGCGTATTAAATAACGGCCTTTCATCAATACAGCAACCAGGACGAAAGGAATAACGATCCACTTCAGCAAACATGGGATGTTGAGCCAGCTCGCTGAGCGGTATAGCATTCTGTGCGTTTCAAAATGGATCTCAAATTCTCTGTCCAGAGTGCCTTATCTTAACGATCAATTGATCTTAGTAGCAGGAAATTAACTGATGGATTGCCCTCTCCATTCAAGCCTCGTCCCCAATCAAACTAAGGGTATTGTTAATTCTCACTAAAAGTGATCAATAGAATGCGCTTCAAACAAATTAAAGACCTTAGTTTTTTCATTTGTTTAATAAAAGCGCAGAATATGATAGACAATATTAATCTGTGGTCGCTAACTATTTTAAATAGGATTCTTCCTGATTACAGCCTGCACCTTCTGTTTTTTCAAAGGTTGGGCTGCAGAGGATTTTAGAAACGGTTTCAATTGTTTTAAAAGTGCATGAACACTCTATGTTCTGGCATTGATAATATGACTCCTTGGTTTGCTGTGACAGGTATCGGCTGGTTCGTATATGTGCTGAGTGATTGCAAAGCGGGCAACGCATCATAGGTAAAGCCTCGTTAATGTAATCATGCTAACTCATTGAATGTTAAAAATTATATTGCGTGGGGTAATGATTGTCTTACTTCGACTGAGAGCGCAGAAGAAATGGGTGGGATGCAAACAAAATAAAGAGGAGAAAATAAAATCATTCCTGACATAACGCTTTCCTTAAAGATGTTGTGTACTTACTGTCTGATACATTCCATAAAAATTAAATAATTTATAGCTGTCTTAACCCTCACACAACAAATTAAATTGACACTGAAAAGTAATTCAAAATATTTCTTCCTAAGGATTTATTAATAATAATTTAGAATTTCGTGCTATTCCCCGCAGTTAAACCGATTATTTTTCTCTGGACATTCATAATGAGTAAGCTCATCTCGTTTGCTAGCTATTTTACTAGAAGTTGTGATGAACCGGTAGAGGATAAAATTCGCTTCTTTTCCTGTCATGAAAAAACAATATGTAGCCAACTACACAACTTCCATTGCCAAAACATATATATAAGGTATTTCATATAAATTATGTATACATAATGGCACAACATCAACTGAGTGCATGCCTTATTTAATCATGTAACTATTCTTACGACTTCAAACGTCAAACACTCTTAATACTGATTTAATTAAAGGATATTTACATGACAAATTTAAATTATACACCGACAATCTGGACTCGTGCTGATGCTCTTAAGGTCAACGAAAACGACCCTACCACCACCCAACCGATTGTGAGCGCCGATTTTCCGGTCATGAGTGATGAAGTATTTATTTGGGATACTATGCCCCTGCGGTCATTAGACGGTACGGTGGTTTCTGTAGACGGATGGTCCGTTATTTTCACGCTTACCGCTCAGCGTAATAACAATAATTCAGAGTATCTCGATGCGGAAGGAAATTATGACATCACCAGTGACTGGAATAATCGCCACGGGCGCGCAAGAATTTGTTACTGGTATTCCCGTACGGGTAAAGATTGGATTTTTGGCGGGCGTGTGATGGCAGAAGGTGTCTCCCCTACAGCCCGCGAATGGGCAGGAACGCCCATTTTGCTTAATGAAGACGGTGATATTGATCTTTATTATACCTGCGTCACGCCGGGAGCGACCATTGCAAAAGTGAGAGGCAAAGTGCTGACCTCAGAAGAAGGTGTAACGCTGGCCGGTTTCAACGAGGTTAAATCATTATTTTCAGCTGACGGCGTGTACTACCAAACTGAAAGTCAAAATCCGTACTGGAACTTCAGGGATCCAAGCCCGTTTATCGATCCCCATGACGGGAAGCTCTACATGGTATTTGAAGGAAATGTGGCGGGTGAACGCGGTTCTCACATCGTTGGCAAAGAGGAAATGGGTATCCTGCCGCCGGGCCATCGTGATGTGGGTAATTCGAAATTTCAGGTGGGCTGTATTGGTATGGCCGTCGCCAAAGATCTGTCGGGAGACGAATGGGAAATTCTCCCACCTCTGGTCACGGCTGTCGGTGTGAATGATCAAACCGAACGCCCGCATTTTGTCTTCCAGGATGGAAAATATTACTTATTCACTATCAGTCATAAATTTACTTATGCAGATGGTCTGACAGGTCCTGACGGTGTTTACGGCTTCCTGAGTGATAACCTTACCGGCCCGTATTCTCCGATGAACGGCTCCGGTTTGGTGTTAGGCAATCCGCCTTCTCAGCCCTTCCAGACCTACTCACATTGCGTCATGCCCAATGGCCTGGTGACATCCTTTATTGATAACGTTCCGACAAGCGACGGTAATTATCGTATTGGTGGGACAGAAGCTCCTACCGTAAAAATTGTCCTTAAGGGAAACCGTTCATTTGTAGAGCGCGTGTTTGATTACGGGTATATCCCGCCGATGAAAAACATTATTTTAAATTAATGAGGTAATCAGCCCTTCCGCATATTGTTTGCGGAGGGGCTGATTAAAGGAGTCATAGTATCTGAAAGTTATATGCCTCATCAGACCTCAAAGGTAAAAAGGCTTTATTTTGAAACCCGACCATCCATTAATAATGTTGTTCTTAACGCTTTTTTTTCGCCAGAATTCTCCTGCCAGCGGTGTAATGATGTCAATGTTAATGGCACTGCTCAGGACAATATATTTGAAAGGCTCTCGACGGGAGATAATATGCGAAGCGTTACTTTGTGGAGCTCTCACTATAACTGCGATTTCAATAAGTTTATACTTTGGAGCCTCTGAAAATATGACGATGAGTATCGGCGGTATCATTGGTTTTATCGGCGTCAGAAAAATATGGGAATATTTAACCAGTTATATTCAGAAGAAATTATTAGGGAAGTAAACTGATGAGCGGCTTAACATCCCCTTTTCGGTCAAAGCACCAAGTGGCAATAAATCATTTCTGTCTCAGAAACGCTCAAATCGATACGGAGCGGGATCAATAATTGGCTGACAGCCGGAAACAAGATCGGCCGCCAGTTGTCCGGCTGCTGGCGAAGTACCAAAACCATGACCGGAGAAACCCGTTGCAACCGTCAGACCGGGTATTCGGTTTACAGGTCCGATAACCGGGTTGGAGTCTGGTGTAACATCAATCGTTCCAGCCCATGTATCGGCAATCTCCGCTTTGGCGAATGCGGGCCAGGCTGCCATTAAATTATCCATTGCTTCCTGATTAAGTGCCCGGTTGGCAGGGGGATCCATCATCCGCACCTTCTCAAACGGCGTGATACTTTTTGCCCCCCAATGACGTGCCAGCGTCAGGTCATGCAAAAAATTCTTACCCAGCGAAATGCGTAAATTGTCGCGCTGTGCACGCAGCTGGGGCAAATAGCGTAATCCGAGCAATAGATGGTCCGGTACCAGTGAAGCGTCCAGCGCGCCGCGCTGGGTAATAATGAACCCGCCATCCTGATGTTTTCGGAAAGAAAAATCCGGTGCGCCAACTGCTATTTCTGTCGGGCCAGCCATCGGACGAGTGCGCAATACCGAGCAGATTAATGGTAAGGTCGGCAAGGATACGCCATGATTGCCCAAAAAACGCCTCGACCAGAGCCCGCCGGCGAGCAGCACCTGATCGCAACGAATTTCGCCTCGTTCCGTGACCACACCACTGACTTTCCCGGCAGAAAGTGTCAGGCTGCGCACTGCGCAATTTTCCACAATAAAGGCTCCTCTGGCGATCGCAGCTTTTGCTATCGCGCTGGCAGCCAGTGTCGGTTCGGCACGTCCGTCGGAAGGCGTATAGATCCCCCCTGCCCATTGCCCTCTGCCCCCAGGGACCATTGCAGCAATTTCGTGCCGACTAAGCAAACGCGAGTCAAGTGACAGGTGCGCAACCGATTTGAGCCAACCTTCATACAAAGCCATCTGCACTTGCGTGCGGGCAACAAACATTATCCCCGCCTGGCAGTAACCCACATCACTTCCCAGCCGATGCGGCATCATCGCCCAGAGCCGATCCGATGCCAGCGCTAACGGAATATCTTCGGCAAGACGGCTGGTCTTACGTACCCATCCGAGATTACGGGATGATTGTTCTCCTGCAATAGCGCCTTTTTCCAATAAAACTACAGGGATTTTACGTTCAGCCAGCGCCAGTGCAGCAGTCAGGCCAACGATGCCCCCCCCGATCACCACCACAGTCGTTGCGGCAGGGAAAGTGGCGGAAGTCTGAACAGGAGTTATTGCCGGAGCCATAGCGACCTTCTTAAGTGGTTTAATATGCAAAAATTCAGTAAAAGAACCCGGCACTAAGACCCGACGGTGATTTCTTCCACTTCCGCTTTTCCAGCCCCGCGCCAGGCGGTAACTTCTAACTCAACTTTATAAACGGTCGATCCCAACGGTGGACAGGTCACCGTGGTCGCCGGATTGATGCCACGAAACTTCGCACCAATAATCTCCATCACGCTAGCGACATCCTTCGGATCCTGAATATATACCCGGGAAAAAACCACATCGGAAAGCGTGGCATCGACCGCTGCCAGAGCCATCTCAATATTTGCAAAAACCTGGAGTGTTTGTTCAGTCACGTCGTCAGGAATTTCGTTGCTACGCGGATCCCGGCCGGCCGTATTGGAGACAAAAATCCAGTTATCGACAGCAACAATGCGGGAATAACTCCCCCGTTCTTCAAATTTTGAGCCGGTTTTTACTTTAGTAATTTGGGTCATTTTGTACCTGTAAGATCAGATTATTGGAGGTGAATACGTGACTTATCCGGTACTCAGAAGAGTACAGGCGCATTCCACAGGTTGAGTTTGAGGCCGATCCCTTTTTCAAGCGCATTGCGATAGACAACAGTACCCCAGGCCACATCCTCAACCGGCATACCGCCGACTGACATGATGATGATTTCGTCATCGCTTTGGCGCCCCGGCGCATCTCCGGCAACAATCTTGCCGATGTCTTCCAACTGGTCAGCGGACAATTTCCCGGCCGCCAACATGTCCATAAACCGCACGCCTATTACGGGGATGGTGTGATGGGCAGGTTTCGGGACCTCTTCATACCAGGCGTGATAAAGCCCGGTATTGTCGAGCACTTTACGCACATCGGGTTGCTCCATGCCTTCGTCAAGGTTACACAGCGCCGGCATGGCGAGAAAAGCACCAGGCTTGACCCATTCGCGTTTTACCAACGGATAAGTTGCCGGATCGCCGACTTCCCCGGAGCTGCAATAGGTGACGATATCCGAATCACGCACCACCTGTTCAAGGCTATCGACGACCTGGATGTTGGTGATCTGAGGAAAGGTATTTCTGGCCCAAACGATAAAGCTGTCGAGATTCTTCTGACCACGGCCTTTCACCTTGATGGTGTTTATCTGCGGGCAGACAGCCATAAACGCCGCCACAGTAGTTTTCCCCATAACGCCGGGCCCCAGCAACCCGATCACCTGTGCATCGCGACGTGCTAAATGGCGGGCGCCGACACCGGGTACAGCCCCCGTGCGGTAGGCTGACAACAAATTTGCCGACATATACGCCAGTGGTGCCCCAGTATCCGCATCGTTTAGCGTAAACATCAGAATGGATCGTGGTAATCCCTTCTGCCGGTTGGCGATATTAGAGCCATACCATTTCATACCTGCAGTGCAGAAATCGCCGCCGAGATAGGCGGGCATCGCCATAAAGCGACGATCAGCTGTCGGTTTAGGCATATTGGGAAACGGTGAGTCGTTCGGGAAAGTCACCATTGCCCCATGTGAATCGTTGTTCGCTCCGGCCATGCGATAATCTCCCTGGTATAGCAGAGCAAACATCTTTTCCATCGTGTCAACACAGGCAGTCATATCAGTTACACCAGCACGGATCATGTCCTGCTCGGAAAGATAGATAAAATCAATTTTAGCGGCGTCAGACATGCCAGTTACTCCGTTAATGGGTGGGTTACATTTTTGTTAATCGTTTCGCGACACGATGAAAATTACGGGATAGGAAAACGGCTGTATTGAATATTTGCGACATTGTGAAAAAGAGATCGCCGGATATGGCATCCGAATTGCAGAGACAGGAAATGTTCTTTGTTATGGCGGGGGGCTTATGTCCTGTACAAACATTATCAATCCGGAACAGCCGTGGTTTGTGCTCAGTGCAGCGAGACAATATTCGCTGATGAACGCTGAGAATTCGGCCATTTCCCATTTTTACAGTTTCGAGGTATCTCCGTCTGCCCCTCTGACCCTCGCGGTACCGGATGGTTGCGTAGATATTGTCTTTGACTGCGATACCATTCATCCCATGGCGCGGGTATGCGGAACCACTCTTGAAGCGCGCAGCGCAAGGTTAATCCCAAACCACCGCTATTTCGGTGTGCGCTTTGCCCCTGGTGTCATTCCGGATTTTCTCGATGTGATGGCAGAAGATCTGACCGACCGCGAGTTTAATTTTCTGGACGTGGTTCCGGACGCACGTCAGGCCTGCGAGCAAATCCTGCGCACTGAGTTATTTGCACAGCAAATCACCTTGTTTAATAACTATTTTACGCCGCGACTGGCACGCAAAACGTCAACGGTGACGGCTTCAATTATTCGCACAATCCTGCAACAGAAAGGCAATTTCCGTGTCGGGCAACTGGAGGCATTAACTGGCTATACCTGTCGTACCATCCAGAGACAGTTTCGCCAGGATACCGGTATGTCTCCGAAGGCATTTGGCCGCATCATGCGCTGCCAGTCTGCCCTGAACAGCTTACATCAGGGTGCCAGCGTCTCGTTTTCCGAACTGGCACTGAATTTGGGTTTCAGTGATCAGTCACATTTCCTGCGCGAATTCAAAAAACTGATCAGTACCACCCCGCTTGATTTCCAGCGCCGTATGCTTCTTGCCGCCCATGCCGAGCGCATTAGTTACCATTAGGTTATTTTCAAGTTAACAGAAGGTGGCACTAAAAAAGTGCATATGTTGCACTATATGACTGTCCGATTTGTTCTATCCCACGCTGGCGCCGCTGGGAAATGATGCTGTCCTATATCCACTTACAAATAGGGCGCTGGCGATGAGTAACATTAATGGGTTAAGAAAAAACTCCCTGGGTTTATTTTCTCTGGTCTTCTTTGTCGTTGCCGCTGCCTCCCCCCTGACAGGGGTTATTGGTGGGTTGCCTGTGGCAATTTTTACGGGGAATGGCGGCGGTGTTCCGGCCGTTTATATTATGGCCTGCATTATTCTGATGCTCTTTTCTGTGGGCTACATAGCGATGAGCCGCTATGTAAATGACGCCGGAGCTTTCTATACCTATATATCAAAAGGCCTGGGAGAAAACTGGGGGGCCTCCGCGTCAGTACTGGCCTTGATTGCCTACCTCTCTATTCAGATAGCCATAATTTCCATGCTCGGCTTCTTTAGCCAAGAGTTCCTTGCACAGCATCTTGCGCTACATATTCCCTGGTGGGCACTCAGTATGCTGTTTACCATTATTGCCTGGATTTTCGGTATTAAACGGGTAGAAGTCGGGGGGAAACTGTTGGGAGTGCTGATGATCGCGGAAGTGGCAATTGTGCTGTTGACGGACGTCAGTTTGCTGATAAAAAAGCCGGGGCCACTGAACTTCAGTTCATTTGATCCGGCCGTGTTTAGTCACGGCAATCTCGGTATTGCGTTTATTTTTTGTATCGCTTCATTTATCGGCTTTGAGTCAACGGCGATTTATGCCGAAGAGTGTTGCGATCCGCATAAAACCGTGCCGCGCGCCACCCTCTGCGCACTGCTGATAATTACCGTTTTCTTTGGCTTTACCAGTTGGTCGCTGGTGCAAGCCTATAGTTTTGATCAGATTGTGGAGATTGCCCGTAAAGACCCTGGAAACTTCATTTTTGATATTACCCGCGAATATGTCGGTCAGTGGGCCGTTGAAACCATGTCCGTGCTGCTGATCACCAGTCTGTTTGCTGCTGCACTGGCATTTCATAACAACATTTCGCGTTATATCTTCAGCATCAGCCGTGATGGCCTGATCTGGAAAGAACTGTGCCAAACTCACCCGGCCAACGGAACGCCGCACAAGGCCAGCCATGCCCACAGTGTGATTCTACTATTGCTGCTGATGGGAATGGGCGGCACCAATATGGATCCGTTAGTCCAGATTTTCGCCTTCGGCTCCGCGATTGCGACCTTGTCGATCCTGATACTTCAGGTAGGGGTCTCTGCTGCCGTTATCCGGTTTTTCCGGCGTGTTGGCAAACACAATCACAGCGCGTGGCAAGTGCTGTGGGCACCAATGGGCGCACTTATCACCATGTCGGTTACCATTATCATGGCGATCAACAACCTGCAGCTACTCACAGGTGGCGGTGATGCAAAGCTGGTGGAATTTATTCCCTGGTTTCTTGCTGTTTGTGCCGGTGCTGGTTACCTGTTATCGGCGAGGCGTAAGATGCATGCAGTAAAGTCAAAATGATTTATCTCTTCATTGCACCCGGCTTGTAAAATATCAGGCATATTCGCGGTCAGCGTTATTGTTCGTTTCTCTTTTATAACGCTGCCCTCGTTTTTACTTCTACCCGTAGCGCTTCCCGTTACGTCAGCGACGTCTATTTCCCGGGAAAATAAACAGGCTCACACCCCCTGACCTCCCTTCCGCCGAATACTGTGACTGGGATCTCTCGTCCCCCCATAATGTGAAGCCGCTCACGCGCGTCTCGCTGTAGCAGGTTATTACTGGTCGGTAGCGAAACGTTTATGACTCCCCGTCGCGCAAAACGGTAACGTTGCTCGCGTCTCTACATCAAGATTCGTGTGTGAGGAAACGAGGGTATCATGAAAAAAAATTATTCAATTAGCTGCCTGTTCTTCCTGTTCTTCTTCATCGGTTGGGGCTGCTGTTATCCCTATCTGTCACTTTGGCTGACGGAAACCATCGGCATCAGCTATACCGATGTCGGTCTGGTTTACTCATTTACCGCTATCATCGCGGTTTGTGTGCAACCACTTTTTGGCTTTATCTCCGACAAACTGGTCTACCGCAAACACCTGATGTGGATGCTGGCCATCATTATTACACTGTTTGCTCCCTACTGGATTTATGTCTTCGCCCCACTGCTGAAGTACAACGTGATTCTCGGCGCACTGGCTGGAGGGGTTTATATAGGCATGGCCTATGGCGCTGGCTGTGGCATCTGCGAAGCCTATATTGATAAGGTCAGCCGCGCCTCTGGATTTGAATTTGGTCGGGCGCGTATGTTCGGCGGGATTGGTGCTGCTATAGGTACGTTTGCCGCCGGCAAGCTCTACGGCGTCGATCAGAACATGATTTTCTGGCTGGCCAGCGCTGCCGGGGTCTGCCTGCTGTTTGTCGTCTGGAAAACCCGGGTCGACACCACCCATGCAGGAGCACAACCGCAGAGCAAAGGCTCTCCCGTGACTTTTGATGACGCCACCGCTCTGCTAAAGATGAAGAAATTCTGGTTCTTCGCTGCCTACATGATTGGCGTCGGTGCGGTCTATGAAACTTACGACCAGCAGTTCGCTATCTATTACAGCCACTTCTTTGAAAGCAAGGCGCGCGGTGCGGAAGTCTTTGGTTACCTGACGACCGGGCAAATTGTCCTTGATGCGGTAGTGATGTTCTTCGCGCCCTGGTTCGTCAATAAAATCGGCCCTAAAAACGCCCTGCTGTACTGTGGCATAATTATGAGTCTGCGCATTATCGGTTCTGCCTGGGCGATCGGCCCGGTCTCCATCAGCCTGATTAAACTGCTGCACGGCTTTGAAAGTTCAGTGCTGCTGGTTGCTGCGCTGAAATATATCGCCGCTAACTTTAACCCTATGCTTTCCGCCACCGTCTATCTGATTGGCTTTCAGTTCGCCAAAAGCTTCAGCTCGATTTTCCTCTCTACCGGCATTGGCCATATGTACCAGAGCCTGGGTTTCACCAGCAGCTACGTGGTGCTTGGCAGCATAGCCCTGTGCTTCACTCTGCTCTCCTTTATCACGCTGGATAAAGCGCGATTTTTCGCCCCGCAGTCCGCAGCCGCACACTAACTTCATGAGGTAAACTCTATGTCTGATTTATATTACGGTGTCGCTTATTACGACGAATATATGCCGGAGGACCGACTGGCGAAAGATATCGCACTGATGCGCGAAACGAACATCAATGTCGTACGTATTGCCGAATCCACCTGGAGCACGCTGGAGCCGCAGGAAGGTGAATATAATTTTTACCACATCGATCGTGTGCTTAACGCGATGCACGAAGCGGGTATCGCGGTGATCATCGGCACTCCCACCTATGCGGTACCAGCCTGGCTGGTCGCTAAATACCCTGATATTCTCGTTACCACCGCCGGGGGGCAGCAGAAGTATGGCCCACGGCAGATTATGGATATCGTTAACCCTAATTTTCGCCGCTATGCGGAAAAGATTATCCGCACCCTGCTGGCGCACGTGCACCACCACCCGGCGATTGTTGGCTGGCAACTGGATAACGAAACAAAGCACTACGACAACATCGGACATTATATGCAGACGGGATTTGTACGCAGTCTGCGCGAAAAATACACCAGCCTCGACACGCTAAATCACGACTTCGGCCTCGATTACTGGAGTAACCGCATCGATAACTGGGATGATTTCCCGCCCGTTGAGAACACCATTAATGCCAGCCTCGCCTGCGCCTTCTCATGCTATCAGCGCCAGCAGGTGACGGAATATCTGGCCTGGCAGGCGGAGATCGTGCGGGAGTACTCGCTCCCTCATCAGTTCGTGACCCATAATTTTGACTTTGAGTGGCGCGGCTATTCGTTTGGCGTGCAGCCGCGGGTTGACCATTTTGCCGCCGCGAAGGCGCTGGATATCGCCGGGGTTGATATCTATCACCCCAGCCAGAAGCACCTGACCGGGCGGGAAATCGCCTTTGGCGGTGCTATCACCCGCGCACTCAAGGGGGGAAATAACTATTTCGTTCTTGAAACGCAGGCGCAGGGGTTCGCCCAGTGGACGCCGTTCCCCGGCCAGTTGCGGCTGCAGGCCTTCAGCCACGTGGCCGCCGGCGCGGCGATGGTTTCCTACTGGCACTGGCATTCCATTCACAACGCTTTTGAAACCTACTGGAAAGGATTGCTGAGCCACGACTTTTCGCGCAACGCCACCTGGCAAGAAGCGACGACTATCGGCGCCGATTTCGCCCGCCTCTCCCCTAAGCTTGCCGGGCTGCGCGCGGAGAATGATGTCGCACTGTTGATCAGCAACGAAGCGATGGATGCGCTTAACCGGTTTCGTCCCGGTAATGCTCAGGGCAACGTCTACAACGATATTTTCCGTCGCTTCCACGACGCGCTCTATGATCATAATATCGCGCTGGATATCATTAATGACGTAACTGATGAAACCTCGCGCTATAAAACGCTTATTGTTCCTGGTCTCTACGCCGCTGATGACGGTCTGCTGGCGCGCATAAACCACTATATTGAGCAAGGAGGGCGAGCGCTGATTGGCTTTAAGTCTGGTTTTAGCGACGAGAACGTGAAGGTGCGCAGCAGTGCCCAGCCGGGCATCCTGTGTCAGGCCTGCGGCGTAACCTATAGCCAGTTCACGCTACCTGAGGACGTAACTGTTGCTGCCTGTACGCCAGCGATCGACTGCCGTGCACATAATAATGTCGAACTGTGGATGGAACTGCTGACCCCTGCGCCGGGCACCCGCACGCTGCTGCGCTACCAGCATCCGGCCTGGGGAGAGTACGCGGCGGCCACTGAGGCAGATTACGGTAAAGGACGGGCGCTGTATGTTGGCTTCCTGCCACATAAATCGCTGATTCAGCAGCTTTTTGACACGCTGACCGATGGGCTGAGCTTACGTTCACGCACCTCCATCCATCGTTATCCGCTGGTCGCCAGAACGATGCGTAACCGCGACGGCAAGTATATCCACTTCCTGTTTAACTACAGCGCTGATAATCAGGAAGCGATCGCGGAAACGGCAGGCACTGAACTGCTGAGCGGTAAAACAGTGGCCTGCGGTGAGCCATTGCGTCTCAAAGGCTGGGACTTTAGTATCATCGAAAGTTAACGGCACATGACTACCGGCGGAGAAGATATGGAACTGGATATCAATGAGCTTTTGAACTTCTCGCCATTGATAAAAACCTTCACCTTTAACGCCTGGGTAGTTGCCGGTTTTACCCCCATCAGCCGTGGATCGAAGCTCGACTACTATATTAACCGCCCTCAGGGGATGAAGGGCTACATCATCAACCTGACCCTGCGCGGCCAGGCGCGGGCCAAAGCAGGGGACGGGGCACTGCTGTTTCGCGAAAATGAACTGCTGTTGTTCCCGCCCGGCGTATCCCACCACTACGGGCGTGATGAGCATAGTGAGTTCTGGGATCATCTGTGGATTTACTTTATCCCGCGGCCCTATTGGGTCGACTGGCTGAAGTGGGATCACACCACTCATGGCATTGGCAAAACGACGGTCAACGACCCGCAGCAACAACTGGTGCTGCGCGATCTGTTTTACGAAGTAATCCGCCACTATAACGACTCAGTACCTTTCTCCGAAGCGCTGGCGATGAATGCACTGGAGCGGCTAATTATAAACTGCTTTCAGTTGCAGCCGATCAGTAACCGTCATGCCCATGACCCACGTATCAACGCAGTCTGCGATTACCTGAACGAACATATCGCCCAGGAGATGAGAATTGAAAGGCTGGCCGCGATGGTTTTTCTGTCGCCCTCGCGGCTGGCGCACCTGTTTAAAAACAATCTGGGGCAGACTATTTACGCCTGGCGCGAGATGCAGCGCATTAATCGGGCAAAATGGCTGATGCAGACCACGGCATTGCCGCTGAGCAAGGTGGCAGCGTCAGTGGGCTATAGCGATCCGGTCTATTTTACACGGGTGTTTCGCAAACATAATGGTATTCCCCCAGGGGAATACCGAAAACGCTATGCTGCAATGAAGGGCTAACGTGCCAAATCTGACGCCAACGGAGCAGGATTTTAGGGTAGGGTCATGGCTGATAATGACTATTTCATAAAAAACGTATCATGACACGGAACTGAAAGTTATCACCTGACTAAGAAAATGCGTCGGACTCAGGTGAAATCAGACAATTTTTGCCCGAAAACGATCAACTCTCTCAGTAACATCTGACGGCGCTCCTCAGGCGTATCGCGACTCACCATAAAGCAGATAGCGGCTATCGCCTGCCCGCTACGCGAACGAATCGGTGCTGCCATACAGCAGGTAAAACTCTCTGACAAACCTTCGGTCAGGCAATATCCCAGTTGTCCGGCACGATGGATATCTTCGAGGAACGCCTGCTTGTCGAGGACCTGCCCGTTTGCCAGGCGATAATCTTCTTCAGGGATGAGATCGAGAATGGCAGTGTCTGACCAATTACTGAGCAGCAGACGGCCGGTGGCCGTCCAGGTAATCGGTACCCGCACTCCGATATCAGAAGTGATTTTGAAGGGGTGGGCACTACTTTCTGACAGAACTACGGTGTACTTATCCCCTTCCAACATACATAGCTGCACCGTCTCACCAAGACGGGCCACTATCTCAACCATTAACTGATGTGCACGGCGGATGAGATCGTTATGCGCCATGTAATCTGCACCGTAGTAGTGCATTTCACGACCAAAGAACACCGCGCCGTCGGCATCCAGTTCAATCAGCCCAGCCTCACTCAGCAGACTGACAAGTTCATATACGCTGGAACGCGGCGCACCGGTGGCGTCGATCAAATCTCGGATCGCCATGGGCTGACGAGCGATATGCAACTGGCGAAAAATGTCGATAACCCGGTCAACGCCGCGCGCACGCGATAGTTTCTCGTCCGGCATAAGCAAATTCTCCTGATGCAGTCAGGCGATCACGCCAGACAGTAAAAAAGAAAAGCATCATACACCGAGAGTCGTCGTTAACCCATCCCCGTTAATTAAAATTTTATTGGCTGAGTTTATATTTCCTTGTTCTATTTTGGGGCCTCATTTTTGCGCATAACGTGCAGATTATTTTTTTAAATTACGAGAGGGATAACATTTCCATTCGGAAACTTGCTTCTTTCATTTTTATTTTGCGATCGCGACGGCATCACAAAAATTAAATTCCTCACGACATATTGCAAAAATAAAAAACCTGTGCAAATCTTGGGCAATCCGATATTGCAGATAACAGTCCGGTATACCAGACTACTACCATGCCGTACAAATGGGCATTCTCAGAACAAAAAGGAGCAGTGTTGCATGACGATCAAACGTTATGGTATTGAAGGCGGCACCGGTACCGGTGGGCAAAAACTGCCGTTCGCACGAGCAGTAGAGGCCGATGGCTGGCTATATATCTCGGGTCAGACACCAATGCGCGAGGGCGAAGTGGTGGAAGGCGGCATCATCGAACAGACCCGGTTGGCGTTTGATAACTGCCTGTCCATTATGCGTGAGGCGGGTTATACAGTGGAGGATGTGGTTCACGTTACAGCGGTATTAACTGACGCACGTTACTTCAGTTCATTTAATAAAGTTTTCAGCGATATATTTACCGGAAATCCACCGGCACGTATTTGTAGCGTGCAGGATTTAGTCGTCGACTGCAAAGTGGAAGTGGATATGAAATGCTTTCGCGCCGATAGAAAATAATATTATTAATCTGATAACTACCTGAGATTTTTATTTATTCGCCAACACCACGGCAGTCCGTTAATAACTCATGTTTTTCATGTTGTCTCCATTTAATAAGCGAGAAAAATAATGAATGCAATTTCGTTAAAAATCATCGCCGGAACGCTGGTCATGCTGGCCGTTGCCGGTTGTACTCCCACGGAAGAAAAAAAAGAGGCGGGTGCGGCACCTCAATCGACGCTGCAAACCGTATTGCAACGTGGCACGCTGCGCGTGGGTGATTGCCTGAGTTTCGCTCCTTTCGGCTTTTACGATAAAGACGGCAATCCTGATGGTTATGACGTCGATTTGGCGAAAGCGCTGGCGAAAGAGATGGGTGTGAAACTGGAGATGGTGAACACCACCAGCGCCAACCGCATCCCTAACCTGCAAACCAACAAAGTGGACGTGGTGTTCTGTAACTTCACACGTAATCTGGAACGCGCCAAAGAGATCGGCTTCACCAATCCGTATGTGGTGGCAAGCGAAGCGATGCTGGTCCGTAAAGAGAGCGGTATCAAATCGGCGCATGACATGGCCGGAAAAACCATCGCGACGGTGAAAGGGTCAACCAATGGTGACGAAGTGCGCAGCATGGGTATCGACGTGAAAATTCAGGAATACGATTCCTCTCAGGCAGCGATCCTTGCCGTGAAACAGGGTCAGGCTGATGCGATGATCGAGGATAACAACTTCCTCGCTTATCAGGCCAAGCTTGATCCGACGCTCGCCGTCACCAACGAAGCGCTGGTGCCGCTGGAGTACAACGCTTTTGGCGTGAAACAAGGAGACCAGGCGTGGCTGAACTACCTGAATGAGTTCCTGTTTGAGATCAACGCTTCCGGTGAGAATGCCAGATTGTATCAAAAATGGTTTGGCGATAAACCGCGTTATCCACTGAACCCGCAATTCTGATCACCTGCGGCGTGGCAGCTTTTGCTACGCCGCAGGAAGGAGTCCATTCATGAGTTATCAATGGCTAACCCTGTGGAGTTATGGCGAGACTTTCCTGACCGCCGCCTGGCTCACGCTACAGGTCACTCTTCTCGCTTTCATGCTGGCCGTCGCACTCGGGTTGCTGGCAGCACTGGCGAAAGCTTCCGCGTTAGCTCCGCTACGCTGGCTGAGTCACTGCTATGTCGAATTCATCCGTAATACGCCGGTGTTGCTGCAAATTTTCATTATCTTTTTCGGTCTGCCCTCGCTCGGCGTCACCATGAGCGCCTTTACTGCTGGCGTGCTGGCACTGGGCATTAACGTCGGTGCTTATTTGTCGGAGATCTTTCGTGCCGGGATTCAGTCCGTGCCGAAAGGACAGCTGGAAGCCGCGTGGATCCTCGGTATTCCGCGCCGTCAGTTGTTTCTCAGCGTAGTGTTACCCCAGGCCGCACGCGCGGTGTGGCCAGCCATTATCAATAATCTGATCCAGTTGCTACTGGGTACTTCGCTGCTGTCGGCGATTGCCTTACCCGAACTGACCGGCACGGCAACGGTGATCAACGCCCGTACCCTGCTCTATATCCAGACTTTCAGCGTGGTGACGGTGGTGTATTTGCTGCTCAGCAACCTGTTTGCCTGGCTCGGTAATCTGGCAGGACGACGGATGTTTCATCCGCCGCTGGTTACCCGGGTAAAAAAGCCCGCCTGGTGGGCAAGAAAATGGCTGACTAACCCACTGAAGCGGGAGAACGCGCTATGAACGACCTGATCACCAGCTCGTTACCGCTGTTGCTGAAGGGGCTGGGTGTCACCCTGCTTCTGTCGGTGGCGGCGATTATCGGCAGTACCCTACTCGGTCTGCTCACCGCCGTGCTGCGAACCAGCCGTTTGCCAGTCGCACAACAAGTTGCCGTGTTATATACCGAGCTTTTCCGCGGAACCCCGGTATTGATCACCCTGATGTTTATCTACTTCGGCGTGGCGTATTTCGGCTATGAAATCAACCTGTTTGCTGCCGGGATACTGGGTCTGAGCATTTATCAGGGCGCGTATATCGCTGAAGTGTTTCGTGCCGGGCTCGAAGCGGTGCCGAAAGGACAATCGGAAGTCTCGTGGATCCTCGGCCTGTCTAAATACCAGACCTTTTTTAGCGTGATCCTGCCACAGACACGCGGCATTGTGCTGCCGCCGCTGGTGGGCCAGTATCTTTCTCTGATTAAGGATACGTCGATCGTCAGCATGATCGGCATGTCTGAGCTAATGCATCAGGGGCAGGCCATTGTCGATCGCATTGGCCAGCCGGTGGTGATCTACGGTCTGGTGGCCGTGCTGTACTTCGTTGTGTGTTTTCCGCTTTCCCGTTGGGTTCAACATCATCAAACCAGGAGTCAGTTATCATGAGCAAATCCGCCATTACGCTGAGCCGTATTACTAAATCGTTTGGTACCACTCAGGTACTGAAAGAGATCAGCCTTGATGTTTCGCCCGGCGAAGTGCTGGTGCTAATTGGCGCATCGGGTTCAGGAAAAAGTACCGTACTGCGCATTATGAGCGGACTGGAAACAGCCGATGGGGGGGAAATCTGGGTCAACGATGTGCCGCTGCACGACAATAAACGCAACCGGGAAATTTGTGGTCATGTCGGGATGGTGTTCCAGCAGTTCAACCTGTTTCCCCACAAAACCGCGCTCGGTAACGTGACACTGGCGCTGATTAAAGCGCAGAAACTGTCTGAAGCCGAAGCGAATAAACGCGGCATGGCAGCCCTGACCCGCGTCGGTCTGGCTGAGCGCGCGCACTATTATCCAGCGCAGCTGTCAGGTGGACAACAACAGCGCGTAGCCATTGCCAGGTCGCTGGCGGTTGAACCTAAAATTATGTTTTTTGATGAAGCAACTTCGGCGCTCGATCCCGAACTGGTCGGCGAAGTGATGGAGGTGATGCGCAGCCTGGCGCGTGAAGGTATGACGATGGTCGTGGTCACGCACGAGATGGGTTTTGCGCGCAAAACCGCTGACCGCGTGGTGTTTATGGATCAGGGTGTAATTGCTGAACAGGGATCGCCTGAGCAGATTTTTGTTCATCCACAGAATCCCCGCACTCAGCAATTTTTGTCACGTGTGCTTGAGCATTAATTGGAGGCGCTATGTCAATTCATTTTCCGCTGATGGCAGATGGTCTGCTGGATGCGATCCAACCCGCGCCACGCTTTAAATCTGTTGCAGGCCGCGGCGATGCGCCGTTACCGGCTGGCACGCCGATATTTGCCAGCAACATGGTGTTTTCCCCGCTGATGCTGATGAAGCAATCGGCGCTGGAAAATAATCTGCGTCAGCTGGCAGATTTTTGTCATGAACAGGGCGTGATGCTGGCGGCACACGCTAAGACGTCTATGTCTCCGGCGATCCTGCGTCGTGCCGTCACTGAAGGCGGTGCCTGGGGATTGAGCGCTGCCACCCCGGCGCAGGTACGGGCGCTGCGCCAGTTTGGTATTCGCAACGTATTTCTCGCTAATCAGCTGGTCGACCCCGCCGGTATTCACTGGATAGGCGAATGGCAAAAGCAGCATCCCGACCATGGCTTTCTTTGCTACGTCGATTCAATGCAAGGAGTTCGTTTGCTGGAGCAACATCTCAGCGACAGCCGCATTGCGGTACTGCTGGAGATGTCCGTCAGTGGCGGACGTACCGGCTGCCGTACCCAGCGCGAAGCGCTGGAGATCGCGACCGCGATCGCTGCCTGCCCTGCCCTGCAACTGGTCGGCGTAGCGGGTTATGAAGGTGCGCTGGGGGCGGAGCGTGACGCCACCGGTATCGCCAGGGTGCAAGATTATTGTCAGATGCTGATCGCCACCGCTGCGCTGCTGGCCGAGAAGCAGCTGTTCAGCAGCGACACCATTATTCTCAGCGCCGGTGGCGGTGCCTGGTTTGATGTGGTCAGTACCTGTTTTAACGAAGCCCGGCTGTCGCTACCGATCACACCGCTGATCCGATCGGGTGCCTATATGGCACACGATAACGGGTTATATGCCCGCATCGCCCCGTTTTCCCAACCTGATGCCCGGTATCATTTTGAGGCAGCGCTGGAAATCTGGGGGCGGGTGTTATCTCGCCCCGAGCCAGGGCTGGCGTTTGTTGATTTTGGACGCCGTGATGTGCCCTTTGACCAGGACCTGCCGAATCCGCTGTGGGTGCGCAATGTTGATGGCAGCGCCCCTCGTGCGGCTTCTGGCATGCGTATCCGCGAGGTGAACGATCAACATGCATATTTGTTGTTGTCGGATGAGGATACATTAAAGCCTGGTGATTGGGTGGGCTGTGGTATTTCACATCCCTGTACCGCGTTCGATAAATGGCGGTATTTGCCATTGGTAGATGATGAATATTGCGTCACAGACTCACTGGAAACAGCATTCTGAGTGAAGCATCGAATCATAGCGATGGAGGCGCAGGTTCAGACTGCTCATTTCAGATAGTGAGTGATCCTTACTTATTCATAATCATGCGTGTGAATAGTCATGAGTGCGGCGTTGAAAAATACCATTTTTAAATGTACATTGAGTTGTACAACTGGGGTGTACATTTCATTGAGGTGATAACGATGCAAGCGATAAATTTTACAACGGCCCGAAATGAACTGGCAGCGGTCCTTGATGGCGTGTCCGGCGGTGAACCTATCATGATCACACGCCGGTCCGCAAAACCTGTCATTGTCATTGATGCTGAGCAGTATGAAAAAATGCAAAAAATACAGGCGGAATCGGATTTTGACTGGTTGTTTACTGAACATGGCCAAACGCTTGAAGCACTCAAAAACCGATGATTTATTTTCTTTCCAGTAAAGACATCATCAGTATTCACGAACGTATGATTGCAGCTTACGGAGGTCTTGCAGGCTATGCCGATCCTGGCCGGATAGACAGTATGGCAACCCGAATTTTAAACCGCCACATTTATGAAGGCGAGAATGATATATACGTTCTGGCTGCTGCATACCTTCTGGCCATAGCGCGGGGACATTGTTTCAATGACGCAAATAAAAGAACGGCATTTGCATCAACAGTTTTGTTCCTGCGCCGTAACGGGATTTCTCTTCGGTTTTCTCCAGACCATGAAGAGTTGACTGTCGCTGCAGCGCAGGGGAATCTGGATGTGTGGCATATTGCTGAAATCCTGAAACAGTCGATCTGAAAATTAATTCCCACCTTTTAATACGTGTAATTAACATTCTGTGGCTGATAACACCAGGGGAAGCTCTTCAAAGAAAGGGTTATTGAGGCGATCAGTTTTCCTCTTTAACTGCTCTATGCAGAAAAATCCTAAACGTGTTATCAGATGCTCATATCCTTCCCTTATTTATGGTTAATCTCCCTTTCCTTTTCTAGGCTTAATTTGCTCAACCCATATTTCATCGATTTGAATGAGGAAACTTCATGTTTAAACATATCAAGCAGTTGCAATATACGGTTCGTGTCGCAGGGCCGAATCCCGGCCTGGCAAATTTATTACTCGAGCAATTTGGCGGCCCTCAGGGAGAGCTGGCGGCAGCCTGCCGCTACTTCACGCAGGGGATTGGAGATGACGATCCGGGCAGGAAGGATCTTTTACTCGACATTGCCACCGAAGAGCTCAGTCATCTGGAAATTATCGGTACTATTGTCGGTATGCTGAATAAAGGCGCAAAAGGTGAGCTGGCTGAAGGGACCGAAAAAGAGGCAGACCTTTATCGTTCTCTCACCGGTGGAGGGAATGATAGCCATATTACCTCTCTGCTGTATGGCGGCGGTCCCGCACTGGTTAACTCTGCCGGCGTGCCGTGGAGTGCTGCTTACATTGACACCATCGGCGAACCTACAGCGGATCTGCGTTCAAACATTGCGGCGGAAGCCCGCGCAAAAATCGTGTATGAACGCTTAATCAATGTAACAGACGATCCGGGGATTAAAGACGCGCTCAGTTTTCTTATGACCCGTGAAGTCGCGCATCAGCAGTCCTTTGAAAAAGCGTTATACGCGATCCAGGATAATTTCCCGCCGGGCAAATTACCGCCGCTGCCACAATTTTCTCAGGTCTATTACAACATGTCAGAAGGTGGCACTGTCCGTGGTAGCTGGAATTCTGATAAGACATTCGAGTATGTTGACCAGCCTCAGCCTGCGGTTGATGGCGGAACGGGTGAAGCCTCGGTCAGCCTGGATGCAGCACAGCAGTCCCAGCTGGATGCGATGAAAGCACGGACCCAGTCTGACCCGTCGATAAACCCTGTCACGGGCGCTGAGCTTGGTTCCACCGGCCCTATTGAAAACACCAAGCCAGATATCATCAAGCCTAAGACCTGAATATCCTAATCAGCGCCTGCCGCCTGTATACGCAGGCGCTGATTATAGGGATATATGAATATCGGTCCTCAATATTCCACAGCGATAGATAATGTCAGAAATGAAATAATAGGAGGTGTTCTATGCCTTTAGTCGTGGTTACGGGGGGGACCGCGGGTGTTGGGCGAGCCACGGCATTATGCTTTGCACAGCATGGTTATGATGTGGCTGTTATTGCCCGTAGCCAGCAAGGTCTCACAGCAACAATCAAAGAAATAGAATCGACAGGCGTCCGCGCGCTTGGGATGAGTGCAGATGTTGCCGACACCGGTCAGATGGAAGATGCCGCGACTCAGATTGTTAATACCCTTGGGCCAGTCCATGTCTGGATAAACGCCGCCATGTGTACGGTCATCTCCCCTTTCACTGAAATGAGTCAGCAAGAATATCAACGTGTTACAGATGTCACTTATCACGGTGTAATTAATGGTACACGGGAAGCATTAAAAATTATGTCGGCCCAAAATAAGGGGCATATTATTCAAATTGGCTCAGCATTAGCATATCGATCTATTCCGCTGCAATCTGCCTATTGTGGTGCGAAAGCCGCTATACGTGGTTTTACTGATGCACTGCGTTCAGAGCTTATCCACTCAAAATCAACTATCCGGCTGACGATGGTGCATCTCCCAGCCGTTAATACGCCGCAGTTTGAATGGTCGCGTAACAAGCTGCCCCGGACCACCCGTCCGGTAGCCCCGGTTTACCAGCCGGAAGCGATAGCGGAGGCCATATATAAAGCCTCTCTTTTAGCCCCGAGGGAATTATGGGTCGGGATATCCACTGTACAGTCCATTCTTGGCAATATGTTTTTCCCGGGATGGCTGGATAAGCTGATGTCCCAAAAAGCATGGGGAGGACAAATGCAGTCAGAACCTCACCCGATAAATGAAGACGATAATCTCTATACGCCTGTTGAAGGTCATCACACAAGCAAGGGAAAGTTCAGCGGTGAAGCGAAGGACAGTGTTATTGCCATCGATCCCGCGCGAACGGGTAAAGTGGCGCTGACAATGTTTAGCGCCGTTTTTTGTGCCCTATTATGGCGAAAAAGCGGCAGGAAAAAGTAATTCGGTATTGTATACGTGGCATTCATTCGCGAGTGAATTTGAGCGTAAACCAGCGGTAGCCGTAGCCATTGACCGGAAACCTGTCTGTTGCTTTCAATAGTCCTGACTTAGCATATTCTTCATCGGCAAGCAGTTCGGTGAGCATCATAATTTCTGGCTCGTTTAGCTCAACCTGCACTTTTTTATTGCTTAAATTGGTAATCATCAGCAAAGCATCCCCGTCATAGTCATAACGAATGGCAAAAAGGGAGGGCATTTTCATGTCGATGATTTTATGAGTACCGGACCCTATTTCTTTGCACCCTAGCCGCGTCCGGGCCATGTTGCTGACAAGATGCAGCAGTGAATGGTTTTGAATTTGTGATTTACTGACGTTCACAAGCCGGTAACGGTTGGGTCCTCTTACCATCACTGGTGCGATCAGTTTATCGCGTTCAGCTTGAGAAAAACCGGCATTCCGGGTGGTGTCCCACTGCATGGGTGTTCTTACAGCATTCCGCTCGTTCAGGGACAGATTCTCGCTCATGCCAATTTCATCACCATAGCGAATAATAGGTGTGCCCGGTAATGAAAATAACACCGAATATGCCATAGCAATTTTTGCTGTATCATTTTCAAACATTGAAGCTAAGCGTCGTCTCAGTCCGCGCTGATAGATATGCGTATCCTGTTCAGGACCAAATTCTTTTATAACATCACGTCGTTCTGCCGGGCTTAATCCCGCCAGATCCAGTTCATCATGGTTACGCAACCAGTTAGCCAGACAGGCCCTTGCCGGTGGGGTGGGAATATCATCCAACGCCTTAACCAAGGGGCGGGCATCTTTATGTGCGAAGGAAAGAAACATCGCCTTGTTTAGTGAGAAACTCAGTAACATATGCAGGCGATCATTATCGCCAAAATAATCGCTATATTGCTGTGGCGGAACATCAACCTCGCCCAATAAAATAGTTTCGGGGTGCCGGACGGCGACAAAATTTCGTAAATGATTCAGTAACCCGAGACCTTTTTTGACATCTCCTTTTCCGGCTTGTTTTATCAGGTGCGAAGCGGCATCAAGCCTGAATCCGGAAACACCCAGCCGGAGCCAGTACAGGATCACCCGCTCAATTTCATTTATCACGGCGGGACAAGCCAGATTTAAGTCCGGCTCATCATGGTAAAACATATGTCGATAATACTGCTGCGCAGTCTCATCCCAGCTCCAGACACTCTCCTCTATCCCGGGAAACATGGGAGGATCGTCATTTTCAGGGGGTTCATCTGCCCAGATATAATAATCGCGGTACGGCGAATGACGGTCTTTCCGGGCTTCCTGAAACCATCGATGTTCGCTTGAGGTATGCTGTAAAATTAATTCAATTATCACCCGCAGTCCCATTTCTTCAGCCTGTTCAAGCAGCATCACCATATCGGCGATATCACCAAAACGCGGATCTACTGTGAGATGGTCCTTTACGTCGTATCCGTCATCTCGGAAAGGAGTCAGATAAAAAGGTGTCAGCCAGAGTGCATTAGCCCCCAGACCACGAATGTAATCAAGGTGTTTAAGAATACCGCTGATATCGCCAATTCCGTCGTTGTTCGCATCAAAAAAATAAGCGGTATCAACCTGATAAATAATGGCATTTTTATACCAGTCACTGTTCATCGCTTCACTCTCTGTTTTAAACCCTATTCTGAACCGTGCTTATAATAACTTTAGCGGCAAATAATGATTTCGCGACAATCAGCGGCTACGTCTTCGCCAATATAGCTATTTTTTCTTACGCCGCCATTTCTGCAGCGGCCCAACCGTAACACCATGCAGCAGTACGCTGAACGTTATTAATGTCACTGCGCAGTTAACCATTCTGGTTACTTCTTCGCCTTGCAAACCGTGAAGAAGGGCAAAAGCGATATAATTAATACTGCCAATACCCCGAATACCTAACCACCCCATCATCATTCGCTGTTTCCAGGAATAGGCCATTTCCCAGGTCATCAGTAACACGGCTATCGGACGCACAACCACAAACAACCCCACAGCAAGCATCAGTCCATCAATATCCCAATGCAGCGCTAACGTCATGCCCAATAAAATAACTAAGGTTGCAGCCAGCAGCCGTTCGACCGTGTCCCCAAAAGATAACGCGTCACCGATAACTAATCCGACGGACTTCACCGGCCCCTGTTCCTCAAGACGGTGCCGGGAATGAGGATTTACCATCGTTTCGGCGGGAGGGATTTCACCGTTCTCATCATCCTGTTTATGGCGTTTTTGTACGCTAACTTCAGCGCTGCGCAGCCCAACCCCGGCCGCGAAAGCGGCCAGAAAAGCCGAAGCGTTTATTTAGGTCGCCAGTGAGAAGCTCAGGGCCATCAGTGCGAGCGCAATGAAATCACTGGAGCTACATCCTGTTGTAAATGTCGTGAGCGTGTCGCGAGCAGGCCAACGCCCCTGCCCAGCCCGAAGCCGAGGGTCAGACCTGCGAATAATCCCCAAAGCAGGTCAACGGACAGCCAGTGGATCCATTGGTCAGCGGACAGAGGGGCTTCATTTGCATGAAAGAAAATCAATGCCAGCATCAACAGAGGTAATGCCGTCCCGTCATTGAGACCGGCTTCGCTGGATAATGACAACCTGAGCCAGTCACTGTCTCTGGCGTCATTGACGGCCACCAGGCTGGCTAACACCGGATCGGTAGGCGCGACAATCGCGCCAAAGGCCAACGCGATGGGCCAGGAAAAGCCCGCCAGATAGTGTGCAATAAGCATCATACCGCCGACGGTTAATAACATGGTGGGAAGCGCCAGAACCACGCCAATTTTCCAGACCGGCGCACTAAAGGAAAAACGCAATTTTAACCCGGTAATAAACAATGATGCCGCCATAGCAATTTCCGTCGCCCGGCTGATCATAGAGGTATGCCTAAAAACATCTATATTTACCAGTCCCAGTCCCCATTGACCACAAGCGATACCGACAACTAAATAAAGACCGAACATAGGCACAGGCGTTCTGTTTAACCAGCCAGTCAGCATCGACATAGTCAGTAGAAGGATGCCAGCCGCAATCATCCAGTCGAGAAAATTCATCTCTCACCTCCTGCACTGCTTTCTTGTATATGATTCATTTCAGTAAATTTTAATAATGACAGCAATCCGTCAGTTGTAAAAAATTCAAGCTGTTTTTATTCTCTTCGTTGAGTCTGGTAAATACTTAAATTTATGTATTTTTCGTATTTAACCGCTTATCTTAAATAAGAAAAATCTTATCGATGTAATATCGCGTTATGCTCATTATTTTATATTTAAGCATACTAAATTGTTTATTAAATAGACAGGCACACAGAAGGTAGTGCGAAAATTATACAAAAAAAGTTTTATGTACAGCTTTTAAAAAAACCGTTTGATATACCTTACCCATCGGAAATGTATAATAAAATAACTTTATGCCTTAATTCAGAGAGGATGATGATATGGCTGAAATCATGGACACCAAAGACAGAGAACACTTGCAACAACTTCGAAAAAAAAGTCAGGAGGAGCATGCGACATTAATAAACGATCCGGAAGAATGCAGGAAGCCAGGTAATTTCGGTGAAAAACTTGCCGAAAGAATCACCGGTGCTATTGCAACCTGGAAATTTATCCTTATACAAACGGGTATAATTCTGGGTTGGACAAGCTATAATGTATTTATTAAGAAATCAGCTTTTGATCCCTACCCTTTTATCCTGCTTAATCTTTTTCTGTCTTTCCAGTCAGCTTATACCGCCCCCGCGATTATGATGAATCAAAAACGCCAGGAGAAGAATGATCAAATCCGTAAGGAAATCGAATCTGACGTGAATGTAAAAGCAGATTTAGAAATTGCGCAGCTTCATGACAAGATAGAACATCTCACAAAATTAGTGGAAAAATTGGCGGGCAACAGGTGTGAATCCTCTTCGTAGCTTGAGCAAGAGAAGGAGAACAGGAATGGATGAGCAATTATTAAACGCGGCGCAAAAGGTGGTTCATGTACTCAAGGACAGAGACCTTACACTGGCAAGTGCCGAATCCTGCACAGCCGGTATGGTAGGGATGGCATTGTGCGCGGCTTCCGAGGGCGGCGTACCCTATGCGAGCGGTTTTATTACCTACGATGATAGGGCGAAAAATCAACTGCTTCATGTCAGTACAGACACGCTGGCTAAATTTACCGCCGTCAGTGCTCAGACCGTAAAAGAGATGGCAAAAGGTGCCAGCGAAATGGCTGGCACGGACACCGGGCTTTCTGTCAGTGGCTATGCGGGTCCGGAAGGGGGAGAAGACGGGACACCTGCCGGCACCGTTTGGTTTGGCTGGTATCTCGGGCCAGGTAAACAACGACAAGAAGTGAGACATTTTGACGGTGACAGTGAAGCGGTTCTCCTGCAGGCCTCCATTTTCGCTCTTGAAAAGCTGGCTGCACTTTTATAACGGGATATAACGGGAACTGCCTGAGATTGGCGGATTCATCATTTTATTAAACGCGTAGAGCCCCGATGCCGGGGCTCATGAACGTAAAATGCGTGCTCAGTATCAGCGTTTCGCTTCTGCGTCCGGGTCTTCTTCACGGGACAAAAATTGTTTCGTCAGTTCAGGCATATGTTCGGCTAACCATTGAGCCATTTCTTCTTCCTGAATTTTAATCTCCCGAAAAACGCGGGCACCTTCCAGATCGCCCACATGCTCAGCAGCAGCGATAAGAGAGCTGTATGAGGCAATTTCAAAATGTTCAAATACGTAACCGCTGATCCCGCCTTTTATGACTTCGTCACTGGCAAACATACCGCCAAAGGCCTGACCCATCGCCGACATTTTACCGGCGGTATCCTTCAGCACGGAGCGCGAGGTATCAAGGTTGTTTAAAACGCCCTCAACCAGTCGCTGTTGCCCCTGCGTTTCGGTAATATGCTGCTTAATTCTTTGCTGAAGAACCGGGTAGTGTTCTAACCGATCCGCCATTTTTGATAACATCGTTTCGGCTTGTTGTTCCATGGCGTGAGCATCCCTCACCCAGTCAATGTAATTCTCATACGCTTCTGAAGTGGCCATAACAAACTCCTTATAAACAGAGGAATAAAACAATCATCCGGACGATCGCAACCCAACGGAAGTTAGCCTTTTGAAGCCTGATCGGACTCCGCCAGAAGGGTCAGTTTCTCATCGGTTCTTTTTTCTTCTTCCAACGTTTCATGAAGTAATTTAGCAACGTCGGTATAACCTAATTTTTTGGCCATTGCGACCAGAGTGCCGTATGTGGCAATTTCATAGTGTTCAACTTTTTGCGCGGCACCGATCAGACCGGCATCCAGAACCTCACCTTTTTCAACTGAGTCGATCAATTCCTGCGCTTCAGCCACAAGGCCTTCCAGGGCATGACATTTCATGCGTTTAATGCGCAGATCATCACTTAATTCCACGACCTGATCCAGCCGTTCAATTTGGCCTTGTGTTTCTTCAAGATGGAGTTTAAAGGCTTCTACCAGTTTGGGATTGGTCGCCGCCCGTGCCATCTTCGGTAAGGCCTTGGTAATTTGGCGCTCAGCACTATAAACGTCAGATAAATCATGAATAAAAAGATCTTTCAATGTCGTAATAGCCATAATTGCCTCGTCATGTTGTTTATGTGAGTTATTAATAATAGTTGTTTTAATTGTTAATATATAGGTTTAGGATTTTTCCTAAACAAAATTATAATATCCAACCACAGCAGATTCCGTAAACCACCTAAAGAATAGCGGGTTACGATTGTATATGCAGACACACCCCACTCACCGCCCATTAAATATAAATAAAAATTTTTACAGCCAGACAAACTATATTATTATTGAACGTGAGCACATGCTCTTCAGGTAAAACATCCTGTATATTCATATCAGGATGCTCTTACTCTAAAAAACTGTACTAATCCGATAGGAGGATATTATGGCCGAACATCGTGGTGGATCAGGTAATTTTGCAGAAGACCATGAGAAAGCATCAGAAGCCGGTAAAAAAGGCGGGCAAAAAAGCGGGGGTAACTTCGCTAATGACCGCGAACGTGCAAGTGAAGCCGGCAAAAAGGGTGGACAGCATAGCCATGATAATGATTAGTACTTAATCATGTAGGGCTATATTTTGTCCCACCCGGGCCTGTAGTGAATTCCGCAGGCCTTTTTAATTTGTTTATTATTTTAATACGTATGCACTTCTTTATTTTAGCCCGGTACATAGTATCTTATTTTCTGCTCACCAAGGCCGAGGTAAAGCATGCTGCGTAAACATCATAGTGATTTCGTTAAGAGAATTTACGGAATATTCTGTATCAACCCACCGTCCCGGCCATGGATGAAACCCTTTCAGCCAGATAGATTTCATGCCAGCATTTTTAGCTCCCTGATAATCATTAACTGGATGATCGCCCACATACCAGCACTGATCTGGACGTAAACCGAGCCGATTTGCTCCTGCATGAAATATTTTTGGTGAGGGCTTACTTTCGCCAAACCTTTCAGAACAGAGCATTACGTCTATTTTTTCTGAAAGAGAAAGGGCTTCTAACGTTTTATTGCGTGACCACTCAGCGCCATTTGATATGACGCCAATAGCGATACCATGCCTGATAAGTTCATCAATCAGTTCATTGGCACCAGGCATGACAATAGCCGCTGAAGGGAAGTGATTGACCCAATGTTCCAGGACTGTCTTACCCTGTTGGGGGGCTATCCATCGTAGCTCTGAAGCTAATGTTTGGCTTACTGCCTCGCGGATTGAGGAAAATGGCGAGTTTTCAGGAAGGTAACCGCCGTTATCCTCACGAGTGATAATCGCATTAATATTATCTGCATTTTTTTCTTTAAGTTGGTTACGAAAGGCCAAATAAAATATCTCTGCATACCGGGCAATACTCAAAGCTCGATGAGTAAGCGTATTATCTAAGTCAAAAAACACGGCTTTTGGAGACATCCTCTAACCTCTTGTTATTAGTTATACTTTTCACCCTAATGCTTTCTTTCAATAATGAACTTACAGCCTGGCTTGGAATGATTTCAGGCAGATGTTCACCTGCCTGAGCATTGCACAGAACTAACATTATCGTGAACAGGTTACAGCCAGACCTCGCAGGCTGGCTCCTTCTCTGTACGACAGTGAGTGCTACTGTTACGTGACTGAAGTTCATCAGCTTAGTTTAACTTTGCATTAACATGATTCTTTTCAAACTGCATAATAATACTCAGCGAAGCGGGTAAAACAGTAAGCGTGACGAAAGTGGCAACGATGAGACCGCCGATAATCGCATAGGCCATAGGTCCCCAGAAAACCTGCTCAGCGATCGGGATCATTCCCAGTATTGCAGCACAAGCCGTGAGTAATATAGGCCGGGAGCGGTGTTGTGCCGCCGCTTTGATGGCTTCATCGCGGTCAAGACCCTCCCTGACGTTATTGTCCACTTCGCTGATCAGGATCACCGCGTTGCGGATAATCATGCCTGCTAAAGCGATGATACCGAGTAAGGCGACAAATCCCATCGGCGTACCTGTCGGCAACATTGCCAACACAATGCCAATCAGCCCGAATGGGGCCATGAACAACGCGAGAAGCATACGGGAGAATCGCTGAAGCTGGATCATGAGTAAGATCAGCATAACAAACAGTGTGACCGGCAGTACCGCGAATACCGAGCTGTTGCCTTTGTCCGACTCTGCCACCACACCACCCTCCTCTATAGTATATTCCGGCGGTAAAGTTGCCCTGATGCGTGACACCAAAGGGGCAAGTTGCTGAGAAACAGTCTCTGCACGCAGCCCTGCGGCTAAATCAGTTTGTACAGTGATAAACGGCAGGCGCTGACGACGCCAGATAACCGGGTCATCAATGCCCCAGACAGGTGTCGCCACCTGACTGAGGGGGATTTTCTGCCCGTTTGCCGTCGTGATCATCAGCCCGGACAGCGTGGTCAAATCCTGACGTTCACGCTTATTTGCCCGCAGAACAACATCAATCAGCCGGTTTTTATCCCTGACGGTGGTGACAACACTCCCGGACCAGACGGTATTAAGCAATGTGGCGAGACTTTCGGAGGAAACGCCCGCTGCGCGTGCTGCGGTCTGATTCACCTGCAAAGTGATGACCCGCTCAGGTTCACCGGCGGTCAGGTTAACTTCACGGGTCTCGGGACTGTTTCCGAGCACACTGGCGAGATGCTGCGCAATCTGTCTGACCTTCGCGTAATCCGGTCCGCTGATACGATATTTTACCGGCCAGCCTACCGGTGGCCCCAGTTCCAGCGGCGAAACACGCGTCGTGATATCGCTGAAATCCCGGGCTAAAACTGTTTCCAGTTGCGCACGTAATTTATCCCTGTCCTCAAGGCTTTTAGCGACAACAACCAGCTGTGCTGTGTTTTCATCATCCAGTAGCACATCCATAGGCAGGTAAAAGCGCACCGCACCTGACCCCACATACGTAGAAAAATGGTCTATGTTCGGATTGTCTTTCAAGGCATGCTCCAGCCGCCCGGCTTGCCGTGCGGTGTCGCTTTGAGAAGCGTTGCCAGGAAGCGTAAGGCTGACCAGCAGTTCCGGGCGATCCGACGCCGGGAAAAACTCGCCCTGCATAAACGTGGTCGCATAAGCGGCAAGCCCTAACAAAAGGCAGGCAATACTGAGAGTCACCACACGTTTTTGCAGAACCTGATTGAGCAGACGCTGATAGAAACGCATCAGTCTGCCCTGTTTTCCCGCGTGTGATGCCAGTTTCTCAGGTAACAGCCAGGTTCCGATCAGCGGTGAAAAAAGGATGGCCACTACCCAGGAACATAAAAGCGCAATCAGCACCACGGCGAAGAGAGAATAGCAATACTCTCCCGCACTTGAGGCGGCAAATCCGACCGGAATAAAGCCCGCTATCATCACCAGCGTGCCGGTCAGCATCGGGAAAGCCGTAGTTTCGAATGCGTAAGTTGCTGCCCGCCATTTAGAATCACCGGCCTCAATGCGGGATACCATTGCCTCGACGGTGATCATGGCATCATCCACCAGCAACCCCAGGGCAATGATTAACGCCCCCAGTGAAATACGTTGTAAGCCTATGCCCGCCAGCATCATGCCGATAAACGTCATCGCCAGCACGATGGGGATCGCCGCAGCCACCACCAGCCCGGCACGGGTGCCTAATGAGACGAAGGACACTGCCAGCACAATGACCACAGCCTCAATTAATACACGGATAAATCCGCTTACAGCCTGCGAAACCACTGTCGACTGATCCGCGACTTTAACCATTTCAATACCATGCGGGAGCTGCGCGCCAATAGCAGCCATCCGGTCATTGAGCGCCTTGCCGAAAGAAAGCATATTGCCGGTAGAAGCCATGGATATGGCAAGACCGATAGCAGGCTGACCGTTGACCCGGAATGCCGGTGACGGAGGCTCGGCATCCTGGCGGCTAATGGTCGCGATATCCGTCAGCGGAATGTAGCGCCCGGCAATATGCAGCGTCACGGCACGTAAACTTTGCTCTGATGTCAGTGCGCCGCTCACCCGCAAGGCAATGTTTTCACGATCGCTTCGCAAGACGCCTGAAGGTTCAACCGCATTTTGCGCCTTCAGCGCATCGGTGATTTGTTGCAAATCCAGTCCCATTCCCGCCAGCTGCGCCGGTGAGAATGCGAGGACAATATTCTCCTCCTGCACACCCAGCAGATTGATCTTCCCCATATCCGGCAACGACATCAGACTGCGGCTGATATCATCGACCCTGTCACGAAGCTCACGCGGCGTGAAACCTTCTGCAGTAAAGCCATAAATGGTGCCGAATGTGTCATCAAATTCGTCATTCACCGCCGGGCCCTGCACACCCGCTGGCAGTGACGGCGCAATATCCTGCATCTTTTTACGCACCTGATACCAGATACCCGCGACTTCTGAAGGGGGCGTGTCATCGCGAAGGTTCACAAAAATAACTGATTGCCCTGCATGGGTTTCACTTTGGACAAAGTCAAGATAAGGCGTTTCTTGCAGTTTTTTCTCCAGCGTATCGGTGACCAGATTAACCGTGTCCTCCACGCTTGCACCCGGCCAGCTCGCAGACACCACGGCAGTTTTAATGGTAAACGCCGGGTCTTCATTCCGGGGGAGTTGCTCATAGCTGATGATACCCGCCGCCATTAACAGCAACATAAAAAAGGCGATCAGCGACTGATGATTCAGCGCCCAGGCTGAAAGGTTGAAAGCCCCGACCGGGGAAGACGTTTTCATTCGCTGTCCTCCCCGGGGATAACTTTTTCACCGTCTCGAAGTTTACTGACACCCGCAATGACCACCCTTTCGCCAGAGCGGATACCGGCAGATATAAATATTTCAGAGGTACTGTAACGCCCGATAACGACTGGCCTTAAATGCAACAACTGTGTTTTCTCATCCACAACAAAAACGGCCGGTTTATTCCCGGTACGGGTCAACGCAGAGGCAGGCAGTGCTATCAAAAGCGGACCTGACGCGTTAAGTGTAAGTTGAACACTGGCACCGAGTGCCATGGCCGGTGGCGGGTTATCCAGGGTGATGCGCAGACGCCAGGTACGGGTTTGCGGATCGGCCTGCGGGCTGACGTCGCGGAAATGCCCCCGGGCCACTACGGAAGGGGCCGAAAGTAGCGATACATTAAACAGGCTGTCAGCTTGCTGAGGAACAGACTGAGGATCAGCCACATCAAATACGGCATCGCGAATGCTGCCACTGGCCAGGGTGATCACAGACTGTCCGGCACTGACCACTTGTCCTGCCGACGCGCTGACCTGGGTGATCACCCCGTCAGCCGGAGCAATGAGTTTTGTCCAGGACACATTTTCCTGCGCATTTTTGAGCGCATCTTCACTGCTCTGACGCTTCGCGCGGGCAGCCTGCCAGTCAGCCTGGGCACTATCAAGCTGCGATCGGGCAATAGCCCCCGAAGGCATCAGTAACTGCATACGCCTGAGATTGAGCGAGGCCACCTGTTCTGCCGCGCGGGCACTGTTCAGATCGGCCTGCGCACTGCTGAGCTGGTTGCGGCTGGTATCGCTTTCTTGTGTGGCGAGAACCTGACCTGCGATCACACGATCTCCCACCTCGGCCTGCCGCGTCAGAATGCGTCCGTCCAGCCGGAACCCGAGCGTAACCTCTTCATGGGCGCGTATTTCACCCGTTTGAATCAGAGAACCCACCGCGACCGGGGACGGTGCGAGAATTGCCCGTACCGGCCTGACCGGAGGAGTTTGTTTATGGGTTTTGTCACCACAACCTATCAGCACCATAACAATAATGGCCAGACAGGCAGCAGGAATGAAGGGAAGTATCCGGCCGGAGGCGGATAAATGGCGAACAGCATGCCGCGCATAATCGGTGAAGGTAACAGCCATGACAGTCTTCCTGAATTGAGATATCGCTATTCAATCCAATCACTGTCCAGATTCCCGTAATATTTCATCAAGGAACCGTCAAGATGAACACTTTTTTGCAAGATTGCTGACCGGCACAGCGACAGCACATGTGCAGCGTTTAAATGCGCCCCGGAAATGTCCGTCACATCGGTGTCATTCTCCACAATCAGGATCCGCTTTGTCTGCACAGGGGGCGTCTTGACGGTTTCTTCATAATTCCCCGACAGTTTATTGACACGGCCTCTTCATACTTCGGGTTTCAGACGCGGCTGCAATCCGCTACGAACCATATGTTTGGGTGATGAGGAATCACAATGATATCCAGAAAACTAATGCTGCAGATGACCTGTTTCAGCCTGTCCGCCACAGTGCTGCAGGCAATGGCCGACAACACTCCGCCTGCGCCAACCTTTACCGTCGGCATGGGCGCACAAAGCGCGCCGCGCTACAGCGGTTCCGATCAGCGCCACTGGCTGGTTGCGCCGGTCATTCAGGCGCGCGATGGCGCCTTTTTCTTCGATTCGCTGAAAGGTGTGGGTTATGACCTGCAGGCGGATAACGGCCTGTATCTGGAGCATACGCTGGGATATAGCCTGGGGCGGACAGACAGAAATTCCACCTGGCGGGATGGCTCGAATAAACTCAAAGGCATGGGAAATATCGATGCGACCATGAATACCGCGCTCGCGGTGGGTTGGTCAGCAACACCGTGGTTGTCTTTTGAAGGCAAAGCCACTCTGCCACTGACAGACGGGCAAGGTGTGCATTATCAGACTTCCGTCACGGTACTGCCGGTACAAAACGACACCGACACTGTCGCGCTTCAGTCGGCGGCGCTCTTTGGCGACCGGCGCTATATGAACACCTTTTATGGCGTGAGCCGCGAACAAAGCGACCGCACTAATTTCGCACCTTATCAGTCCGCCGGGGGGTTCTATGGCGTAGACAGCAGCCTGACCTGGAGTCATCAGTTCACGTCGCACTGGGGCGGCGTTGTCAGTGCCGATTACACCTGGCTGGACGACAAAGCGGGTAACAGCCCGATTGTGGTTAAGCGCGGTGGTACAACTTACAATTTTGGTGTGCTTTATACCTTCTGATGGACTGAACATGAACGTATGAAAAGTCGTCCTAAACGGCGACTTTTCATACGTCAATCCTTCTACTCTCCTATATTAAAGGCGACCCGGATGAAAGGAGATATCGCCATGCTGGTTTTGATCATTTTGTTTTATATTTTCGCCTACTATTGCGTATTTTTGATATTATCGCCGCCCTCATTCTCAGGATATTTCAGACATGCCCTGGGTTTTTTCTAAGCAAAAATATAATCCTGCATAATTAAACTGAAAAATCACACCCACAACTCCCCCAGAAAATAATCCCAGTGCACGGGGGATATCTGTATCCTTCCGTTGCATGGCGTGAGGGTTATCTCACTAAAATAAATCTGGCTTGCATCGGCAATAAAATCCACCCGGCAATAAGCGATACCTTCCGCCAGCTTTTCCGCAAGGCCGATCATGTGGCGATAAAGAACAGGTTCAGCGATTTCATGCGGGGAGTTATTGTAACCCATGGTGAGCGGAAGAATTTTCCAGTGCGGGTCATAAACATTGACATACTCATTATTCATGGCATCAGTAAAATCAGCTTCGGTAATATGTGCTTTACCTGAAAAACAATGAACTCGATAGACTTCAGGAATAAGATGTAAGGGTTTCCCCCCGAAGACATCGATAAATTTTTCACAGATTATATAAGGCTTGATATCCTTGTAGTGCCATTCACGCGTGACATAATACATATTCCGATTAAGATGATCATTAAGCTTTTTCTTTGCTGCCCGCTCATCGAACTGATGTTTATTTTTGCAGATAATCGCGCTGCCACTGTCATGACTACATTTCAATACAAACCGCTCAGGAAGATGAGATAAATCAATAAGTTCAGCCCTCTCAAAGACCCCTAAAAGCGGGACGAGATAATCGTCTCCAATTTTCGTTTTCACGTACTCCCGGACTGCAATTTTATCCGCCAGCATAGTAAAGAAAGGGTCTCTTTCGAAGATCATTCTGTTATTTATCTTCTCATTCAGGCTTTGTGGATTTTCAAAATCAGGCACTCTGCGAAACTCTTGTTGATGCTTTCGCATCCGGTAACGTAAATCACTGATAAAAAATGTACGGACTAACTTCAGCTTGTACTCTACCTTTTTCAAGGCCATTTTATAAGATTTCATGAGTCTGTTCCCGAGGTGAATAAAAAATGCCATGCAATACTCACCGAAGAGAATCAATATTTCGTCAAGGGAAACACAATGTATCGTTAACACAACACAAAAAATATATGAAGCATACTACATATTAGATGCCTAACTTATCGACGGTAAATTGCATTAAATTATATTTTGATGATATTTATTTACAATAAAATCAGTGACGCTTACGCCTGCTACAGATATCTTTGCAACGGAATAAAATGAACCCCTCAGTTACATCAAAAAATTAAATATAAATCATGCCTTAATTAAAGAATAAAGGAATAATTAATAATGAAATTTTATAAAAATCATGCAGTGCGGGATAGGCATCTCCCTTATTTTTCATGTCTGATGTTAACCGGGGCATTGATTATTGCCCCCATCACCAGCACGCGGGCAGAAGCGGTTATGCCCTTTGTCCATCCGGGACTTCTGCATACCCAGAAAGACTTTGAACGGATGCAGAGTAAAGTGTTACAAGGCACTCAGCCTTATATCGATGGCTGGCAGAAATTACGGGAAAATAAGCATGCATCCCTTGACTGGCACCCCAACCCGCAGGCCGTTATCTATCGCGGAAAGGACGGCATTCATACGGAAAATTACGGCACCTTATTTAACGACGCTGCTGCGGCTTATGCACTGGCATTGCGTTGGAAAATCTCGGGGGACGATGCGTATGCCCGCAAGGCTATCGGTATTTTAAACGCATGGACGACGACACTCACGACGATTCAGGGAGGATCTGACCGGTATCTGGCCTCAGGTCTTTATGGCTATCAGTTTGCAAACGCAGCCGAGATACTGCGTAACTCAGCCCTATGGAACCCAAAAGATTTTCATGATTTTCAAACCATGATGCTGACCGTCTTCTACCCTATGAATCAGGATTTTCTCGAGCATCATAATGGTGCGAAAATTGATCACTACTGGGCAAACTGGGATTTGGCAAACATGGACTCCATGTTAGCTATCGGCGTACTCACGGATCGCCGGGATATTTATGATAAAGCGATTACCTACTTTAAATATGGCCAGGGTAATGGTTCTGTGGAACATCTGGTGTGGAAACTCTACGGTTCTTCTCTCGGACAAGTCCAGGAAAGCGGCCGCGATCAGGCTCACTCATTACTGGATATCGCTTTGCTTGGTGCGTTCTGCCAAATGGCCTGGAGTCAGGGAGACGATTTATACGGTTACGACCATAACCGGGCTTTGCTTGGCGCCGAATACGTTGCAAAGTATAACCTAATGCATGATGTGCCCTACACCCCGTATACCAATAGTGATGTCACCCAGCCCGTCATTTCCGAAAAATTCCGCGGAGAAATGAGGCCAATCTGGGCGCTTTTTTATAACCATTATGTTGTGCTGAAAGGGATAACATCTCCTTACGTCGAAGCTTTTGCAAAAAAAGCCAGTCCCGAGGGCGGTGGGGGTGATTATGGGCCTAACAGCGGAGGTTACGACCAGCTCGGATACGGCACGCTGGTCTATACGTTGAAATAGCCAGTTTGGCAAACTTGTTGCCGGTTTTCATACGTAATCCCCACGTTTATACAACTTAGCTTATCCCGTTTAAGGAGAATCTATGCCTCAACAAAGTATGCTATGCGAGAGAATATTATTAACCAATGACGATGGTATCGATGCTCCCGGTATGGCCGTCCTGAAAAAAATCGCTCATCAACTTTCTCACGATGTCTGGATAGTTGCTCCCGTCCACGATCAGAGTGGCACGTCACATTCACTTAGCCTTCACAGTCCGTTACGTCTGAGTGAGAGAGGACCACAACGATACGCTGTGACCGGGACACCCGGAGATTGTGTAGCGTTAGCGCTCGGTCATCTGATGAAAGATAAAAAGCCAACGTTGCTGCTTTCAGGGGTTAACAGAGGGGCCAATCTGGGAACCGAGACCGTTTTTTCCGGAACCATTGGCGCTGCAATGACCGGCATGCTGATGGGGGTGACGTCCTTTGCCCTCAGCCAGGCTTTTACGGACCGCAATAATGTTCCCTGGACAGTCGCAGAAACCCGGGGCGCTGCCACTATCGAAGCGCTCTGGAAGAGTGAAAATTTCAAGGCCGGATGTCTTAACATCAATTTTCCCGTAGCCATTAACCCGGCCTTGCCGCCGCTGACCTTTACCCGTCAGGGGAAAGGATATCTGCACAATATTGACGTTATTTCACAGCGCGACCCCCGCGATCTTGAGTACTTCTGGCTCTCCCTGAAAAGGCAAAACTTACCGGATGCTCCTGAAACAGAAGCCGCCATTCTGCAACAAGGGGGGATCAGCGTGACACAATTAGGTTTTGACCGTGGTGTAACGCGCCAAAACGGCTAAATTATTTATCCCCCCTTTTCCACCGACTGCGGCACCGGTGTCTAAAGCCGCTTAATGATACGGGCCGGATTCCCCCCCACGACGCAGTTAAACGGCACGTCTTTTGTCACGACCGCGCCGGAAGCCACCACCACATTATCACCCAGGGTGACACCTGGGTTGATCACCGCACGTCCACCGATCCACACGTTATTACCAATCGTCACCGGCTTGCCGAGTTCTTTCCCGCTTATGCGCAGCTGTGCATCAAGCGGATGGGTAGCGGTATAGATGTGCACTCCTGGTGCCAGCATGCAGTTATCACCAATACGCACCTCGCATACGTCAAGGATCACGCAGTCAAAATTGGCGTAGAAATTTTTTCCTACATGGATGTTATAACCGTAATCACAGCGGAAAGTCGGCTCGATATACGCGCCCTGATGACTTCCTAACAACTCGTTAAGCCACTGTTTACGCAGTTCTTCATCATCTGGTGATGAATGGTTGTAACCATGTAAAAGCTGGCGTGCGCGCCTGCGCTCGCTAATGAGTAATGCATCACCGCTCTCATAGAGTTCGCCGGCGATCATTTTTTGTTTTTCTATATTCAACGTCATACTTCGATATCCTTTAGTGATGCGCTCATGCCAATTTCCAGCGCCAGGTTTTTACGGCAACCGGTGTTTAGAAAAGGTATTTAAAGCGCACGCGTGCACCATAACGGTCATCCGTATTACCCGTTTTAATCGTCGGTGATTCAAGCCAGGAGGCATAAGCCCCCAGGTAAATATTGAAGTTAGGCATATCCATGATATCAGGCAGGTGCCATGAAGTATGAAGGGTATGAATGTCATACTTACCCGGCGCCAGAATCGCGCAGTCGTTGTCGCAGTCACCGGCTACCCCGGCCATATTGAACTTGTCGATATTGTTGTGCGCGTAGATGTAACCCACTTCCACCCTGTGCCATAACGCATTGATGCCTGCGCTGAAATCTTTTTCGTCAGCTGCGTCGAGATAAGCCGTGCTCAGGTTAACGACCGCACCGTTTTCTGCATCAGTTTTAAGCGTGTTCCAGCTCATCGTCATTCCGTAACCGGTCCGGTTCGACTGGTCAACCCAAACACCCTGCGTATTCTGATATCCGTAGGCATTATTCACCAGGTTGCTTTCGACCGCGGCGGCGACTGACCACTCACCGGATTGCCAGGCAATAACCGGGCGGGCATAAACCACATTTTTACGGTTATCTAACGCATTGCCGTGATAGTTATTGTCGACAAATAGCGAACTGCCATCTTCTATAAGCGTGTTGAGTTCGAAATACCAGTTATCGAGTGTCTTACTGAGCAGGAAATTGCCACCGCTGCTGCTGCGCCCGCGACCCTCTTTCATCATATAGATGTAACCGTAACCGTCACTGTAGAGATCGTTAGCGGTATTACCGGAATATTCAATGAACGTATCCTGATTCAGCGGGAACATATCCCAGGCCTCGAAGCGACCAATTTTAATTTTCCAGTCATCCTGCTGACCAAAGAAAAATGCCGCATCGTCGAGGTTCATTTTTCCGTTGATATCAGCCAACGGCTGAACGCTGAATCCGGCATATTTTCCATTAACCCCATTTCGCAGACCATCAAACCCCAGGAGAATACGACCATTAATATCCCAGCGCTCTTTATTTCCCGGCGCCCAGTTTTTATTTGTGCTGGTTTTTATCGACGTCAGGCTGCCCGTGCGGCTGGCACCATCCATATTAAATTCAACGTCTCCATAAAATTTAATATCACCATTCCCGGTGAGCTGAAGCGCGGGAGTCGCAGGAGCCGCGGGAGTATTGTTTACTACGTGGGACAATTGCTTCTCTTGCCTGAGGGCGCGAATTTCAGCCTCCGCACCCGCCGCGCGCTGCTCCGTGACTTTCAGCCGCTGCTCCATTTGTTCCAGCCGTTGTTCGAGGGAAAGCGTACCCTGTGCATGGGCTACCGAGGTACATACAGACGTCAAAATACATCCGACCCAGATTTTATTCATCGGAAAAGACCTTCTTATTATTTATATTAATGTGTCATTTTTGTATAAATACAGCCCGAAGATAAACGCAGTAATAACCCGCCCATCATCAAAGACGGGTTATTTTCGACACTGGACAGGGCTTATTCCAGCTGCCAGGCTCCGGCATCTGATAATGTCGCTGTTCCATGCCAGGCAAATAAACTTAATTCGCGGCGATCGGCATCCGGATATATTCGGCTACTGAGGCATGCCTCGCCGTCATTAACGAATACCTCGACCGAAGAGCTGTCAATAAACATACGTAAAGCCAGAGGAGCGCCGGGCACCAACGGTACACTGCGCGTGCCACATAATCCGTACTGCGGATAGCGGCGCTCAAGCACCAGACGCTGCATCTGCGTATCAACATAAACACGCAGACCTTCTCCCAGGCTGAGTCCATACTGTTCCGCATCACTGCTTGCGCAATCCCAGTAAAGCACGACTTCCATGGCCTCCCCTTTGTTTGCCATGAGTGTCTGCTGGTTTTTCAAGGTACTGACAGGCCATGGGAACCAGGCCTGACGCAGCGCTTCCACCTCTTTCGCGGGACGCATTTGCAGACGATTGTCTTCAGTAAGACTCAGCTCACGCGGCAGAGACAACATCCCGGACCAGCCGTCCTGTTGCTCCGGCATCGGCGACTCCCACATATCCAGCCAGCCAATCACGATGCGGCGGCCATCCGGTGTCAGGAAACTCTGCGGGGCATAGAAATCGTGTCCGTGATCCATTTCGACGAATTCCCCTGTGCGGACAAACGGCTCTCCGGGCTGCCAGTCTCCCACCAGATAACCGCTCTGGAACAGATTGCGGTTCTCAAAGCCCTGCGCGGCCATCCCCTGCGGAGAAAACATCAGGACACGTTTGCCATTAAGGGTAAAGAAATCAGGGCACTCCCACATAAAGCCCATACCGGCTTGCGCCTCATCCAGGATCCCTTCATCCTGCCACTGACGCAAATCGGCTGAACGATACAATCGTATTTGCCCGGTATCGCCAACGCGCGCACCGACGACCATGTACCAGCTATCCCCTTCGCGCCAGACCTTAGGGTCGCGGAAATGATGCAAGTCCGGCGGGGTATCGATAATGATCCCCTCACGTTTAAAGTGAATACCATCGCGACTGGTTGCCAGACACTGCACCTGATAAAGGTTCTCGTCGTTACCGGCGTCGCCGTGAAATTTATGTCCGGTGTAAATCAGCGCCAGGGTATCGCCATCCACCACCGCCGACCCCGAAAAACACCCGTCTTTGTCTTCCGGTCCTTCCGGGGCTAGGGCAACGGGTAAGTGCTCCCAGTGAAGCAAATCTTTACTCCGCGCATGCCCCCAGTGCATCGGCCCCCACTGAGTGGAATAAGGATGATGCTGATAAAAGGCGTGATACCAGCCATCAAACCAGATCAGGCCATTAGGATCGTTAATCCAGCCAGCCCTTGCAGCAAGGTGATAGCGCGGATACCAGCGCAGGTTTAGCATCTCGCGCTTAGCCTGAAGTTCCTGTTCAGCATTAGCAATTGTATAGGTCATCGTTTTCTCTCTTTTCAATCAGATAGTAGAAAGTTGTGGTATCTGCGGATCCATTGAGGTTTTACCGGAACGCAACAGGAAAATAGAAATAAAGGTGATGCAGAACACCATTAACCCCATGAACAGATAGGACTGAGCAAATCCATATTTTTCGTAGCTGTAGCCAGCGAGGGGTGACAATACGGTGGCAATTACGGATCCCGTACAGGCAAAACCCACCAGATAGAGCGTGGATGAGAGACGTTTATCGAAGTTAAGGCTGTTGTATTTGAAGATAGAGATAAGCAGTATCGGGAGTTCAACCGCATGCAGCAGCTTGGTGATAGAGATAAGCAGAGGGCCTTCCACTAATCCGGAGGCGACCATGCGCATCGCCATCACCATGCCGGCGAAAATCAGACCATTTTTAGCACCTAGACGATTTACCAGCCATGGTGCACAGAACATGCCTGCGGCCTCCAGGAATACCTGAAACGAATTAAGATAGCCGTACATCGCATTCCCTTCATGTTGCGTCGGGAACTGTGAGGAAAAATAGACCGGGAACTGTTGATCGTAGACGCCGTAAATACAGGTGCCGACCACAAAGAATACCAACGCCCAGAAACGCGGCAGGGTCAGCAGGCGTAATGCATCCTCAAGCGTGACTTTCCCACCCGCCACGGCTTCCTGCATGGCATGGGGCGCAGAAGAGACGCGTAAGCGCATCAAAAGTATGAAGAAGACCAGACCAGAACAGCTGGCAACCGCGAAATTTAATTTCGGGTTAATATTAAACAATAACCCGGCGAAAAAGGTTGCCACAGCCCAACCCAGCGACCCCCACATCCTTGCTTTTCCGAATTCAAACTGGCTCTGACGGGCGACACGCTCGGTGTAAGACTCAAGGACACCAATACCGCCATTGAAAGTCAGACCGATATAGATGCCGCCAAAAAAACTGCCCAGAAAGACGTTAATTTTCAGTAGATGGCCAAAAAGCAGATAGGCCGGACCGGAAAAAATTAATAATGCCGTGATAAACCAGAGCAAATTCTTACGCAGCCCCAGCTTATCCTGAATAAAACCATAACAAATTTGCACAAACAGAGTGGAAAAAGACACCACTGAAAAAATTATCCCGGTATCCCCTGCTTTCAGACCGACTTCCTGATGTAGCCAAATCGAGAGCAGTGAGCCTGTAGAGGACCAGGTTACAAAGAAAAAGAACAATAAAGCGCTGAGTATCAGATAACTTTGAGAATGACGGGTTTTCATCATAGCAATCTCATGCTGAGGTGGAGCGCAAATGATAACGTTAACATAAAATAAGGCGCATGCCGTTTTGCTGTAATTCTAGATGTTAATCACAAAAGTTAACGTTAACATAAGCAGTATGAGATCATGATCAACTTTTCTTATTCACTGCAACCCACACCCGGACACCAAAATCACGTATGATCCTTTTACATCAGCAAGTTAGTTTTATAACCTGTGGCGTAATGAGCAGGCAGGAGCAAAAAGAATGGCGTCCCTGAAAGATGTGGCAAAACTGGCGAATGTATCACTGATGACGGTTTCCAGGGCACTAAACTCCCCGGAACGTCTAAAGCCTGAGACCTTGTCACGCGTACAATCTGCTATCGATGCGACGAATTACGTGCCCGATTTATCGGCCAAAAAAATACGTGGCGCTCACGCGATTGCAAAAACCATCGGTGTGCTGGCACTTGATACCGTCACCACCCCCTTTTCAGTGGAAATCACACTCTCCATTGAAGAAACAGCACGTGCGCATGGCTGGAACAGCTTTGTGGTTAACATGTTTTCTGATGACAGCCCGGAAAATATCGTTGATTTGCTTCTCTCACACCGACCGGATGGCATTATCTATACAACAATGGGATTGCGACAGGTGCCGCTACCCGAGAAGTTGTTAAACCTTCCCTGTGTGCTCGCCAATTGCGAAAGCCTGCATCAGCAGGTAGCGAGTTATATTCCGGATGACGAACATGGACAATATGCAGCGGTACGTGCACTTTTGTCTGCAGGCTATCGTCGCCCGCTCTGCTTACATTTGCCTGCAACACATCTTGCCACTGTCAGACGCCGCAAAGGTCTGGAACAAGCATGTATGGAGGCGGGGCTGGTTTCTGAGACACTCGACCACTATTACATGGAATATGGTGATGAGCATTATCGGGATATTCCGGCGATTGTGCAGGCACATATTCATCAGAAAAAACCCTTATTCGATTCGGTGATTTGCGGTAACGATCGCATCGCGTTTATGGTGTACCAGACGCTTCTGGCGCAAGGTCTGAGGATCCCCGAAGATGTGGCAGTCATAGGTTACGATAATATGGTGGGGATCGGTGATTTGTTCCTGCCGTCGTTGTCAACGGTACAATTACCCCATTATGAAATTGGCAGGCTCAGCGCGCTTCACATTATAGAGGGTAAATCCCATCGCGATATAATCAAAGTTGACAGCCCGTTACTGCTTCGTCAGTCAATGAATACAGTAAAATGAATTATCTTCAACTCTGCCGATGAATTGGCATGAGTTCATCCAAAATTCAGTAGTATCGGTCATACCGAATAAAAAGCTGTCATTATATTATGGAATGAAATAATACAATGCAGTATTAATTCTAACAATAAAGAATCATGGCGCCATTTTACAGCGTTCCGCTATTCATCGCACTAAGATAAACATGTGATCTTAATCATATTTTTAATAAAACAAAGAAATACTTTTTTAATTTAAACTAATATAAATCAACAGCTTAGTGTATATTTTAGAGTAAACATAAATTCAGCACTAAAATAAATTATTTTTTTACCGATAAGTATTTTAATTACGATATGCGAGCATCATGGATTGAATAATAGTGCAGGAGAAAAACAAAATCACAGTGCTCGCCCAATATACTAATATTAACAACACAGGTAAAATTTATTATGACTGAATTAAATATTTATGGTCAGACATTGGGTAAAGAATTACCCGACTGGCAGCCACATGCGCTTCCTCAAAAAGTTATCCTCAGAGGAAAATATTGCTATCTTGAGCCAATTGACGTTAAGCATAGCCGGGACTTATTCGATGCCTGGCACAGTATTGATGATGAGCGTGACTGGACGTACTTTCATATTAAACGCCCCGTCACTATCAAACAGTGCGATTACTACATCGCTTCTCTTGCCGCAAGCAAGGATCCCATTTTTTACGCAGTAATCAATATATCTACAGGTAAAGCTGTTGGATTTCTTGCGCTACAGCGAATGGATCCTGATAACGGTTCTGTAGAGATAGGCTGGATTAACTGGTCACCGCTGATGAAACGCACCTTTTGCAGTACTGAGGCCATATTCCTATTGCTCTATTATGTACTGGAAACATTACGGTATCGCCGGTGTGGATGGAAATGTGACAGCCTGCATGAGGCAGCGATCAGTGCGGCAGAAAGACTCGGATTTACCTATGAAGGTACTCTCAGGCAGACACAGGTTTCAAAGGGGCACAGCCGTGATGTCCGCTGGTATTCTATCATCGACTCTGAATGGGATGGCATCAGACAGGCTATGGAGCTTTGGTTAAGTCCCTCTAATCTTGACGAACGAAGAAAACAAAAACACCGGCTGGCCGAATTTATGCCTCACCTCTGACAGGTACATCATTGCCAACGATGCTCACTGCTGATCTGGAAGCAGTGCGTATCATAGAGACACCTGATTATCTGAAGATGAGCCACCCTCCTCCTCCCGTTAAATTTTAACTCACTTTCCTTTTTATCCACTTTTCCACAGGCCAGATCCAATAATAAGATCCTATAGAGATCATCTAATAGATCAAAAGAGATCCCCGCTTCGCTACAAGCCTTGCGCTATAAGGGATTGATCGACATAAGAAACCACTATAAGGAGCAAACTAACCGCTATAGAGAGCTTAGTAACCACTATGAACAGCAAGTTAACTTCGCTGGTGAGTGACTAAAAACCACTAGAGTGAGTAAACCATCATCAGTACTGTGCATAATATTATCCCTTAAGGAATGAGATAATTGCCTGAAAAATAAATGACAAGTCTTCCGGCTGTCCGAAGACTTGTCATGATGTACACAGTTTATGCACCTGCCAGATACGGGGCTGCAATGGTCATTGTGGATCCTTATCGGAAAATTTAACCTTCTGTTTTTAAAGTTATCCTCTTGTTCGATCCAATAATAAGATCCAAATAGAACCTAAAAGAACCAAAGAGATCCCCGCGCCTCTGGAGGCCTTGCGCTATTTGGGTAAAATGAAGATCGTTAACCGCTATAGGGAGTAAAACAACCACTATAAAAAGCAAATTAACCACTATGTGTGGTAGTAAAACCGCTATAGTGAGTGTTAGTATCCACTGTATCGTGTACAGAGAGACTCTTATGCACATTCATTGTGAGAGCAGATAATGTCTGGAAATGAGCCAAAAAACATAGAGATAGCGAAAGCTTTCGCAGAAACGGATAAGCGAACAGGTGAACTTGTTACTCTGGTTCCTAACAGCAATAACACGGTTCAGCCTGTAGCACTTATGCGGTTGGGCTTATTTGTACCCACGTTGAAATCGACTGCCCGGGGCCGTAAAGGTCAGATGAATTCCATGGATGTCACTTCGGAGCTCAAGCAACTTTCGATCGTCAAGTCTGAAGGATATGAAAACATTAAGATCACCGGTGCCCGGCTTGATATGGATAATGATTTCAAGACATGGGTCGGGATCATTCATGCCTTTGCCAAGCATAAGGTCCTGGGAGACTCTGTATACCTGCCTTTCGTTGAGTTCGCTAAATTATGTGGCATTCCTTCCGCGCGCTCCTCAGCGAAGCTCAGGGCGCGTTTGGAAGCCTCTCTGGAACGTATCGCAACCAACACGTTGTCGTTTTCCAATAAGGAGGGGGACTATTATGTTACTCACCTTGTTCAGTCAGCAAAATATAGCCCGAAAAAGGATGTCGTCGAGTTACAGGCGGATCCGAAGATTTTTGAGTTGTATCAATTCGATAAGAAAGTTCTTCTTCAGCTCAGGGCAATCAACGAACTATCTCGCAAGGAGTCGGCGCAGGCTCTCTATACCTTTATTGAAAGCCTGCCGACAGATCCCGCTCCCATATCCATGTCGCGCCTGCGTGCCCGCCTTAATCTGACATCACGAGCGATCACTCAGAACGCTACTGTTCGTAAGGCAATGGAACAACTTAAGGCTATTGGCTATCTCGACTATACGGAGGTCAAACGCGGTAAAGCCGTTTATTTCTGTATCCACTATAGGCGGCCAAAATTACGACCAGCTCAGATCCCGACAGGTATAGGCGATGATGTCTATGATGTCCTGGACGATGAACATATTATTGATATCCCTGCCGAGAAAGATGTCGATCCTGGCGCGCCGCGTGAGATGGTCATGCTGACGAAAGAAGAACTTGAGTTGCTTGAACAACTTCGACAGGCAAAGAAATAGCATCGATACCTTCGTTATCCCTCTGACCTGAAGCCTGTTGTGTTATCAGCAGGCTTTTTTCATAACCACTGTGGTAAGCAAATTAACCACTGTAGTGAGAAGCGCAACCACTGCAATCAGCAAACTCAGCGATTATCAAATCCACCAACCACTGCGGTTAGTAATCTTTACTCGCTCTAGTGGTTGTTTGCGTGTTTTACCCTAACCCCCCTAGTAGTTACTAACCTGAAGCCCCTTATGATAGTTAGGTTAGTACTTGCTTACATTTTCCACTTCACCTCTATTTACTCTTTACAGTGGTTAATGCTCTCCATAGTGGTTTTACTCACTTTAGTGGATGTTACTCTCTGCAGTGGTTGCTTCTCACTACAG
>NZ_SEWS01000014.1:0-118276 GCF_004195095.1 Rahnella sp. CFA14(1/10) | reverse complement strand
GCCTGGCGGCACTAGCGCGGTGGTCCCACCTGACCCCATGCCGAACTCAGAAGTGAAACGCCGTAGCGCCGATGGTAGTGTGGGGTCTCCCCATGCGAGAGTAGGGAACTGCCAGGCATCAAATAAGCGAAAAGCCCCGTACGAAAGTGCGGGGCTTTTTGCTATGGGGAATTTGAGTAATAAAAGAGGAGTAGTGCCTACTGTTTTTGCTGATTTTCCAGCCATCTGATGACAAACTTTCCAATCTCTTCTATCTCATTTATATTCAAGACGCTAATTGCCTTTGAAATATTCTCTGAAAAACAATCGCTGGCTACCGCAACAACATGCTTATCAATTAACTGCTCCAGTGCTTTCCCTGTTCCTTCCCTGTGCAGGACGATTTTATCGATCTCTTCATGCTTAAAGCCCTCAACGAGAATCATATCCAGTTTATGGTAGTCAAAACGCGTTGCCAGATATTCAAGATTGAGCTGATCCTGCCCCGGCGTTTCAGTCATCAACGCCCACCGGCTATTACTGGCAACCATCGTCTGGTCTGCACCAGCTTTCCGTAACTCAAAGCTGTCTTTTCCTGGGGTATCAACATCTACTTCATGATGGGTATGTTTTATCAGGCCGGTTCTTATGCCCTGCTGACGCAGGTAAGGAATGAGTTGCTTCAGCAATGTAGTTTTCCCTGTCCCGCTGTAAGCGACGATTCCAAGCAATGGAATTTGTGTGTTTCTCATCTTGAGAGATCCTGGTGACGGGTTTTCCAGAGAGCTACGTCTTCAGGCGTATTGAGATTGGAAAAGGCGTTGGCGTCACCGAACAATACTGATTTTGCCCCAATATTATCAAGAAAAATCATGAGCTTCCTGTCGCCATTATCAAGATATGCCGTCAGTGCCGGGATCAGACTCCGGTTTAACAGGCAAAGTGTCGGATGTTCACGCTCTGGATCGCAGGCATATACAGCCTGTTGCCCTGCTGTGTTTGCTAAAAAAGCTTCAGTGAGATTTGCCGGGAAGTCTGGAACATCGCAGGGAACGAACAGTGCCCATTCTGTTTTGCTCACTGATAGTGCTGCAAGCATCCCGGCAAGGGGGCCGGAAAAATCCTGTATCTTGTCAGGGACTGTCCGCAAATTTCGGCCATACTGTTCCATATTCCTGTTACAGCTGATGAGGATCTCACCGACCTGCGGGCGTAACCTTTCAGCGATATGTTCAAATAAAGGCTTACCCTGGATTTCAATAAGCCCTTTATCTTGTCCCATTCTGCTCGAACGTCCGCCGGCTAAAATAACGCCGGTAATTTCATGCTTATCCATAATGTCCACTCACAAAACATCTATATTCCGTTTATTGTAACGTCTTACCATGAGGCCAGGCAGGTTTTAACTGGATCCCCCGTCAGCTTGTGCTTTCCCTCAAGAAATAACCCTGTTATTTTTAGGGTTTGTAACTGAGCTGAAAAGGAACATCATGAAAGAACATCGCGTAAATGAGTTGATTGAGCTGCTTCATCCTGCCTGGAAGGAAGATTCCGATCTTAATCTGGTGGAGTTTATCCAGAAGCTGGCGACAGAATGTGGTTATCAGGGCCCATTAGGCGAACTCAGTGATGACACACTAATTTATCATCTGAAAATGCGCGGAACTGACAGCACAACGGAAATCCCTGGCCTGAAGAAAGACTATGAGGATGACTTCAAAACTGCCATTTTACGTGCCCGTGGTGTGATTAAGGATTGATGTAAACTTATGTGAACTTCATGCGAACCGTGAAAAATAGATGATACTATTTCCTATTGTCACTATTCTGCGCGGCTAACCCGAATGAAGTTATGAACAATTCAGCTTTTAATTTTCAGGCATTGTCGCCGGATCTTATCCTTGATGCGTTAGAAAGTGTCGGGCTGATTGCTGAGTCCGGCCTCACTGCCTTAAACAGCTATGAAAACCGTGTCTATCAGTTTCTGGGAGAAGACAGAAAACGTTATGTGGTGAAGTTCTACCGGCCGGAGCGCTGGAGTGAAGAACAAATCCAGGAAGAGCATCAGTTTTGCCGTGATATGGCCGATGCTGAAATCCCTGCTATAGCCCCTCTTTCTATTAATGAAAATACGCTTCATCACTACCAGGGTTATATGTTCACCGTATTTCCGAGCGTCGGTGGTCGACAGTATGAAATTGATAATCTTGACCAACTCGAATGGGTAGGGCGTTTTCTTGGCCGTATTCATCAGGTTGGCAGTGAAAGTCTCTTCATTGCTCGTCCGACAGTTGGCCTCGATGAATATCTTTCCCGACCACGTGATGTCCTCGCGCAATGTCCTCTGATCCCCAAAAGCCTGCGAGAGCCTTTTTTATCTGTGACAGATAAATTGATCACCACGACCCGGGAATTCTGGCATACCGACTGGCAGCCTTTGCGCTTGCATGGGGACTGCCACCCCGGGAATATTCTCTGGCGAGATGGCCCGCTGTTTGTGGATATGGATGATGCCCGTAATGGCCCGGCAATTCAGGATCTCTGGATGTTGTTACATGGTGATGAAAGTGAGCAAAGGCTCCAGTTAGATACTTTGCTGGAAGCTTATGGCGAGTTCGCTGATCTTGATACCAGTGAACTGTCTTTGATTGAACCGCTACGTGCTATGCGCATGGTTTATTATTTGGCCTGGGTTGCCCGTCGTTGGGATGATCCTGCATTTCCTAAGAGCTTCCCCTGGATGCAGGACGAAGATTTTTGGCGAGGTCAGATAGCGGCTTTTATTGAGCAAATTAAGAAATTGCAGGCACCTCCTTTACGGCTGATGCCAATGTATTGAGTCACGATTAACGTTCAAAATTTAATTAAATGGAGATAGGCTTTCTATGAAAAAGATATTCCTGGCACTGGTTGGTATGGTTATGGCCTTCAGTGTATCTGCTGCGCAATTTTCTGATGGCGCGCAATATGTTACTCTCGATAAAACCGTAGCTAATGAGCCACAGGTACTTGAGTTCTTCTCATTTTATTGCCCGCACTGCTATCAGTTTGAACAAGTCTGGCATGTGTCTGACAGCATCCGTAAGAACCTGCCGAAAGATGTAAAATACACTAAATACCACGTTGAGTTCCTTGGCCCGTTAGGTAAACAACTAACACAGGCGTGGGCTGTGGCTATTGCTCTGGGTGTTGAAGATAAAGTTAGCCCGTTGATGTTTGATGCCGTACAAAAACAACAGTCTGTACAAAATGCTGATGATATCCGTAAAGTCTTTATTCAGGCTGGCGTGAAGGGCGAGGATTATGATGCTGCACTTAACAGCTTCGTCGTGAAATCACTGGTTGTTCAGCAGGAAAAAGCAGCCGCTGATTTGGGTCTGCAAGGCGTTCCTTCTGTATTTGTGAACGGCAAATATATGGTTAAAAATGACGGGCTTGATACCAGCTCACAGGATATGTACGTGAAACAATATTCTGATGTGATCAATTTCTTAGCGACTAAAAAATAACTATTCCTGAGCTTAGCGCCAGCCTTCGGGCTGGCGTTATATTGTCAGGGAAAAATAACAGCCAAAGTGCTTACTTCTGGAAATCTAAATAATTTATCCCTGGAATGTTTCTTCTAAATATTACTATCCACAATAGCTATTAAGCTTCTATTACAACGTTATTTCATAAAAAATACCGATAAGCTCATGAAACCAGTAATTAAAATTCTGGAGTATTTTCAGAATATGATCAGATAGTAATTTGCTATAAAAACTATTCACAAAGTTATCCACAGGATGATCCTTCGAGATCCCTCGCAACTTCGCAATGAATTTCCCTCTCAAGGTTCGTCTTTCCCGCTGGCTATGGCATCCTTAGTGTATGTCTGATCACGAATAAAGAAGAGTTATGGCCCAGATAGCAGAAAACCCCTTAATCCTGGTAGACGGTTCGTCTTACCTTTATCGCGCTTATCATGCGTTCCCTCCGCTGACCAACTCTGCTGGGGAACCGACCGGTGCGATGTACGGTGTGCTCAACATGTTGCGCAGTTTACTGCTGCAATACACACCAAGCCATGTTGCTGTGGTTTTTGACGCGAAAGGCAAAACTTTCCGTGATGAACTTTTTGAACAATATAAATCTCACCGTCCCCCGATGCCAGACGACCTGCGCTCTCAAATTGAGCCTCTTCATCAAATGGTCAAAGCTATGGGGCTGCCTTTGCTGGTGGTTTCTGGTGTAGAAGCTGACGACGTGATCGGCACGCTGGCTCTTGAAGCAGAACAGGCGGGGCATGCGGTGCTGATCAGTACCGGTGATAAAGACATGGCGCAGCTCGTGACCCCGGGCGTGACATTAATTAATACCATGAACAATACGATTCTTGGGCCAGATGAAGTTGTCGATAAATATGGCGTTCCACCTTCACTGATCATTGATTTTCTGGCTTTGATGGGCGATTCCTCGGATAACATACCAGGCGTGCCGGGTGTAGGTGAGAAAACGGCGCAGGCTCTCTTACAGGGCATTGGTGGCCTTGATGCTTTGTATGCTGATCTGGATAAGGTGTCGACACTCAGTTTTCGTGGCTCTAAAACCATGGCGGCTAAACTTGCTGAGAATAAAGACGTCGCTTATTTATCTTACCAACTGGCGACCATTAAGACAGATGTTAAGCTGGACTTGACCTGTGCAGAGCTGACAGTCTCAGAACCGAACGCGGCTGAACTTCATCAGTTATTTGGTCGCTATGAATTCAAACGCTGGCTGGCCGATGTTGAATCCGGGACCTGGCTAAGCGGTAAAAAATCTACGGGTAAGGCAGCAGCGAAGAAAGGCGCTGCCACTCAGGAAGTTGCCACCACTGCGCCTGTTGAACCTAACCAGCTTTCTCAGGACGGTTACGTCACCATTTTGGATCAAAAGACACTTGATGAATGGATCGGTTATCTGAAAGCATCGGATGTGTTTGCATTCGATACAGAAACTGATGGCCTGGATACGCTGACTGCCAACCTCATCGGCTTATCATTCGCCACCGAAGCGGGTAAAGCGGCGTATTTGCCTGTTGCACATGATTATCTGGATGCGCCGGCGCAGCTGGATCGCGATGAGGTGCTGAAACAACTGAAGCCTTTGCTTGAAGATGAAAAGCAGCTGAAAGTCGGTCAGAACCTGAAGTTCGACCGCGGTGTGTTACTGCGTTATGACATCGAATTGAAAGGCATTGCCTTCGATACCATGCTTGAGTCCTATGTACTCGACAGCGTATCTGGCCGTCATGATATGGACAGCCTGGCCGATCGTTATCTTGGCCATAAAACCGTCAGCTTTGAAGAGATCGCGGGTAAAGGTAAAAATCAGCTGACCTTCAACCAAATTGCGCTTGAACAAGCGGCACCGTATGCGGCGGAAGATGCTGATGTTACGTTGCAGTTGCATCAGTCACTTTGGCCACGGATTGCACAAAGTGAATCCCTGAAGGCAGTATTCACGGACATCGAAATGCCTTTGGTGCCTGTGCTGTCTCATATCGAACGCACCGGTGTTCTGATTGATCAGAATATTCTCGCAGCCCATTCGAAAGAACTGGCTATTCGTCTGAATGAACTCGAAAACAAAGCGCATGAACTGGCTGAAGAGCCTTTTAACCTGTCTTCGACCAAACAGTTACAGGCCATTCTGTATGAAAAACAGAAATTGCCGATCCTCAAGAAAACACCGGGTGGCGCCCCGTCAACCAATGAAGAAGTTCTGGCTGAGCTGGCTTTGGATTATCCGCTGCCAAAAGTGATTCTTGAATACCGTGGGCTGGCGAAACTGAAATCGACGTATACCGATAAACTGCCCTTGATGATCAATCCGCAGTCCGGGCGTGTGCATACGTCTTATCATCAGGCAGTCACGGCAACGGGGCGTCTGTCTTCCAGTGATCCAAACCTGCAAAACATTCCGGTGCGTAATGATGAAGGGCGGCGTATCCGTCAGGCTTTTATCGCGCCAAAAGACTACATCATTCTGGCAGCCGACTACTCACAGATTGAACTGCGCATCATGGCGCATTTATCGAAAGATCAAGGTCTGCTGAAAGCATTTGCCGAGGGTAAAGATATCCACCGCGCAACGGCAGCGGAGGTCTTTGGCACGCCGCTGGACAGCGTGACTGGCGAACAGCGCCGCAGTGCGAAGGCGATCAACTTTGGTCTGATTTATGGCATGAGCGCCTTTGGTTTATCACGCCAGCTGAATATCGCGCGTAAAGAATCCCAGCGTTATATGGATTTGTATTTTGAGCGCTATCCTGGCGTGCTGGAATACATGGAACGTACCCGTGCTCAGGCTTCTGAACAGGGCTATGTTGAAACGCTGGATGGACGCCGTCTGTATCTGCCGGACATCAAATCCAGTAATGCCATGCGCCGCAAAGGTGCCGAGCGTGCAGCCATCAACGCCCCGATGCAAGGTACAGCTGCTGACATTATCAAGCGCGCCATGATCAGCGTCGCTGACTGGCTGCAACAACCTGACGCGCCGCGTGCCCGCATTATCATGCAGGTACACGATGAACTGGTGTTTGAAGTGCATAAAGATGATGTCGAAGCGGCAAGCGAAAAAATCCGCAATCTGATGGAAGCAAGCATGACGCTGGCCGTTCCGTTGAAAGTGGATGTGGGCACGGGCGACAACTGGGATCAGGCACACTAAGTGAATAGTTATTAAGCTTTTTTTGTAATTAAGCTACACAATTATGTGCTCATACCATGAGAGTGATCGCATAATCCGCGATTTTTGTGTAAGTAAACTACAAAAAGTTCTTTTTCCCCGTCAGAAAATAGGGTAAAGTTTCTCTTGTAGGGTACAGAGGTAAGATGTTCTATCTTTCAGACCTTTTACTTCACGTAATCGGATTTGGCTGAATATTTTAGCCGCCCCAGGCATTTTATGTCTGGGGCGTTTTTTATGGGATTTTCACCGTATTATTCCCATAAAAAAAGGTAACCTTGCGGTCACCCCTTTCTGTACATTACTGACATTTCCCCGTTACGGGAGCGTTGTTATTCGCCTTCGTCAGAAACCTCTTCATCCAGCACTTCCGGTGGGATTTCGCTGAACCAGGTGTTCAGTTTGTCACTCAGTTTATCCACGCCCATTTTCTTTGGTGACGAGAACGCTTCCACCTGAATATCGCCCATGAATTCTTTCACCGCTTCACGAACCATTTTGATCTGCGCCTGACGTGCGCCTGAAGCCAGTTTGTCTGCTTTAGTGAGCAGCAACATGACCGGCGTACCTACGTCAACAGCCCACTGAATCATTTGGTGATCGAGATCTTTAAGCGGGTGGCGGATATCCATCAGCACAACCAGACCTTTCAGGGAGTTACGCATTTGCAGATATTCGCCCAGAGCACGCTGCCATTTACGCTTCATTTCTTCCGGGACTTCTGCGTAGCCATAGCCCGGTAAGTCGACCAGACGAATGCCCGGTTTCACTTCAAAGAGATTGATAAGCTGGGTACGTCCCGGTGTTTTACTGGTACGTGCGAGGCTTTTCTGCTGAGTCAGGGTATTCAGCGCACTGGATTTGCCGGCGTTTGAACGACCAGCAAATGCGACTTCAATGCCTGCGTCAGATGGCAAATGCCGGATATCCGGGGCACTCATGACGAAATGGGTCATATGATAGTTGTAAATTTGGCTGGTCAAAACGTGCGTCTCCGTGAGGCATGAGTATCTGGCTGGCGATTATAACTGCAACTGCGCCGGGATGTGTTCGTGTTTTTAAAATCCGAATGATGAGGCGAAGGGACCACAGAGATGAAGGCGGGGGAAAATTGCCTTCATGATGTAAGACATTTGCTATTCATGATGCGGGTTATTTCGCTTGTTTTCTCGCCTTGTTTTTTAATTTTTATATATTTCAATAAGATAAAATTAATGTGTTCTTTGAACGCTCAACGCGGCTGGTGGGTATCTTGAGCCTTTGTATCAGTCGGGTAAAGTGATTCTTACGCGATGAAGGCAAGAATGGAAACATGGACGAAAATTGCATTCACGGATCACTGGAAATGCATCGCGATTTAAGGATGAACGGAGCCGGAGGCTCTGAAAGGCAAAGGAAAAACCGGGACGTTGAGGCTATACAGGGAAAGTGTTTGATGAATATCCTTCTGAAGAAGGAAAGAAAAAGGCAGCAAGGTTACCTTGCTGCCTTTTTTCTTTGTCCGCTTTCTGCTAGATTCCGCCGCAAATCTATACTAAATGTACACACCTAAGAGCAGATGCCATGAAACAGCCAGCGAAAGCACCGCGCGCCAATACCGCGACAGCTAAAACGAAGAAGAAAAGTCGTGTCGAGCTTGATATCGAAGCGCGCGAACGCAAGCGTGACAACAAGCGCCGCGGCCATAAAGCAGGCTCACGCGCTAACCCTGATGCCGCTCAGAACCAAAGCGGCGCGGGGGCGAAAAAAGCCGATCCGCGTATCGGCAGCAAAAAAGCCGTGCCATTGATCGTTGAAACCGTCACGAACAATGCGGCGAAAGCCAAAAAAGCTGCACAGCCGAAGCAAGATGCAAAACCTAAAATGACACCGGAAGAAGAACTGACGTTACTTGAAAACGATGAACGTCTGGATTCTTTGCTGGATCTCATCGACGATGGCAAAGCATTAAACGCAGAAGATCAGGCTTATGTTGACCAGACTCTGGATCGCATTGATGTTCTGATGGAAATCCTCGGCATTGAACTCGGCGAAGATGAAGATGACGAAGAAGCCGTGAAGAACGAAGACATGATGCAGTTGCTTAAGCGCGGAAACCCAAAAGACGGTTTCTAAGCTATGCGCTGGGTTATCCCGGCAATAGCCTTACTCTTTGCATGTTATCTGCTTTGGTTATTCGGTAAACTACGCCGGTTATCGAAAACCAGAGCACGTTTGCGCAGAGCGACCTTTGCACGGCAGGCCAAAAGCCTGCCTGTAAGGCGAACCGGCAGCATCCGACGCCGGAAGGAGTAAGTCACCCATGTCAGAACAGACTACCGTCTGGGATTTAGCGCTGATCCAGAAATACAATTATTCGGGTCCGCGATACACATCCTATCCAACAGCGCTTGAGTTCAGTGAAAGCTACGATAATACCGCTTTCGAAAAGGCGGCCGCCCGTTATCCGGCACGTCCTCTCTCATTGTACGTACACATTCCTTTCTGCCATAAGCTCTGCTACTTTTGCGGCTGCAATAAACTGGTGACCCGTCAGCAGCATAAAGCCGAAGAATATCTCAACGTGCTGGAAAAAGAGATAAGTCACCGTGCGCCGTTCTTTAAGGGCCGTCAGGTGAGTCAGCTGCACTGGGGCGGTGGTACACCGACTTACCTCAGTAAAGCCCAGATAAGCCGTTTGATGGGCCTTCTGCGGGCACAATTTAATATCCTGTCCGACGCAGAAATGTCGCTGGAAGTGGATCCGCGCGAAATCGAGCTGGATGTGCTCGACCATTTGCGTCGCGAAGGCTTTAATCGCCTGAGCATGGGCGTGCAGGATTTCAACAAAGAAGTGCAACGTCTGGTTAACCGTGAGCAGGACGAAGATTTCATCTTTGCCCTGATTGAACGCGCCCGTATGCTGGGTTTCAGTTCGACCAATATCGATCTGATTTACGGCCTGCCGAAGCAGACGGCAGAAAGTTTTGCCTACACGTTGCAACGCGTGGCAGAGCTGAACCCCGATCGCCTGAGTGTGTTTAACTATGCGCATATGCCAAAACTGTTCGCCGCTCAGCGCAAAATCAAAGATGCTGATTTACCAGGCGCAGAAGAGAAACTGAAAATTCTGCAGGAAACCATCGCTTCGCTGACCGGTTCCGGTTACCGCTTTATCGGTATGGATCACTTTGCCCGCCCTGATGATGAGCTGGCTATTGCCCAGCGCGAAGGTAAATTGCACCGCAATTTCCAGGGCTACACTACACAGGGCGACAGCGATTTGCTCGGAATGGGCGTTTCTGCTATCAGCATGCTCGGCGACACCTATGCGCAGAATGAAAAAGATCTCAAAACCTATTACGCCCGGGTGGAAGAGCAGGGGCATGCGTTATGGCGCGGTCTGGAAATGACCAGCGATGACTGCCTGCGTCGTGACGTTATTAAATCGCTAATCTGCCATTTTGAGCTGAATTTCGGCGATATTGCACAGCGTTATGATATCCGCTTCACCGACTATTTTGCTGATGACCTGGCACTGCTGAAGCCGCTGGCAGAAGACGGGCTGGTTGAGGTGAGTGATACGCATATTCTGGTGACGCCACGCGGGCGTTTGCTGATCCGTAATATCTGCATGTGCTTTGATATTTATCTGCGCCGTCAGGTGCGCCAGCAACAATTCTCCCGCGTTATCTGACAGCCTGCGCTGCAAAAATCTATTCGCAGTAAAGCAAAACAGCCGCATGAGCGGCTGTTTTGCTGTCTGGTGCAGGGACTTTTATTCCATGCCCAGTTCTTTCAGTTTGCGGGTCAGGGTATTTCGTCCCCAGCCCAGCAACCGTGCCGCTTCCTGTTTATGCCCCTGCGTATGGCGCAGCGCCGTGGTCAGTAACGTACGTTCCATTTCAGGTTGCGCTTCTGACAGCAGGTTTTGATGACCGGAACGCAGTGCGCGGTCGGCCCACTGTGCCAGCAACGTCGCCCAGCTGTCCGGCAGACTCTGACCACCGGTTTCCGGGGCCGAGGTCTCAAACAGTTCGCTGGGTAAATCCTGGATCAGGACTTCCTGACCGGCTGCCATGACGGTGAGCCAGCGGCAGGTATTTTCCAACTGGCGCACGTTGCCCTGCCATGGCAATCGCGTCAGTGCCGTTTCCGTTTCCGGATGCAGATTTTTCGCTTCCACACCCAGCTCTTTGGCCGCTACCTGCAGGAAGTAACGCGCCAGACGCGGAATATCTTCACGGCGTTCACGCAGTGGCGGCAAATGGACACGGATAACGTTCAGGCGGTGGAATAAATCCTCGCGGAATTTTCCTTCCTGAACCCGTAATTCCAGATTCTGGTGAGTTGCGGCGATGATGCGCACGTCCACTTTTACTGGCGCATAACCGCCCACACGATAAAACTGACCATCTGCCAGCACGCGCAGAAGACGGGTTTGCACATCGAGTGGCATATCACCGATTTCATCAAGAAAGAGCGTGCCGTTATCGGCTTGTTCAAAACGTCCCTGGCGGATAGTGTTGGCGCCGGTAAATGCCCCTTTCTCGTGCCCGAATAATTCGGACTCGATCAGGTCTTTCGGGATGGCAGCCATATTCAGTGCGATAAAGGGCGCTTTAGCGCGCGGGCTGTGGCGATGTAAGGCATGCGCGACCAGTTCTTTACCGGTGCCTGATTCTCCGTTGATCAGCACGCTGATTGAAGAACGGGACAAACGGCCGATAATGCGGAATACGTCCTGCATCGCCGGCGCTTCGCCGATAATATCTGCGGTCGGGCCACTTGCCGGCTGGCTGCGTGCCGGTTGCTGCTGTTCCTGATAATGACTGATGGCACGCTCAACCAGTGCCACGGCTTCGTCAATGTCGAACGGTTTTGGCAGATAATCAAATGCACCTTGCTGATAGGCGCTGACCGCAGCATCCAGATCGGAGTGCGCTGTCATTATGATGACCGGAAGCATCGGATGACGTTGTTTAATCTGCTTTAACAGCGCTAAACCGTCCATTCCCGGCATCCGGATATCGGATAACAAAACGTCAGGGGTTTGAGTCGCAATGGCATCAAGCACTTCATTGCCGCTGTCAAACGTCGTGCAGGTTAAACCGGCTCCAGTGAGCGCACGTTCAAGTACCCAGCGGATGGAGCTATCGTCATCGACGATCCAGACTATCCCTCGTTGCATAAGAACCTCACTGGCGAATAGGCAGGAATACCGAGAATTCGGTATGTCCAGGCCAACTGTTAAATTCAACTTTACCCGAATGCTGATCAATCAAACTGCGCGCGATGGACAGGCCCAAACCGGTGCCTCCTTCGCGGCCACTGACCATGGGGTAAAAAAGGGTGTCCTGCAAATGCGCCGGTACGCCGGGGCCGTCATCTTCGATATCGATACGGGCCACCAGGCGATAACGCACGCCGTGTAACGTAATCTGGAAAGCAGTACGTGTGCGCAATGTAATTGTGCCGCCTTCCTCCCCCAGCGCCTGCAAGGCGTTACGGGTAATATTCAATAAAATTTGTTCTATCTGATCAGGGTCATGCGCCAGTTCCGGCAGGCTCGGGTCATAGTCCCGCACCAGTTGAACGTTATCTGGCTTTTCCATCGACACCAGTTGGCAAACACGTTCCGCAACCTGATGAATACTTTGTGTCACATGCTGACTCGGACGTTGCGGACCCAGCAATCTGTCGACCAGATTACGCAGACGGTCAGCCTGCTCAATAATGACTTTGGTGTATTCCAGCAAGGCCGGATCAGGCAGTGCCCTGGATAAAAGTTGCGCTGCACCACGCAGACCGCCAAGCGGATTTTTAATTTCATGTGCCAGACCGCGGATCAAATCACGCGCGGCAACTTGTTGAGCGTGCTGTAATTGTTCCTGGCTCAGACGGCGTTGATTATCCATCGGTGCCAGTTCTACCAGAATGAAACCTTCCGGCAGCATCTGAGCAGTCAGTGACAACACATGTGCCCTGCCATCCACGACCAGTGTCACTTCACTGTCTGTAAAGCCCTGTCCGGCTGTCAGACTTTCACGCATTAATTCGATGTTCAGCGAAAAATATCCCACCAGTTCTGGCAAAGGAGTGCCAAAAAGCTTTCGTGAACTTTGCGCCAGTAACTGCTGAGCGGCCGGATTGGCATAATGCACAGCCAATTCGTCGTCTAACAGCAGAACGCTGTTGATAAGTGAATTCAGGATCTGCCCAGCATCGGGCAGCTTGCCAGTTGCCATACCGCAGTCTCCCGCACCTGATTGGTGCATTTTATCTCGTTACCCGGCGAAATCACGGGCCTGAGGGGTTAAGCAGGAAAGAGTGTGGAGAAAAAAGCCCATCCGGAGATGGGCTGAAAGTTTCCACGGCAACAAATATAAATCGTCTGACTTAATTTTGACGCTGAAGGGGTTATTAACACAGCCTTCAGTCGGGTATTACACTCAGTGCCTGCTATAAGACGGGCACTGAGTTCAGGGTCTCATTCGGAAATTAGACGCTGTAGTACAGTTCGAACTCAACCGGATGCGGAGTCATACGCACGCGGTCCATTTCTTCTTTACGCAGACCGATGTAAGCATCGATAGCGTCATCTGTGAACACGCCGCCACGGGTCAGGAACTCGCGGTCATCGTTCAATGCATTGAGGGCTTCTTCCAGTGAACCTGCAACTTTTGGAATTTCTGCTTCTTCTTCCGGTGGCAGGTCATACAGGTTTTTGTCCATCGCATCACCAGGGTGGATCTTGTTGATGATACCGTCCAGGCCAGCCATCATCAGTGCAGCAAACGCCAGGTATGGGTTAGCCGCTGGATCAGGGAAGCGTGCTTCGATGCGCATTGCTTTAGGCGTTGATACGTGTGGAATACGGATAGATGCAGAACGGTTACGCGCAGAGTAAGCCAGCATTACTGGCGCTTCATAGCCCGGGACCAAACGTTTGTAAGAGTTAGTGGTCGGGTTAGCGTAGGCGTTGATCGCTTTAGCGTGCTTGATGATACCGCCGATGTAGAACAGTGCCATTTCAGACAGGCCGCCGTATTTGTCGCCAGAGAACAGGTTGTTACCGTTCTTCGACAGGGACATATGGCAGTGCATACCGGAACCGTTATCGCCAAACATTGGTTTTGGCATGAAGGTCGCCGTTTTGCCAAACGCGTGAGCCACATTGTGCACCACGTATTTGTAGATTTGGATTTCGTCGGCTTTTTTGGTCAGGGTATTGAAGCGGGTTGCCACTTCGTTCTGACCCGCGGTGGCGACTTCATGGTGGTGAGCTTCAACAACCAGACCCATTTCTTCCATGGTCAGACACATGGTAGAACGCAGATCCTGAGAAGAGTCAACCGGAGGAACCGGGAAGTAACCGCCTTTTACTGCAGGACGGTGGCCTTTGTTGCCGCCTTCGTATTTGGTGCTTGAGTTCCATGCGCCTTCGATATCATCGATAGCGACGTGAGAACCGGAGATGCTGCTGCCAAAGCGCACATCATCAAACAGGAAGAATTCTGGTTCTGGCCCGAACAGTACGGTGTCCGCGATACCGGAAGAGCGCAGGAAATCTTCTGCACGTTTTGCGGTAGAGCGTGGGTCGCGGTCATAACCTTGCAGCGTGGTTGGCTCAAGGATATCGCAACGAATGATCAGGGTAGTTTCTTCGTAGAATGGGTCAAGAACAGCAGTGCTCGCATCTGGCATCAGAACCATGTCAGATTCGTTAATGCCTTTCCAGCCACCGATTGAAGAGCCATCAAACATTTTGCCTTCTTCGAAGAAGTCAGCGCTAACCTGGTGCGCAGGAATGGTGACGTGCTGCTCTTTGCCTTTGGTATCAGTGAAACGTAAATCTACGAATTTCACTTCATGCTCATTCAGCATCGTCAAAACGTGTTCAGCGGACATACTAGTTCTCCCGAATTTCTCATTATCGTCGTGGAACGAATAACCATTTTTGGTCTTTAGTTGGAAATAACAGCCTTACTGGAACTGGCGTGTAGGCTGAACAGCGCTATTATTTGTCTGGTCAGGTCCTTCACCCTGTAAAAAATTTTTTACCCTAAAAAACTTTTACTCTAAAAACTATTAGCGAAAACTGTGCCAACTTTGAGAAAATGCAAACAACGCCATTTTACAGGGCTTTTGCACTCGATAAGTATGCACCATAACGGAATTCATGCACTAAAATGGTGCTGATTGCGAGAGGCAAGGCACCAAAAGGGTGCGTCATAATGGTTCAGTGGTCTTTTTGCACCGTGAAAGGGATCACAAAGTAACCATCCATAAGTTGTTTCAACAAGATCCTTGTGATCTTGTTTAGAACCTCGCTTAATACGTGTACAATAGCGCGCTATTTCTAATGCCTGAGGCAAAGCTGTGATCGAAAATTTGCGTAACATCGCCATTATTGCCCACGTTGACCATGGTAAAACCACCCTGGTCGACAAGCTGCTGCAACAATCCGGTACTTTCGGAGAACGTGCAGAAGCTACCGAACGCGTAATGGACTCCAACGATTTGGAGAAAGAGCGTGGGATTACCATCCTCGCAAAAAACACCGCCATTAATTGGAAAGACTACCGCATCAACATCGTGGATACCCCAGGACACGCCGACTTCGGCGGTGAGGTTGAGCGTGTGATGTCAATGGTCGACTCGGTGCTGCTGGTTGTGGATGCAATGGATGGCCCAATGCCGCAAACCCGTTTCGTGACCAAAAAAGCCTTCGCTAATGGTCTGAAACCGATCGTGGTAATCAACAAAGTTGACCGCCCTGGCGCGCGTCCTGACTGGGTTGTTGATCAGGTCTTCGACCTGTTCGTCAACCTGGACGCAACCGACGAACAACTCGATTTCCCAATCATCTATGCATCTGCACTGATGGGTATCGCGGGTAACGACCATAACGATATGGCCGAAGACATGACCCCGCTGTACCAGGCGATCGTTGACCACGTATCTCCACCACAAGTTGAGATGGATGCACCATTCCAGATGCAAATCTCTCAGCTGGACTACAACAACTATGTTGGCGTCATCGGCATCGGCCGTATCAAACGCGGTACTGTTAAGCCTAACCAACAAATCACTGTCATCGACAGCGAAGGCAAAACCCGTAACGGTAAAGTGGGTAAAGTTCTGACCCATATGGGTCTTGAGCGTATCGAAGCGACCGTTGCTGAAGCGGGCGATATCATCGCAATCACCGGCCTGGGCGAACTGAACATCTCCGACACTATCTGTGACCCGGCGAATGTTGAAGCTCTGCCAGCGCTGAGCGTTGATGAACCAACCGTAACCATGTACTTCAACGTAAACACCTCTCCGTTCTGTGGTAAAGAAGGTAAGTATGTGACTTCACGTCAGATCCTTGACCGTCTGAACAAAGAACTGGTGCACAACGTTGCATTGCGTGTTGAAGAAACTGAAGATGCTGATGCATTCCGCGTTTCAGGCCGTGGTGAACTTCACCTGTCGGTTCTGATCGAAAACATGCGTCGTGAAGGTTTCGAGCTGGCGGTTTCCCGTCCTAAAGTTATCAACCGTAAAATCGATGGCCGCATGCAAGAGCCATTCGAAAACGTGACACTGGATATCGAAGAGCAGCACCAGGGTTCTGTGATGCAGGCCATGGGGGAGCGTAAAGGCGATGTCAAGGACATGATCCCTGACGGTAAAGGGCGTATCCGTCTTGATTACCTGATCCCTGCACGCGGCCTGATCGGCTTCCGTACTGAATTCATGACCATGACTTCAGGTACCGGTCTGCTGTACTCCACGTTCAGTCATTACGATGACGTTCGTCCGGGCGAAATCGGCCAGCGTCAGAACGGCGTGCTGATCTCTAACGGTCAGGGTAAAGCGGTTGCGTTTGCTCTGTTCGGTCTTCAAGATCGCGGCAAGTTGTTCCTGGGTCATGGTGCAGAAGTGTATGAAGGCCAGATCATCGGTATTCACTCACGTTCTAACGACCTGACTGTCAACTGCCTGACTGGTAAGAAACTGACCAACATGCGTGCGTCCGGTACTGACGAAGCAACGACATTGGTTCCTGCTATCAAAATGTCTCTGGAGCAAGCTCTGGAATTCATTGATGATGACGAACTGGTCGAAGTGACTCCTCTGTCTGTGCGTATCCGTAAACGTCACCTGACCGAGAATGATCGTAAACGTGCAATGCGTGGTCCTAAAGAAGGTTAATCTTCTTTAACGCTTGTCGTTACACAGAAACAGGGTGCCCTCGGGAACCCTGTTTTTTTTTGGCATTTTTCTAACGCAGAGATAAACACCGCAACTCTGTCACTGTTCAGCTGTATGTTTTACCGCTAAAGTTAAAAGTCATCTTTGAAATCAGGAGCGTGCAATGCTGTACATTTTTGATATGGGAAACGTCATTATTGATATTGATTTCAAACGTGTCCTTGGCGTATGGAGCCATCTCAGCGGAACGCCGCTGGCCACGCTGACCGAGCGGTTCAAAATGGGAGAGGTGTTCCAGAAGCACGAGCGGGGTGAAATCAGCGACGAGCAGTTTGCTGCCGATCTGTGCAATGAAATGGGCATTGCGCTCAGCTTCGAGCAGTTCAGTGCGGGTTGGCATGCCGTTTTCGTTGACCTCCGTCCTGACGTTATCACGTTATTCCAGAAGCTGCGCAAAGAAGGTCATCGCGTTGTCGTGCTTTCTAATACCAACCGCTTGCATCTGGATTTCTGGCCACATCATTATCCTGAAATCGAAGCGAATACTGATGCGATGTACCTCTCGCAAAATCTGGGTATGCGCAAACCGGAGCCTGAAATTTTCCGGCACGTTCTGGAGAAAGAAGGGTTCTCCGCCGATCAGGCTGTGTTCTTTGATGATGTTGCTGAAAATATCGAAGCCGCCCGGACGGTTGGCATTGAGGCTGTATGGGTGGAAGATAACCAGACGGTACCGAAATATTTTTCCTAAAGGATGTAAGGATGCAGAAAAGGGCACTGAGCCACTACCCAAAATCGTTGTGGAAATTTACACGCCTGCTCTTAAAGCGTTCGGATAAAGATGGCCTGACGCTTCTTGCGGGCCATCTGGCCTATGTCTCTTTGCTTTCACTGGTTCCGCTGATCGCCGTAGTATTTTCGCTGTTTGCGTTATTCCCGGTATTTTCAGATATCAGTGCTCAGCTGAAAACCTTCATCTTTTCTAACTTTATGCCAGCGACCGGTAATACCATCCAGCGTTATCTCGAACAGTTTGTGGCCAACTCCAGCAAAATGACGGCCGTGGGCACCTGCGGATTAATCGTTACCGCATTACTTCTGATAGCCTCCGTAGACAGCGTGCTGAACAAAATCTGGGACAGCAAAACTACACGTCCGATTGTGTTCTCCTTTGCGGTGTACTGGATGGTATTAACGCTCGGACCCATTTTGCTGGTAGCCAGCGTGGCTGTCAGCTCGTATCTGCTTTCCCTGAACTGGCTGAACATCAGCGGTGTACATTCGGTGATCGACCACGCGCTGCGCATTCTGCCTTTACTGATCTCCTGGGTAACATTCTGGCTGCTGTATCAGGTGGTACCAACAGTCAGAGTGCCGGCAAAAGATGCGCTGATAGGCGCGCTGGTCTCCGGTGCATTATTCGAGTTGAGTAAAAAAATCTTCACCTTATACATTCAGCTTTTCCCGTCGTATCAGTTGATTTACGGTGTACTGGCTGTGATCCCGATTTTATTTCTCTGGGTCTATGTCAGCTGGTGTATCGTACTTCTCGGGGCGGAAATTACCGTCACGCTGGGTGAGTTTCGTTCTCTGCGAAAATTGCAATCTGCTCAATATGTGGCAGAAGAATAATCAGTCCGAAGGATTTTTATGATTGCGTTAATTCAGCGGGTATTGAATGCCAGCGTTACGGTTGATGGAGAAATCTGCGGCCAGATAGGGCCGGGTTTACTGGTTTTACTGGGCGTCGAACAGGGTGATGATGAACAAAAAGCCAAACGCCTTTGTGAACGGGTGATCGGGTACCGGATCTTCGGTGACGAAAATGACAAGATGAATCTGAATGTGCAGCAGGCTGGCGGCAGCCTGCTGGTGGTGTCGCAGTTCACGCTGGCGGCAGACACACAAAAAGGCATGCGTCCGGGATTCTCTCGCGGGGCTGAACCACAAGAAGCCGACCGGTTATATCAATATTTTTGCGGGCAATGCCGGGAAAAGGGCGTTGTTACCGAAACCGGACGCTTTGCTGCGGACATGAAAGTGGCACTGGTGAACGACGGACCGGTGACCTTCTGGCTACAAGTCTGATCGATAAGGCATAACGCCGGAGAGAAAGCATCTATGTATCATCTGAGAGTACCGACGACTGAAAAAGAACTGGCCGCCTATTATCGGTTCCGCTGGGAAATGCTGCGTAAACCGTTGCACCAGCCGGAGGGTTCAGAGCGGGACGCCTACGATTCCATTGCACATCACCAGATGGTGGTTGATGAAGACGGCGAGCCGGTGGCGGTTGGCCGTTTATACATCAATGCTGATAACGAAGCCTCTATCCGCTTTCTGGCGGTTGATCCAAATGTTCAGGACAAAGGGTTGGGAACGCTGGTCGCGATGACCCTGGAGTCTGTGGCGCGTCAGGAAGGGGTAAAACGTGTGGTCTGTAGCGCCCGTGAAGATGCTGTGGATTTCTTTGCCAAACTGGGCTTTATGAATCAGGGCGAAATCACCACGCCGCAAACAACGCCGGTTCGCCATTTTCTGATGATTAAACCCATCGAAACGCTGGATGATATTTTGCATCGCCCCGACTGGTGCGGCCAGCTGCAACAGGCCTGGTATGATCATATCCCGCTCAGTGAAAAAATGGGCGTGCGTATCAGTCAGTACACCGGCCAGCGATTTGTCACCACGATGCCGGAAACGGGCAACCAGAATCCGCACCATACGTTGTTTGCGGGCAGTTTATTTTCGCTGGCAACGCTGACCGGCTGGGGGCTTATTTGGTTGCTGCTGCGCGAACGTCATCTGGGCGGCACTATTGTGCTGGCTGATGCACACATTCGTTACAGCATGCCGGTGACCGGCAGGCCGCGTGCCGTGGCTGACCTGGGTTCTGTTCGCGGTGATCTCGACCGTCTGGCTCGCGGTCGTAAAGCGCGCGTGCAGCTCGAAGTGAATTTATATGGCGATGAGATCGACGGCGCAGTGTTTGAAGGCACCTATCTGGTGCTGCCCGCCGCGCCCGGCGCACCGCTGGAGCCTGAGATTAACTGACCGGTTCCGCGCAAACAAAAGGCACCGCATTGCGGTGCCTTTTTATATTTACGGTTCTGATCAGAACTAAGGGGCTGCGGACGCGGGTGCACCGGAAACCAATCCGTTCACCATCCTCTGTTCAATTGTCTGGCTGCCGTTTATCTGCAATGTACCGCTGAGCGTCGGTTTGTAATCAACGTTTGCCGGCATTTGTCCTTGCAGATTCAGCTGCATATTGGCATTACCTTCCAGTGCAACATGTGGCCATCCCCAGTTTTCCAGCTGATTTGCCGGTACGGAGCGACCGGTCATTTTCATAGAGAAATGACGCTGTGGCTGCTGATCAACCGTCGCGCTGGCTTCCAGCAATCCCTCTTTGGTAAAGGCACTCAGCTCTGAAATATTCACCTGTCGGTCGTTCGCCTCCAGCGTGATGGAAGGGCGACGCACGTCATTGCGGTTAAACGTTGCTTCGCTGGCATTCAGATTCAGTTTACCGCTCCAGATCCCCCATTGATGATTACGCGCCAGCAGCAGGTTATTGCCAAGGCCATCAAGCGCGGTCAGCTGGAAGGGGAACTGCGGATTGATATCAATAATCAGGTTCCGGTTAGCAATAAACCGGCTGATAAAGACTTCAGACAGCGAATCTGGCAGCGCCTGGTTCCAGAGTTGTTTCCAGTTCTCCGGCAGCGTGTATTCCAGGCCCGCGACGGAAACCTCATCAAGCTGCAGACGTTTGTTGGCGCGCAGCCAGTTACCGGTCGTGCGCAATAAACTGCGCTCCCAGCGCGCCGTGGCTTGTTTGATAGCGATACCCTGCGGCGAAAGGTCGAGGCTAATGATCGGATCCTGAATATGCAGATTCCCATCAATCATATCGGTCGCATTCAGGGTGATTTCACCCTCGTCGCTTTGCCAGTCGCCTTTTTCGAGCGTCAGATCCTGCACGGATAAATCAACGTCACTGAATGCCCAGTCCGTTCCCTGCAAACGGGCATCAATCAGATCAAGGCGTTGAATAGTCACTTTTGGCAGGGTCTGGAAGTCATCGAAGAAAGCGGAAAGCGGTTTTGAAGTTTGCAGGCGCACATTGCTCAGACGCAGGTTTTCAATGTTCCAGCTACCGTCGGCGGCCTGTGTGGCTTTGCCCGTTAACTGACCGCGGGCCAGATCGCCGCCAAAATTACTCAGCGTCAGATTTTTATGATCGATATTGCCCTGAATCAGCACATTTTCGGTTGCCAGCCCGTTGACCGTCAGGCCGGCAGCGCTCAGCTGGAAGTCAGCCTTATCCCCTAATAGTTGATTGGATTTTGGCTGCCACGGCGAAATACCGGCGTTAATTTGCTGGCCCTGAATGTCTAAGCCCGCGGCATTGCCGGTAAGCGCCATCTTGCTCAGTTGCAAAGTATTGGCCTGCAACGGCAATCTGATTGAGGAGGGACTGACGTTGAGGCGTCCGTTGACCAAAACGACGCGATCGAAAAAGCGCGGTTCGGTGATTTGCCGCCAGCTTAAATCCAGATCAACTTCACCGGCATTCAGCACTTCCGGTTGATTCTTCTGCCCGAAAATCACATGGGTTAACGTCACGCGACCCGGCGACGACCAGTTATGGTCGAGTTTCTCCACGGAAAGACGATACTCGCTGTTATTGCTGACCCAGCGGCTGACCCAGCCAGCCGCCCAGCGGGTTTGTAATAGGACGTATACCAGCACGATCGCCAGCACCAGAAGTAAGGCGAACGTCAGCAAAATTTTACCGATAAATCTCATCGTCTGGAGCCCTGTAACGGGAAAGTGGAAAAAAGATTCTTTGTTTATGCCGCAAACAGCGACTTTTCTCAACAGGTTAGCAGAACGGAGGCAATAAAAAACGGCAGGGGTTCCAGACCCACTGCCGCTGTTGCACACAGATTACATCCCGTGATCACTTTTCGTGAGGGAAAACCAGATTCAGAACAATCGCAGTAATACCGCCCGCCGCAATGCCAGAAGACAGAAGGGTTTTCAGCCAGTCTGGCGCGAATTGCAGGATCAGCGGCTGCTGTGAAACCCCCATGCCGACGGCGAGAGAAAGCGCCATGATCATAATCGCGCGGCGATTCAGACGCTCACGGGAAACAATACGCACACCTGAAGCGGCAATAGTACCGAACATCACGATGGTGGCACCGCCCAGCACCGGTTCAGGAATATGCTGCACAAATCCTGCAACGGCAGGGAACAGCCCGAGGATAATCAACATCAGCGCGACCACAAAACCAACATAACGGCTGGCAACGCCGGTCAGTTGAATGACGCCGTTGTTTTGTCCGAAGCAGGAGTTCGGGAAGGTGTTAAATACTGCAGAAAGCATTGAGTTCAGACCATTGGCCAGCACGCCACCTTTTATGCGCTTCATATACAGCGGGCCGCTGACCGGTTGTTCAGAAACGTCTGAAGTGGCCGTAATATCCCCGATGGTTTCCAGTGATGTCACCATGAAAATCAGCATCAGCGGGATCAGCAGATTCCAGTCAAAACCCAGACCGTAATACAACGGTGTCGGTAATGTTATCCAGTTGCTTTGTGTGGCTGGCGCGACGGTTGGCAACATGCCCGTCATCCAGGCTACCAGATAACCCACGGCCATCGCGATAACCAGAGACGCGACACGCAGATAAGGGTTGCGCTGACGGTTTAGCAGGATAATCACCACCAGCACAACGGCAGCCAGCAGCAGATTTTTCGGTGCCCCAAAAGTGTGATCGCTCATGGCCGCATAACCGCCACCGATAGACGTCAGACCGACCTGAATGAGTGACAGCCCGATAATCATCACCACAATGCCGGAAACCAGCGGCGTAATAATGCGGCGCGCGAGATGCAGGAAACGGGAAAGAATGATTTCGGTACAGGAAGCCAGCATCAGCGTACCGAACAGCGCCGCCATCATGGTCGGCACATCCGCACCGCCATTTTTCAGCGCCATCCCGCCCATGATAAGCGGTGCCACAAAGTTAAAGCTGGTGCCCTGAATAGAGAGTAAACCCGAGCCGACCGGTCCCCAGGTCTTAATCTGTAAAATAGAGGCCAGACCGGAGGCGAACAGCGACATGCTGATGATGTGCTGCGTATCCTGTGCAGGTAAACCCAGCGCCTGACAAATCAGCAATGCGGGTGTTATTACCGCAACAAACATCGCCAGCAAGTGCTGACAGGCGGCGAATAATGTCTGTGGTAATGGCGGACGGTCCTCGAGCCGGTAAATCAGTTCACTTTTTTGCTGGCGGGAGAGATCGGGTTGCTGTGTTTCTTGTTCTGCGGTTTGCGAACTCATGCTGTGGCATTCCAATAAGCGGCAAAGCGGGCATTTTTATAGAAATCAGCGACAAAAGCAATCGTTTGCTAAGCGGGATTTTCCGCAGCAGGTTTGGGATTGGGTGGGATTTATGACCTGTTTTTCTTGCCTGATGTAGTGTGTATGACTTCTAATTCAGTTTCTGGGAAAAAATATGTCAGTGTAAATTTTATAAGCCAATAATTTTATTGGATTTATTTCAGAATGGAGTTCGTCAATGATTCAACTCGATACCTACGGCACCCTGGTTGCTGCCACGTTGGTACTCCTTTTAGGACGAAAATGCGTCCAGTCGGTCAAATTCCTCAAGAAATACACCATTCCTGAACCTGTTGCCGGTGGTTTACTGGTCGCTTTATTGCTGCTGCTCGCTAATCAGATGTTCGGCTGGGAAGTCGGTTTCGACATGTCTTTAAAAGAGCCACTGATGCTGGCGTTTTTTGCCACGATCGGTCTTAACGCTAATCTGGCAAGCCTGCGGAAAGGTGGGAAATCCCTGTTTCTGCTGGTCTTTGTTGTTCTGGGTTTACTGCTTTTGCAAAATGCCATCGGCATCGGTATGGCGAAAATGCTGGGGCTGGATCCGCTGATGGGATTGCTGGCGGGGTCGATTACCCTTTCCGGCGGGCATGGCACCGGGGCGGCATGGAGCAAACTGTTTATTGAGCGTTATGGCTTTGAAAATGCCACAGAAGTCGCTATGGCCTGCGCGACTTTTGGACTGGTTCTTGGCGGTATTATTGGCGGTCCGGTGGCGCGCTATCTGGTTAGCCATTCTTCCTCCCCCAACGGAAATCCTGAAGATACGGTCGATCCGAGCGCATTTGAGAAACCGTCAATTGGCAGAATGATTACGCCACTGGTGATGGTGGAAACTATCGCCCTGATCGCGATTTGCCTGATGGCAGGCACATATACCTCCAGCATGTTGCAAGGTTCGGCCTTTGAAATCCCAACCTTTGTCTGCATGCTCTTCGTGGGCGTTATCATGAGTAACGTACTGGCATGGCTCGGTTTTTACCGTGTCTTTGACCGTGCGGTATCCGTGCTGGGTAACGTCAGTTTGTCGCTGTTCCTCGCCATGGCTTTGATGAGTCTTAAATTATGGGAGATGGCATCTCTCGCGTTGCCGATGATGGCGATTCTTATCGTGCAAACGCTCTCGATGGCGTGTTACGCAATTTTCGTGACTTATCGCGTGATGGGAAAAAACTACGATGCAGCGGTGCTGGCGGCAGGACACTGTGGTTTCGGGCTGGGTGCTACCCCGACGGCTATTGCCAATATGCAGGCGATCACCAATCAGTTTGGTCCTTCGCATCTTGCGTTTCTGGTGGTGCCGATGGTGGGGGCGTTCTTCATTGATATTGCTAATGCGATTGTGATTAAACTCTATCTGATGTTGCCCGTATTCCCGGCGATCAGTTAAAAAAACAGGCACAGAAACGTCGCTTCTGTGCCTGACTCATTCCTTCCCGTCAGGTTTATTGTGCTGCGTCCGCTTTTTTAGTGAACATCGGTTCGGCTTCAGCGGTTTTCTCCTGCGTCAGTAACTGCTTCTCATAAACTTTGAAGAACGGGTAATAAATCACCATCGACAGCGCCATCAGTAGTATGACCAGTATTGATACTTTGAAATCCCAGCCCATTGCCCATGCCGCACCAATCGGCGCTGGCGATGTCCACGGAACCAGTGAAATCATGTGCGGAAGAATATCCGTCGAAACGGCAAAATAGGCGATAACAGCATTGACCATCGGTGCCAGAAGGAAAGGGATGAAAAATACCGGGTTCATGACGATAGGCGTGCCAAAAATCACCGGCTCATTGATATTGAAACAACTTGGCACCAGGCTGAGTTTCCCCATCGTACGCAGATGTGCTGATTTACTTCGGCAGAATAACAGCACCAGCCCCATCGTCGCTCCTGAACCGCCAATAACGATCAGGAAATTCCAGAAGGCCTCGGTCATGATGTGTGTCATGGGTAAACCGGCAGCGAGATCGGTCTGATTCAGACCGAGATTGGTTAACCAAAACGCTTGCAACATACCGGAAACAATGGCCGAGCCATGGATGCCCGCAAACCACAGCAGGTGGCAAATCAGCACGGCGAGAAGTACTGCAGGCAGTGAGTCTGCGGCAGAAATCAGCGGTTCAAACAGCGCCATAATCGCCTGTGGCAACAACATATCAAACCCTGACTGTACCAGTAAGCTCAGCGGGAAAAGCGTAATCACCACGGCAACAATCGGGATCAACAAATCAAACGAATGCTTAATGTTTGAAGGCACCTGTTCGGGTAAACGGATACCAATATTGTATTTTTTCAGTAACCGCGTCAGTTCGGTGACATAAATTGCCACCAGAATGGCGGTAAAGATCCCCACGCCGCCCAGCGCTGCCGTCGACATCTTTTCATCAATCTGCGGTGCTGCGACCAGCAGGAAAGACATCAGCGCCAGCATTGCGGTCATGAACGGATCGAGTTTATAACTTCTCGCCAGATTGTAGGCAATCGATGCCGAGATGTAGATAGACATGATGCCCATCGTCATATTGAACGGTGTCAGGATCTGCACTTCATATTTTGCCGAGAGCGCCAGCCAGTTTCTGGCAAAGCCCCAGGACGATTCAGGCGAGAACGGCGGGTGAACAAAAACCAGTAAAAACGAACCCACAATCATAAAGGGCATTGCTGAAATAAAGCCATCCCGCACCGCCATGACATGTCGCTGTGAAGACAGTCGTGCGGCAAAGGGGCTGATTTTTTGTTCTATAAAGGTAAAGAGGGATTGACTGATACTCATGATGATTTGACCTTATGTTGAGGACATCAGACAGGGTTGCCTTAATAATCATCAGTGTAGTGGCGGGGTGTGGAACCGGTTACCTGCTTTGCCCCACTCTGTGAAGGTTATCAAATAACCTGAGCGGAAAGCTGTTTTGAAGACGCAATGGGGAAAAGGGAAGAGAATATGTTGAAAACAAAACATCATTATTAATAATGATTTGATGAAGTGCGAATGAGCGAGAAGAGAGATCAGGCGTTAGTGTAACGGACTCTTTCTGGCAGCCAGCGCTCAATCAGGGCCTGGGCATGGTCAGGGAATTGTTGCTGCAGATAACGTGCAATGCGCTGTACATCCGGGATCATCGCCTGATCACGTAATAAGTCAGCGACTTTAAACTCGGCACTGCCCGTCTGACGCGTGCCCAATAGTTCACCTGGCCCGCGGATTTCTAAATCCTGCTGAGCAATAACGAAGCCGTCGTTGCTGTCGCGTAAAACCTGCAAACGTTTCTGTGCTGTTTTGCTGAGCGGCGTTTTATAGAGCAGAACACAGTGAGAAGCCACGGCACCACGACCCACGCGCCCGCGTAACTGGTGTAACTGGGCCAGCCCTAAACGCTCCGGGTTTTCGATAATCATCAGGCTGGCGTTCGGTACGTCAACGCCGACTTCAATGACAGTCGTTGCCACCAGAAGTTGTACTTCACCTTGTTTGAAGGCCTGCATGACGGCCTGCTTTTCCAGGGCTTTCATGCGACCGTGAACCAGTCCGATATTCAGAGCCGGGAGTGCCTCCTTCAGGCCTTCCCATGTGGCTTCTGCGGCCTGCGCTTCCAGCATCTCCGACTCTTCAATCAGTGTACACACCCAATAAGCCTGACGATTTTCCTGCTCGCAGGCACTTTTGACGCGGCTGATAATGTCGCTGCGTCGTGTGTCCGGAATGGCGACAGTAGTCACCGGCGTGCGCCCTGGCGGCAATTCGTCGATGACTGACGTATCCAGATCAGCGTAAGCGGTCATTGCCAGTGTGCGTGGGATCGGCGTGGCGGTCATGATCAGCTGATGCGGGTGGAAGCCCTGTTGCAAACCTTTTTCCCACAACGCCAGACGCTGATGCACACCGAAACGGTGTTGTTCATCGATAATGACCAGCGACAATGACGAGAACAAAACCTGTTCCTGAAAGATAGCGTGCGTCCCCACCACCATCGAAACCTGTCCGCTGGCGATCGCATCCTGTTGCGCCTGCCGTGCTTTACCCTTTTGTTTACCCGCCAGCCAGCCGACCTGAATACCCAGCGGTTCAAACCACTGACGGAAATTATTCGCATGCTGTTCGGCCAGCAATTCTGTCGGTGCCATTAATCCGACCTGTTGCCCCTGAGCAATAGCGCAAAGTGCGGCAAGGGCGGCCACCAGCGTTTTACCTGAGCCCACGTCGCCTTGCACCAGACGCATCATGGGATAACTTTTGGCCAGGTCCTGTTCAATTTCCGCCACAACCCGTTGCTGCGCACCGGTGGGGCTGAAAGGAAGAGAGGCAAGGAACTGATTTTTCAGGCGATCGTCATGACGCAGCGGCAGAGCTTTATAACTCTGAGTACCGGCACGGACGGCCAGCATACTGAGATTATGTGCCAGCAATTCTTCCATAATCAGTCGGCGTTGAGCCGGATGATGACCTTTCTCAAGATCGACGAGCTGGATATCAGGCGGCGGGCGATGCAGTAAATGCAGCGCCTGAGGAAGCGGGATCAGCGAACGGCTCAGTTCCTCTGGTAACAGTTCGGCAATAGGTACTGTGTCGAGCAGTTCAAGTGCCTGATCCGTCAGTTTACGCAATGTCGCCTGGCGGATACCTTCTGTTGTCGGATAAACCGGCGTCAGTGATTCCTGCAGCACGACTTCGCTGTTTTCACCCTGAATACGGTATTCCGGGTGAATGATTTCAGCGCCGATCGTGCCGCGTTTGATTTCACCATAAGCGGTAACACGACGCCCTGCAGCCAGACTGTTTTTCATTGCGGCGTTAAAGTTGAAGAAGCGTAACGTCGCCATACCTGTGCCGTCACTTATCTGACAGGTCAACATCCTGCGGCGACCAAAACTGATATCGCTGCGCAGGACTTCGCCTTCTATCGTCGCGAAAATGCCGGGTTGTAAATCATTGATGGTGTAAAGGCGGGTACGATCTTCATAGCGTAAAGGAAGATGAAACAGTAAATCCTGAATAGTTTCAAGGCCGAGTTTGGCGAGTTTGTCTGCCTGGCTGGCTCCGACGCCGGAAAGCGACGTCAGTGGGATAGCGTCGAGCAGGCGGCCTTTCATCTTTTCTTAACCGTCATTTGCATCGCAGACCACCATTCATCATCGGCAATGATTTGCCCGCGATCGTCAATGAAAGGGCGGGGCAGTTTCTTCCGCTTTGCCACATTCGACAGGACCGGATAGCCGCCTTCAAACAGCAGCCGCTGCTGTTCTTTCTCGTTCAACAGGCTGTTGTCGCGACGATACATACCGGCATTTTCGCGCTGGCGCTGCGCTTCATACAGGATTAACGCTGAGGCGACAGAAACGTTCAAAGATTGCACCATACCGATCATCGGAATGATGATATCGCTGTCTGCCAGCGCTAATGCTTCAGGTGTGATACCGGTTTTTTCCTGACCGAGCAAAATACAGGTCGGGCGGGTGTAATCAATCGCGCGGAAGTCGACGGCTTTCTCTGACAAGTTTGTTGCCAGGATTTGCATGCCCTTCGCTTTCATTTTGGCGACGGCATCCTGAATATTTTTGTGCGTTTTGACCTGAACCCAGCTGTTGCTACCCGCCGCCGAAGAGACCAGTGTCTTCATTCGGGTGGTGGGCCAGACAGCATGAATTTCGTGAACGCCGACGGCGTCTGCCGTGCGGATGACGGCAGAAACGTTATGCGGTTTATGCACCTGCTCCATGCAAACCGTCAGGTCTGGCTGTCGGGCTGTAAGCATTTCGCGGATGCGTGCATAACGTTCTGGGGTCATAACAATCAGTTTCGGTTGCGGGTAACTTTAATGACGTCCGGCATAATACGAATTTTACGCATGATATTCGCCAGATGAACGCGATCGCGAGTCGTCAGGCGGATAAAGGCGCTGTAGACGCGACCGTCTTTTTCTTCGGTGCTCAGACTCTGAATGTTCGACTGCGCGGCATTTATCGCGGCGGTCAGGTTCGCCAGTGCGCCCTGATGATTGAACATATCGACTTTTATTTCAGCGATAAATTCCTGATCAGTTTCCTGGTGGTCATCCCAGTCAACGGCCATGAATTTCTCAGGTTCTTTCTGATAACCGCGAATATTACGGCAGGATTCATGGTGGATCACCAGCCCTTTACCTGGACTGACGTGCGCAATAATCGGGTCGCCTGGGATCGGACGGCAGCATTTCGCGAACGTGATCAGCACGCCATCTGCGCCTTTAATCGGCAGATTACGGGTTCCTGACGATGCCATTGAAGACTGGTCACCCATCAGGTTTTTGGCCACCACAACGCTCATGGCATTGCCGAGGCCGATTTCTGCCAGCAGGTCATCCATCGCCGGGAGCTTCATACGATCCAGCTCGTTTTTAATGTTTTCCGGCGGAATATCTGACAGTTTTTTACCCGCACCCAGCGCATGATTGAGCAGGCGACGCCCCAGTGAAACGGAGTCATCACGTTTCAGGTTTTTAAGCATCTGGCGGATTTTGGCGCGCGCGCGTGAGCTCACGACAAAGTTCAGCCAGGCGGCATTCGGGCGGGCACCCGGTGCGGTAATAATTTCGATAGTTTGTCCGCTGGTCAGCGGCTGCGAGAGCGGATAAGGCTGGCGATCAACGCGCGCGCCAACGCAGGCATGGCCGATATCGGTATGCACGGCGTAAGCAAAGTCGACCGGTGTCGCACCCGCAGGCAATTCGACAATACGACCTTCCGGCGTAAAGACGTAAATCTCGTCCGGGAACAGATCTGATTTTACGCTCTCGATAAATTCAAAGGAGTTGCCCGCACTTTGTTGCAGTTCAAGCAGACTCTGTAACCAACGTTGAGCGCGGATCTGCGCCGTAGTGCTGGTTTCACTGTTCTCTTTATAAGCCCAATGCGCCGCAACCCCCATCTCCGCCATCTGATCCATATCTTCAGTACGGATCTGCACTTCAACCGGCACACCATGCGGGCCGATTAGCGAAGTATGCAAAGATTGATAGCCGTTGGCTTTGGGGATGGCGATGTAATCTTTAACCCGACCCGGACGCGGTTTGTACAGACTATGCGCCTGCCCTAACACGCGATAACAGGTATCGAGTTCTTTAACGATCACCCGGAAGGCGTAGATATCCATAATGGAATGGAAACGCTGTTCCTTCAGGTGCATTTTACAATAGATAGAATACAGGTGTTTTTCGCGACCACTGACACGACACTGAATACCGGCTTCGGTTAAACGGCCTTCAATCTCCGAGAGGATTTTTTGGATCATCTCTTTACGGTTACCCCGCGCGGCTTTCACCACTTCTTTGATGACGCGATAACGGTTTGGATAGAGGGCTTCGAAGCCCAGCTCTTCGAGCTCGGTTTTCAGGTGGTGGATACCCAACCGGTGTGCCAGCGGGCTGTAAATTTCCAGCGTTTCGCGGGCAATACGGCGACGTTTGTCCGGACGCAAAGAGCCCAGCGTGCGCATGTTATGGGTACGGTCAGCGAGTTTGATCAAGATGACGCGAATGTCTTGCACCATCGCCATGACCATTTTGCGGAAGTTTTCCGCCTGTGCTTCTTTCTTATCGCGGAATTTCAGCTTGTCTAACTTTGAAACGCCTTCAACCAGTTCAGCAACGCTTTTGCCAAACAGTTGTTCCATATCCTGGTAAGTTGCAGGCGTGTCTTCGATAACGTCGTGTAATAACGCCGCCATCAAAGTCTCATGATCGAGCCTCATTTCAGCCAAAATACATGCCACGGCTACCGGGTGAGTAATATACGGCTCACCGCTGGAACGTGTTTGCCCCTCGTGCGCGTCCCGCGCCACGAGGTAAGCCTGCACGAGGCGCTTAATTTGCTCCTCCGGCAGGTATTTTTGAATCAGTTGATTCAGGCTTTCAAAGATATACAAGTGGGATCCGTTTCGTTAATTAACGACGGCCTTCAGCGATGGCAGTCACTGCCTGAATCTCTGCGGCTTCCTGCTCTTGTTGCTCCTGACGGTCACGAACGTCGAGGATCTGATTGGTGATCAGGCCTTCTTCGATTTCGCGCAGGGCAATGACAGTGAATTTATCGTTTTCTTCAGCAACCAGTGGATCTTTACCACCAGATTGCAGCTGGCGTGCGCGACGTGCAGCCACCAACACCAGGTCAAAACGGTTACCAATTTTTTCAACAGCGTCTTGAACAGTTACGCGTGCCATATATGTGCTACTCCACAGGGTGACGAAAGACTGGGCATAATACTGAAAGTGTCTTCAGTCTGCCAATAGTTTGGTGATTAATCCGTCATGACGGAGCCGCTGACGGCTCAGACGCAGACGTTCAGCGCGAATAATGGTTTTTAAATCCGATAAAGCCAGATCAAAATCATCATTGACAATTAAATAGTCGTATTCGGCAAAGTGGGTCATTTCAGCCACGGCTTGTGCCATACGTTTTGCGATAACTTCCTCGCTGTCTTGCCCGCGGCCACGCAAGCGTCGGTCTAGCTCATCTTTCGATGGCGGCAAGACAAAAATACTGCGTGCCTGCGGCATTTTTTTCCGGATTTGCTGCGCGCCCTGCCAGTCGATATCCAGAAAAACATCCACACCCGACGCTAAAACCTGCTCGATGGTTTCACGCGACGTCCCGTAATAATTACCGAAAACTTCTGCATGTTCTAAAAAGGCATCACGTTCAATCATCTCGCGAAACGCTTCTTTGTCGACAAAGAAGTAATGCTCGCCATGTTTCTCGCCCGGACGTATAGCACGGGTGGTATGAGAAATAGAAACCTGTGTGTCGTAGAGCGGTTGTGTTTTAAGTAAAGCCTGAATCAGACTTGATTTACCTGCTCCACTCGGGGCGGAGACAATATACAGCGTGCCTTGAACCATAATGACGTTTCAACTGAATGGGTTGATAGGAAGTATGCGAAGAGTGATCTCCCGCACAGTATACACGCTCGCCGCATTCGGTGCAGCGTCCAGACGTATTTCATCGCAACTTTGCCGCAGAAAATAGCCTTTCCTGAGAGATTTACGTGCTGCATTCCACATTTTTTTTTCGTTGCAGCAACAGATGAAATAATCAGGAAGGCATCTCGCAATAAGGGGTTATGCCACTGGCAGGAAAAATCACACCGGCGTTTACTGGTCTCCACAAGGAGGTGCTAATGCGCCAGTTTATTTATCTTATCTGCCTGCTCACTTTTGTTTTCTCTGCTTCAGGTCAGGATACGCTGTCGCCGGAATGTCCCGGCTGGCCATCAGAACGTCTGACACAGGAAACCCGTCACCTCACCGCTCAGTTGACCCAATGGGATGCCGCCTATCATCAGTCTGGCAGCAGCCCGATTGAAGATTCGGTCTATGATCATTTGCGTCAAAAACAACAATTCTGGTTGCAGTGCGCCAGCCAACCGGTACCTGAGCTGACAATGCCAGCCAGTGATGATGCAGAATATGTGCATCCGGTGGCCCATACCGGCCTGCATAAAATGAAAGATAAACACGCGGTCGCAAACTGGATGCAGGGACGAAAGAATCTGTGGGTACAGCCCAAAATCGATGGCGTTGCAGTATCGCTGATTTACCGTTACGGGAAACTGGCCGCACTGGTAAGTCGCGGCGATGGCGAGAAAGGGCAAAACTGGACGGCAAAAGCTGCGTCAATTCCGGCGATCCCGCTCAACATTCCGGACATGAGCCCTGAGTTGGTATTGCAGGGCGAGCTTTATCTGAAGATGAACGGTCATCATCAAAATGTTGATGGCGGGATGAATGCAAGATCAAAAGTCGCAGGTGCAATGATGCGTACCTCTGCTTCTGACCTGCTGAAGCAAACGGGTATTTTTATCTGGTCATGGCCGGACGGTCCGGTGCTTATGGCTGATCACCTGGAGAAACTCAGACAGTTCGGTTTTCCGGTTGTGGCTCAGTTCACGCTGGCGGTGAGCTCTGTCGAAGACGTCGAAAAATGGCGTGAAGACTGGTTTCACCAACCCCTGCCTTTTGCGACGGATGGCGTGGTCGTTCGTCAGCAAGAAGAACCTGCGGGGAAATATTGGCAAAGTAAGCCTGCAATCTGGGCGGTCGCCTGGAAATATCCGCCCGCCAGACAGCTCACCGATGTCACGGGCATCAGCACCACGACAGGACGAAACGGGAAAGTCACCGTTATCCTCAATCTGAAACCCCTGCGGCTGGACGATAAGTTAGTCAGTAAGGTGAGTTTGGGATCGGTCAGCCGGTTCCGGCAATGGGATGTTCTTCCCGGTGATCAGGTCGCAATCGCGCTGGCCGGACAGGGGATCCCACGACTTGATGAAGTGACATGGCGGGTAAATGAGCGTACGGAGATGCCTTTGCCTGATCCAACGCGCTATAACGCACTTTCCTGCTTTACACCTGAACCGGACTGCATACAACAATTTCTCTCACGCCTGATCTGGCTCAGCGGGCCGGAAGCGTTGGATATGGCAGGGTTTGGCGGGGCCACATGGCAAAAGTTATTGGATGCTTCCCCGGGGGGTTCTCTCATCAGTTGGTTAAGTCTTAATGAAAAAGAACTGGATGCTGTTCCGGGTATCAGTATTAAACAGGCGCAAAAACTGATGGCGCAGATTCATCTTGCGCGCGGAAAAGGCTTCCGGCGCTGGCTGTCAGCAATAGGATTTCCTTCTTTTGCACTGGGATTTGCAGAACAGCAGCAAAGCTGGAACAGGTTGACACAGCTGACCTCTCACGACTGGGAGATGACTGAGGGGATCGGGGCCAAACGGGCCGCTCAGGTTTTTGACTTTATACATCATCCGGACGTTGAGGTTTTGGCCAATGCTTTGAAGCAGGCGCAATTGCCTGCATTCCGCTAGCGGGCTACACGGCGGCGCATTAATGGTCCGAATGCGGGTAATTAAAGACAGGCAATCCAAGGCGAAAACGCAGGGCGATAAGACGTGCGGTAAAGCCGATCAGCAGTGTAATGATAACGACCAGATTATGGGGCAATGAGAAATATTGCAGCCCGATATAAACCCAGGCGGAAGCAAACGACACGCCGGCATAAATTTCTTTCTGAAACACCAGCGGGATCTGATTGCACATCATGTCCCGCAGCACACCGCCAAAAACACCGGTAATGACTGCACAAACGGAAGCAATGATAGCGCCATGTCCCATATCGAGGGCCACCTGTGTCCCGATAATGGAAAATACCACCAGCCCCAGGGCATCAAGCACTAAAAAAAGCTTTCTCAGATGTTGCATGAGAGGAGCCAGCCAGGTGGTCATGAGCGCTGCAACAGCCACAATCACGATGTACTCCGGATGCTTCACCCATCCCAATGGATAATGGCCTAACAGCATGTCGCGGACAGAGCCGCCACCAATGGCCGTCGCTGCCGCAATAATAATGACACCAAAGGAGTCCATTTTCCGACGTCCGGCAGCCAGGGCACCGGTCATGGCTTCTGCGGTGATCCCAATAATATAAAGAACGGTGAGTAACATGGATGTTCGCCAGACAAATCAGTAAATGGGAAAACAGTAGCCGCGTAGAGTAATGAGTTCCTCATTGATGCTCGACTGAATTTTTCTTTTGCATTGGTTTTAGGATTATTAAATCTAATGTGAATAGCCTTTCAATCCGCCAGAGTAAAAGGATAAAGAAGAATGCCGGGTTATTTTAGATTAGAAAAACAGGGATTGCTTGCCTGTTTTGACCCTGCTTTAACATTTATCCATGCCCCCGATTTCTTCTCAGCAGTGAATTTTCTCCTTTTATAGGTTACGATTAATTAAAATCGTCACTCATTGACGCATTGCTTAATTGTTAAATCTGCTCCGGAGGAGTGTATGAAGCCCGATATTCCGGTTGCGTTAACACAGCGTGGACCTGCCGAGCATGAACGTCGTGAACAAATTATAAATGCGGCCTTTGAGCTCTTTCGTCTTTATGGTTATGCCAAAACATCAGTGGCTGATCTTGCCAAATCTATCGGTGTTTCAAGCGCTTACATTTATAAATTTTTTGAATCGAAACAGGCCATTGGCGAAGCTATTTGCTCGCAGCGGGTGGGTCAGATAGATGAGGCACTCATGGTTATTGCGCAAAGTAACCAAAGTGCGACCCTGCGCCTAAGATCTATTTTTAAAACGCTGCTGACGCGTAGTCTGGATCTCTTCTTCCAGGACAGGAAATTGCATGATCTGGCTGCAACAGCGTCGGCTCAGCAATGGAAATCGACATTAAATCATCGTGCTATGATTTACAGCATTGTTGAAAAAGTGGTTACCGATGGCCGGGAGTCCGGTGAGTTTGAGCGTAAAACGCCACTGGATGAGGTTTGTATGGCGATCACCACGGTGACAACGCCATTTTCGCATCCGTTATTGCTGGAACAAAAAACACCTGAACAATTGGAAGAGCGTGTTCAGGCGATCACCAGCCTGGTCCTGCGAAGTCTGGCAAAGTAGACGCAACAAAATTTTGGGTTACGGGTTTACAAAAACGTAATTCGTCACATACTGTCAGCCGTTATTATCAAGAAACCCGTTTCTGGCCGGTTCATATATCGCCTGCGGAAACTTACGTCTTATACAGACAGAGAGGAATGTTTATGACTCATCGTCGAGTGGTTATTACCGGCATGGGGGCTGTGAGTCCTCTGGGCTGTGATATCGAAACTATCTGGAAGCGTCTGCTGGCCGGTCAGTCTGGTATCCGTGTTTTGCCGGAAGAAATTGTAGAAACACTGACCGTGAAAATTGGTGGTCAGGTACAAACTAAAGAACAGGATCCTGAGTCTGGTTTCGATCCGGATCAGTTCGTGGTACCAAAAGACCAGAAAAAAATGGACCGTTTCATCCTGTTTGCTATGGCTGCTGCCGATATGGCCGTTGCTGACGCGGGCTGGAAAGCCGAAACACCGGAACAACAGGAACGTACTGCAACCGTCATCGGTTCGGGTATCGGTGGCTTCCCGGCGATTGCCCATGCCGTGCGTACCAACGACAGCCGTGGCGCTAAGCGTTTGTCGCCTTTCACGATACCGTCGTTCCTGGTGAATCTGGCGTCTGGTCAGGTTTCCATTAAACATCAGTTTAAAGGCCCGATTGGCGCGCCGGTAACGGCTTGTGCGGCAGGTGTTCAGGCGATTGGTGATGCGGTGCGTTTGATTCGCAATGACGAAGCCGATGTTGCACTGTGTGGCGGCGCGGAAGCGGCTATCGATACTGTGAGCCTGGGCGGTTTTGCGGCGGCGAAAGCCATGTCTACCGGCCATGAAGATCATCCGGAAAAAGCTTCCCGTCCGTTCGACAGCGCACGTGATGGCTTTGTTATGGGCGAAGGCGCGGGCATGCTGGTGATTGAAGAACTGGAGCATGCGAAAGCACGTGGCGCCAGAATTCTGGCTGAGATTGTCGGTTACGGTACCAGCGGTGACGCCTACCACATGACGTCCGGTGCGGAAGATGGCAACGGTGCGGGCCGCGCGATGAAAATCGCGCTGCGCCAGGCAGGTATTCAGCCTTCAGACGTGCAGCATCTGAATGCTCACGCAACTTCTACGCCGGTGGGCGATCTGGGTGAAATCAATGCGATTAAAACCCTGTTCGGCACTGACGGTAAACTGGCTGTCACGTCTACCAAATCTGCAACCGGACATCTGTTGGGAGCGGCTGGCGGGCTGGAAACCATTTTCACCATTCTGGCCGTACGCGACCAAATTGTTCCTCCGACGCTGAATCTGGAAAACAAAGACGAAGCGGCTGCGGGGTTGAATATTGTAGGTAATATCGCGCAGAAACATGATATTACGTACGCGCTGTCAAACGGCTTCGGTTTCGGTGGCGTGAACGCCTGCGTACTGCTGAAACGCTGGGAAGACTAATTTCCTTTTTCGCTGACGCATAAAAAAACGCCTCGGACTTTAATGACCTGAGGCGTTTTTTATTAAGCAGGGCAGAGGATTTACTCGATATTCTGAATCTGCTCGCGCATTTGTTCGATCAACACTTTCAGCTCGATAGCTGACGTTGTGACATCGGCATTGATGGATTTAGACGCCAGCGTGTTTGATTCGCGGTTAAATTCCTGCATCATGAAATCAAGACGGCGGCCCACGGCTTCTTCTTTCTTCATGATTTTGTGTGTTTCTTTGACGTGCGCTTCCAGCCGGTCCAGCTCTTCAGCCACATCGATACGCTGTGCCATCAGAACCAGTTCCTGTTCCAGACGGGTATTTTCCAGCTGGACCTGTGCATCTTCCAGTTTACTGACCAGACGCTCGCGCTGCCATTGCAGAATATTTGGCATCTGGGCGCGGACTTTCACCACTTCTGCGCTCACGCCGTCGAGACGCTGTTCGATCATCGTTTTCAGTGCTGCACCTTCGCTTTCGCGCGCGCTGATGAAATCGTCCAGTGCGGTTTCCAGCGCCAGCAGCAGTTCGGTGCTGATGGCGTCCAGATCCTGTTCTTCGGCCAGCATAACGCCCGGCCAGCGCAGGACTTCCAGCGGATTAATTTCGCCTTCATCACTTTGCATTTTCACCCATTGCGCCGCTTCAACCAGCTGTTTCGCCAGCTTTTCATTAAGCTGTAACGTGCTTTGTGCGCCAGGGTCGAGATCAAAACGCAAATTACATTCGACTTTACCACGGGTCAGCCGGGCGCGAATACGCTCACGGACAACCGGCTCCAGGCTGCGGAATTGCTCGGGCAGACGGATGTAGGTTTCGAGATAACGTTGGTTTACGGAGCGGAGTTCCCACGCTGCGCTGCCCCAGTCACCCTTAATTTCGCGTCGGGCATAAGCGGTCATACTACGGATCATGTATGCGTACCTGTTAATGTAAAGATGAAGCGATTATAGCCCCCGCGAGCGGGTCATGATAGGCATTACCTCGCGAAGTCCGTATAATGCGCAGCCAAACATGATTCGCGACCCGGAGAAGTATCCATGCGTCCAGCAGGCCGAAATGCACAACAAGTGCGCCCCGTAACACTGACCCGCCATTACACTAAACACGCTGAAGGTTCCGTGCTGGTGGAGTTTGGTGATACCAAAGTGCTGTGTACCGCGACGGTGGAGGAAGGTGTTCCGCGTTTTCTGAAAGGTCAGGGACAAGGTTGGATCACCGCAGAGTATGGCATGTTGCCACGTTCTACCCACACCCGTAATGCCCGTGAAGCCGCAAAAGGCAAGCAGGGCGGCCGTACTCTGGAAATCCAGCGTTTGATTGCCCGTTCCCTGCGCGCAGCTGTCGATCTGAAAAAGCTGGGTGAATTCACCATTACGCTCGATTGTGATGTGTTACAGGCGGATGGTGGCACGCGCACTGCGTCCATTTCCGGTGCTTGTGTTGCGCTGGCCGATGCGCTGAATGCGCTGGTAGCTGCCGGTAAACTGAAAGCGAACCCGATGAAGGGTATGGTTGCTGCAGTTTCTGTCGGTATCGTGAAAGGCGAAGCACTGTGTGATCTCGAATATGTTGAAGACTCAGCGGCAGAAACCGATATGAATGTCGTGATGATGGAAGATGGCCGCATGATTGAGGTGCAGGGCACCGCAGAAGGTGAGCCGTTCAGCCACGAAGAGTTACTCGGCTTACTTGCTCTTGCACGAGAGGGCATCGACACTATCTTCCAGGCGCAGAAAGCGGCGCTGGCGGAATAATTTTTTAAGGCGACTGAGAAGTCGCCTTTTTTATGGCCTGCGGGCTGACAATGAGAAACAAGACGTTATCGAGGAGACCATCAATGAAAGCCTATCAGCGCCAGTTTATTGAGTTCGCACTGAACAAACAGGTTTTGAAATTCGGCGAATTTACCCTGAAGTCCGGGCGCATCAGTCCTTACTTCTTCAATGCCGGTTTATTTAATACTGGCCGTGATCTGGCGTTACTGGGACGTTTTTATGCCGAAGCATTGATGGATTCCAATATTGATTTCGATTTAGTGTTTGGTCCGGCTTATAAAGGTATTCCCATCGCGACGACCACTGCCGTTGCTCTGGCTGAGCATCATGAGCGCGATGTGCCATATTGCTTTAACCGCAAAGAAGCCAAAGATCATGGTGAAGGTGGCTTGCTGATCGGCAGCCCGTTACAGGGCCGTGTCATGCTGGTCGACGATGTGATTACTGCCGGTACCGCTATCCGTGAATCAATGGAAATCATCAGTGCGAACAAAGCCACTCTGGCAGGCGTATTGATTTCTCTTGATCGTCAGGAACGCGGACGGGCGGATATCTCTGCTATTCAGGAAGTTGAGCGTGATTACCATTGCAAAGTAATTTCAATTATTACGCTGGCTGACCTGATTGAGTACCTGGAAGAGAAAGCGGAAATGGCTGATCATCTGGCGGCTGTCCGGGCTTACCAGCAGGAATATGGCGTTTAATGTAGTCACTATCCTATGAGTAAAACAAAAGGGCCTTTCGGCCCTTTTTGATACTGATGTTTGCCTCTGCCGGGCAGGTTTTATTGCAACTGAGCAGAGATCAGTGGCCAGCGGGTATCGAAATCCTGCGTCGGTTTGTACTTAAACTCAGAGCGTACAAAACGCGACAGCATCCCTTCGCAAAATGCCAGTAACTGGCTGGCGAGCAGAGTTTCATCGCTGATGAATCCGCTGCCTTCACGCATTTTCTTTTCCCGAAGCACCTGACGCAGTTGCGCTTCAATTCGCTCAAAAAGCTGATTGATGCGGCCTTGCAGGCGATCTTGTTCAAACATCAGGGCATGACCGGTCATAATTCGGGTCAGTCCCGGATTACGTTCGGCGAAGCCCAAAATCAGCAGCAAAATCAGACGTATTCTGTTTAATGTATCTTTCTCATCCTGCAGAATGAGGTTGATACGGGTGATCAGACTGTCTTCGATAAACTCGATTAAGCTGTCAAACATGCGTGTTTTACTGGGAAAATGACGGTAAAGCGCTGCTTCTGAAACACCTACACTGGCGGCGAGTTTTGCAGTCGTGATCCTCTGGCTGCCATCGCTGGACTGAAGCATTTGCGCCAGGGCCTGCAAAATCTCTTCGCGCCTGTTCCTTTTTGTCGTTTCTTTCTCTGCCATGTCTGAATAGACCCTTGCTAAAAAACGGCTAAAATCATGGAGAAACCGCACAACTGCCGCATGAATCACTGTGATCCTGCGGCTTATTTCGTTCCCTATGTGTTGTTACGGTCTGATAGTGATAAGGATCTGTTCAATATCGCGTCAAAATCAGCGGTGCTGAACAGGTTCTTATTGGCGACCTGAATGGCCAAAACCACCTTCGCCGCGTTCACTGGCGTCAAAATCTTTCACCAGATTGAATTCAGCCTGAACGACAGGCACAAACACCATCTGAGCAATACGCTCGCCTGGTTCGATAACAAATGTTGTTTGACCGCGGTTCCACACCGACACCATCAGTTGGCCCTGATAATCAGAGTCGATAAGACCGACAAGGTTACCCAAAACGACACCGTGTTTATGCCCCAGGCCGGAGCGAGGTAAAATAACCGCCGCCAGATTAGCATCACCAATGTGAATAGCCAGACCGGTTGGCAGCAGTGTGGTTTCACCCGGTTTCAGCTCTACTGAAGCATCCAGACAGGCGCGCAAATCCAGACCCGCAGACCCGGGTGTCGCGTAAGCCGGTAAAGGGAAAGTCGAACCGATGCGCGGGTCGAGAATTTTAATGTCGATTTTTTTCATCATAACGGCTGACAATCTCTTCTAATAATCGTTGACCAAGCAGGGACTTATCGCTGAGCGGTAAGATTTTATCCCCGTCCTGCCAAAAAAGATGCAAAGCATTGGAATCGCTGTTGAAACCTTGCCCGGCACGTGAAACATCGTTGGCGCAAATCAGGTCCAGATTCTTACGGATCCTTTTTTGCCGCGCGTATTCTTCCACATTCTGGGTTTCAGCGGCAAACCCCACGACGTAAGGTCGGTTCTCTTTCATCGCTGCAACACCGGCAACGATATCAGGGTTTTTAATCATTTTTACCGTGATTTCATCGCCTTGCTTTTTGATCTTCTCATCAGCAATATGCTCTGCGCGATAATCTGCCACGGCCGCGCAGGAAATGAAAATATGCTGAGATGCCGCCGAAAGCTGCACGGCTTGTTGCATTTCCAGCGCACTTTCCACATCAACACGGCGGACATTCGCGGGCGTCGGTTGTGTTACCGGCCCGGCGATCAGTGTCACTTTGGCACCCCGTTCAGCGGCGGCTCTGGCAATCGCAAAACCCATTTTGCCGGAGCTGTGATTGCTGATGAAGCGGACAGGGTCCAGAGGCTCGCGGGTCGGGCCTGCGGTCACCATAATGTTCAGGTGCGCCAGATCGTTGCGTGAAGAAAAATGCGTATTCGCCATATCAACAATCACCAGCGGATCCAGCATACGTCCAGGCCCCACATCACCGCAGGCCTGACTGCCGCTGTCCGGACCCCACATCAATGTGCCCCGTGCTGCCAGGCTTTGCAGGTTTTCTTGTGTGACGGCCGCACGATACATTTGCTGGTTCATCGCAGGCAGTACTGCGACCGGTGCCGCTGTCGCCAGACATACCGTTGTCAGCAGATCATTTGCCAGGCCGGCATTCATTCGAGCCAGCAAATCCGCAGTGGCGGGGGCAATAATGACTAAATCTGCCCATTTCCCTAACTCGATATGTCCCATTGCCGCTTCGGCCGCCGGATCAAGCAGGTCGTCAGAAACCGGATAGCCGGAAACCGCCTGCAGGCTCAGCGGCGTCACGAAAGATTTCGCCGCTTCTGTCATGACGACGCGGACTTCAGCGCCTCTTTCACGTAAGCGACGTACCAGTTCTGGTGCTTTATAGGCAGCGATACCACCGCTGATACCGAGCACAATATGTTTGCCGGAAAGTCCCGTCATCATCATTGTCCGATTAGTTGAAAGCTGAAAGAAGCGACATTTTAGCATAACGGGGAATGATGACAGCTATTGGCGATACTACGAAAGTTAAGGAATAAAAATTCTGCGTAACATCTCGCAAGCTGACGCACCGGACCTCATGACGGGGAGAATGTTGTGCCACAATCGCCGCGAAAAGGAGTCAGGATGACGAAACAGCAAGACCCGTGGCCGGGAGAGATGCCACCACGCGAAAAATTATTGCAACAGGGAGCGAAAGAGCTGACGGATCAGGAGTTGCTGGCGATCTATTTGCGCACGGGATGCAAGGGATTGCATGTCATGGAGTTGGCAAAAAATCTGCTGGATGAATTTGGTTCATTACCTAAATTACTGAAGGCCGATTTTGACACCATGGCACGCACAAAAGGAATGGGAGTGGCCAAGTTTTCACAGCTGGTAGCCGTATCCGAATTATCCCGCCGCGCCTACTTACGCCATCTGAGTGCTGAAAATGCGATGCTCAGCCCCGCAGTCATCCGCGAATATTTGCAGAATTTACTCGTTTTTCGGGAAAGAGAGGTGTTTCTGGTACTTTTTCTCGACAACCAGCATCGCGTTATTCGCCATGAGGAGATGTTTGCTGGTACTATTGGGCACGTAGAAGTGTATCCCCGCGAAATTGTTCGTGGTGCGATGAAGGTTAATGCGGCAGCCCTAATTCTGGCGCATAATCACCCATCTGGTCGGGCTGAGCCCAGCCTGATGGATAGAAAAGTGACTGAACAGATTATTCGTGCGTGCCAGCTGCTGGAAATTCGCGTCCTTGACCATTTGGTTGTAGGCCACGGAGAAACGGTATCTTTTGCCGAACGCGGCTGGATTTAGCGTCGTTTTTTGAAGATCCTTAGGGATCTTTAGCTGTTCGGGACTTGAGCACTTACGCTACAGAGCGTATACTACGCCACCTTTGAGAATCTTGGGTTTGGCGTTAAGAGCCTATCTCAGCAGGTTTCTGACCTGATGAATTGGTTTTTTACCCGACGACAGTGAGTCGGTTCTCAGTGGAGTTTGCTGAGATGGGCTCTAAAAGCCTGACGAGGCGGCCATACCCTATACGAAGCTCGAGCTGATTTGATTTTTGGAGAATAGACATGTCCCGAGTCTGCCAAGTTACTGGCAAGCGCCCGGTGAGCGGTAACAACCGTTCCCACGCAATGAACGCGACCAAACGCCGTTTTCTGCCGAACCTGCACTCCCACCGTTTTTGGGTTGAGGCTGAGAAGCGCTTTGTAACTCTGCGTGTATCTGCTAAAGGTATGCGTGTTATTGATAAGAAGGGTATTGAGACGGTCTTGGCCGATCTGCGTGCCCGCGGTGAGAAGTATTAAGGAACTGCATCATGGCTAAAGGTGTTCGCGAGAAGATCAAGCTGGTTTCTTCTGCTGGTACTGGTCACTTCTATACCACTACGAAGAACAAGCGTACTAAGCCGGAAAAATTGGAACTGAAGAAATTCGATCCAGTTGTCCGTCAACACGTGATCTACAAAGAAGCTAAAATTAAATAATTTTAGTGGATTGCTAAAACCCGGCTCCGGCCGGGTTTTTTATTGCCTGAATTTCATGATTTCTTTTCATTGCGACTTTTATTTGCCTGATGTCAGTGTCTGCGACAAACTCTGAACACGATTTTTGCTCAAGGGAAAATTATGCCGGAATTACCTGAGGTTGAAACCAGCCGCAGAGGGATTGAACCCTATCTTAAAGGCCACACAATACTGCATGCCATCGTGCGTAATCCGCGCCTGCGCTGGCCTATCTCGGCGGAAATCTTAGCATTAAGCGATCAGCCGGTTCTGAGTGTGCAGCGTCGGGCAAAATATCTGCTGGTTGAGCTGCAAACCGGGTGGATCATTATTCATCTGGGTATGTCAGGGAGTTTGCGGGTATTGCCGGAAGAAACCGAAGCAGGCAAACATGACCACGTTGATCTGGTGATGGATACCGGCCATGTGCTGCGTTATACCGATCCGCGCCGTTTTGGTGCCTGGTTATGGTCTTCGGATCTGACTGCCAGCAATGTTTTAGCCCATCTGGGGCCGGAGCCGCTAAGCGAAGATTTCACGGCGGATTACTTGTGTGAGAAATCCCGCACGAAGAAATCCCCCATTAAGCCCTGGCTGATGGATAATAAACTCGTGGTTGGCGTAGGAAATATCTATGCCAGTGAATCTTTGTTTGTAGCGGGAATTTCCCCTGACCGGCCTGCACATTCACTCAAACGTGATGAGGCAGAGTTGCTGGTCAGAACCATCAAAGCGGTATTGTTGCGCTCTATTGAACAAGGCGGGACGACGCTGAAGGACTTTCTCCAGTCGGATGGGAAACCGGGATATTTCGCACAGGAATTGCAGGTATATGGAAGAGCGGGCGAGCCATGCCGGGCATGCGGTATGCCCATTGAAAGTAAGAAACAGGCGCAGCGCACCACATTTTTCTGCCCGCGCTGCCAGCGTTAATACCTGATTCAGGCGCTGATTTTTTCCATCAGTGCCTGTGTGATGATTTGCGGCAGGAAAGGCGCAATATCTCCACCGTGGCGGGCGACTTCTTTGACCAGAGATGAAGAAATAAACGACCATTCTTTTGACGGCATCATGAACACGCTTTCCAGCGTGGGCAGCAAATGCCGGTTCATGTTCGCCAGTTGCATCTCATATTCAAAATCAGACACCGCACGTAATCCGCGTACCAGCACGTTTGCGCCCTGAGCTCTGGCAAAATTTGCCATCAAATCGCTGAAACCAATGACATCAACGTTATCCAGATGGGATGTAACCTGAGTTGCCAGCGCCACGCGTTCATCCAGCGTGAACATCGGTTTTTTGCTTGGGCTGGCTGCAATTGCAAGAATGACATGGTCGAACATCTGCGCCGCACGGGTGACGATATCGAGATGCCCGTTGGTCATCGGGTCGAAAGTACCGGGATAAATTGCCTTAGTGCTCATAACGGCTCACTTTTGCAGTTGGTGGCTGAGCGCCCACAGGGCGGCATATTTATTGAAAGTATATTGTGCATTGACGCCCGCCAGGATCAACCCCTGCTTTCCGTCCAGAAAACCGGCCCGCAGGATCCAGGTTTTGACGAATGCGCCCAGCGTATGGGAAATAATCGAGAAGAAGCTGCAACGGCGGCCTTGCTGATGGCGTTGCTCTGCCCATGCCTGCGCATAGCTGAGTTGTTTTCGCTGGAAACTGAAAAGGTCGCGACAGGTGAGGTGCAACAGGTCGCCTTGCAACGGAACGACAGTGGCATTCCCTGTGTTCAGTGATTCATGTACCCGATCGTCGTTATAGCTGAACGTTGAAGGATACAAACGGTTGACACGATCAGGATACCAGCCACTGTGACGCATGAATTTCCCGAGGAACAGGTTACTGCGTCCGAGGCTGTAAACGGTATTTTCCTGCGGGCAATTCAGCACATTTTCAATCGACTGACGCAACGGAGAGGATACACGCTCGTCGGCATCTATCATCAAAATATAGTCGCCTGTAGCATGGCTTTGCGCCAGCTGTCGCTGTTTGCCAAACCCCGGCCAGTCAGTGTTAAGGAATACTTTGGCGCCGAAGCTGCGGGCAATATCCTGTGTCGCATCGTTGCTGCCGGAATCGAGCAGAATTATTTCATCTGCCCAGGTCACTGACTCAAGGCATGCCGGCAATAAATCCCCTTCATTACGGGCAATCAGTACGACGGATAAACGTTTTTTATCAGTCATTAATGACTCCGGACAGGCAGATAAGGCTCCAGTAAATGCAGCAGGCGCTGTAAGGCTCCCTGATTTTGATGCAGAACTTCAACGGCGTGGCGACCGTAATACAAGCGATAATCTTCATCGGTCAGCAGTGTAGAAATTTCTTTCACCAGTGATGCGGTATCAGTGACTGTGATCAGACCGTCGTCCTGGGCCAGCTTGGCGCAGATATCTTTGAAATTGAAGGTATGCGGCCCCATGAGTACCGGAATGGCATGGGCTGCCGCCTCCAGCGGATTATGGCCTCCGCGATCGACCAGGCTGCCGCCGACAAAAGCCAGATCAGCAATGCCATACAGCAACATTAATTCACCCATCGTATCGCCGATCACCACCTGGGTGGCTGATGAAGGGACTTCACCTGAGCTACGCTGGATAAAAGAAAGACCGGCTTTGCGCGTCAGCTCACAAGCAACCGGAAAACGTTCAGGATGGCGTGGAACCAAAATAAGCAGCAAGGTCGGATGTGCTTTCAGTAATTCTTTGTGCGCTTCCAGCAGCAAGGTTTCTTCCCCTTCATGCGTGCTGGTGGCGATCCACACCTGACGGCGTGACGCCCATTGGCTGCGCAGTGCAATGGCTTTTGCTGCCAGTTCCGGCGTAACCGAGATGTCGAATTTCAGGCTACCCGTCACCGCAAGCTGGTTGCGTTTTAACCCTAAGGACAGAAAGCGTTCACCATCTTCCTGATTCTGCGCCGCGATCAGGGTGATGCGTTGCAAAATGGTACGAATGAATTTGCCTAGCTTCTGATATCCCTTTGCCGAGCGGTCAGAGAGGCGGGCATTGGCTATCACCAGCGGAATCTGGCGACGATGCAGTGCGCTGATAAGGTTCGGCCAAAGCTCGGTTTCCATGATGATGACAAGCTTTGGGTTCACCTCATCCAGGAAACGATTTACCGAACCCGCCAGATCATAAGGCAGATAAACGTGGTGCACCCCCTTACCAAAAGCGGACTGAACGCGCTCTGAGCCGGTCGGTGTCATGGTGGTGACGGTAATCGGCAAGGAAGGATAACGATGACGCAATGCGCGGACTAAAGGGATCGCGGCCAGCGTCTCTCCGACGGAAACGGAATGCAGCATGATGCCACCGGAGACAACCTTTCCCTTGCAGAAGCCATAACGTTCAGCCCAGCGTTTACGATAGGCCGGGGACTTGCGGCTGCGCAAAAGTAAACGGATCCAAATCAATGGCTGAATTAAATATATGATTATATTATAAAAAATATTCATCTTTTATCAGGCGTTGCATAAGGGAAAGTTAATTTCATAAAGCGAAAATAGTCCCGGCGGATAGATGGGCACATGGTATCAGATAAGTGTGATCGACTCATCATGTCAGCGCCTGCGTCCTCAGACCAGTAACGAGTGATAAAGCGTAACTAACTGCTGTGAAAGGTTTTTCGGAGTGTAAGGTAAAATCCGTTCTCTTGCCGCATTTCCCATCTCGTCATTTTCCTGACGGGAAGGAATTTTATTCACATATTCGCTTAGGCTTGCCACATCCAGTGCATCGCAAACAAAGCCCTCGCGCCCCTGCCTGATAAATTCTGCCCCCCCACAAGTTTCACTGGTGATGACGGGCAATCCGCAGGCCATGGCTTCAAGAATAACGTTCGGGAACGGGTCATATAATGTCGGCAGGATCATGCCATCGGCTGCGTGGTAATAAGGCAGGACATTGTTTTGTACCCCGACAAAGCGGATCCGGTCGGCGCAGCCTGTTTGCTGAGCCAGCGATGCGTATTTTTTCTGGTCTTTATCTTGTCCGACAATAATCAGGTAACGATCGCCGGAAGCAATTGCTTCAATGGCGGGCTTCAACCCTTTGCGTTCAAAACCAGAACCTACGTAAATCAGTGCCACGGCCTGCGCAGGAATGGCAAGCATTTCACGTGAAGCAAGCCGTTGTGCAAGGGTCGCCGGTACGAATTTTTGGGAATCAATGGCGTTATAGATCACCTCAAAACGACTTTCCTCCACCCCGTAACAGCGGATGATATCGCGTTTTACCATCTCAGAATTACAGATGATTTTTTTCAACGCCGGAGAGTGGAACATGGCTTCCTCAGCCTGCAGTACATACCGGTGATATGAACTGATTTGTGTGAGAAAACGCTGGAGAGGTGAAATAACGCGCGCCCTTTGTTCCAGCCAGACACGGTGTGCACCATCGCCCGCGCGGAAAATATCGCAACCTGGAATGCGCTCGTGGCTTTGCACAATGTCGAACTGTTCCCGTTCCCAACATTGTTGTGCTGCGGCGGCAAAACCTTTCTCACGTGAAACCCGGCCATATTTTGCCGGATTGCACAGGTGAATTTTCCATTTCGGATTGGGTTTGCCTTCCCACTGGCGGGTAATAATATTCAGATCAATATTTTGATCATCCAGTGCTTCAAGAGCGCGTGAGATAAAACGTTCCGCGCCGCCATCAGGGCGATATTTTTGTCTGACAATTGCTAAACGAATGTTTTTCTCACTGGCAGCATTAGTCATGCAGGTAACTCCTGGCGGCATCAATCACATCGCTGACAGGGATTGCATGCAGATAACGTTGTTGAGTTTTTGTATCGATAGAATCGGGTGCGGGCAGCGGCGCGTAGTCCCCGGCCCAGATAGTGGTATTGTTATTGCCCCATGGACGCCAGTGCTGCATTTTCGTCGGGCCAAATAAGGCCACACAAGGTGTATTAAGCGCGGCAGCCATATGCATCGGCGCAGAATCCACCCCGATAAAGAGTTTTGCACCATCAATCATTGCCGCAAGCTGTGTCAGTGATAGCTGCCCGGCAACAGAGATAACCTGCGGATTGTGGGTGAGATCCTGAATTTTGCGCACCATATTCAGCTCTTTCTTATCCGGACCGGAGGTCATTACAATCGTCAGGCCGGTTTCAGCGAGTCCATCAATCACATTGGCGAATTTGTCATCATCCCAGCATTTGAACGTCCAGCGTGACGTCGGCTGAATCACAATATATTCGCCGCTTACCTGGTTTTTCAGAAGTAATTGCTGACAGAAAGACTTGTCACTTTCTGAATAATGCATTGATGTCACCGCATTATCGGTGGAGATGCCAAGAGGGGACAAAATCGACATATTCTGTTCGACAGTATGCAGGAGGCTGTGATTTTCGGTGGTCACTAATTGTGTATGACCTGCCCGCCAGAAAGCAGAACGTCGTTTTTTATAGTCGAATCCTAAACGAACTTTCGCACCGCTGAAGCGGGAAATCAGCGCGCTACGCCACTGATCGGCCAGATTAATCACCAGGTCATAATGTCGTTCGCGTACCGCTTTGAGTAGCTGATATTCTTGCTGTAACTGATAGCGGACACCTTGTTTTTTCCATGTTCTATCAATCACATGGATATAGGAAAGGGCCGGGTGTTCACTAAGAATAGGGCGGGTTTCTTTATACAGAAGCACATCAATTTCAGCATCGGGATAATGCTCACGTAGCCTGTTTATCACCGGCGTGGTCAGCACCATATCTCCATGATGACGGAGTTTCACCAGAAGAATTCTTTGGGGTCTGAATGCTGCGTATTTGGCTTCTGAATTAGGCATTCTATTATCTGATAGTAGAATATAGTGAATTGATTTTAGGTGAAGAATCGTATGGTGTGAAGTTATTTATCCTCCTGATATAGAAAGATAAATAACTTCATTTAAGAAATAGTTAGATTCCACTTAAAGACATAATGGAATCGTCTCTTTCTGAAACAGATTAACCGAGTTTTTTACGCAGGTTATGGAGGCGATACAGCCACAATAACAGTTGCCACCATTGTTTAAGTCCGCGCGCGTTACGCAGCATTATTTTGCGTGTGCCGGAGGTGTAAATATCGTCGATCATGGCTTTCCGGGCGGCCTGATCAGGCTCACGGCGGACAGAATGGCAGACCGTCAGGGCTTCACGGGTGACCTGTCTTGGAAACTCCGCATAGATCTTTACCTGGTCTTTATATCGCTCATTTAACGCATCAAGCATTTTGGCTATTTTTAGATAATGCCTTTGATATTCAACGTTTTTCATTCCAGTTCTTTTTTGGTTACTGATTGACTGGCCGTGAATGTAATAGCGATAAAGAACCTTTTGGGTATATTTCACGCGGCGTGCGTTGAACATTAATTCGGTTGTCCAGGGAATATCCTGATGATGCAGGCCCGGTTCAAAATACAGATTATGCTTTTTAATGAGCTGGAGACGGTAGACTCCAAGCCATACAACGTGCAAATAACGGTTTGTTGCCAGCGCCATTTTAAGCCAGTCCGGGCCATCCAGAACGGCTGTCGACGTTAAACGATCGGTGGGGATGATGGGTTTAACTTTTTCTGAGCTGACAAAATAACGTTCACCATTGCATTGTGCGACATCCAGATCATCTTGTTCACACAGCTCAATCAGCGTTTTATACATGTCCGGATAGAGTATGTCATCGGCATCCGGAAAAGTGACATACTGACCTTTGGCGACATCCAGGCCAGCATTGCGCGCACGTGAAACACCGCCGTTAGCCTGATGAATGACGCGAATATGCGGGTATTTGCTGGCGTATTCTTGCGCAACGCGCTCGGAACCATCTGTCGAGCCATCATTAACGATGATGACTTCGAGGTTTTCCAGCGTCTGGGCGACGAGCGAATCCATAAAGTTTCGGAACATCTCCCCGGCGTTATACAGGGGAATAATCGCGCTGAGCTTAATGTTGTCCGATGTCGTTGTTAAAGGCATATCACAGATTTTCCACTGATAAAGATGGCAAACAACCGGGCCGGTGCGAGCTCACAGCCCGGAAAAATCATTGTTTTTCTAAAGAGGGCCGCGTCCTCATTCTCAGCATCAACAGATAGGCGAAGACCAGCACAATAAAATACGGTGATTCGCGATTATAAAACTGGGTATCGCCCTGACTGAAGTAAATTACCGGAACCGACAGCAATAAAAATTCGTAACCTTTGGGTATCAGTCTGAAGGGATAGAGCAATAATACAGCGAAGAAAAGTACCATAATCAATGCGCCGAAAATTCCCTGTAATGACAAGGTATCGATAATGTCATTATGCAGATGGAACTGCAGATTACGTAACGCTTCCGGATTGCCGCCTTCATGCTGATCGATGAACGTTGTCGCCAGTGCATTGCGGCTGTCAGCAGACTGACCAAACGGGTGTTGTTCGAAAACATTCAATCCGGCGCGCCACATTGAGAAACGCGCGCCGACTGAAGTATTGCGGTTGCCTTCATGATATGAGGCGACCTCGTTCTGAAGGTTGTCGAGGCGGGTGAGTACCTTATTGTAATAAGGATGGCCTGAGAGAACGGCGGCAATAATCAAAGCGGTGATGCCAAAACCGTATATCATTTTAGAAGTATGGGAACTTTTGACAAAGTCGTAAATGACGCTGCCTGCACTAATGAGCGTAAAAAGTAGCATTGCTGAACGAGTTTCGGTGGCCGCAAGTACAGCAAATGTCATGGTCATTACAATCAGGCAAATGAATCGGTAATGTTTTAAAGCATGATATTTCAGGCTGTACATGACCAGTAAGGAAAAAATCGTGAATGTATAGGCACCGGATGTCGGGGCATCAGAGTTTATTTGAATACGGTCGCCTGTTTTTAAATAATAAGCGATGCGCGTTGCTGATATGATTAAAAACAGAAGCGTCATAATGGAAATGCCCGTGCGTACTGTCAGTGTGGGGATTTTCCATTTATGAATATTATGCTCAATGGCATAAAGGATGAATGATGCCAGTATGAGTCGTTTGCCACTGATTTGGTAATGGTATGCAATAAGCGGATACTGATGGTTGACGGTCAGCATAACCCAAAGTAACTTGCTGATACCCAGGAGCAGAATTATGCAGGCTACAGGATAGAAGTGAATTTTCTTTTCAACCCGTAGAGTAATATAGATAAAGTATATGACTGAAATATAGGTGACGATATAAAAGAAATTACGGGTAATTTCACCGGAATACATAAAGAAAGAAATAGAGATAGTAATAAATAAAAAAAATACTGATGCCAGTTTATCGTCCAGAGACGATTTCTTTATATTATCAATTAGCACGTTGATCATAAAGGACTTTTCCTGAAAATCTTCTTGTTCATATACTTGGACATCCAGCACAAACTGGTCAGGTAGCGACCCTTATACCAGAGCGCTTGCGCATAACGTTTCATTTCTTTGTAGGAAACAGGCACGTCATGTGGAACTGCTTGCCATGGAGATTGAGCATAATAGTGATCATAAACATCAGCCAGTTCTCCCATTCCCCAAAGATGCCAGGGTTTACATTTACCTGTGTAATGAATCAGGATGGTATCTTTAGGAATATCAACTTTGTTCCCTACTTTATTTAAAATAATATCACACACGAAATTGTACTTTTTAGGAAGTAGCAAAACTTCATGTTCAAGGACAATATTAAGTGCATCCTGATCAGGGAATTTAAATTCATTTCCCTGACGGGAAAGCGCCTGGATGATCCGCTCAGTGGTATTTTTTTCGATCCACTGAGGGATGTTGATGTATAAAAATCCTGAGTTAAAGTAGTTACCCTTTGTCAGGCTTAACTGTGAACAAAGTTTATTTCTGGCCCGCCGCGTATCATTGACAGCCGCCAGTGTACAGGCGCTGATATCCATCTCGTTCAGCTCCTTATAACTGCCTAAACATAATGTGTCCGCGTCAAGATAGAGTAATTTTGAGGTGACATCAGAAAGGATATAAGGAGTAAACAAACGGTAATAAATAGCCTGCGGGTAGCGGCCCATCAGCGGCAAATCCGTGAACGCAGACTCTTTGAATACGTAACAGGTTATGGCCAGCGGTTGATTTACTGCCAGCTCGAGCAGCCGATCTTTTGATTTGTCATCGAGCGCACTGCCAAATATATGAATATGAAACGCTAAGTCAGGATTGTTTTTCAGAACAGAAAAGACAGTGATCCCCATACCACGGGCATACGCATTATTTATTCCGAATGCGATATGAACCACAGGGAAGGCTGAATCCTCTAAATGGTTTACGAGTTCTTCTTTATGCTCGAGGTAGCTCAGGTATTCATGGTCAGACATAGTTTTGTACCTGACTTGTTTTGCTTATAACAAATGAACGTATTTTCTCCAGTTGTGAATCACTGAGGGAAAAGAGTTCTTCAGCGCTGTGCCTGAATTGATAAGGTGCTGAGAAAATGAACGATTCAGGCGCGAGTTGCTTATCTTCTGGTGTCAGGATGAGCGGCGCATAGGTCGGATGTTGTTCGGCTAAGTCACAAGGCCCCGCTAAACAGACCACCGGTATCTTCATGGCATCAGCGATATATACATTGCCGGAGTCTGAGGCGATATACATATCCATCTGAGAAATGGCATGAGGGACTTCATGCAATTTTAGCTTACCGATCAGGCTAGTGATATTTTCGCGGTGACTGAGTTTTCCCAGCAACTGGTCAAGGTATTTCTGCTCATTCTCCGGGCCAAAAATATAAAACTGACAAGGAATATCCTTCAGGGCGTTAAGGATTTTGATCCACACTGCCGTTGGAATTGTTTTCGCTTTATTGCCTGCCGAAATGCTGATACCTATTTTGATCTGCTTGTTTTCAGCCAGCTCCGGCAAGATTTTTTCAGGCACCCACAAAGGAAGGGTGGCATGTTTAGTATAACTGTCTGCGCTGAGGCTGGGATCTGCCAGCTTCAGGTAACTTTCCAGCGTGAAATCAGTTTTCTGGTGTAAACGAACAACGTCTGCCGTCTGATAAAAAATCCCGTGATACCACTTGCGGGTATAAGCAATCAGAAAGGCTTTATGCCTGGCGTTACAGAAGGCGGCATAGAAAGCATTAACGCTGTTAGGTTGCAGCAGATAAACATTGTCGTAGCGGTTAAGCAGGTGAAAGGCGAGACCAATTTTACTGACTAAAGATTTTTTATAATCTTCAATGAGATAAATAGAATCAATCGTCGCATCATGTGAAGCCAAAGGCATAACCGTTTTACTGAGCAAAACATCTGATTTTTTTAAGTGTTTTAGTAAAGGCGTAATATTGACGAAGTCACCAATTTTGGCGGTTTGTATGACCAGATTTCGTCCCTTTCCCTGATGAAAAGGCTTCATCAGCATTTTGAACGGCCACAGCAAGATGAAAATAATCACGTAGCTCATGGTCAGTTCATTTCCTCTTTCGCCGCCAGCAGATCACTCAGACGTTCAAAGACGCTTTTTGCAGATAAGTTTTTCAATGCGTTGTCATCGGCTTTGAGGATAAACTGATTCTTTCCATACCCGCCAATCAAGCCGGGATCGGTCGGTCCGTAAAGTGTGATATTGGGACGATCCAGCGCGGCGGTCAGATGGCTCAGCCCGGTATCAACAGAAATGACCGCTTTCGCCCCCGCTAAAACCTCAGCAACTTTTTCCAGGCTCAGTTTAGGCAGCACCTCGACATAAGGAAAACCTTCCGCCAGGCGCAATGCGCGTTGATATTCATGGTCTGCCCCCCATGGAAGTTTGATGCAAATATTTTGCCCGTCGAACATGCTGATCAGCGCACGCCAGTGCTCTTCCGGCCAGTGCTTATCTGCGCGGGTGGTGGCATGAAGAAACACCAGATACGGCTGCGTATCAGCAGGAAGATGGGAGAGGAAACGTGCCGCAATAGCGTAATCCCCCTGGCCTGATGGCTTTTCATAACCCAGGCTTTTCGCAAATAACTCCCGGGTACGCTCTACCGCATGCTGCTTTTTATCGATTTCATGGCGTTGATTGTAGAACCAGCTGGCGAATGGCTCGCGGGCACTTTTACAATCTTGCCCGTGTTTTTCGCCTTTGGCGACGCGGGTGATCAGTGCTGCACTTTTCATCAGACCCTGAGCATCGATGATGACATCATAGGTTTGAGACTGAACTTCGCGTTTGAAATCGCAGCGTTGATGCCGGGTTTCAGAACCGAACCAGTTTTTACGCCAGCGGCGGATGGCGACAGGTATCACGCGATCAACGGCAGGATGCCAGCCGGGGATCTGGGTAAAGCCTTCTTCCACAACCCAGTCAAAGCGGATCCCAGGAATGGCCTGCATCGCATCCGTTAACGCCGGAAGAGTATGCAGAACGTCGCCCATGGACGAGGTTTTGACGATGAGAACCCGCATTAAAGCTCCTTCCTTGCGTTCAGCAACTGGGTGAGTTCCTGGTAAACCTGCCCGGGTTGAATATCAATTAAACTTTGGTGATAGCCTTCTTCCGCATTGCCTTTACGGACTTTATGGTAGCCGGTGATAAGACGTATAACTTTTGCCTGATGACTGAGTGGTGGCGTAAAGTCCGGGCTGCTGGGCCCGTAAAGTGCCACCAGCGGTTTATCCAGAGCAGCGGCAACATGCATAAGACCTGAATCATTACTGACCACCGCATGACAGGCGGCAATCATCACGACCGCCTGATCCAGGGAGGTTTTCCCCGCCAGATTGAGGCAGAAAGGCTGTGCGTTTTCTGTCAGCGCCAGGCGGATTTGTTCACCTGCAGCGTTATCTTTTGCGGAACCAAACAGCACCACCTGATAGCCTTCGCTGATCAGCTTTTCAGCCAGCACCGCGTAGTGATAATGAGGCCAGCGTTTTGCCGGGCCAAATTCCGCGCCAGGGCAGAAACCTATCAGCGGGCGGGTATTATCCACAGAGAAGGCGGTTTTAACCGCAGTGACTTCCGCGTTGCTGACCGCTAATTTCGGCCACAGAACAGGTTGCGGAAGATCAGCGGCAGTTTTGATTTGCCGGGCATCATAGCCCAGTGCGGCATAACGCTGAACCATCAGTGGGAATGCGGGTTTATCCAGTACCCGCAAATCATTGAGCAGGCCATAACGCATTTCGCCACGCCAGCCGGTGCGCTGAGGAATACGGGCAAAGAAAGGTATCAGCGCCGATTTAAACGAGTTAGGCAGAACGTATGCGCGCTGATATTTCTCATTGCGCAGTGAAATACCCAGACGACGACGCTCGCCCAATTCCAGCGCTCCATGGCCCAGCGGCATTGCCAGCGCCTGATGCACTTCCGGCATGCGATCAAGTAAAGGACGGCACCATGCAGGTGCCATCACGTCAATCTGAGCGTCGGGGTGCGCAGCTTTCAGGGTGCGATAAAGACTTTGTGACATCATCATGTCACCGACCCATGACGGCCCAATTACCAGTATTTTCATACCGTTAATCCATTCCTCAAGGTGCAGGGCTTAAACTGTGCGGTTAAGCCAGCTCATGTATTCCGTCACACCTTCAGCCACTGTTTTGAAGGGCTTGTCATAACCGGCGTTACGCAGGGCAGTCATATCGGCCTGCGTGAAAGACTGGTAGCGGCCCTTGAGTTTTTCCGGGAAAGGAATGTATTCGATATCGCCAGAATTGTGGTACGCCACAACGGCGTCTGCTACAGCCTGGAAGGATTCCGAACGGCCGGTACCGCAGTTGAAAATGCCTGAAACCCCGTTTTGCCAGAACCACAGGTTCACGGCTGCCACATCACCTACATAGATGAAATCGCGCTTGAAGCCTTCGCTGCCAGAGAACAGTTTTGGGTTTTCCCCGGCTTTGATCTGATTATTCAGATGGAATGCTACGCTCGCCATGCTGCCTTTATGGCCTTCACGCGGTCCGTAAACGTTGAAATAGCGGAAACCACAGATTTGAGATTCAGCGTGCGGCAGAATTTCGCGTACATACTGGTCAAACAGGAACTTAGAGTAACCGTAGACGTTCAGCGGCTGCTCATATTGGCGATCTTCTACAAAGCTGGTGCTCTGACTACCATAGGTTGCTGCGGAAGAGGCATACAGGAAGGGAATACTGCGATCCAGACAATAATGCAGAACATCTTTGGAGTACTGATAGTTGTTATCCATCATGTATTTGCCGTCCCACTCGGTCGTGGAAGAGCACGCGCCTTCATGGAAAATGGCGTCGATATCACCCAGATCGTCGCCGGCGACGATGCTGGCGATGAAATCTTCTTTGTCGCAATAATCCGCAATATCCAGATCAACCAGATTGACGAACTTGGTGCCGTCTTTCAGATTATCCACCACCAGAATATCGCGGTATCCCATATCATTGAGCGATTTAATAATATTGCTGCCGATAAAACCAGCGCCGCCAGTGACGATTATCATGGGATTCACCTTTAATCATTTGAAGAACTGCGCACCATGCACAGCCTGTATAATGGGTAATATCATAACACTTCATTATGAAGCTCACATTGGGAAGGTGTCCTATAACAGGGATTCTTATGTTTCAGGGCGTAAGGCGTGAACTATGCTGCAAAACAAAGATATTGTGAGCACTTTCATCGTTATTTCATATGCAGATTAGTAAGGTATTCCGTGAATGAGTCATTTCAGGAGAATACTGTATGTCTGTTTCGTTTTATCGGCAGCTGGAAGATCAGCTGGATCAGGCTCGGGTTGAAGGGCTGTTTAAAGAAGAACGCATTCTCACCACGCCCCAGCAGGCAGAAGTCGCCGTTGCTGGCGGCCATCCGGTCATCAATTTTTGCGCTAACAACTACCTTGGCCTGGCCAATCATCCTGCATTAATCGACGCGGCAAAAGCTGGTCTCGACAGCCACGGTTTCGGCATGGCTTCGGTCCGCTTTATCTGTGGTACACAAGATACGCACAAAGAGCTCGAACACCGTCTGGCTGACTTTCTCGGTATGGATGATGCCATCCTCTATTCCTCCTGTTTTGATGCCAACGGCGGGTTATTCGAAACATTACTGGGTGAAGAAGACGCCATCATTTCGGATGCGCTGAATCACGCCTCAATAATCGACGGCGTCCGGTTATGCAAAGCCAGGCGTTACCGGTATGCCAACAACAATATGGCTGAACTGGAAACCCGTTTGCAGCAGGCAAAAGACGACGGTGCCCGCCATATTCTGGTGGCAACCGACGGTGTATTTTCGATGGATGGTGTGATTGCTAATCTGAAAGGCGTGTGCGACCTGGCTGAACGATTTGACGCGCTGGTAATGGTCGATGATTCTCATGCGGTTGGTTTTGTCGGAGCCGAAGGGCGGGGAACGCACGAATATTGTGATGTGATGGGGCGTGTGGATATCATCACCGGCACGCTCGGCAAAGCGCTGGGCGGTGCTTCCGGCGGCTATACCGCAGCGCGTCAGGAAGTGATCGACTGGCTGCGCCAGCGTTCGCGGCCTTACCTCTTTTCTAATTCTCTGGCACCGTCGATTGTCTCCGCCTCGCTTAAAGTGCTTTCCATGCTCGAAGAAGGCAACGACCTGCGTGAACGTTTGCTCAGCAACGCCAGACTGTTCCGTGAAAAAATGACCGCCGCTGGTTTCACGCTGGCGGGTGCCGATCACGCGATTATCCCGGTGATGCTGGGCGAGGCCCGTCTGGCTCAGGAATTTGCATCGCTTTTGCAGCAGGAGGGGATTTACGTCACCGGTTTCTTTTATCCGGTGGTGCCTCAGGGACAGGCGCGCATTCGTACTCAAATGTCAGCGGCGCACAGCACGGAACAGATCGAAAAGGCCGTTGAAGCCTTCACCCGTATTGGCAAAAAACTTGGCGTGATCGCCTGAGGAATGTCGATGAAAGCCTTAGCAAAACTCAAACGAGAAGAAGGCATCTGGATGACGGATGCGCCGGTACCTGAATTAGGGCACAACGATTTGCTGATCAAAATCCGTAAAACGGCCATATGTGGCACCGATGTGCATATCTACAACTGGGATGAGTGGTCACAAAAAACGATTCCCGTGCCGATGGTTGTCGGACACGAATATGTCGGCGAAGTGGTGGGTATCGGCCAGGAAGTTAAAGGTTTCAGTATCGGCGACCGGGTGTCGGGTGAGGGGCATATTACCTGCGGACATTGCCGTAATTGTCGCGGAGGACGCACACATTTGTGCCGCAATGCGCAGGGCGTCGGGGTAAACCGTCCGGGTGCTTTTGCGGAATATCTGGTATTGCCTGCTTTTAATGCGTTTAAAATCCCGGACAATATTTCCGATGATCTGGCTGCGATTTTTGATCCCTTCGGGAATGCTGTGCATACCGCATTGTCGTTTGATCTGGTCGGTGAGGATGTCCTGATCAGCGGTGCCGGCCCGATTGGCATCATGGCCGCTGCGATTTGTAAACACGTTGGTGCCCGCCATGTTGTCATTACAGATATGAACGAATACCGTCTGGAACTGGCGCGTAAAATGGGCGTAACGCGTGCAGTGAACGTCAGTCAGCAAAGCTTGCAGAATGTGATGGATGAACTGGGTATGACGGAAGGGTTTGACGTCGGACTGGAGATGTCAGGTGCACCGTCCGCATTTCGCAGCATGCTCAACGCCATGAATCACGGAGGCCGGATTGCGATGCTGGGCATTCCCTCCACTGAGATGGCGATCGACTGGAATCAGGTGATTTTCAAAGGGCTGTTTATTAAAGGCATTTACGGAAGGGAAATGTTCGAAACCTGGTACAAAATGGCCGCCCTGATTCAGTCAGGATTAGATCTTACCCCTCTCATTACGCACCATTTTCCTATTGATGAATTCCAGAAAGGGTTTGATGCAATGCGCTCCGGGCATTCAGGCAAAGTGATACTCAACTGGTAATCCGGTACGCCGGGAACGCAAAAAGCCCGCTGAAATAGCGGGCTTTTTGCTGAAAATGGCGCAGTTGTTACGCCGCAGGATCGGCCGTTTTTTTCTCGGCATCCGTCAGATAACGTACTTTACGGGTGTAATCCTGCCCTTTGAATAACAGTTCATTATCCGGTGAAGCCAGATATTTTTGCCATTCTGTCAGCGGGAAGCCGCCATGAGCGCCAATCACTTCTTTCGGGATAACCGATGGCGTACCGCCAATTTTTTTCGATACCGGCCAGTTCATCCAGTCGCCCAGATTGACGCTTTTGATATCCAGTGTATCCAGCATGGCGGCCAGAGGTAGCTGATCAGTCGGTGGCTGATTGTCTGGCAGAAGGTTCCAGGTATCTCTGAAAAACATAATCCACAGCGGGCACAAACGCTCCCAGGTTTTACGGGTGGCGGCTAAGAAAGCGCCGTTGACATGATCAACAATATAAGGGCGCACGCTGTTTTTGTAATACGCCGGGATTATCTCAGGATCACAACCGTCCAGTTTGGCAATCATTTTTCCCTGGCGGAAACTTGAGTAAATGTGATTTTCATGCAACTGAATTTCAGGCATTTTGAGTAAATTCAGATCGGAATCGATCATCAAAATACCGTCAGTTTTGGCCTGCAAAGGTGCCATCAGTTTGATCAGGCGGCTGAGATAAATTTGTTTATAACGATAGTCACCGGATTTGGTCTCAGGGTTAAGCGTGACGATGCGGACTTTCTCAGGCAACGGGCGGAAATGGCTGGCATCCTGATCGGTAACAATCACGATTTCCTGTAATGCGGTCGCGAATTTATCGGCAAATTCTGCACACAGACAAGCCTCTTCAATATAGTCGGCCCCTGCAGAAGGGATCACTACTGACGTAACACTGTTTTTGGGTTTGTCTGGCGTGACGGTATCGGTATACGGCAAATTATGGCGCGAAAGTATGTGACGATATTTTGGATTTAGAAATTTGAACATATTCAGCCTTGTTTCTTTTTCACACTGCTTAAAACGGTTTCAACGCCTGAGACATATTTTTCAATTGCAAATTTTTCGCGAACAATCAGGTTTGCCTGCTCTGCGATTTCATTTCTCAGATGGGCATTGAGATACAGTGTTTTCATATGGTTAAAGAGCATTTCAATATCGCCATACTCAAATAACATGCCGGTTTCTGCATTTTTAATCAGTTCGGCCGTTCCGGTGACATTCGATCCAATCACAGGTGTTTTTAGCAGCATCGATTCCAACACGACCCGTGGCAGGCCCTCACTTTTTGAACCCAAAATAAAGGTATCAAACGCGGACAGATATTCCAGCGCATTGCTCTGAAAGCCTGTGAATATGACTTTATCCATCATATTCAGAGCCGAAGCTTGCTGAATGAGGCGGCGTAAGTTCGGGCCTTCACCCACAAACACCATTTTCCATTTAGCTTCCGGAAATGCGCGGTTAAATTTGTCCAGCGCCAGTAACGTGAAGTGATGGGCTTTGCGGTTAATCAGAGAACCGATACTGCCAAAGATGAACGTATCGTTGTCGGCCGCTAATTCTTCCCGGATTTTATTGCCGTCAGGCAATGGCTGATGAATATCAATGCCATTAAAAACGGTAAAACATAACTCCTTGCGTACACCGCGTTTGAGCAGTTGTTCCTGCACCCCCTGAGAAACAGAGATAATGCTGTGGCAGAACTGGTTAACGATACGCACAATTTCCCGGCTGAGCACCGGCTCAATACGACAATGTTGTACGATTTCTGTGGGTAAACCGGCAGTAGAATAATAGCCTTCAACATTCGAGCTGGGCTGATTATTCATATACAGAATGTCAAACTGACCGAGTTCAAGCAGGGAGTGAATTTTGCGGATGTTGGGGTTAATACGCCAGATTTTGTCGATGGAATAAATGGCTTTCTGACGCAAGTTACTGTTAAAGAAAAACAGCGTTCTTAATACTTCTTTGACGATTTTTGCCCAGGCAGGTTGTTTAACCTGCGGAATAAAGAATACCGGAACATTCAGTGAGTTTAAAATCTGGCCGATAGTTTCGCCGTTGTCCCGGGCATAATCGTTATAAAAGCAACAGCTGATTTCAAATTTTTCACGATCGATTCTTTTCAGCAGTTCTAACATACTGTTAGTACCGCCTCCCCATTCCTTGCCACTATCCAGTAGCAGAATTTTAGATCGATCTTGTCCCATCGGTTAGCGCCCTTGCTCAGTCCGGTCAAAAAAATATACAGCGCCTATTATATGAGGCAAAACCCAGAAGCTCTACTTTTTAGTTTGGCTCGTAAACTCATCTATATCAATAAGTTAGTTAATGGTAACGGAGATATGCTTACCATCAATATAATCAGGAAATCGTCAATGTGTGCGATTTCTAGTTTTGCGTAAAAGTTGTCATCACAGAATACTGCCGTTCCACAAACTCCAAGGCAGGTAAAGATTTCAGGCTTTCTCCCAGAACTTTAAACATGCTGTCCGCATAAATCTGCGGGATAGGTTGCCTGAGGCGACAGACACTGATGCCTTTACGCGATGATTTTACTGGCCCGATCGTGGCTTTGCGGGTTGCTGCGCTGCGCTGGGGTTCGTTCAGCAGATCGCTTGGCCTGACCAGAACGATATCGGCAGGTAAGTTTGGCAACATTTGCTGCAGCACTTTCACCGTAGTGGGATGTGGGTGCCCGATCGCGATGGCATAGCCATTCTTGCGTGCGAGTTGAATTGCACGTTCAAATTGACGGCGGATTTCCGCTTCATTCTGCACATCATCTAAAAAGACATTGCGTTTAATCACTTTCACCCGGGTACCCTGAGCCGCTTTGACTGACTGGGTGTTGCCGATGGTCATACTATCGAGGAAAAACAGGTTGTGAGCATTCATTGCCTGCATGACATTTTCCATGCCGGTCAGGCTGGAGGTCATAGCGCTACCCATATGGTTATTGATACCAATTGCGTAGGGAATATTGCTGATCGCCTGATCGACAATGCGTTTCACTTCTGCGGCACTCATGGAAGGCGTGAGCGTATCTTTTTCCAGAGGTTGCTTGCTGAGCGGTGCCATCGGCAGGTGGATCAGAATCTCACGTCCCTGCTGGTGCGCTTTGTTCATCATCATCTGCGAATCGGGTGCATTGGGGAAAATCGCGACGGATACCGCTTTTGGCATCTGAAGTACCTGGTTTTCCTCATGCTGGCGATAACCGAAGTCATCGATCAGGATGGATAATTTCGCTGCCTGAACCTGACAGGCAAAGAACGCAGTACCGCAAACGGCAGCTAAAACGGACTTGTTATATCGCAATGCTATCTTCCCAACCACGGCTGTGGATTAACTGCCTGGCCCTGACGACGAATTTCAAAATACAGCGATGGCTGGCCCTGTCCGCCGCTGTTCCCAACTTTAGCAATGGCCTGACCGGTTCTGACCTGGTCGCCTACGCTGACCAGCGCATCCTGATTGTAGCCGTACAGGCTCATATCGCCTTTACCGTGATCGATAACCACAACCAGCCCGTATCCCTGTAACCAGTCCGCCAGAATGACCCGTCCGTCAGCAATCGCACGGACATCACTGCCTTCCCTTGCTGAGATCACCATCCCTTTCCAGCGTAGTTCACCCTGTAGCTGTTCGCCGAAGCGATGTATCAACGAACCATTAACAGGCCAGATATTTTGACCTGATGGTCTGCCCAGACCGCCGGTACGGGCCATCAGGGATTGCTCGCTTTGGGTTGGTTTGTAGGTGGAGCCGGATTTCTTCGCCTGTTGCTCTTTCGCTCTGACTGCCGCAGCTTCACGCGCTTCTTTTTCTGCGCGTGCTTTGGCGGCACGTTCAGCGGCTGCAATTTTGTTTTGCAGGCTGGATTCGTTGGCGCGCAGTTCAGTCAGGCTCTGCTCATCTTTTTGCAATGAGGATTCGAGCGCGGTCAGTGTTTGTTTGCGTGCGGCGCGTGCCTGTTCGAGTTTCTGCTGCTGGGTTTGCTGTTCATCCAACAGGCTTTTTTGCCGGGCTTGTTTAGATTGCAAAGACACACGCTGTGCCGCCAGCGTAGTGCGGGTCTGTTTCAGATCTTCGATGGTTTTCTGTCGTGCTTCATTCAGATAACCAAAATAAGCCAGGATCCTCTCGCTGCGTTCGCTCTCTTCGCTGCTCAGCAGTAATTGCAGGCCCTTATGCTGCCCGATGCGGAAGGCGGCATCGAGCTGCTTTGCCAGAATAGTTTCCTGCGTCTTTTGTTGTTTTTGCAATTTATCGATGGACGCATTCAGCCCGGAAATGTCTTTTCCCAAAGTGGCGAGGGTTGACTGTGTACTGCGCAACTGACTGCTGGCTGAAGCGATGGTTTTTTCCTGCGCCTGCAGTTGCTGCAGTAAAGTGCCGCGTTGCTGTTTCTGCTGTTTTACGCTTTTCTCTTTTTCCGCAATGTTTTGCTGAATGGTTTTGAGCTGATCTTTATTGTCGTCAGCATGCACGCTCACAGAGAGAGACAGCAGAGATACGCACAGTAATAAGGCTGGAGATGGGAAGGCAGATACGGCCTTGTCCTGAGCGGAAAGGCGGGTTCTCATCAGGCTGAAATGAATGAATTTGCTCAAACTTTTTTCCGCTTGTCGACCGTGGATGATAGACAATATGGCTGTCCCTTATCGTATCGTAACACTAATCAACCGGCTGATGCACAAACAAAAAAGGCGTACCAACGGAGGTCAGTACACCTTTTTTAACACGCTTTAACAGCAATTAGCGGGCGATAAACAGCGGTTTGCCGGTCATTTCCGTCGGAATTTCCATGCCCATCAGTGAAAGCATGGTTGGCGCGATATCAGATAATTTACCGCCTTCAACAGCCTGTGCATTTCCACCGATATAGATGAGCGGTACCGGCAGGCTGGTATGTGCGGTATGCGCCTGGCCGGTGGCAGGATCACGCATCTGTTCCGCATTGCCGTGGTCGGCTGTAATCAACAACTGACCACCGGCGGCTTTCACTGCGTCCACGACCTGAGCAACACATTTATCGAGCGCTTCAACGGCACTGACAGCCGCATCGTAAACACCGGTATGGCCGACCATGTCGCCATTTGGATAGTTACAAATGATGGCGTCATATTTACCGCTGCTGATTGCGCCGAGCAATTTTTCCGTCAGTTCAGCAGAGCTCATTTCCGGTTGCAGGTCATAAGTCGCCACATTAGGTGATTTCACCAGGATACGATCTTCGCCTTCAAATGAGTCTTCCATGCCACCGTTAAAGAAGAAGGTGACATGGGCATATTTTTCGGTTTCAGAGATACGCAACTGCGTTTTCCCGTGCGCCATCAACCATTCGCCCAGCGTATTTTTCAGGGATGCCGGTGGATAGGCACAGGCTGCATTGATGTCTGCAGCATATTCGGTCAACATGATAAAATCGCCGAAATTAATCACTTTTTCGCGGGTAAAGCCCTCAAAATCCGGGCTAATGAAAGCACGGGTGATTTCACGTGCACGGTCTGCACGGAAGTTCATAAAGACCAGCGCATCGCCATCATTGATTGCGGCAGTTTCTTCGCCAGCGGCTTGCAACACAGTCGGTTTGACGAACTCATCATTTTCGTCGCGGGCATAAGCGGCTTGCAGACCTGCAAGGGCGTTATCGGCAGTGAATGCGCCTTTTGCCTGTGACATTAAGTCATAGGCCTGTTGCACACGATCCCAGCGGTTGTCGCGATCCATGGCGTAATAACGCCCCACGATTGACGCGACACGGCCTGTACCTATCTGTGCAAATTTTTCTGAGAAGCGTTTCAGGGCTGCTTCAGCACTGCGCGGTGGGGTATCGCGGCCATCCAGGAAGGCATGCAGATAAATGGCTTTCGCACCACGGCGTTGCGCCAGCTCAATCATCGCCATAATGTGATCTTCGTGACTGTGAACGCCACCCGCAGACAGCAGACCCATAATATGAACCGATTTGCCGGCGGCGATTGCATGATCAACAGCGCCAGTCAGTACGCTATTATTAAAGAAATCACCTTCTTTAATTTCTTTGTCCAGACGGGTGAGATCCTGATACACGATGCGACCGGCACCTAAATTGACATGGCCGACTTCGGAGTTACCCATCTGCCCGTCGGGTAAACCGACGTCCAGCCCGGATGCGGCGATGAGGGTGTGCGGATGGGTGGCCCACAAATTATCCATGACGGGGGTTTTGGCGTTCAGAATTGCATTATCTTGTTGTTCTTCGCGATGCCCGTAGCCATCAAGAATCACCAGAACCATCGGTTTTTTTTTGCTCGACATGTCAATTGACCTCAGTTTGAAAGATGAAATGCTCATTAGGCTCGCCAGCTGAAACAGTCTGAACAGGCGCGGCTAAGGGCATTTAAGGCGGCTGATTTTACCTCAGCGCGGTAAGTGAATAGCCGGAGGAGATCAAAGATGAGGTGAGGTGAGGGTTAACTTTCGCTATAAAGGCGTGTTAATTTTCCGAGACGTGCCGCAGATTGTGGCAATCGCCGCGCTTACTGGCTGTATTTGCTCCGACGCGCAGGTATACTCTGAAGCCTTGAATTTTCCCCCAACTGACGGGAGTTGCTACACCCCATGCAAGATATTATGCCATTCATCAGTGCGCATCCGGTTCTCAGCCTGGCGTGGGTTGCGTTACTGATTGCAGTAATTGTAACCACTTTTAAAACACGTTTTTCTAAAGTAAAAGAGATCACCCGTGGCGAAGCAACCCGCCTGATTAACAAAGAAGACGCCATTGTTGTCGATGTCCGCGCGCGTGAAGAATTCCGCAAAGGCCACATCGCTGAATCACAAAATGTGTTGTCTGCCGACATCAAGAACAACAACCTGGGTGAACTGACCAAACATAAAGCACAGCCTGTTATCGTGGTTTGTGCCACAGGCCAGACTTCCCGCACTGCGGCTGAAGGCCTTATTGCTGCGGGTTTTGAACGCGTCTTTACACTCAAAGAAGGTATCAGCGGCTGGAGCAGTGAAAATCTGCCATTAGTGCGCGGTAAATAAGACATTAAGCAAACTGCTACGGCAATAAATTTTACGACTCTGAGGTGGAACCCATGGCCAAAATTGAAATCTACACCAAGGCAACCTGCCCTTACTGCCATCGTGCAAAGGCTCTCCTTAATAGCAAAGGGGCTTCATTCGATGAAATCGCTATCGACGGCGACGCGGATCAACGTGAAAAAATGATCGCCCGTAGCGGTCGTTCAACCGTTCCTCAGATTTTTATCGATGGGCAGCACGTAGGCGGTTGTGATGATTTACATGCACTTGATGCACGCGGTGGCCTTGACCCAATGCTGGGTTAATAAAGGCGGCGCCTGTTTTCCATTAAGTGTTTAAAAGGACTATTAACCCGAGGGTACTACTCACATGTCAGAACAAAATAACACCGAGATGGCTTTCCAGATCCAACGTATCTACACCAAAGACATCTCTTTTGAAGCGCCAAATGCGCCTCAGGTTTTCCAGCAAGACTGGCAGCCAGAAGTTAAACTGGATCTTGATACTGCTTCCAGCCAGCTGGCTGACGGCGTATATGAAGTCGTCTTGCGTGTGACCGTAACGTCTTCCCTGGGCGACGAAACTGCGTTCCTGTGCGAAGTTCAGCAAGGTGGTATCTTCACTATCTCCGGTATTGATGGCAACCAGATGGCACATTGCCTGGGGGCATATTGCCCGAACATTCTGTTCCCGTATGCCCGTGAGTGCATCACCAGCCTGGTTTCCCGCGGTACCTTCCCGCAACTGAATCTGGCACCTGTTAACTTTGACGCTCTGTTCATGAACTATCTGCAACAGCAAGCTGAAGGCGAAGGTGCTGAACCGCATCAGGATGCCTGATGAAAACCGTCAATGCGTCAATGACAGTGATCGGTGCCGGCTCGTACGGCACCGCTTTAGCGATTACTCTTGCCAGAAATGGTCATCCCGTTGTGCTGTGGGGACATAATCCCGACCACATCAATGCGTTACAGCGCGCCCGTTGTAATCAGGAATTCCTTCCTGATGTTCATTTCCCCGATAATCTGTTGCTCGAAACCAATCTTTCTATCGCGTTAGCTGCCAGTCGTAATGTACTGGTTGTAGTGCCAAGCCATGTATTTGGTGACGTATTACGCCAGCTGAAACCGCATCTGCGCCCTGATGCGCGCGTGGTGTGGGCGACGAAAGGTCTGGAAGCCGAAACCGGACGTTTGTTGCAAGATGTCGCGCGCGAAGAACTCGGCGATGCAATTCCATTAGCCGTCGTTTCCGGGCCGACATTTGCTAAAGAACTGGCGGCCGGCATGCCAACGGCAATCTCACTGGCCGCAACGGATACCCGTTTTGCCGAAGATTTGCAGCAATTGCTGCACTGTGGCAAAAGCTTCCGTGTTTACAGCAACCCCGATTTTATCGGTGTTCAACTGGGCGGTGCGATTAAAAATGTTATCGCGATTGGTGCCGGGATGTCTGATGGTATCGGCTTTGGGGCTAATGCAAGAACCGCGCTGATTACCCGTGGTCTGGCAGAAATGACCCGCCTGGGTTCCGCTTTAGGCGCTGACCCAGCCACATTTATGGGCATGGCAGGCTTGGGTGATTTAGTGTTAACCTGCACAGACAACCAGTCCCGCAACCGTCGCTTCGGCATTATGCTGGGGCAAGGCAAAGATGTTCAGACTGCTCAGGACACCATCGGCCAGGTTGTTGAAGGCTATCGCAATACAAAAGAAGTGCGGGCTCTGGCGCAGCGAAATAATGTTGAAATGCCGATCACGGAACAGATTTACCAGGTGCTGTATTGCGGTAAAGATGCGCGTGAAGCAGCAATCAGTCTGCTTGCCCGTGCGAGCAAGGACGAAAAACACAGCCACTGAAAGGCATTTGCAGAATAGCCACCTTGTTGGTATTCCCCACAGGGCGGCTTTTTATTACCCGAACTTGCAAAGTCGTAAGGAAAAGTGATGTCGTTAGAAGAATTAGAACTGGTCTGGAATAACATTAAATCAGAGGCGAGAGCGCTGGCTGAGTGTGAACCGATGCTGGCCAGTTTTTTCCATGCGACGTTGCTAAAACATGAAACGCTGGGCGGCGCGTTGAGCTACATTCTGGCCAACAAACTGGGCAATCCGATTATGCCTGCGATGGCGATCCGTGAAGTTGTCGAAGAAGCCTATCGCAACGACGAACAAATGATCCTGTCCGCTGCCCGCGACATTTTGGCTGTGCATCAGCGTGATGCCGCGGTCGACAAATATTCCACACCGCTGCTTTATCTTAAAGGGTTCCACGCGCTGCAGGCTTACCGCATCGGTAACTGGCTATGGAAGCAGGATCGCAAAGCGCTGGCAATTTATTTCCAGAATCAGATTTCAGTGTCATTTGGCGTAGATATTCACCCGGCGGCACGCATTGGCTGTGGCATCATGTTTGACCACGCCACCGGCATTGTCATCGGTGAAACGGCCGTGGTGGAAAATGACGTGTCGATTCTGCAATCTGTGACACTGGGTGGTACAGGGAAAACCTGCGGTGACCGACACCCTAAAATTCGTGAAGGCGTCATGATTGGTGCCGGTGCGAAAATCCTCGGCAACATCGAAGTGGGTGCTGGCGCAAAAATCGGTGCGGGTTCAGTCGTATTACAATCAGTTCCTCCACATACCACGGCTGCAGGCGTTCCGGCGCGTATTGTCGGGCGGCCGGAAAGCGAGCGGCCTTCCATGGATATGGATCAGCATTTCAACGGTATTGTGCAGGGTTTTGAATTCGGCGACGGCATCTGACAGGCTTTCAGATGGCATGAATCTGCATGCCATCCTCTTCACTTCCAATACGCTATTCTTTCAGCAATGCGCCCGGATATCCCAACTGACGCCAGGCTTCATAAACCACAACGGACACAGCATTCGACAAGTTCATGCTGCGGCTTTCTGCGCGCATGGGAATGCGGATTTTCTGTTGTGCTGGCAGGTTATCCAGTATGGATGCCGGCAAGCCGCGAGTTTCTGGGCCGAAGAGCAGGAAATCATCCTCCTGATAGCTGACGGCGCTATGTGCTGGCGTGCCTTTGGTTGTCAGTGCAAACAGGCGCTGTGGGTTTTCACTACTGAGAAAGGCATCATAATTAGCGTGATGCTTGATATTGGCGAATTCATGGTAATCGAGCCCGGCGCGGCGCAGACGTTTATCGTCCCAGCCGAAACCCAAAGGTTCGATGAGGTGAAGCTGGCATCCGGTGTTGGCACACAGGCGGATAATGTTGCCGGTGTTGGGCGGGATTTCTGGTTCAAATAAAACAATGTTAAGCATGCGTCCCCCTGATAGAGGGACGCAGAATAGCAGAAACTTAACGCTGGTGCAGCGGCAGCCAGATAATCAAACGAAGGCCGCCCAGCGGGCTGTCTTCGGCTTTTACCTTGCCTCTGTGCTGTTGAACAGCGGTATCGACGATAGCCAGCCCAAGGCCGGTACCGCCGGATTCCCGGTCACGCGCTTCATCAGTACGGTAGAACGGACGGAAAATCTGCTCACGATCTTCCTCACTTACGCCGGGGCCGTCATCATCTACGGTGATGGTGATCCCTTCGTTGTCGTGGGCGAAGTTCAGCACAATATGATGATTCGAATAACGCAGGGCGTTACGCACGATGTTCTCCAGCGCGCTGTCGAGCGCCGCCGCATTACCGATCAGTTTCCACGGGCCAGGTGGTGATGTGACTTCAAGTGTTTTGCCCATTTGTTCGGCTTCAAACTGTGCGTCGTCAATTACTCCAGCCCACAATTCGTGTGCCTTTAGGGTTTCGCGCGATAATTCATTTTTATGCTGGCTGCGTGACAACACCAGCAGATCATTGATCATGCCATCAAGGCGCTGAGCCTCATTTTCGATGCGTTGCAGCTCTTTCCCTTCACCATGACGACGTCTCATCAACGCGGTTGCCAGTTGCAAACGCGTTAGCGGGGTACGGAGTTCATGTGAGATATCGGAAATCAGCCGTTGTTGCGCCGTGACCATCCGTTCGAGTGCGCTAACCATCTGGTTGAAGCTGGCACCGGTCGCGAGGAACTCCTGTGGCCCTGCTTCGAGTTCCGGATGCTGCTTAAGATTGCCGCGTGCAACGTCATCAGCGGCGTTTTTCAACTTGCGCGCCGGTTTCGCCAGGCTCCAGGCCAGCCAGAGCAACAGCGGGGCGCTGATCAGCATGGTGACGATTAACAGCAACAGCGGGCGGTCGAACATCAGGTTGATAAAGTCAGACTGGGAACTGCTGGCGGGGCGCATCAGATAAAGCTGGTAATTGTCTTCGCCGTCACGAACGGAGAAAGGCCCCACCATTTCGACGCGGCCATATTTTTTCTTCTTCGGGCGATCTGAGTTATCAGACTGGCCGATAAAGTTACGCACGATCTGCATTTCATTGCGCTGAGCGCCAATCACCCGCCCTTCGCTGGTCACCAGCAACAGGCGCTGACCTGGCGGAGCCCATTTGTCGATGGCACGGAACAAGCGGCGCCACCACATCAGGTCATTTGCAGGATCGGTCGCCAGTTCAGCCTCAACGTGTTGTTCAATCATCAGGCCTTGCCGCTGCTCGTTATCGAGCAGCGGTGTAATCTGGCGTGAATCGAGTTTCGGCACCATTAATACCAGCATCAGCACTAAGGCTAATGTGAACCAGAAAATGGCAAAAATACGTGCCGTAAGGCTGTTGATCATGAAGCAGAAACCATCAGATAACCACGTCCACGCAGGGTTTTAAACCACGGATGACCATCCTGGCGATCGGGTAATTTACGGCGCAGATTCGAGATATGCATATCAATAGCACGGTCAAACGGCGTCAGACGTTTCCCCAGCACTTCCTGACTAAGGTGTTCGCGGGAAACAACTTGTCCAAGATGTTTTGCCAGTAAGTACAAAAGGGTGAATTCAGTGCCGGTTAAATCCAGCGCTTCTCCGTTAAAGCTGGCTTCCTGACGGCCTGGGTTCAGTTGCAGCCCGTCCACTTCGAGCGTCGGTGAGCCGCTGTTTTCATTGCTTTGCTGCTGTTCGCTCCAGTTAGAGCGACGCAACATGGCCCGGATACGAGCCACGAGCTCGCGGTCATTAAACGGTTTTGGCAGATAGTCATCGGCACCCAGCTCAAGGCCAAGAACACGATCTAATTCACTGCCACGAGCGGTTAACATAATCACTGGCGTCTGATGGCGCTGGCGTAATTCTTTAAGGGTTTCAATGCCGTTTTTCTTCGGCATCATCACGTCAAGTAACAGAAGATCGATGGTATTATCGATTTTCTCTAATGCCTGCTCACCATCGTAAGCCACTACAACATTAAAGCCTTCCATTTCGAGCAATTCTTTCAAAAGTGAAGTCAGTTCACGGTCGTCATCAACTAACAAAATTTTATTCATTGTATTTACCTCTAGACGCAAAATACGTCATCAATTGCCGCTATTCCATGACTTTACGTACTTTTACAAGCACTGACGCTTGTTTGCAGCAGCAGGTTTAGACTGCTTTTCAATGATTCGCGATGAAGCGATAAAGACTTTAGGAGTATGTGATGTTTAAGGCAGCTTCATTTGGTTTGGCCACGCTTCTGACACTCAGTTCAGGTGTCGTTTTAGCAGATGGCGCAAAACCAGTGTCGGCGATGCCAGCAGAACATGATAGCACGATGTTGGAGAAGCCTCTGGAACGCAACACTATGTTTGATGGTGTTAATCTCACTGAACAGCAGCGCCAGCAAATGCGTGACCTGATGCACCAGGCTCGAAAAGATTTGCCTAATGTAAATGTAGAACAGATAGAAACGATGCACCGATTGGTTACCGCCGAAAAGTTCGATCAGGCCGCCGTCCGTGCGCAAGCTGAATTGATGGCTCAGGAGCAGGTGGATCGTCAGGTCGAAATGGCCCGCATCCGCAACCAGATGTTTAATCTGCTGACCCCTGAGCAAAAAAATGTATTGAACCAGAAACACGAGCAGCGCATGAAACAGATGCAAATGCAGTTATCTGGATTACAGCCCTCTTCTGCCCAGAAGACGAGTAGTACCAGCACGACCGAGTAAGATCCCTGTTTTTCCTTGCCATAGACACCATCCCTGTCTTCCCCCACCGAAAGGTGGGGTTTTTTTTGCCCTCAATTTGGGTGGGATCTGCAAATAGGAAATTAACAAGGTGGAAATCTGCGCGTAACGAACGGGAAATATCTTGTAAAAGCCGTATGAATCAGTAAATTGCGATGTACCGAGCGGTGTATGCGTATTCTTGCTGACTTGAATCAATTCAGCACCGGTGTTTTGTTATACTATAGGCTCAAACGCTAATAAGCCCTTTTGGCTGCATAAGAAAAATTCGCCCAACAGGCTGGCTCAAGATTCTTAAGAAATTGCATCTACAAGTTCAGAGGTAGTCATGATCAAAAAAATTGGTGTACTGACAAGTGGTGGCGATGCCCCAGGCATGAATGCTGCGATCCGTGGCGTTGTCCGCGCCGCTTTATCTGCAGATTTGGAAGTCTACGGTATTGAAGATGGCTACCTCGGCATGTATGAAAACCGCATGCGCAAACTGGATCGTTACAGCGTCTCCGATATGATCAACCGTGGTGGTACTTTCCTGGGTTCAGCACGTTTTCCGGAATTCCGTGATCCAGAAATGCGTAAAGTTGCCCTACAGAATATGAAAGACCGCGGTATTGATGGCCTGGTGGTTATCGGCGGTGACGGTTCATATGCGGGTGCAGACCTGCTGACGAAAGAAGGTGGCATCCGTTGTATCGGCCTGCCAGGTACCATCGATAACGATGTTGCCGGGACTGACTACACTATCGGTTTTTTCACCGCATTAGGCACTGTGGTTGAGGCGATTGACCGTTTACGTGATACCTCATCCTCACACCAGCGTATCTCTATTGTTGAAGTGATGGGCCGCTATTGCGGTGATTTGACTTTAGCGGCAGCGATTGCCGGGGGGTGCGAATTTATCGCTATCCCTGAAGTTGAATTTAAACGTGATGATCTGGTTGCTGAAATCAAAGCCGGTATCGCGAAAGGTAAAAAACACGCGATTGTCGCCATCACCGAGAAGTTAGATAACATCGAAGAACTGGCTAAATACATCGAGAAAGAAACCTGTCGTGAAACGCGTGGCACTGTCTTAGGCCATATTCAGCGTGGCGGAGCACCGGTCGCTTATGACCGTATCCTGGCTTCCCGCATGGGTGCTTATGCTGTTGACCTGCTGCTGGAAGAAGACCGCGACTATTCTCAGGGCGGTTTCTGTGTGGGTGTAGAAAACGAGAAAATGGTTCACGAATTAATCTCGATTTGTATCGCGCCAGAGAACAAGAAAAGCAAGTTCAAAGAAGACTGGTACGACACGGCGAAAAAACTTTTCTGATTCAGTTTATTGCGTGTTTAGAAGAACCTCCCTGGCGGGAGGTTTTTTTTCGCCCGCCTTTTGTTTATTCCATAAAGTAATAGAAAAAAACCTTTTATTCTTTATGTGTTTCATTTTTATCTGGCACGCTCTCTTTAACGAACAAATAAATGAAATCCATAGAAACTATTTCGGGAGAGTACGATGCGTAAATGGGCTGCAGGTTTGGGATTACTGTTGGTAGCAACGGGAGCGATTGCCAAAGATATTCAGATTCTGAACGTGTCATACGATCCAACCCGTGAGTTCTATGAACAATATAATAAGGCGTTCAGCAAATACTGGCAGGGCAAAACCGGTGATACGGTTACTGTGCGCCAGTCGCATGGCGGCTCAGGCAAACAGGCTACGTCAGTTATTAATGGCATTGAAGCGGATGTAGTGACACTGGCGCTGGCTTATGACGTTGATGCCATTGCCGAGCGCGGTCGTATTGATAAAAACTGGATCACCCGCCTGCCGGACAATTCTGCGCCGTATACGTCTACCATTGTGTTCCTGGTGCGTAAAGGTAATCCGAAACAAATTCATGACTGGAATGATTTGATCAAACCGGGTGTGTCGGTGATTACGCCGAATCCTAAAACGTCTGGCGGCGCACGCTGGAACTATCTCGCTGCCTGGGGTTATGCGTTGCATCACAACAACAATGACAAAGCGAAGGCTCAGGATTTCGTGAAAGCATTGTATAAAAACGTGGAAGTGTTGGATTCCGGTGCTCGTGGCGCAACCAACACCTTCGTTGAGCGCGGTATCGGTGATGTGCTGATCGCATGGGAAAACGAAGCGCTGCTGGCGACCAAAGAAGTCGGCAAAGACAAGTTTGAAATCGTCACGCCAAGCGAATCAATATTGGCGGAGCCAACGGTTTCCGTAGTCGATAAAGTGGTGGATAAGCGTGGCACCCGTACAGTGGCGGATGCCTACCTGAAGTACCTGTATTCACCGGAAGGCCAGACCATCGCAGCAGAAAACTATTACCGTCCGCGTGATCCGCAAGTCGAGAAGAAATTCGCGGCTGAATTCCCGAAACTGAAACTGTTCACCATTGATCAGGTTGCAGGTACCTGGGCTCAGGCGCAGAAAGACCATTTCGCGACCGACGGAATTTTCGACCAAATCACCAAACGTTAATCGCGCTTTTACAGACAATAAAAAACCCCGGCATGCCGGGGTTTTTTATTGTGCGGAAGAAACAGCTTACGCTTGTTTAGCTTCAGCAGCGGCTTTGACGATCACAGCGAAAGCATCTGCTTTCAGTGACGCACCGCCAACCAGCGCGCCATCGATGTCTGGCTGGGTGAACAGTTCAGCAGCATTGGCCGCGTTAACAGAACCGCCGTACTGGATGATCACTTGCTCTGCAACCGCAGCATCTTGTTTTGCGATATGGTCACGGATGAATTTGTGAACCGCCTGAGCCTGAGCCGGGGTGGCAGACTTGCCGGTACCGATCGCCCAGACAGGTTCGTAAGCGATAACAGCGCCTTCGAATGCTTTTGCACCCAGAGTGTTCAGCACCGCATCCAGTTGTTTCGCGCAAACGGCTTCAGTCTTGCCTGCTTCGTTTTCTGCTTCGGTTTCACCGATGCACAGAACAGGAGTCAGGCCAGCGTCTTTCAGCACACCGAATTTTTTCGCGATGAACTCGTCGCTTTCTTTGTGGTAAGTGCGGCGTTCTGAGTGACCGATGATGATGTATTTCGCACCGATGTCTTTCAGCATGTCGGCAGAGATTTCACCAGTGAATGCGCCGGACAGGTTCGCATCAACGTTCTGAGCACCCAGCGCAATACGGCTGCCAGCCAGAGCGTGTTTAGCCTGTGACAGGTAAACTTCTGGTGGAGCAATTGCAACGCCACAACCTACAACTGTGCTCAGTTCAGTACGCAGAGCAGCAATCAGTTCGTTAACCATGTGGGTGCTGCCGTTAAGCTTCCAGTTACCCATCACTAATGGATGTCGCATGTTTTTTCCTCCAAAAGGGGACGCGAGTGTCGATTAAAATTTCTGCCAAATAAGCAGATTACCTGTGCAACAGTATAGAGATCATTGGTCATAAAGGCTTTGCTTTTTGTCATTAAAAACCGTCATCTCATGGCTCAGCAAGCGCCAGCTTGACCGGTTCAACGGCGAATGTCAGACCTTTTTCGCCATTGTCTGAAATGACAAAACGTACTGCGCCTACTTCCTGCTTATAAAACTGCTGACCTTTGCCTTTCTCGATCAGAGAAGCCACTCTCGCCACGCTTTGCTCAGTGGATAGTGTGGCGTCGAACTGACGCATCAGGTTGGCCATATAGCTTATCGCCAGGGTGCGAGCGGCTTTTTCTTCAGCCCCCTGAATCGGCAGGTAAGTAATTTGCAGCGTTTTTATTTTGCCGGTGCCTTTTTCCAGCGCGGTCGACGCATACAGATTTTCGTTAATTTTGCTGGCAGCGCGGGTCAGGAAACTGTTGGGAGACTTATCGCTGATAGAACGGAACTCGCCAATCTGCTGGGTCGGATTAGCTTCATTATATCTGGCGCGAAAATTGATCAGCGTCGTTTCAAAGGTTGGCGCACCGGCAAGCAGGTAAGGGGCTTTTGGCATTTCTTCCGCGCCGGCGTGCTCTGCCGGCGGATCGGCCAGTGCAATATTCTGGCCGGTGAGCATAAGCAGCGCGGGAAGTGCCAGTCGTAATAAGGATTGAGCAACAGTCATAGGGCGTTTCTTATTTTATTTCAACAAACCGATTAAAGCGGGGAACGGGGGGTAATGTCAAAAGGAGTGCGTAAAGATTCTCGTCGTTGTTGTCCGTGGGGTACACTCCGGCTGGTTTAACAATTTACTCCCATTGTACTTTACGGAACGGACTGTCAATGACGTTACAGCATGCACTATTTTCTTTTAACGGCCGCTTGGGCCGACGTGATTTCTGGATGTGGATGGTCAGCTGGCTGATCCTGATGGTGGCTGACTTCTTTTTTGCCGCACAGGAATGGATTACCTATCAGTCCGCCGGATTCGCGCTGGTGGTTTTACTGTGGCCGACGGCGGCTGTGCTGGTGAAAAGATTACATGACCGTAATAAATCTGCCTGGTGGGCGCTGTTGTTTGTGCTGGCGTGGATGCTGGTGGCGGGGAACTGGGCAGCGGCGATGCCTCAGATATGGAGCTGGGTTCTGGGACGGCTGGCGCCTTCAGTGATTTTCATTATGTTGCTGATCGACTGCGGTGCGTTTACCGGCACGCCGGGCACAAATCGTTTTGGCCCGGAACCGGACGACGTTAAATTTCGCTAGTTTTCAGTCACTGCTTACCAGTAATGCTCGCTGGTCATATGACCCGGTTTACGTTTGAGGTGTTTGCGCATACCCCGCGTGTCTTTGAGTAACTGCTGTGTATCGCGAACCATCTGCGGATTGCCGCACAACATCACGTGGCTGTCCTCTGCCAGCATTTTCAGGCCGACAGCTGCTTCCAGCGCACCGCTTTCAATCAGCGCAGGAACTCGCCCGGTCAGCGAGCCTGAAATTTCCTCGCGACTGACCACGGTCTGTATATGCAGTTTGCCTTCATAACGGCGTTGCAGTTGCTGCATCAACGGCAGATAACTCAGATCGGCAGCAAAGCGTGCCGCATGAACCAGAACAATATTTTTGAACCGTTCCAGCCCCGTACCTTCCTGTAAAATCGACAGATACGGCCCGATGGCGGTGCCCGTTGCCAGCATCCATAAGGTTTCGCATTCGGGCACTTCTTCAATGACGAAAAATCCGGCGGCTTCCCTGGTGATGTTGATTTCATCTCCGGGCTGCATCACATGCAGATGCGGGCTGAGTTTTCCTTCCGGCACGTTGACCAGATAGAATTCCAGCTCACCGCTTGATGGCGGATTCACATAGGAATAAGCGCGCTGAACCCGCTCACCGTCAATATCCAGTGAAAGTTTGGCGAACTGGCCTGCGGTAAAAGGGTCAACGGGCGCATTGACCGTGATGCTGAACAAACTGTCAGTCCAGTGTTCAACTTTTTTGACTTTTCCTGTCACCCAATCAGCCATAAAAAACTCCCGTGGTTTCTGGTTTGTTCACGTGGTGCGAAATTATGCCCTGATTTTATTTCAAATTTTCCCGATCCCGTATCGGTTAAATGTTATCAGCCTGTTTATTACCGGTTAGTCAGTATCGATTTCTGTACACCCAGCGTTACAGAAGTGGTTCCCGCCGCTGCCAGCGAACTGACAGAAGTCTTCCCCGCAGTACTCGCTTATTCATCTTAATTTGTTAACTTATGCGCCGCCGGTGTCTGGCTGAAATGATGGGTTATTTATTCTGCTCTTTTCCATACTTATCCGATAATGAACTGAAAAATGAAAAAACTGGAAAATATTCACCTGCTTATTATGCTCATTTTGCTGGTGGCTGTCGGGCAAATGGCACAGACCATTTATGTGCCGAATATTGCGGACATGGCCGCCAGTCTTGCCGTAAAACCCGGTGCCGTGCAGCGGGTAATGGCGGCATATCTGCTGACATACGGCGGCTCGCAACTGGTTTATGGTCCGCTTTCCGATAACGTTGGCCGTAAACCGGTGATCCTGACCGGCCTGATAATTTTCCTGCTTGGCGCGGCGGGCGCGATGATGTCAACGAGCCTGAATATGCTGATCGCTTTTGCAGCCATTCAGGGGCTGGGCACCGGCGTAGCAGGTGTGATGGCGCGAACCATGCCACGTGATTTATACAGCGGCGGCGCGTTACGCCATGCCAACAGTCTGCTGAACATGGGCATTCTGGTCAGTCCTCTGCTGGCACCGGTGATCGGCGGCGCTTTGTCGGCGTGGCTGGGCTGGCGTGCAAGTTTTGGGTTTCTGCTTATCCTGTGCGCAGGAGTGGCTTTTTCGATGTACCGCTGGTTGCCGGAAACCCGTCCTGAATTCACTGCCGATCATCCGCCGCGCAAAATGCTGGGCAGTCTGCGTTTATTGCTGGCCGATGCCAATTTCAGCCGTTATCTGGTGATGCTGGTCGGTGCGCTGGCCGGCGTGGCGGTGTTTGAAGCCAGTTGCGGAGTGCTGATGGGCGGCGTTCTCGGGCTGAGCGGTGTGATGGTCAGCGTCCTGTTTATCCTGCCGATCCCGGCAGCTTTCTTTGGTGCCTGGTATGCCGGGCGTACAGAGAAAAGTTTCCAGCAACTGATGTGGCATTCGGTCATCAGTTGTCTGCTGGCTGGTCTGGCGATGTGGATCCCCGGCTGGCTGGGTATCATGAATATCTGGACGCTGGTGGTGCCAGCTTCGCTGTTCTTCTTCGGCGCGGGTATGTTATTCCCGCTGGCGACCACCGGCGCAATGGAGCCTTTCCCGTATCTGGCAGGCGCTGCGGGTGCTCTGGTCGGTGGTTTACAGAATATGGGTTCAGGGCTGGTAGCCTGGATGTCAGCAATGCTGCCGCAAACCGGTCAGTTCAGTCTCGGGTTACTGATGTTTGCCATGGCAGTGCTGATTTTGCTGTGCTGGTGGCCGATGTCGAACCGCAGTCAGCATGAAGGGCATACGGCCTGATAGTGCAAAAGCAGGGCGCTGATGGCCCTGCTTTTTGATGACCGGAAGGAATGATCAGATAATAAATGCGTGCAACGCCGCGTCTTTACGGTCGAGGTAATGGGTGGAGCGGATACGGCGGATAGTGCGTGATTTACCCCGTATCAACAGTGTTTCGGTGGTCGCCATGTTCCCCTGACGGCTGATGCCTTCCAGCAGGTCGCCTTTAGTAATACCGGTCGCGGAGAAAATCACGTTATCGTTACGCGCCATATCATCAAGCAGCAGCACCTTACCGGCTTCAATTCCCATCACTTTACAGCGCGTCAGCTCTTCTTCGCCGATACGACGGTTTTCCGGTGTATCGCCTTTCACGTCATGCCGTGCCAGTAGCCGGCCCTGCATATCGCCATCCAGTGCGCGGATTACGGCGGCAGAAATTACCCCTTCCGGTGCGCCGCCGATGCCATACAGCACATCCACTTCGCTTTCCGGCATACAGGTCAGGATCGTCGCCGCCACATCACCGTCCGGAAACGCGAACACTCGCACGCCTGACGCCAGCATTTCGCGGATCGCATCGTCGTGGCGTGGTTTCGCTAAAACCGCGACAGTCAGTTCGGTGAGCGGCTTATTCAGCGCCTTCGCAATATTTGCGAGGTTTTCAGCCAGTGTCAGTTGCAGATCAATCGCTCCTTTCGCGCCCGGCCCGACGGCAATTTTTTCCATGTACATGTCCGGCGCATTGAGGAAGGAACCTTTGTCGCCCACGGCCAGCACGGCCAGCGCGTTGGATTGCCCCATGGCCGTCATACGTGTGCCTTCAATCGGGTCGACAGCAATATCTACCGCATCGCCATTGCCGGTACCGACTTTTTCGCCGATGTATAACATCGGCGCTTCATCAATTTCCCCCTCACCAATCACGATGGTGCCATCAATATCAACTTTATTGAGCATGATACGCATGGACTGAACGGCAGCATTATCGGCAAGGTTTTTATCACCACGCCCCAGCCATTTGTAACCAGCCAGCGCAGCAGCTTCGGTCACGCGGGAGAACTCGATTGCTAATTCACGTTTCATTGGAAAGCCTGTAGAAAGAAAAAAGAGGTCGGTGAGACGAGGCTCATCTGTGCCGCAGATTTTAGCACAATGGGAAAAGGCACATAAAAAAACTCCCCAGGCGGGGAGTTTCAGAAAGAGGTGTTGGCGATAAAATACCCGGCGATTACTCGTCGTGATCTTCCCAGGAACGAACACGTGCCACCGCTTTTTGCCAGCCTTTATAGCGGACATTACGTTCCGTCGTTTCAATGCTTGGGCGGAATTCACGTTCGATAGTTGCTTTGCTGCGCACCTCTTCCAGATCGCTCCAGAAACCGACGGCCAGACCGGCGAGGTAGGCAGAACCCAGCGCGGTCACTTCCAGCACTTCCGGGCGCTCTACACGGGTGCCGAGAATGTCTGACTGGAATTGCATCAGGAAATTATTGGCAACCGCACCGCCATCCACTCGCAGCGCCTGCAGACGAGCGCCTGAGTCGGCCTGCATCGCATCCAGCACGTCGCGGGTCTGGTAGGCGATAGATTCCAACGTCGCGCGGATAATGTGGTTACTGTTCGCACCACGGCTCAGACCGAAGATAGCGCCGCGGGCATACGGGTCCCAATAAGGCGCGCCGAGGCCGGTGAAGGCGGGCACCACGTAAACACCATTGGTGTCTTTCACTTTCATGGAGAAATATTCGGAGTCGGTTGCATCGCTGAAAAGCTTCAGTTCATCTCGCAGCCACTGAATGGACGCACCGCCGACAAACACAGCACCTTCCAGCGCATAGTTCACTTCGCCGCGCGGACCGCAGGCGATGGTAGTCAGCAAACCATTTTTAGACGCTACCGCTTCAGTACCGGTATTCATCAGCAGGAAGCAACCGGTGCCGTAGGTATTTTTCGCCATTCCCGGTTGGACACACAGCTGGCCATACAGGGCCGCCTGCTGGTCACCGGCGATACCGGCGATAGGGATACGTGTACCGCCTTTACCCCCGATGTTGGTCTGGCCGTAAATCTCAGAAGAAGGGCGAACTTCCGGCAGCATTTCACGCGGAATATCCAGCGCTTCAAGCATACGCTCATCCCATTGAAGGTCATGGATGTTGAACAACATGGTACGTGAGGCGTTAGTGTAATCCGTCACGTGAACACGACCCTGCGTCATTTTCCAGACCAACCAGGTGTCGACGGTGCCGAACAGCAGTTCGCCGCGTTTAGCGCGTTCACGTGAACCTTCAACGTGGTCGAGGATCCATTTCAGTTTGGTACCGGAGAAGTACGGGTCGATAACCAGGCCGGTGTTGTGGCGAATGTATTCTTCCAGACCGTCTTTTTTCAGCGTTTCGCAGATGTCAGCAGTGCGGCGGCATTGCCAGACAATCGCATTATAGATTGGCTTGCCAGTTTCTTTTTCCCACACAATGGTGGTTTCGCGCTGGTTGGTGATACCGATACCGGCAATCTGATCGGAATTAATGTCGGCTTTTGCCAACACTTCCACCAGCACCGAGCTTTGCGATGCCCAGATTTCCATCGGGTCATGCTCAACCCAGCCCGATTTCGGGTAGATCTGGGTGAACTCGCGTTGTGCCACGCTGACGATATTGGCATCGTGATCCAGAACTACGGCGCGTGAACTGGTTGTACCCTGGTCGAGTGCAACAATGTATTTTTTTTCGTGAGTCGTATCTGCTGACATAATATTCATCCTACGAATGAGTAAGCTGTGGAACAGTTTAGCCGATCAGGCCTTACGTTGTTTGGATGGCTGAGGTGCTTTTTCTTCTGCCGGTTCATTAATCTGATTTGGCAAATGGCGACCAATCAGCGCCTTGTAGGCGATGGCACCCAGAGAAGCCCCGAGCAACGGGCCAAAAATTGGCACCAGGAAATAAGGAATATCGCGCGCACCGGTGAAGGCAACCTTGCCCCAGCCAGCGAAGAAGGCGAACACTTTCGGACCGAAGTCACGGGCCGGGTTCAGGGCGAATCCGGTCAGTGGCCCCATGGATGCACCGATAACCGCGATCAGGATACCGATAAGCAGCGGTGCCAGCGGGCCACGTGGAATACCGTTGCCATCATCAGTCAGGCCGAGGATTAACGCCATCAGAATGGCTGTAATCACCGTTTCTACCAGAAACGCCTGCAATACGCTGATGTGCGGGTTCGGATAGGTAGAGAAAATACCGGCCAGATCCAGACTTTCGACGCTGCCGCGGACCATATTGTGGCTTTGCTCAAAATCGAAGAACAGATTGTAGTAAAGGCCATAAACCAGTGCAGCGGCGCAAAAAGCACCGGCGACCTGTGCCACGATGTAAGGCAGAACTTTGCGTCCTTCAAAGTTTGCAAACAAACAAAGTGCAACGGTCACCGCCGGATTCAGGTGTGCACCGGAGATGGCGGCTGTCAGGTAGATGGCCATTGCCACACCCAGACCCCAGATGATACTGATTTCCCACTGGCCAAAGGTTGCCCCGGCAAGTTTCATTGCTGCGACACAGCCCGCACCAAAGAAAATGATAAGCCCGGTACCCAGAAACTCAGCGATGCACTGACCTTTTAATGTGGAACTCATGGTTTGGCTCATAGTTTGATCCTGCTAAGGATGATGTTAATGGTTAGTTATAGTTTTTCTGTTATATCGTTTGTGAACGTAATCGGATTTTGGCGTTCATCATTAAATGAGAACGTAATGTGAATTTATCGTTAACGAGCATAAACGAGAAATAGCGAAATCAAATTTTGTGTGTTGCGTCATAAAAATGAGCGATTTCGCGTATTGTCGGGCCATGATGCCGCGCCAAAAGGCCTGGATTTAACATTTTCAGCGCGCGTTGCTGACAAACGAGCATCACTATTACGTGTTTTACGGTGGCTACGGTTATTCGGCATTAAAGGCTATTTCTGGCGTGTGACGCTGCTTTTTAGGCATTTCCTGATACCCGGCACTGTAAAATTGCAACAGACTGCGTGGATAGAGGGGTTGCGGGTAGACAGATCAAAGCTGGCTACATACAATCACCCGTTAAGACACCTGCCGGTTTTATGCAATTCTCTGATGAATTCGTTATAAAAATCGACGGAGTGCAGGAATTTTTGAGCCGTGTCCGGACGATGCGGCAGAACATAAGATGTGCGCCTTGCGAACATAAGGGGACCGAAAAATGTCATTTGAAGTATTTGAGAAATTAGAAGCTAAAGTTCAGCAAGCGATCGATACCATTACTCTGTTGCAGATGGAAATCGAAGAACTGAAAGAGCAGAACAACGCCCTGTCTCAGGAAGTTCAGCAAGCCAGCGGCAATCATGAGTCTCTGGTGCGTGAAAATGCGCAGCTGAAAGAAGAACAACACGTATGGCAGGATCGTCTGCGTGCACTGTTGGGAAAAATGGAAGAAGTTTAATGACTTCATATTCCAAATAAAAAAGGACGCCAAGGCGTCCTTTTTTGTTGTGCACAGAAGAAAATTATTCTATATCGAGCGGGTCTTCTGACAGCACGATACCGGTATTATCGGCATAAAGATGGTCGCCGGAGAAGAAGGTGACGCCGCCGAAATTGACACGAATGTCGCTTTCGCCGATTCCTTCACTGCCTGCGCCAGCCGGGATAGCCGCCATCGCCTGAATACCCAGGTCCAACTCTTCGAGATCGTCAACCTGACGGACTGCACCATAAATCACGATGCCTTCCCATTCGTTCTGGAACGCGAGGCGTGCCAGTCCGGCATCCAGCAGTGCGCGACGCACAGAACCGCCGCCATCAATCACTAACACACGGCCACGGCCGTTTTCTTCCAGCAGGTCATAAAGCAAGCCATTATCTTCGAAGCATTTCACAGTGGTGATTTGCCCGCCAAATGAAGTACGGCCGCCAAAGTTGGAGAACAAGGGTTCGACGACATTCACTTCTTCATGGTAGATGTCGCAAAGTTCGGAAGTATCGTATTTCATAGGTTTTCATCTGGTTGCTGCATGAATGCTCAGTATATCCCTTTCCGGCGGATGTTGGCAAAATCATCAATTGTTAAATGTGAAAAGTGACCTGATAAACGCACATCAGGCCAACTTTGTTCAATTGAGTAACAGTCCTACTGCAAACAAGACGTTAGTCAGCAACGCCGTTTTTACCATATGTTCCAGTAACGGGCGGACTTCGGTGGATGTTGTGGATTTCATCACCCGCGCCACATGTTTCGCCAGCATCGGAATCGCCAGAATAAACAGCCAGCCGGTCCAATGATGCAGGTATACGGCGGAGAAAATGACCAGACACAGCACGGCGGCGGTCAGGATGATAGTGTGATAACGGCGGGCGTTAACCGGCCCGAGGCGAACCGCCAGTGTATTCTTGCCATTGATACTGTCGGTTTCGATATCGCGCAAATTATTGATATTGAGCACGGCGGTGGAGAGCAAACCGGTTGCCGTCGCCGGAAGCATCACGATCCAGTCGAAATAGCCTGCCTGTAAATAAAACGTCCCCGCGACACTGATCCAGCCGAAGAAAATAAGAACGGAAATATCGCCAAGCCCCATGTAGCCATAAGGCCGTGTGCCGACGGTATAGGTAATCGCCGCACCAATCGACAGCAAGCCGAGAACCAAAAACCCGACCACATCACTGGGTTTATGGCAGGCCACGGCGATGAGCGCGATACCGCAAATTATAGTCAGCGCGATGGTCAGGATAATGGCGTGCTTCATCTGCGCAGCGGTAATCAGCCCCTTTTGCATTCCGCGCAGAGGGCCGACGCGATCCGGGGTATCGCTGCCTTTCTCTGCGTCCCCATAGTCATTCGCCAGATTCGACAGGATTTGCAGACAGCCGGCAGTCAGCAGTGCCAGCAATGCAATAAGCGGATGGAAGGTATTTTGCAGGCTGGCAATGGCAGAACCCATGACGATAGAGGCAAACGCCAGTGGCAAGGTTTTCGGGCGCAAGCTTTCCAGCCAGGCGCGGGCGGGCGTCGTCGGTGTGCAGGAAGTGATTATGCTCATAGATGATTTCGCTCAGGTGAAGAATCAGTCCGAAATCTAAAAAAAATCAGGGAGGCAAACGCCTCCCTGAAGATCACTTTCGGAACGTATGAGCAAATTATAAGATAAAACGGCTCAGATCTTCATCAGCTACCAGCTGGTCAAGGTGGCTTCTAACATAATCTGCATCAATGTTTATGGAGATTCCGTTACTTTCGCTGGCGTCGTAAGAGATATCTTCCATCAGACGCTCCAGAACGGTGTGCAGACGACGCGCACCGATATTCTCGGTGGTTTCGTTTACCTGCCATGCGGCTTCTGCAATGCGCCGGATACCGTCAGCGGTGAAATCAATGGTTACGCCTTCGGTCGCCATCAATGCTTTGTACTGATGTGTCAGCGAAGCACTTGGCTCGGTCAGGATACGTTCGAAGTCTTCAGTCGACAGCGCCTGCAGTTCCACACGAATGGGCAGACGACCCTGCAATTCTGGGATCAGGTCTGACGGACTGGCCGTCTGGAATGCGCCGGATGCGATGAACAGGATATGATCGGTTTTCACCATGCCATGCTTGGTAGACACCGTGCAGCCTTCCACCAGTGGCAACAGGTCACGCTGAACACCTTCACGGGATACGTCAGGGCCTGAACTCTGACCGCCACGTTTACAGATTTTGTCGATCTCATCGATAAACACGATACCGTGTTGTTCAACGGCTTCGATCGCCTGTTCTTTCAGATCTTCCGGGTTCACCAGTTTCGCCGCTTCTTCTTCAATCAGCAGCTTCAGCGCTTCTTTGATTTTCAGTTTACGTGGTTTCTGTTTCTGAGCACCCATGCTCTGGAACATCGACTGCAACTGATTAGTCATTTCTTCCATGCCCGGCGGAGACATAATTTCAACGCCAATCGGGCCGGATGCCAGGCTGATTTCAATTTCTTTGTCGTCGAGCTGGCCTTCACGCAGTTTTTTGCGGAAGTTCTGGCGCGCAGCAGAAGGTTCCTGCGCTTCGTCAGGCTGCCCCCAGTTATTTTTAGCCGGCGGGATCAGTACGTCCAGAATACGTTCTTCGGCCAGTTCTTCAGCACGATAACGGTTTTTTTCAATAGATTGCAGACGCACCATTTTTACAGCCGAATCGGTCAGGTCGCGGATAATAGAATCCACTTCTTTACCCACATAACCGACTTCAGTGAATTTGGTCGCTTCTACTTTGATGAACGGCGCGTTAGCCAGTTTCGCCAGACGGCGGGCAATTTCGGTTTTGCCGACACCGGTCGGGCCGATCATCAGAATATTTTTCGGGGTGACTTCATGGCGCAGCGCTTCATCGAGCTGCATGCGGCGCCAGCGGTTACGCAAAGCAATGGCCACGGCGCGTTTCGCTTTATCCTGGCCAATAATGTAACTGTCTAATTCGCTGACAATCTCGCGCGGGGTCATCTCAGACATAATTTCGATCCTTACGCTTTAGAAGATAATTCTTCGATAGTGTGGAAATGGTTGGTATAGATGCAGATGTCACCGGCGATGCTCAGCGATTTTTCAACGATGTCGCGCGCTTCAAGCTCGGAATTTTCCAGCAATGCGCGAGCCGCGGCCTGGGCATACGGGCCACCGGAACCGATGGCGATCAGGTCGTTTTCCGGCTGGATAACATCGCCGTTACCGCTGATAATAAGCGACGCGTTTTCATCCGCGACGGCCAGCAGGGCTTCCAGACGTCGCAGCATGCGGTCGGTTCGCCAGTCTTTTGCCAGTTCAACGGCAGCTTTCACCAGATGACCCTGATGCATTTCCAGCTTGCGCTCGAACAGCTCAAACAGCGTGAAGGCATCAGCCGTGCCGCCAGCAAAGCCCGCAATCACTTTGTCGTTATACAGGCGACGTACTTTTTTGACGTTGCCCTTCATGACGGTATTTCCCAATGTGGCCTGGCCATCACCACCGATAACGACCTTGCCGTTGCGGCGTACACTTACAATTGTTGTCACGAGCGGTTCCTCGTTGCAGACTGAAAAGATCCCCGCAGGCTTGGGGGACACGTCGGGTGTCTCACAAGCTTACGAGGCATATTGAAAGTATAGATTGGGGAAGGATTACGGGTTTTCAACCCCCGGTTGCGAGGGGTATGCAACCGGAGATGCCTGCGCTCTTCAGGCGGGATAAGGTGTTGTCTGCACCGGAGCGATTGTTGTAAGGGCCGATCACCACGCGGTTCCAGCCACCGCCGGTAGTGATCCGGCCTTCAAAGCCTTCAAATGCCAGCTTCGCGCGCTGCGATTCTGCCTGTTCCGTACCTTTGAAAGAACCACACTGCACCATAAAGCGTTGGGTTTTTTCCTGTGCTTTTGGTTTTTCCGGCTCAGCCTGAGTAATGGCGGCTGGCTGTTGCGGTTTCGGTACTTCTTTCACCGGCTCTTTAACCTGTGGCTTCGGTTTTGGCTGCGCTTGCACCTGAGCTTGCGGCGCGCGTACCGGCTGCGTTTGTGGCGTATACGTCGGCTGCGGCTGAACCTGGCGCGGCTGAGTTTGCACCGGTTGTTGCTGTGCGTATGTTGGCTGCTGTTGTTGAACCTGGCGCTGAGTATGTGCCGGCGCCTGCGCCACCTGGTTAGGGTCGTTATACGGCACTTCAGACAACTGTGTTGGCGTCTGGCGCATATCGGCCTGCATCTGTTCGAGAAGCTGGCGCTGTTCCGGCGTCAGTTGTGTTTTGGATTCGACCTGCCCGCCCGCTGTCGGTTCTGTCGGCGTGGTCACGCCCATCTGGCGGTTTTCCAATTCTTTAATGTAACGCCAGCGTTCTTCCGGTTTAGGCGGCAATCCATTACCCGGACGGACAGCGTGCGTTGGCAACACTGTCGCTTCTTCACGTTTATTGTGCGCAATAAAATAGAGGCCACCGACAAACACCACCAGTACCGCAACGGCTAACACCACCATGGTTTTGGAGATCGTTGTGGAACTGCGTTTTTTACTCCGGCTGGTACTTTTCCGCCGCGCTCCTGAGCGCCCACGGCTTACATAGTCTCTTTGTGCCACTATCGTTTCGCTGTGTCGTGATGAATGAAGAAGTGCGTCATGTTACTCAACCCTGAACATTTACTGAAACTAAAACTGTCGAAGAACATAAAAACGGACTCACGCTTTGGGGGCAGCGGTGCTTTCCCGCACCACCAGCTCGCTATCAAGCAACAGTGAACCGTTTTGTACCGGATTCCCCTGTAACTGCTCAAGTAATAATAACATGGCCTGACGGCCAAGCTGGAATCTCGGCTGCGCAACGGTGGTCAGCGGAGGATCGGTATACTGGCTGGCCTTAATGTCATCGAAACCGACAACCGACAAATCCTGCGGAATGCGCAGACCCATTTTTTTCGCCTGGAACATAGCGCCAATCGCCATCACATCGTTGTGACAGAAAATCGCCGTCGGCGGGACGGGCAGTGCCATCAGCTCGGTGACGGCTTGCGCCCCCGATTCATAGCTGAAATCGCCATCAATGGTCAGCGAACTCTCGACACTCAGTCCGTTGCGGCGCAGTGCCTGTACATAACCTTGCGAACGGTACTGGCACAACGGCATATGTTTCGGGCCGGCGATGCAGGCAATACGCTGATGCCCCAGTTTAAGAAGATAATGCACGGCTTCGAACGCGGCTGTCAGGTTATCAATATGGACTGTCGGCAGTTCAAGTTCCGGCGCAAATTCATTGGCCATCACCATCGGCGGTAAGTTGCGTTGTTCTTCTTTACTGGCATCGAAAGGTAAATCAGAGCCAAGCAGGAGCATACCGTCAATTTGCTTGGTAATAATCAGATTGATAAAGGTTTTCTCTTGCTGATTTTGGTGAGCACAATCTCCGATCAACACCAGATAACCGCTTTCGGCGGCTGTACGCTCGATCCCCTGGATCAGGTCGGCGAAAAACGGATCGCAAATGTCGGGGACGATCACCAGAATAGTGCGTGATTCATTACGTTTCAGATTGCGGGCCAGTGCATGAGGAGAATACCCTACGGCCATCACAGCCTGATCAACTTTCTGACGGGTCGCGGCGGAGACTTTCTCCGGATTCATTAACGCACGGGATACGGTTGCTGTTGAAACGCCTGCCTGTTCAGCCACATCTTTCATTGTTGCGGCGGGTAATTCTTTCTTGTGCTCCAACGTCTCTCTCCTTGCAACAGCATCAAACTGACACAACAACATCAACATTCCTCACCTGGCTACGCATGATGTGTAGCTCATCACATTCTAAACAGAATGTGAGTAGGATTTGTTACCTAATTTGCATTAAAAGTGTGACGCAGATGCTTTTTTCGATCCATCACGCAAAAAACCTGACTCTTTATGCATATTTGCTTTGGAGATCAGCTATCAATCGGATCGACATCCAGGGTCCATTTCACTTTTTTGGCTTGTGGCAGACTTAAAATCAGCGGCTGGGAGCTTTTGATCAGATGCTGCAAAACGCGACGTGAAGGGTGCTGCAATAAAAGCTGCCAGCGGAAGCGTCCGCTGCGTTTGGCTTGTAACGCAGGAACCGGCCCCAGGATCCACAGCGAATCATCTTTCAGCGGACTGGATTCGATCAGATTGCGTAACTGCTGAAGAAACAGCGCCGATTGCTGATTATCGTGGTCTTCCGAACGGATCATAATATGGCTGGTATAGGGAGGGAGGAAGACGCTTTTGCGTTCCGCCAGCGTCTGTCTGGCAAACTCGTCGTAGCCCTGTTGCAACAATACCTGCAGTAGAGGATGTTCGGGATGGTGAGTTTGCAATACCACTTCCCCTTGCTTACCTGCGCGACCGGCACGGCCTGACACCTGCGTATAAAGCTGGGCAAAGCGCTCGGCAGAACGGAAATCCGCTGAGAACAAGGCACCGTCTACATCCAGCAGTGATACCAGCGTGACGTCAGGGAAGTGATGCCCTTTTGCCAGCATTTGCGTACCGATAAGAATACGTGCGCCGCCACGATGGACTTCACTCAGATGCTGTTCCAGTGAACCTTTACGGCTGGTGGTATCGCGGTCAATCCGCGTGATAGGCGTATCCGGGAACAACGGTGCCAGTTCATTTTCCAGCTGTTCTGTACCGACGCCGACCGAGACCAGTTGTGTTGAGCCGCAATGCGGACACTGATGCGGCACGGCGCGCTGACTGTCACAATGGTGGCAGCGCAGCTGACGCTGATTCTGGTGCAGGGTGTAATAGTGATCGCAGCGCTGACATTCGGCTATCCAGCCGCACTCATGGCATAGCAGGGCAGGCGCATAGCCACGGCGGTTGAGGAACAACATCACCTGATTATCGGCCTTCAGGTGTTCCTGCATTTTCTGGATCAGCGGTTGAGACAGCCCGACTTTTAGCTGCAACCCTTTTAAATCCAGCAGATTTTGCCGGGCGAGTTTGGCATTTCCGGCTCGTTTGGTCAGTCTGAGCTGGCGATATTTTCCCCGTTCAACATTGTGCAGCGTTTCCAGAGCCGGGGTTGCCGAGCCCATAATAATCGGAATATTTTCAGCGTGAGCGCGGTATACCGCCAGATCACGGGCGTGATAGCGCCAGCCTTCCTGCTGCTTATAAGAACTGTCGTGTTCTTCATCAATGATAATGACACCAAGGCGTGCAAACGGCGTAAACAGCGACGAGCGGGTGCCAATCACAATGCCTGCTTCGCCATTGCGCGCCCGCAGCCAGACGGCGAGGCGTTCGCTGTCGTTCAGACCGGAATGGAGTACATCCACCGGCGCACTGAAACGCTCGCGAAAACGCGCGATGGTTTGCGGCGTCAGGCCAATTTCCGGCACCATCACCAGCGCCTGCCGACCTTGCGCCAGAATGTTTTCCAGCACACTCAGATACACTTCGGTTTTACCCGAGCCGGTCACACCGGCCAGCAACCAGGCGGAAAATTGTTGATCTTCACTGCGGATCGCACCGACGGCGGTGGCCTGCTCGGTATTGAGCCGTAAACGCTCACCGATCACCGAGAAATCCAGCCGCCAGTCGTGCGTGGCGGGCGCGATACTGCGTAAATCCGTCAGCCCTTTGGCACGGAGTGCCTGCAAGGCGGTATCAGTAAGATCCAGGTCGGCGACCTGATGACGATACAACGGTTTTTGCATCAGTGCGGCCATTGCCTGCTGCTGTTTGGGTGCCCGTTTCAGGCTGTCGAGCGGCGTGGCCCGCCCCTGCTCGGTGGCGAACCATTGCCACAGCGGCGTAAGTTCAGCGGCTTTACCCTGACGTAATAACACCGGCAACGCATGGAACAGCACTTCGCCGATCGGATAATGATAATAGTCGGCAGCCCAGAACAGGATGCGCCACAAATCGGGGGTAAACAGGCTGGCACTGTCGAGGACTTCCCGTACCGGTTTCAGTTTTTCCAGGCCAAATTCGCTGAAGTCACTGACTTTGGTCACGATGCCGATGGCGTCACGTTTACCGAAAGGCACACTGACCCGGCAACCCGGTGAAACCTGCATATCAGGCGGCAACAGATAGTCAAAAGTACGGGCGAGCGGGACAGGTAAAGCAACGTGGGCAACAGGCATTGGGGGTCCAGACTATAAAAAAATGACGAGATAGTGTACACTGTGTCCTTCGAAATGCATGAACATCATTGCGCGGTACTCAGAGATTCTGTATGATTCGCCGCCTTTGGTGCATTTCGTACTCAAAGCCTATCATCCACTACGCGTGGTGTCTGACAGAACAGGGTTGGATAGCGACGCGGCCTTAAGAAGAGGTTTTCCATGAAACAAGGTATTCACCCTAAATATGTAGAAATTACTGCAACTTGCTCATGCGGTAATGTTATCAAAACTCACTCAACTGTGGGTCACGATCTGAACCTGGACGTTTGTGGCGAATGTCACCCGTTCTACACTGGTAAGCAACGTGAAGTGGCTACCGGTGGCCGCGTTGACCGCTTCAACAAGCGTTTCAGCGTTCCAAGCAGCAAATAAGCTTCGCTTGAGAGCAAAAAAAGGCGCCTTTGGCGCCTTTTTTGTTGCCTGCCGTTTCACTTCCTGACAAACAATTTTTTTCTCACAAAGATACTGAAATAACGCGCGACGGGGTCGCACGGTCTTTTCAGCATATCTCTGCGTTGCAGCGATCAGTATTCCCAGGTATCAGGATCCACACCCAATTCACGCATCAGGATCTTCGCCGCTTCCGGTATTTCGTCACTGCGTTCTTTACGCAGGTCTTCGTCATTCGGCAAAGGCTGGCCGGTGAAGGCATGCAGAAAAGCCTCACATAATAATTCACTGTTGGTCGCATGACGCAGGTTGTTCACCTGCCGACGGGTGCGTTCATCGGTGAGAATTTTGAGGACTTTCAGCGGAATGGATACCGTGATTTTCTTAACTTGTTCGCTTTTCTTACCGTGTTCAGCGTAAGGGCTGACATATTCGCCGTTCCACTCAGCCATGGGACACCTTAAATTTATCAAAAAATAAAATTCTGAAAACCGCGTGATTATGCCCGATTTTCCCTGTTCTCACTAAGTAAATGTCGGAATTTAACAGGGATATCTCACGTTTTCCCTGCGGCACTGTTCATTTTGCTACCTTGCGCTTAAATCTTCCGGCGCGACACATCTGCCTGACATCTTCATTAATGGCATAATTTTAGCGGGTATTGCGCTGTTGCTCAATCTATACGCAAAGAAGTTTAGATGTCCAGATGTATTGACGTCTATATCTCCGGCGGTTACTCTTTCTATCCTCATCCTTCGCAATTCGTCAGGAATAAACGATTATGACGCACAAGCAAGCCACCATTGCCGTGGGCAGTGGCCTGAACAATGATCAGCAATATGGTTGTGTAGTTCCGCCAATCTACCTTTCCAGCACCTATAACTTTGAAGATTTCAACCAGCCAAGAGCGCATGACTATTCCCGTCGCGGCAACCCGTCACGCGATGTTGTCCAGCGGGCGCTGGCTGATCTGGAAGGCGGTGCCGGTGCGGTTCTGACCAGCAGTGGGATGTCTGCCATTCACCTGGTGTGTACGGTATTCCTGAAACCTGGCGATTTACTGATTGCGCCGCATGACTGCTACGGCGGTAGCTATCGTCTGTTCGACAGTCTGAGCAAACGTGGCGCGTATCGCGTACTGTTTGTGGATCAGGGTGATCCGCAGGCGCTGGCGGATGCGCTGAAAGAAAAACCGAAGCTGGTGCTGATTGAAACCCCGAGCAACCCTTTGCTGCGTGTGGTGGATATACAGGCGATTTGCGATGCCTCACGTGCCGCCGGTGCTCTGACGGTAGTGGACAATACCTTCCTCAGCCCGGCGTTGCAGAACCCGTTGCAGCTTGGTGCGGATTTAGTCGTCCATTCCTGTACTAAATATCTGAACGGGCATTCTGATGTGGTCGCCGGTACGGTAATATCTAAGACTGCAGAACACGCGACAGAGCTGGCATGGTGGGCGAACAACATTGGCGTGACCGCCGCAGCTTTTGACAGCTACCTGTTATTGCGGGGTTTGCGCACATTAACGGTTCGTGTGAAACAGCAACAGGAAAATGCCCTGGCGATTGTGGCTTATTTACAGAAACAATCGCAGGTTAAAAAGCTGTATCATCCGTCGCTGCCGGAAAACCAGGGACATGAAATTGCCCGCCGTCAGCAACGTGGCTTCGGTGCCATGATCAGTTTTGAATTTAACGGAGATGAAGCTCAGTTGCGCCATTTCCTGAAAGAATTGAAGTTATTTACCCTCGCAGAATCACTGGGGGGCGTCGAAAGCCTGATTTCTCATACCGCGACCATGACACACGCTGGCATGGCGCCGGAAGCGCGCAAAGCCGCCGGGATTTCTGACAGCTTGCTCCGTATTTCTGTAGGTCTTGAAGACAGCGAAGATTTGATTGCTGATCTGGAAAATGCATTCCAGTCAGTGGCAACGAGGTAAGTATGAATGCAATAGCGGTTGCAGCGCCGGCGGGAAGCCGTCAGTTGCACAAGTTTGGTGGTAGCAGTCTGGCCGACGTGAAATGTTATCTGCGCGTCGCCGGTATTATGGCCGAGTATGCGAAGCCGGGTGACATGATGGTGGTGTCGGCGGCTGGCAGTACAACTAACCAGCTGATCAGCTGGCTGAAGCTCAGCCAGACAGACAGACTTTCCGCGCATCAGGTTCAGCAAGCTTTGCGCCGTTATCAGAGTGATTTGATAACCGGCCTGTTGCCGCCGGAAATGGCCGAACCGCTTATTGCTTCTTTTATTCATGATCTCGAACGTCTGGCTGTTTTGCTTGACGGCAAAATGACCGATGCAATTTATGCTGAAGTGGTAGGGCACGGCGAAGTCTGGTCCGCACGCCTGATGTCTGCGGTGTTATGCAAACTGGAATTACCGGCCGCCTGGCTGGATGCCCGTGAATTTCTGCGGGCGGAACGTGCTGCACAACCTCAGGTTGATGAAGGCCGTTCTTACCCGCTGCTGCAACAACTTCTCGCGCAGCACCCTCAGCAATATCTGGTGGTGACCGGTTTTATTGCCCGCAGCGACGCGGGTGAAACCGTGCTGCTTGGCCGTAACGGCAGTGACTATTCCGCCACCCAGATTGGTGCACTGGCGAATGCCAGCCGCGTGACCATCTGGAGTGACGTGGCCGGCGTCTACAGCGCTGACCCGCGTAAAGTAAAAGATGCCTGTCTGCTGCCCTTGTTGCGTCTCGATGAAGCCAGTGAACTGGCACGCCTGGCCGCACCGGTTCTTCACACCCGTACTCTTCAACCGGTTTCCGGTAGCGATATCGATTTACAGCTGCGTTGCAGTTATCAGCCGGAGCAAGGATCAACGCGTATCGAACGTGTACTGGCTTCCGGCACCGGTGCGAAAATTGTCACCAGTCACGATGATATTTGTCTGATCGAAATGGTCATTCCGTCAGGTCATGATTTCGGTCTGGCGCAAAAAGATGTCGAACTGCTGCTCAAACGGGCGCAGATCAAACCGCTGTGTACCGGCATTCATCCTGATCGTAATTTACTGCAACTGTGCTACACCTCTGAAGTGGCGGGCAGTGCGTTGCAGGTTCTCGAAGAGGCGGCCCTTCCGGCGCGTCTGACGCTGCGTGAAGGGCTGGCGCTGGTGGCGCTGGTCGGTGCGGGCGTGTGCAAGAACCCGCTGCACAGTCACCGTTTCTATCAGGAGATGAAAGATCAGCCGGTGGAGTTTATCTGGCAGGCCGAAGACGGTATCAGTCTGGTTGCCGTGCTGCGTATCGGCCCGACCGCGCACCTGATTCAGGGGCTGCACAAAACGCTGTTCCGTGCTGAAAAGCAAATCGGTCTGATGCTGTTTGGTAAAGGCAATATCGGTTCACGCTGGCTGGAACTGTTCGCCCGTGAACAAAAGAATATTTCTGCCCGCAGCGGTTTTGAGTTTGTACTGGCGGGTGTGGTTGACAGCAAGCGTAGCCTGCTCAATTACGACGGGCTGGACGCCAGCCGTGCTTTGGCTTTCTTTGATGATGAAGCGCAGGCACACGATGAAGAATCGCTGTTCCTGTGGATGCGTGCGCATCCTTATGACGATTTAGTGGTTCTCGATGTCACCGCCAGCGCTGAACTGGCAGATCAGTATCTGGATTTTGCCAGTTACGGTTTCCATGTTATCAGCGCCAATAAACTGGCGGGGGCATCGGATACGAATAAATATCGTCAGATCCGCGACGCGTTTTCCAAAACTGGCAGCCACTGGTTGTATAACGCCACGGTAGGTGCCGGTTTGCCGGTCAACCATACGGTGCGCGATTTACGTGAAAGCGGTGACAGCATTCTGGCCATCAGCGGAATTTTCTCCGGTACCTTGTCATGGCTGTTCCTGCAATTCGATGGTACGCTGCCGTTCACCGAACTGGTGGATTTAGCCTGGCAGCAGGGGTTAACGGAGCCTGATCCGCGCGATGATTTATCCGGTCAGGACGTCATGCGCAAGCTGGTTATTCTGGCGCGTGAGGCCGGGTATGATATTGAACCGACGCAGGTTCGTGTGGAATCGCTGGTGCCGGAAAGCTGTGTGACCGGATCGGTTGATCAGTTCTTCGAAGACGGTGAGGCGCTGAACCAGCAAATGCTGCAACGTCTGGAAGCGGCCCGCGAAATGGGTCTTGTGCTGCGCTATGTGGCGCGTTTCGATGCTAATGGCAAAGCGCGTGTGGGTGTTGAAGCCGTGCGCGACGACCATCCTCTGGCTGCGTTGCTGCCTTGCGATAACGTGTTTGCTATCGAAAGCCGCTGGTATCGTGATAATCCGCTGGTGATCCGCGGGCCGGGCGCAGGGCGTGACGTCACCGCAGGTGCGTTGCAGTCTGATCTTAACCGCTTGACGCAACTTCTGTAATTCCCTGCGCCTGTCCTTCTCATGGGAATGGGGGGCGAAGTGGTCTGCTAAACCCCCTCCCAGCCTCCCCCTTCGCAGGGGGACGAGCTTAATTCCCCCCAGCAAAACGTCCTCAAAATGAAATTCTTTCAGAAAGCGTGAATATTAATCATCCCCTGGCCTCATTTTAACGTTGACACTTTGCCCGCTTTCCGTCATTTTCTATCTATACGTTTAGACGTCCAAACGTCCATTATAACGAACCATAATCAAAACGCAGTGATCCATGAGGTAGTGTTTATGAGCTTTTTCCACGCAAACCAGCGCGAAGCGCTGAACCAGAATCTGGCAGAGTTACAGGGTCAGATTAACGTTTCTTTCGAATTTTTCCCGCCACGCACCAGCGAGATGGAAGATACGTTGTGGAGTTCTATTGACCGCCTCAGCAGCCTTAAGCCTAAGTTTGTTTCTGTCACCTACGGGGCAAACTCCGGTGAACGCGACCGTACACACAGCATCATCAAAGGCATTAAAGAACGTACCGGTCTGGAAGCTGCACCGCATCTGACCTGTATTGATGCCAGCCGTGATGAACTACGTCAAATCGCACAGGATTACTGGGAAAGTGGCATCCGCCACATTGTAGCTCTGCGTGGCGATTTACCGGCAGGCGGCGGCAAGCCGGAAATGTATGCCACCGATCTGGTAAAGTTGCTGAAAGAAGTGGGTGACTTTGATATTTCCGTTGCGGCCTATCCGGAAGTGCATCCTGAAGCTAAAAGCGCACAGTCAGATCTGATTAACCTGAAACGCAAAATTGATGCCGGTGCGAACCGCGCTATCACGCAGTTTTTCTTCGATGTGGAAAGCTATCTGCGTTTCCGTGACCGCTGTGCCGGTCAGGGGATTGATGTGGAAATTGTGCCGGGTATTCTGCCGGTGTCCAACTTCAAACAGCTGACCCGCTTTGCGACGATGACCAATGTGCGTGTACCGCACTGGATGAACAGCCTGTTCGAAGGGCTGGATAACGACGCCGAAACCCGCAAAATGGTTGGCGCCAACATCGCGATGGACATGGTGAAAATCCTCAGCCGTGAAGGTGTAAAGGACTTCCATTTCTATACCCTGAACCGTGCAGAAATGAGTTACGCAATTTGCCACACACTGGGTGTGCGTCCGGAAATTGACGTGCCGGTTCGCGCCTAATATTTTGCCCTACGCTGAATACAAAAAACCCGCGAATTCGCGGGTTTTTCGTTAGATAGCTTCAGCAGACATTAGCCGGTATTACGCATACCCGCTGCCACGCCGGCAATCGTCACCATCAACGCCTGCTCTACATTCGCATCCTGCTTACCGTCTTTTTCCAGCTCGCGGGAACGGTGCAGCAATTCAGCCTGCAATACGTTCAGCGGGTCAGTGTAGACGTTACGCAGGGCGATAGATTCCGCAATCCACGGTAAATCTTCCATCAGGTGATCGTCGTTAGAAATCGCCAGGATCACTTTAATGTCGCTTGCCAGCTGATCGCGCAGTTGCTGACCGAGCGGCCACAGCTCTTTCTCTACCAGACGATGATCGTAGTATTCCGCCAGCCACAGGTCCGCTTTCGCAAATACCATTTCCAGCATGCCGATGCGGGTGGAGAAGAACGGCCAGTCGCGGCACATGGTTTCCAGCTCGTCACGTTTCCCGCCATCGACCACGGCCTGTAAACCGGCACCGGCGCCCAGCCAGGCTGGTAGCATCAGACGGTTTTGCGTCCAGGCGAAAATCCACGGGATGGCGCGAAGGCTTTCGACGCCACCACTGGCTTTACGTTTCGCCGGTCGTGAACCCAGCGGCAATTTCGCCAGTTCCTGTTCCGGAGTTGCTGCACGGAAGTAAGGCACGAAGTCTTTATTCTCGCGGATATAACCCCGGTACATTTTGCAGGACACGTCAGACAGCTGTTCCATAATATCTACCCAGGCTTGCTTCGGCTCAGGCGGTGGCAACAGGTTGGCTTCCAGAATCGCAGACGTGTACAGCGCCAGGCTGCTGATAGTGACTTCCGGCAATCCGAATTTGAAGCGGATCATTTCGCCCTGTTCGGTCACGCGCAGGCCGCCTTTCAGGCTGCCCGGAGGCTGAGATAACAACGCTGCCTGTGCCGGTGCACCGCCACGGCCGATAGAACCGCCGCGTCCGTGGAACAGTGTCAGGGCAATCCCGGCTTTCTCGCAGGTTTTGATCAGAGCATCCTGAGCACGGTATTGTGCCCATGATGCGGCCATCACGCCCGCGTCTTTTGCGGAGTCGGAATAGCCAATCATCACCATTTGTTTGCCCTGAATGAAACCGCGATACCAGTCAATGCTCAGCAACTGTTTCATGACATCGTCGGCATTGTTCAGGTCGTCGAGCGTTTCGAACAGCGGCGCGACAGGCATCGGGAACGGACAACCGGCTTCTTTGAGCAGCAGGTGTACGGCCAGCACGTCAGACGGTGTACGCGCCATCGAAATGACATACGCTGCAATCGAGCCTTCCGGTGCCTCGGCAATCACCTGACAGGTATCGAGCACTTCTTTGGTGTCGGCACTCGGTTCCCAGTGACGTGGCACCAGCGGACGTTTTGAATTCAGTTCACGGATCAGGAAAGCCTGTTTATCGGATTCTGACCAGCTTTCATAATCGCCCAGACCGAGATAGCGGGTGATTTCAGCGATAGCATCGGTGTGGCGGGTACTTTCCTGACGCACGTCGATACGCACCAGAGGCACGCCGAAGCAGCGCACGCGGCGCAGGGTATCCAGCAACTGGCCGTTGGCAATAATGCCCATATTGCAGGCTTGCAGCGACTGGTAACAGGCGTATAGCGGTGCCCACAGCTGGTCATTTTTCACCAATAAATCATGAGGGCGCGCAACGCGTTCGCCTTTCAGACGAGCTTCCAGATAAACCTGCGTATTGGTCAGCTGAGCACGCAGCTGTTTCATGATTTCACGGTAAGGTTCGATGATATCCGCCCCTCCCGCCAGCTCACGCAGTTCCGGCGTACATTCGGTCATCGACAATTCTGATACCAGCACCGCGATATCACGCAGGAACAGGTCAGTCGCTTTCCAGCGGCTCAGCAACAGTACGTGGCGGGTAATATCGGCCGTCACGTTCGGGTTACCGTCGCGGTCGCCGCCCATCCATGAAGTGAAGCGAACCGGCACGGCTTCCACGGGCATTTTATAATCCAGTGACGTTTCCAGTTGTTCGTTCAGTTCACGCAGGAAAGCAGGTACGCCTTCCCACAGGCTGTTTTCAACGACCGCAAAGCCCCATTTAGCTTCATCCACAGGAGAAGGCCGGTTTTTGCGGATTTCATCGGTGTGCCATGACTGCGCGATCAACTGACGCAAACGACGCATGATTTGTTTGCGTTCGTAATCGGCCAGATCGTTATGGTCGAGCTGCTTGAGGCAGTTATTCACTTCGACCAGTTTGTGGATCAGTGTGCGGCGGGCAATTTCTGTCGGGTGCGCGGTCAGTACCAGTTCAATAGAAAGCTGGTCGACAGCATCACGCAGCTGTTGTTCTGAGAGATTTTTGGATTTCAGGCGATCGAACAATTGTGCCAGGGCTTCAGGATTACTGGCCGCTTCGCCATGTGGCGAAATGCTGTGATATTGTTCAGCCACGTTGGCTAAATTCAGAAACTGGCTAAAAGCACGGGCAACAGGCAGCAGCTCATCATTGGAGAGATTTTGCAACGTTGACAGTAATTCTTGTCGATCCGCGTCGTTTCCGGCACGGGAGGATTTCGACAGCTTACGGATTTTCTCAACACGATCCAGGATATGCTCTCCCAACGTATCTTTGATCGTGTCGCCTAGCAATTTACCTAAGGTACTGACATTACTTCGCATTGCGGAATATTGTTCGTTCATATTACCTCTGACCCGTTCTCTCGTTTAATTTTTATATTCTGTAAATAACTTTCACCCGTCAGGCATTCTTGCCCCGTTCACCCTGCCAACCTGGCCATACTTTTAAATGCAGCACTTGTTTTAACCCAAAAACCCCTCATCACTCACGTGAAAAATGGTCTTTTTGGCCATGTCGCTGAAATTTAATTACAACCGCGACGATATCAGTTTGGCTAATCCTGCTTTTGTTCAATAGCAACGTTGTACAGTATCAAAGGGCGCCCGTAAGCGCCCTGTTTGTTTCTTCATCAGTGCGTCATTCAGTATCAGTGATAGCAGAAATGATGAACGACCTGAGAAATCAGCTCGCGAGTCGGTTTAATGAACGCCATATCAATATATTCATCTGGCTGATGCGCCTGATCGATAGAACCCGGTCCGAGTACCAGTGTCGGACACAGTTCCTGAATAAACGGTGCCTCGGTGCAGTAGTTAACAATTTCTGTTTCCACACCCAGCAGTTTTTCGACTACCTGTACCAGCGGGTGATCCGGCGGACATTCATAACCCGGGATGGGCGGGTGCAGTTCTTCAATCTCAATACGTCCCGGCCAGCGTTCACTGACCGGGGCCAGCGCTTCGTTCAGCAGACCGTCAATCTCAGTCAGCGTCAGACCCGGCAGCGGGCGGATATCCATATGCATTTCGCAGCACGCGCAAATGCGGTTTGGCGCATCGCCGCCGTTGATATAACCAAAGTTCATGGTCGGGTACGGGATCACGAAACCACTGTGGTTGTAACGGCTTTTCAGCGTATTGCGCAGCGTCATTAAATGGGTAATCGATTCGTGCATCAGTTCAATAGCGTTCACGCCGCGGGACGGATCACTGGAGTGGCCGGACTGACCGGTGATACGAATAGCATTTGACAGATGTCCCTTGTGTGCACGAACCGGCTTGAGCGAAGTAGGTTCACCGATGATGGCGCAGTCAGGGCGGATCTTTGCGTTTTTGGAAAAATAGCTGGCACCGGCCATCGTGGTTTCTTCATCCGCAGTCGCCAAAATATACAGCGGTTTAGTCAGTTTAGTCAGATCAACATCGCGCAGTGAATCGAGGATAAAGGCGAAGAAACCTTTCATGTCGGCAGTCCCTAAACCATAGAGCTTATTTTCATGCTCGGTCAGGGTGAAAGGATCACGTGTCCAGCGGCCATCATCGAACGGAACGGTATCGGTATGGCCTGCCAGCAGTAAACCACCCGCGCCTTCGCCAGTACTGGCTAACATATTGAATTTATGCCGTGTTCCTGGAACGGGTTGCACTTCGACTTTGAAGCCTAAATCACCGAACCAGCCTGCCAGTAAATTGATTAACGTTTCATTGCTCTGGTCCAGTGCAGCATCTGTCGCGCTGATGGAAGGGGTGGCGATTAACGCCCGGTAGAGCTCAATAAAAGGAGGTAATTTCATCTTCACTGTTGACAGCCTTTAGTTAGGGTAGTATTCATATTCATGCAATAATTGTGAATAAAAATACAATAAGCCAGCGCGTAAGGAAACCGGAAAAAAATTCATCCGGCCCCTACCCCAAAATTGAGAAGGTGAACAAGCCCTATGTTGAATACGCTGATTGTTGGTGCCACAGGTTATGCCGGAGCTGAACTCGCTGCTTACCTGAATCGCCACCCACAGATGAACATAACCGGTTTAACGGTTTCAGCGCAAAGTGCAGATGCAGGAAAATTACTTTCTGATTTGCATCCTCAATTAAAAGGCATCGTCGATTTGCCTGTTTTGCCTCTGACTGATGTGGCTGAAGCAGCGAAAGGTGTCGATGTTGTTTTTCTGGCGACAGCGCATGAAGTCAGCCACGATTTAGCGCCACAGTTTCTGGCGGCTGGCTGCGTGGTGTTTGACCTGTCCGGTGCTTTCCGCGTCAGCAAACCTGAGTTTTACACTGAATTCTACGGCTTTGAGCATCAGCATCTCGAACTGCTCGATCAGGCTGTATACGGTCTGGCCGAATGGCAGGCTGACAAATTAAAAGACGCACAGCTGATTGCTGTTCCGGGCTGTTACCCGACCGCGTCACAGCTGGCGCTCAAACCCCTTATCGACAATGGTTTGCTTAATGACAGCCAGTGGCCGGTCATCAATGCCACCAGCGGTGTCAGCGGCGCTGGCCGTAAAGCGACACTCGGCAACAGTTTCTGCGAAGTCAGTCTTCAGCCTTACAAACTCTTCAGCCACCGTCATCAGCCAGAAATTGCCGAACATCTTGGCGTGCCGGTGATTTTCACGCCGCATTTGGGCAATTTTCCGCGCGGTATTCTGGCGACTATCACCTGCCGTCTGAACGCGGGTGTGACGGAGCAGGACGTGGCGGAAGCCTTCCATAATGCGTATCACGATAAACCGCTGGTGCGTTTGTACACCAAAGGCGTCCCGGCGCTGAAAGATGTGGTCGGTCTGCCATTCTGCGATATCGGTTTTGCGGTGAAAGGTGAACATCTGATTGTGGTAGCGACGGAAGATAACGTGCTCAAAGGCGCGTCTGCTCAGGCAGTTCAGTGCATGAATATCCGTTTCGGCTTCCCGGAAACACAATCATTGCTTTAACCAGCCGTCAGATTGACTGTAAACAGAAAACAACCGCCCCTGAGCGTTTATTCAGACGCGCAGGGGTGTTAGATTAAATTAAACGTATTGTTATTAATTAACATTCTCAACCGGTCGGGGCGCGAACAGCTATGAATCCGTTAGTCATCAAGTTAGGTGGTGTGTTGCTGGACAATGAAGAAGCACTTGAGCGGCTGTTCATGGCAATAGTGGCTTATCGCCAGGAATATCACCGCCCGCTGGTTATTGTTCATGGTGGTGGCTGCCTGGTTGACGAGCTGATGAAAAAGCTGAATCTGCCTGTCGTGAAAAAAGCCGGTCTGCGCGTGACACCGGCTGATCAGATTGACATTATCACGGGTGCACTCGCCGGCAGCGCGAACAAAACTCTGTTGGCGTGGGCGGTCAAAAATCACATCAACGCGGTTGGCCTGTCTCTGGCTGACGGCGGCACCGTCAGCGTTACGCAACTGGATGCATCACTGGGCTTCGTCGGTAAAGCCGAAGCGGGTGATCCGGCGCTGATTAACACATTGCATGGCGCAGGCTACCTGCCGATTGTCAGTTCTATTGGCATCACCGCAACCGGTGAGCTGATGAATGTTAACGCCGATCAGGCAGCAACTGCACTGGCGGCCACGCTGGGCGCGGATCTGATCCTGCTGTCTGATGTCAGCGGAATTCTTGATGGCAAAGGCCAGCGTATTCCGGAAATGAGTGCAGAGAAAGCCGAACAGCTTATCGGGCAGGGTATTATCACCGATGGCATGATCGTCAAAGTTAACGCTGCGCTGGACGCTGCACGTTCTCTCGGACGTCCTGTGGATATCGCCAGCTGGCGTCACGCTGAGCAATTACCCGCACTGTTTAATGGCGTTGCGATCGGAACACGCATTCTGGGGTAATTCACCTCCCGGCAGGTTTAAATCTGACGCGCATTCGGTACACACTTTTGTCAGGGCGCAGCCATATTGCGCCCTTTTGCATAAAAAATTTCAGGAGCAGGAAAATGGCACTTTGGGGCGGACGTTTTACTCAGGCAGCAGATCAGCGGTTTAAAGAACTGAATGACTCACTGCGTTTCGATTACCGGCTGGCGGAGCAGGATATTGTGGGCTCGGTAGCCTGGTCCAAAGCGCTGGTGACTGTGAATGTATTAACCGCTGACGAACAGCTTCAGCTGGAAGACGCATTGACTGTGTTGCTGGAAGAAGTCCGTGCCAATCCCCGCGCTATTTTAGCCAGTGATGCCGAAGATATTCATAGCTGGGTTGAAGGCAAACTGATCGACAAAGTTGGCAATCTCGGTAAGAAATTGCACACCGGCCGCAGCCGTAACGATCAGGTCGCGACTGACATCAAACTGTGGTGTAAAACACAGGTGGTTGAACTGCGTGAGGCGCTGCATCATTTGCAGCAGGCGCTGGTCGCCACGGCCGAAGCTAATCAGGACGCCGTGATGCCGGGTTACACCCATCTGCAACGCGCCCAGCCGGTGACGTTTGCGCACTGGTGCATGGCGTATGTTGAAATGCTGGCGCGTGACGAAAGCCGCCTGAAAGACACGCTGGCTCGTCTGGACGTCAGTCCGCTGGGCTGTGGCGCACTGGCCGGTACTGCCTATCCGATGGATCGCGAACAACTGGCTGGCTGGTTAGGTTTCGCTTCTGCGACACGTAACAGCCTCGACAGTGTTTCTGATCGTGACCATGTTCTGGAGCTGCTTTCCAACGCGGCCATCAGCATGGTTCACCTTTCACGTTTTGCAGAAGACCTGATTTTCTTCAATACCGGTGAAGCGGCGTTTATCGATTTGTCCGATCGTGTCACCTCCGGCTCTTCCCTGATGCCACAGAAGAAGAATCCGGATGCACTGGAGCTGATCCGTGGTAAGTGTGGTCGTGTGCAGGGCGCGCTTACCGGTATGATGATGACGATGAAGGGTCTTCCGCTGGCGTACAACAAAGACATGCAGGAAGATAAAGAAGGGCTGTTCGACGCACTCGATACCTGGATGGATTGTCTGAACATGGCATCGCTGGTGCTGGATGGTATTCAGGTAAAACGCCCAAGGGCAAAAGAAGCCGCGCAACAGGGCTATGCTAACTCCACCGAACTGGCAGATTATCTGGTTGCCAAGGGTGTTCCGTTCCGTGAGGCGCACCATATTGTGGGTGAAGCGGTAGTGGAAGCGATTAATCAGGGCAAAGCGCTGGAAGAATTACCGCTGGCAGATTTGCAGAAATTCAGCAGCGTGATTGGCGACGATGTTTACGCCATTCTCGAACTGCAATCTTGTCTCGACAAACGAGCCGCTAAAGGCGGTGTTTCTCCGCAGCAGGTTGCACAGGCGATTGCTGATGCGAAGGCGCGTTTAGCGTAAATAAAAAAGGCGGATCATAGATCCGCCGAAAATTCACGTAGTCTTACTTTGCTTTTTTGTCGGTAATGCAGGGATTTCTTGCCTTACTTCTTACAGCAGATCCTTATTGACGCTTACTGTGCCACTTCGCACACGTCTTGTGTTTCTGAATGGAGGTAAACCTCCAGATCGTCACTTCCCCCGATGTGGCGTCCACCGATAAAGACTTGCGGCACTGTTGCCCGGCCCGTCACGGCGCGCAGGCTGACGGTGGTCGCGTCTTTACCTAATACAATTTCTTCATACTGAATGCCGCGTTCCTGCAACATTTGTTTGGCTTTCGCACAGAACGGACAGCCCGGTTTGGTGAATACGGACACGGATTCCTGCACTTTAAATTCTGGTGCCAGATACTTGAGCATGGTGTCAGCATCAGACACTTCAAACGGGTCGCCTGGCTTATTTGGCTCAACGAACATTTTCTCGACGACACCGTTGCGTACCAGCATGGAATAACGCCATGAACGCGGGCCGAAGCCTAAATCCGCTTTCTCTACCAGCATGTCCATCCCTTTGGTGAATTCACCGTTACCGTCCGGGATGAAAGTGATGTTGGAGGCGTTCTGTTCGGCTTTCCAGGCGTTCATCACGAAGGTGTCATTCACGGAAACGCACAGGATGCTGTCGACGCCGTGGTTTTTAAACACCGGAGCCAGTTCGTTGTAACGTGGCAGGTGACTCGAAGAACAGGTCGGGGTGAATGCACCCGGCAATGAAAATACGATCACTGTTTTATTTTTAAACAGATTGTCGCTGGAGAGATCTACCCATTGATCGCCCTGTCGGGTGTGAAAAGTAACGTGCGGTACGTGTCTACCTTCCTGGCTTGCAAACATGAATAACCTCTTAATTAATCAATAAAATAGAAAGTTTTTTCGGCATTTCTGCCTTGTTGGAAAGCATTATTCACGATAGTAGTTGATAGATATAATCGTTGATTGCTATCTTATCTATCGTTAACGACTATCGCATTGCCTTTTAGGGACTGGAGGAAAAATGAACATTCGTGATCTAGAGTATCTGGTGGCACTGGCTGAGTTTCGTCATTTTCGACGCGCAGCAGATTCATGCCATGTCAGCCAGCCGACATTAAGTGGTCAGATACGTAAACTGGAAGATGAACTTGGCGTTATGTTGCTTGAAAGAACCAGCCGCAAAGTGCTGTTTACGCAAGCCGGTTTGTTGCTGGTGGATCAGGCGCGCACGGTGTTGCGTGAAGTGAAAGTTCTGAAAGAGATGGCGAGCCAACAAGGCGAAGCGATGTCCGGCCCGATGCATATCGGCCTGATCCCGACAGTCGGGCCTTATCTGCTGCCTCAGATTATCCCCTCGCTGCATAAAACCTTCCCGAAACTGGAAATGTATCTGCATGAGGCGCAAACCCATCAGTTACTGTCTCAGCTTGACAGTGGAAAACTCGACTGTGCGATTCTGGCGCTGGTAAAAGAGAGCGAAGCGTTTATTGAAGTGCCGTTGTTTGATGAGCCGATGAGGCTGGCGATCTACGATGATCATCCGTGGGCATCGCGCGATCGTGTGGCGATGGCCGATCTGGCGGGTGAAAAATTACTGATGCTGGAAGACGGGCATTGCCTGCGTGATCAGGCACTCGGTTTCTGCTTCCAGGCGGGGGCGGATGAAGATACCCATTTCCGGGCAACCAGTCTGGAAACGCTGCGTAATATGGTGGCGGCGGGCAGCGGGATTACCTTGCTGCCATCCCTGGCTGTGCCCAATGAGCGCAGCCGTGACGGAGTGACGTATCTGACGTGTGACAAACCGGAACCGCGACGCACAATCGCGCTGGTATATCGTCCCGGTTCGCCACTGCGCGGGCGTTACGAGCAACTTGCGGAAGCCATCAAAGAGCACATGCAGCCTTACATGGACCGAACTGCGGTGTTAAAAAAGGCGGTTTAATCCGTTCAGTGCCGCAACGCGATAGGCTTCTGCCATGGTCGGATAGTTGAAGGTGGTATTAACGAAATACTCGATAGTATTACCTTCACCTTTCTGTTCCATAATCGCCTGGCCGATGTGAATAATCTCGGCCGCACGTTCACCAAAGCAGTGAATCCCCAGAATTTCTTTGGTATCCCGGTGGAACAGGAGCTTCAGGCTGCCCACGTTCATACCCGCAATTTGTGCGCGTGCCAGATGTTTAAACTGTGCGCGGCCCACTTCGTATGGCACTTTCATCGCCGTCAGTTCCTGCTCGGTTTTACCCACGGAACTGATTTCAGGGATGGTATAAATACCGGTCGGAATGTTTTCGATAAGGTGGACTTTCGCTTCGCCCTGAATCATGGCCTGCGCGGCAATCCGGCCCTGATCATAAGCCGCTGATGCCAGACTTGGATAGCCAATGACGTCACCTACCGCATAAATATGTGACAGCGCAGTCTGATACATGCTGTTCACTTTCAGCAGCCCGCGGCTGTCAGCTTCCAGACCAATATTCTCCAGACCCAGTTTATCGGTGTTACCCGTGCGTCCGTTGGCATACAGCAGCGCATCAGCCTTCACTTTTTTACCGGATTTGAGGTGCATGATCACACCGTCTTCCACGCCTTCGATCATCTCGAACTCTTCGTTGTGGCGGATGACCACACCGTTATTCCAGAAGTGATAGGACAGCGCATCTGACATTTCCTGATCGAGGAAAGACAGCAGGCGGTCACGGGTATTGATTAAGTCTACTTTGACGTTCAGACCGCGGAAGATTGACGCATATTCGCAGCCGATCACCCCCGCGCCGTAAATAATCACGTGGCGTGGTTCATGGCTCAGTTCGAGGATCAAATCGCTGTCGTAAATGCGCGGATGACCAAAATCGACATTGGCAGGCCGGTACGGGCGCGAGCCGCAGGCAATCACAATGTTATCTGCGGTAATCACTTCGTGTGTGTTATCGGCGTAGCGGATACTGATGGTATTGGCATCCACAAAACTGGCATCACCCGAGAACAGCTGGCATTGGTTTCTCTCATAGAAACCCTGGCGCATACGTGTTTGCTGATTAATCACTGAATCGGCGTGACGCAGGATGTCCGGGAAAGTGGAGCTCATTGTGCGGGAGTTATCGCTGTAGAGCGGGTTTTGGTTAAATTCGATGATTCTGCTGACGGCGTGGCGCAATGCTTTGGAAGGGATGGTTCCCCAGTGAGTACATCCGCCACCGACATTGTTATAGCGTTCGATGACAGCAACCCGGGCGCCTTGTTTAACCAGTCCCATGGCAGCGCCTTCTCCGCCAGGACCTGAGCCAATGATGATGGCATCAAAATGTGAGTGCTGTGGCATAGTTCGAAACCTATTTTTATACAAAATCACAACGAGAAAGTAACATATTACACCTATTTACCCCACATGCAGTTGTCATTTAATGGTAATGCAGCAACATTCTGACCCACTTTATGCTGTTGTATCTTTGGCTCCGACCACTAAAAATTTTGATATAGTGAAGCGATATCAGGCGAATAATCAAAAAGAAGAATACTATCCGGATGAAGGTTATGGGCGTAAGAGCACAACAAAAAGAGCGCACGCGTCGTTCACTGATTGAGGCGGCTTTCAGCCAGCTCAGTGCCGAGCGCAGCTTTGCGAGTCTGAGTCTGCGTGAGGTTTCCCGCGAGGCAGGCATCGCGCCAACCTCCTTTTACCGGCATTTTCGCGATGTGGATGAACTGGGCCTGACAATGGTTGATGAAAGCGGGCTGATGCTGCGTCAGCTGATGCGCCAGGCACGCCAGCGCATTGCGAAAGGTGGCAGCGTGATCCGCACCTCAGTCTCCACATTTATGGAATTCATCGGTAACAATCCCAACGCATTTCGTCTGTTGTTGCGTGAACGCTCCGGTACGTCATCGGCGTTTCGTGCCGCCGTCGCCCGCGAAATTCAGCATTTTATTGCGGAACTTGCCGATTATCTGCAACTCGAAAATCATATGCCGCGCAGTTTTACCGAAGCGCAGGCTGAGGCGATGGTTATCATCGTTTTTAACGCCGGTGCGGAAGCGCTGGATGTGGATATTGCACAGCGCCGCCAGCTGGAAGAGCGGCTGGTATTGCAGCTGCGGATGATTTCCAAAGGCGCATATTACTGGTATCGCCGTCAGCAGGAACGGACGGCCGTGACTCCCCCTCAATAATATGACCAGAGGTAAAGAAAATGACCGAACAACCGAACCAGGATAATGGCACTCTGGTTTTGGCTTTGATTGCCGGGCTGTCGATTAATGGCACTTTCGATGCGTTATTCAGTTCTGTCGTAACGTTTTCGATCTTCCCGATCATTTCTCTGGTGTTAGCGGTGTATTGCCTGCACGTTCGTTACCACCGCAGTGAAATGCCGAAAGGGTTACCGGTTTTAGCCGCGGCTTGCTTTCTGCTGGGGCTGTTGCTGTACAGCACCATTGTGCGCGCGGAATACCCTGAACTGGGCTCGAACTTCGTGCCGTCGGTGATTTGTGTGGCGCTGATCTTCTGGATAGGTCTGAAGCTTAAAAAACGTAAGTCTTCCTCGCAGTAGTCCCTTTCTGATAACCCAACGAGGCAATCTGCGGATTGCCTTTTATTATTTCCCGCCAGTTAATGAACTGTCATTTCATTAATATCAAACCGATGTTCAATATTTAGAGATTGATCGCCCACTTCTTCATTTTTTTGCCATAAAGTTCGCTTGAGTGGCAAAAACCAAAAGGTTTTCATTCCTGCTCCCCGTTAATTTGAATCATGGCCGGACGAAATATTTTCGTTCGCATTCCGCCTACGCCTATAGGTGATTTAACAGAGGCAACACGGCAATGAAAACACGTAAAATCGGATTCTTTAATTACATCGCCTACGGGTCAGGCGATTTTCTGGGGGCGGGGACGACAGCCCTGACCGCAGCGTGGCTGCTCTATTTTTACACCACGTTCTGCGGGCTCTCGCCCATCGAAGCGACATTTATTTTTGCCACCGCACGCGTCGCTGATGCTGTGCTGAGTCCGCTGATGGGGTATCTCACCGATAACTTCGGCAATACCTGGCTCGGTAAGCGATTTGGTCGCCGCAAATTCTTCATCCTGTTAGGCATTCCCTGCGTGTTCAGCTACAGCTTCATGTGGGTGGGCGATATGGGATATGCCTATTATCTGCTGACCTATCTGCTGTTTGATATTGTTTACACGATGATTCTGGTGCCGTATGAAACATTGGTGCCGGAAATGACCGATGATTTCAAACAGAAAACTAAATTCTCCGGCGCCCGTATTGCTTTGGCACAGTTGTCAGCGATTCTGGCGGCCTTCCTGCCGGGTATTCTGTTGCAGCATTTTGGTAAAGATAACGCCATCTCCTTCTTCTATTCGAGCCTGGTCTTTGCCGTAATCTGCGCATTCGTTCTGACGCTGGTGTATTTCTTTACCTGGGAAAGACCGGAAGAGCTCAAATCTGAAGCCACGAAGAAAATTGAGCGCGAACGTCAGCAACTGACCCTGGCGCAAAGCCTGAAACGCCTGAAAGTCGAATTATCCTCGACGCTTCGCATCAAAATTTTCCGTCAGCATCTGGGGTTATATCTGGGCGGGTATATCGCGCAGGACGTGTTTAACGCCGTGTTCACCTATTACGTGGTGTTCGTGCTGATGCAAAGTGCTGCCACGGCCTCCAACCTTATGGGCATGATGGCCATCCTGCAATTTGTGGCGGTGATCGGCATGATCCCACTGTGTATCCGCTTTGGCCCTGCGCCTTCTTATCGTCTGGCTGTTTCTCTGTTCGGGCTGGCCGCTATCTCTTACGGCTTACTCTATTACGCAGGCATGAATGACTCGATGTCATTATTGTTGTTAATTTCCGCGCTGGCCGGTCTGGGCCGTGGGGGGATCAACTACGTGCCGTGGAACATTTACACCTATATCGCTGACGTTGATGAAACTATCACCGGCCAGCGCCGCGAAGGGATTTTCGCCGGCGTGATGACACTGACCCGTAAGGCGTCACAGGCCGGTGCGGTGATGCTGGTGGGTATTATCTTACAACTGGCCGGGTTTGTTTCCGGACAAAGCCAGCAGGTTCCGGCAGTCGGTCATACTATCCTTGGCGTGTTGGTGGTGGGTTCCCTGCTGATGCTCAGTATCGGTTTCACCATCTCTCTGTTCTTCCGTCTTAACCAGAAAACACACGGCGTGCTGACCCGCGAAACGCAGAAAATGCGTGATGCTAACCGTATCGTGCCGGAGCAAATTACGCCGGAAGACCGCGCTACGGTCGAAATGCTGACGGGGATGAAATATGAATCGCTGTGGGGTAATAACAACATCGGTTATCTGCATCGCAATAACCCGCCCCCTGAAAAGCTTACCCGTGAAAATACTGCCGAAATGCCGGTCCAGGGACGTTTATAAATTTTGAGTTCACAGGAGAACCCCATGAAAGTTTTTGAAGTTAAACACAGTGCTTTGCTGCGGCAGCCGGAACATTTCATTTCTCGCGGGGAATTGAAATCGCTGATCCACAACGTGACCAACAATCTGGTGAATATCGAAGATAAAACCGGTGAGTTCCTGCTGCGGTTGGACGATGGCCGCGTGATTGATACCAAAGGCTGGGCGGGCTGGGAATGGACGCACGGCATCGGGCTTTATGGAATTTATCAGTATTATCAACAGACCGGCGACGAAAAAATGCGTGCGGTGATAGATGACTGGTTTACTGCGCGTCTGGCGGAAGGTACACCGACCAAGAACGTTAATACCATGAGCCCGTTCCTGACGCTGGCGTATCGCTACGAGGAAACCGGTAATGCGGCATGGCGTCCTTATCTGGAGCGCTGGGCTGAATGGGTAATGTACGAAATGCCGCGCACAGACAAAGGTGCGATGCAGCACATTGTTTATAATAACGAAAATCATCAGCAAATGTGGGACGACACGCTGATGATGAGCGTGCTGCCGCTGGCGAAAATCGGTACATTGCTGGGTCGCCCGGAGTTTGTCGAAGAAGCGACGTATCAGTTCCTGATGCACGTGCAATATCTCATGGATCGCGAGACTGGTCTGTGGTTCCACGGCTGGACATTTGACGGCCATCATAACTTTGCTCAGGCCCGCTGGGCGCGGGGTAACAGCTGGCTGACGATTGCTATCCCGGAATTTCTTGAACTGGTGGATTTGCCGGAAAACAACGCCACCCGCCGCTATTTATTGCAGGTGCTGGAAAGTCAGGTCAGTGCGCTGGCAAAATGTCAGGACGATAGCGGTTTGTGGCATACGCTGCTTGATGACCCGCAGTCTTATCTTGAAAGCTCAGCGACTGCCGGTTTCGCCTACGGCATTCTGAAAGCCGTGCGTAAACGCTACATTGACGCGTCATATGCGCCGGTAGCGGAAAAAGCCATTCAGGGCGTAATTAAGCACATCAATCCCGCAGGGGAACTGACGCAAACGTCATTCGGTACGGCGATGGGTAACGATCTCGATTTTTATCGTGAAATCGCGCTGACCTCAATGCCTTACGGGCAGGCGATGGCTATCCTGTGTCTGTCAGAATATATGCGTGTTTATTTATAATATTGTGGATAACGGAATGATATAAAAACGGGCACTCAGAAGGTGCCCGTTTTTTGTATTCGCCGTCAGAATTTTTCCAGCAGAACACCCGATTCCATATGGTGGGTGTACGGGAACTGATCAAACAACGCCAGACGCGTGACGCGGTGCGTTTTGCTCAGCGTTTCCAGATTTGCACACAGTGTTTCCGGATTGCAGGAGATATAAAGAATACGTTCGTAGCCCGCGACCATTTTCACGGTTTCGTCATCCAGTCCGCTGCGTGGCGGATCGACAAAAATCGTGTTGCATTCATATCCGCTTAAATCCACCTCCTGCAGACGACGGAATTCGCGCACCCCATTGAGCGCCTGGGTAAAATCTTCAGCCGCCATGCGGATAATTTGCACATTATCAATCTGGTTAGCTGCAATGTTGAATTGTGCCGCAGCCACGGAAGGCTTGGCGATTTCTGTTGCCAGCACGCGGCGGAAGTTACGCGCCAGAGCCAGCGAGAAGTTGCCATTACCGCAGTAAAGCTCAAGCAAATCGCCGGTCGAGTTTTCCGTGGCCTTCAGCGCCCATTCCAGCATCTGAATATTCATCTCAGCGTTTGGCTGGGTGAAACTGTTTTCCACCTGACGATAAATCATATCGCGGCCAGCCACCGGAAGGACCTCGTCGACATAATCCTGGTCGAGCATGATTTTGGTTTTGGCGGCACGGCCAATCAGATGGATATCAAATCCCTCGGCGCGCAGGTGGTCGCGCAGAGTACTTGCAGCCTGCTGCCATTCGTCATCAAGCTTACGGTGGTAAAGCAGCGAGGCGATGATTTTGCCGCTGCGGGTCGATAAATAGTCGATCTGAAAAATCTTGCGGCGCAATGCCGGATCCTGCCTGATGGCCGCGATAAGCACTGGCATCAGACGGTTAATCAATTTGCTGGCGATCGGGAACTGATCCACACGCACGCGGGCTTTGGTCTGCTGATTGAACATGATGTGGTACAAATCGCCTTCATCATGCCAGACGCGGAACTCGGCGCGCATACGGTAATGGCTGACAGGAGAACGGAAAACGTCAGGCTGCGGCGCATTAAAAGGCGACATCATCGCCGTGAGACGTGCGGTCTTTTCCGCCAGCTGGTCGTCGTATTGTTCAATGGGCAGGTTTTCAGGCGTCATCGGTTATCTCGTCTAACAGGAAGTAAATGGGCAAACTTTGCGGGGGATTGTAGGGAAAGTCTCCCCTATGTCTACCTTTGTTGTATTTATATCAGGAAAGTTCATCCGACATTACGGATGTCTGGATTTCCAAATGGGTTGATCGTAGGATTGCGTTTCGGCCTCATTGACTGAGTTAAAAGGGAATCCGGTGTGAATCCGGAACTGGCGCGCAGCGGTATGGGGAAATCACGGCGATAGCATTCTTTATTATGCAGACACTGTTTCTTTTTTCTCTTTCCCTTTTTATATAAAGGCAAGAGGGAAGAGGAAATGGGAAGTCATCGCCCGGTGCGGATATTTTAATTGATTACGATGTAATTAATTAGCCTGCAAATCCTAAGTCCGAAGACCTGCCGATGTTACGTCGCATTAATCATCGTCGTCGCGAAATACCGTCGGTGATCCTCTGCGGCATCCGCCAATTAAGTTTGGATGCTCGATTTATGACAATTAAAAAGCATGTGCTGCTGACGGCATTATCCGTCACGGCTTTTTCAGGGTGGGCGCAGGACAACACTTCCACAAACAGCAGCGATGACATGGTCGTTACTGCCAACCGTTTTCCACAACCTGTTTCTTCTGTATTAGCGCCGACGGATATCGTCACGCGTGAAGATATTGACAGATGGCAGTCCAAATCCGTAGCTGATGTATTGCGTCGTTTACCAGGCGTGGATATTGCTCAGAACGGCGGAATGGGCCAGCAGACTTCATTATTCGTTCGCGGAACGAATGCCAGTCACACATTAGTGCTGATGGATGGCGTGCGTCTTAACCAGGCGGGTATTTCCGGCGCGGTGGATATCAGTCAGATCCCTATTTCTCTTGTTCAGCGGATTGAGTTTATTCGTGGCCCACGCTCCGCAGTTTATGGTTCCGATGCCATTGGTGGCGTGGTTAACATCATTACCACGCGCGATAAATTAGGCACGACTTTGACAGCCGGTATCGGCTCAAATGGCTATCAGACTTATGATGGCTCAACGCAGCAGAAACTCGGTGAGAATACGGTTCTGACGCTGGCGGGGAACTATACCTATACAAAAGGGACCGATGTGGTGGCGAATCTGCCGGATACTTACGGTGATCCGCGTCAGCCCGATCGTGATGGCTTCATGAGTAAGACACTCTGGGCAGGTCTTGAGCATCAGTTCAATGATCAGTTCAGCGGTTTTGCCCGCGCATACGGTTTTGATAACCGCACGGCCTATGACGGAACATACAGTTACGCAGACCCGGCACACAGTGATGCGTTGCCTGACACGCGCCAGTTATACAGCCGGACTTACGATACCGGGTTGCGCTTCCAGCAAGGGATCTATTCGACGCAAATCAGCGGAAGCTACAGCAATACTAAAGACTATAATTATGACCCGAAATACGGTCCGTATTCCGCTTCTGCAACGCTGGACGATTCGGATCAATACAACCTGCAATGGGGGAATACTTTCCAGGTAGGGCAGGGGACCCTCAGCGCTGGCGCTGACTGGCAGAAACTCAGCACTCAGCCAGGCACCAATTATATTACCGATGGCTACACCCAACGAAACACGGGTGTATACGCGACAGCTCAGCAAAAAGTGAGCGATTTCACTTTTGAAGGCGCAGTGCGTAATGACGATAACTCACAGTTTGGTTCACATGGTACCTGGCAAAGTAGTGCTGCCTGGGAGTTTATTGACGGCTATCGTTTGATTGCGTCTTACGGGACAGCCTTTAAAGCGCCCAATCTGGGGCAGCTATATGGCAGTTTTGGCGGTAATGCCGATCTTAAGCCTGAAGAAAGTAAAGAATGGGAAGGTGGGCTGGAAGGCCTGACCGGGCCATTAAACTGGCGTTTGTCCGCTTATCGTAATGACATCGATCAGATGATCAGTTACGACAATCAGCAATCCGGTTATTACAATGTCGATAAGGCAACAATCAAGGGGGTTGAATGGACCGGATCTTTCGATACTGGCCCGTTGAGGCATCAGGTCACACTGGAATATTTAGATCCCCGCAATGCTGAAACCAACGAGATTTTATTACGCCGCGCTAAACAGCAGGCGAAATATCAGCTCGACTGGACAGTCGCTGATTTTGACTGGTCGCTCAATTATCAGTATTTGGGTGAACGATACGATAAGAATTACAACACCAGTGAAAATGTACGTCTGGGAGGCGTGAGTCTTTGGGATCTTGCGGTGTCATATCCGGTAACGTCACATCTCACGGTTCGTGGTAGAATTGCCAACCTCTTTGATAAAGATTACGAGACGGTTTATGGCTACGAAACACCAGGACGTGAGTACAACCTTACTGGAAGCTATACCTTCTGATACAACCCAAGTGCCTGATCGCCCGACAGTGCTGGTTTTCGATTCCGGCGTCGGCGGGTTATCGGTTTATGATGAGGTCCGGCAAATGTTGCCGGACCTGCACTATATATATGCCTTCGATAATGTGGCGTTCCCCTACGGGGAGAAATCCGAAGCGTTTATCGTTGAGCGTGTGGTTGAAATTGTCAGCGCTGTCGCAAAACGTCATCCCCTCTCTGTTATTGTCATCGCCTGTAATACCGCGAGTACCGTTTCCCTTCCTGCATTACGCGCTAAATTCAGTTGCCCTGTTGTCGGGGTTGTCCCCGCCATCAAACCTGCGGCTAAATTAACCCGTAATGGCGTGGTCGGATTGCTGGCGACTCGTGCGACAGTTCAGCGTCCTTATACTCATGACCTGGTTGCTCGCTTTGCGACGGATTGTCAGATTCTGATGCTGGGTTCTGCGGAACTGGTGGAACTGGCAGAAGCGAAGCTGCATGGCGAAGAGGTTTCGTTAGTCGCAATAAAGAAAATCCTGCATCCGTGGCTGCGTTTACGTGAACCGCCCGACACGGTGGTGTTAGGTTGCACCCATTTCCCGTTGCTTTCGCAGGAGCTGTCACAGGTTTTGCCCGATGGCACGCGTATGATCGACTCGGGTTCTGCGATTGCGAGGCGCGCGCATTGGCTAATTGAGACTTCTCATGTGCCGGTCCCGGTAAAAAAAGCCGATGTGGAAATAGAGTGTGTCGCTTATTGCATGGCGATGACTGCAGAAGCGCAAAGTTTGCTGCCTGTTTTACAAGCATATGGCTTCAGAAGTATCCAGGAATTGCCGCTTTAAACGGCATTTGATGAAAGATTCAGCGGTCAGTAAATTATTTGTATTTTAGGGGTTGCGGGCTTCTGAGAACTCCCTATAATGCGCCTCCACTGACCGGGAACAACGACTGACAAGTCGCCTGGCTAGGAAGAGAAAAAGAAGAATGTTCGAATGAATAATCTCTTGACTCTTCAGCGGGAAAACGTAATATACGCCTCCCGCGCCGCATAAGATTCCTTGCGAACCGCGGCATGCTCTTTAACAATTTATCAGACAATCTGTGTGGGCACTCACAAGACGATATCAGCCACTTCGGTGGCAAAAAATATCAAGTCTTAGAGTGACCAAGCAGTAATTCATTTAGTTGAATTATTACGAA
>NZ_SEWS01000013.1:0-129127 GCF_004195095.1 Rahnella sp. CFA14(1/10) | reverse complement strand
CTTCGTAATAATTCAACTAAATGAATTACTGCTTGGTCACTCTAAGACTTGATATTTTTTGCCACCGAGGTGGCTGATATCGTCTTGTGAGTGCCCACACAGATTGTCTGATAAATTGTTAAAGAGCGTTCGTTGCGAGACTTAACTCAGCAACGTGGGAGGCAGATAATACTCCTTCCCACTGAAGAGTCAACCATTTTCTTTTACAAGATTCGGTGTTTTCACCGGGTTGATTCTTCCTGACTGGGCGACTTGGTTCTCGTTAGAGGAGTCGTTGTTCCCGGTCAGTGGAGGCGCATTATAGGGAGTTCTCAGAAGGCCGCAACCCCTAATTTCAAAAAACTTTCCGACTGCTTTCTTTTTGGCCTGAACGTCTATTAAGACCGCATTAGTGTGATTTTTTATACGATATTTGTCCAAAATCTTCAGCGAATTTGGCTACCTGTTGCCAGTCGGTGTATTCCACTTCTTTACGGGTGTCTGTTTCCCCGCCTGTCATCCGCATAATAAGTTGGATCATGACCTTATCGAACCAGCGATATCGCGGATAACGTAATGCGCCAGCAAAGACACCACACATTGCAGGTTCCCAAGGCGATGCCAGCAGGAATTTACGCACGTAGGCATTAGTCTGTGGCGTACGCTTTTCAGGTTTGCGTGCAGTCAGATTGACGCCGAAAAAAGCTGACGGCATGCGGTTCAATGTTTCGGCGTGTTTTTTAACGAACTTATCCAGCACCGGGTTGAAGTGGCCGTAACGTATCGAAGCGCCGATCATGATCTGGTCATAGCTTTTCAAATCGACGTGTGCCGCATGGCCGAGATCAATAACATCGCAGTAGCACTTCTCTTTCAACTCACTGGCTATATAAGAAGCGATAGCATGTGTCTGCCCGTCACGACTTGAATAGAGTATCAACGCTTTCATACTTGTTTCCCTTTCTTAAAACTCATTCCCGCCAGAACGTCGGCGTGAACAGCACTAATAATGTGAAGACTTCGAGACGACCAAACAACATGGTGACGATCAGGATCCATTTCGCCACTGAATTCATCGAGGCAAAGTTATCCGCCACAACCCCTAAACCAGGCCCAAGGTTATTGAGCGTCGCGGTGACCGCAGCGAAGGCGGAGAAGTTATCTACACCGGTGGCCACAATCGCCAGCATGCTGACAATAAACACCAGCGCATAAGCGGAGAAGAAACCCCATACCGCTTCAATGATACGTTCAGGCAAAGCGCGGCTACCCAATTTAATCGTGTAAACCGCATTGGGGTGAACCAGCCTTTTCAGCTCGCGGGAACCCTGTAAATAAAGCAGAAGGATACGGATCACCTTTAGGCCACCGCCGGTTGAACCCGCACATCCCCCGATAAAGGCAGAACAGAGCAACAGAAGCGGCAAAAACAGCGGCCATTTAGAAATACTGTCCGTGGTATATCCTGCGGTAGTAGCCATTGACACCACCTGGAAAAATGCCTGATTCAGCGTCTCCAGACCGGAACCGTAAGTATTGTGGATCCACAAAATCACCGTACAGATGATCACCAGCGTGAACTGCACACCAATGAACATACGAAATTCCGGATCTCGCCAGTACACTTTCAGGTTTCGCCCGCTCAGTACCGCAAAGTGCAGGCCATAGTTACAGCCGGAAATCAGCAGGAATATCGCGACGATAGTATTGATCGTTCCGCTATGAAAATATCCGATACTGGCGTCGTGCGTTGAGAAGCCGCCGATGGCGATAGTCGAAAAACTGTGGCTGATCGCATCAAAAACCGGCATACCCGCGCCCCATAACGACAGCGCACAAGCGATGGTCAGCAGTACATAGATGAGCCAAAGCGTTTTTGCTGTTTCGGCGATACGCGGACGCATCTTGTTATCTTTAAGCGGGCCCGGCATTTCGGCACGGTACAACTGCATCCCGCCGACACCCAATATCGGCAGAATGGCCACAGCGAGCACAATGATCCCCATACCGCCAAACCATTGCAGCATCTGCCGGTAGAAGAGAATCGCTTTGGGCAATGAATCCAACCCGACCAGCGTGGTCGCGCCCGTCGTCGTTAGGCCGGAAAAGGATTCAAAGAAAGCATCGGTAAGGGAGAGATTCGGCCGCTCGGAGAACAGAAAAGGCAATGCCCCGACGCTGCCCAGTACCGTCCAGAACAGCACGACAATCAGGAAACCTTCCCGTGGTTTAAGCTCACTTTTCTGCTTTCGGTTGGGCAACCACAGGAATAATCCAATCGCCAGAGCGACAAAGAAAGTCTGACTGAACGCACGCCCCGCGCCATCGCGGTAGATTAAAGCGACCAGACCGGGAATAATCATCGTTCCCGAGAAAAGGATGACGAGCACCCCCACAATGCGTGTTATGGCACGAAAATGCATGCTGGTGCGTTCCTCAGCGAAGTAATCATAGAAAATTTAAGAAACCGGACGCAGGATAAGTGTGCCACGGCTGATATCGAACAAGTGGCTGACTGTTGCCGGCGCATCTGCGGCAGGCAGCGCCAGAACGAGGTCCACCGCCGCGCCGTACTCACTGCGTAAAATATGCCCACCCACATGCGAAAGCAGCATTTCAACCTGCTGTAACTGGCTGTAATCACACTGTACTGCGTACTTCACCAGCGGAACCTTTTGCTGCACGATAAGTTGTTTTAATGCCTGCTGAACACCACCGCCGTAGGCCTTCACGAGGCCGCCGGTGCCCAGCATAATGCCACCGTAATAACGCACCACGACGGCCGTGATCTCCCCAACCCCGCATCCCATCAGCTGACTTAAGATGGGTTTACCGGCTGTGCCCGCTGGTTCTCCATCATCAGAAAAGCCCAGTTGCTGAGAATCAGCAGGCGCGCCAGCCACAAACGCCCAGCAGTGATGACGCGCTGCCGGGTGCTGATGTCTGACATGCTGAATAAAGGCTTTTGCCGCTTCAATGCCTTCCGTTCTTGCCAGTAAGGTGATGAAGCGACTTTTCTTTATTTCTTCGCTGAAACTGACGGACTCAGCGGGGACGGCATAAGGCTGCATCAGGCCAGCTTCAGATCGCGTGTCATATTTTCGATACGATTGTCATGGATGACAATATTGTCTTCGATACGAATGCCGCCAAATGGCTTCATCGCGTTGATGCGATCCCAGGCAAAATGTTTGCTGAACTGCCCTTCGCGCCACGGTAACAACAACGAATCGATGAAATACAGACCCGGCTCGATAGTCAGTACCATGCCAGGCTCAATCACACGGGTGCAACGCAGATAAGGATATTGCGAAGGCGCAGCCAGATGTGTACCGGTATCGTCCTGCATAAACCCGGCAACATCATGCACCTGTAATCCCAGCGGATGTCCCAGACCGTGTGGCAGGAAAGGCCCGGTCAGGTTCTGTTCCACCATGGCGTCTTCACTGATATCGACCACCAGCTTGTGCGCTTTCAACAATTTGGCGATGCGGTGATGCATCTGAATATGATAGTCGGTATAGCGCACACCGGCCTTAATCGTATCAATTAACGCGAGTTCTTCCGTATTGAGATCTTTCACCAGTGCGGCGAAATCACTGTCCGGTTTTGCGGCATAGGTCCGCGTCAGGTCAGCGGCATAGCCATTATATTCCGCACCGGCATCAAGCAGGAAGCTGTGCATTTCGGCAGGCGGCTGGTTATCTAGCGTCGTGTAATGCAGTACGGAAGCGTGTTCATTGAGCGCAACAATGTTGTCGTAAGGCACATCGGTATCACGATGACCGGTAGCCGTGAGATACGCCAGATTGATGTCGAATTCACTCATGCCGGAAAGGAACGCCTCTTTCGCCGCACGATGGCCGCTGACCGCGACTTTCTGCGCTTCACGCATACAGGCCAGTTCATAACCCGTTTTGTAAGCGCGATGATAATGCAGGAAATCCAGCACAGCTTTCGGGTTGACGTTGGCAGCAGGAATACCCATGCCGATCGCGCGTTCCTGACTGTAACCGATGTAACCCACACGTTTGAGATCAACCGGCAACTGGCCTTTGATATCGTCGGCGTTGGCCAGCGGCGTCAGGGAAATTTCTTTCGTCCAGAAAGAGTCCGGCAGCGGTTCATGGCTGTGCCAGTAGTCCACGGGGGAATAGAACCACAATTTCGGGGCATTCACGCCATCCACCCACAACCAGCAATTCGGCACTTTGGTGACCGGCACCCAGGCCTTGAACTGCGGATTGACTTTGAAGGGATAACTGTGGTCATCAAGGAAGGTCGTCAGCAACTCACCGGAGTGAATCAGTAACGCATCAAGCTGAGAACGTTGCAGAATTTCACGGGCACGCGTCTGCAGCGTGGCAATATGTTCTTTATAAAGCGTAGTAAGCGATTCCATCCAACTCTCCTTTTTTCACCTGAAAGACGATGCAGCATCTTACCACAGCCTCACCGCGACCATAGTCCCGGAAGGTTTGTGATCTTGCCTGCAAATAAAACACATCTCATTTGCAAATTATTAACATAAAAACCACACTCCAAGTCATCTGGTCATACCAGATCATCCCAGATGATTCAGGAGAGACACATGCTCTACCAAGGCGAAACATTACACCTGCACTGGCTCGATGACGGTATCGCGGAGCTGGTGTTTGATGCCCCAGGCTCGGTCAATAAACTCGATACCCAAACGGTTGCCAGCCTGGGCGAAGCGATTGCAGTACTTGAAAAGCAGTCTGAGCTGAAAGGCTTACTGCTGAGTTCAGCCAAACCTGCATTTATTGTCGGTGCGGATATCACCGAGTTTTTGTCCCTGTTTAACGCACCTGCGGAAAAACTGCAGGAGTGGCTGAATTTCGCCAACCGCATTTTTAACCGTCTGGAAGATCTGCCGGTACCGACCCTTTCCGCTATCAGCGGTTATGCGCTGGGCGGCGGTTGCGAATGCGTACTGGCGACGGATTTTCGCATCAGTACGGCCGATGCACGTATCGGATTGCCGGAAACCAGCTTAGGTATCATGCCGGGCTTCGGCGGATCCGTGCGTCTGCCACGCCTGATTGGCACAGACAGTGCACTGGAAATTATCGCAGCCGGGAAAAACATCAGCGGGAAAGAGGCCCTGAAAGTCGGTCTGGTAGATGCCGTCGTTGAAGCAGACAAACTACGCGATGCAGGCATTACCATGCTGAAAAATGCCGCTGGCGGCAAACTGGAATGGCATAACCGCCGCGCCCCGAAACGTCTGCCGCTGAAACTCAGCCAGATTGAAGCGACGATGAGTTTCAGCGTCGCCAAAAGCATGGTCATGCAAAATGCCGGCAAGCATTATCCCGCGCCTATGACCGCCGTGAAAACGATTGAAGCCGCCGCTCGCCTGGGCCGTGATGAAGCATTACAACTGGAAACCGCCAGCTTTGTACCGCTCGCACAATCTAAAGAAGCCCGCGCACTGGTCAGCATTTTCCTTACCGATCAGTTTGTGAAAGGCAAAGCAAAAAAACTGGCTCAAGGGAGTGATAAACCGACGCAAGCTGCGGTGCTGGGTGCCGGCATTATGGGCGGCGGGATAGCTTATCAGTCGGCCCTGAAAGGTGTACCGGTCGTCATGAAAGATATCAACGATCAGTCCCTGACTCTGGGCATGAACGAGGCCGCTAAGTTGCTAAACAAGCAACTGGAGCGTGGCAAACTTGATGGTCTGAAAATGGCCAAAGTCCTGTCGACCATTCATCCGACTCTCAATTACAGCGGAATCGAACATGCCACCGTCGTGGTCGAAGCCGTGGTCGAGAATCCAAAAGTAAAAGCCGCAGTGTTGGCTGAAGCTGAATCTTTACTCGGTACCGGTGCCGTTCTGGCTTCCAATACTTCGACCATTCCTATCAATCAGCTGGCATCCTCGCTGAAAAATCCGGAAAACTTCTGCGGTATGCACTTCTTCAACCCGGTTCACCGGATGCCGTTGGTGGAAATCGTGCGGGGTGAAAAAACCTCAGACACGACAATTTCACGCATTGTCTCTTACGCGCTGGCAATGGGGAAAACACCGATCGTCGTCAATGACTGCCCGGGCTTCTTCGTTAACCGCGTGTTGTTCCCGTATTTTTCCGGTTTCAGTTTGCTGTTGCGTGATGGTGCCGATTTCCGCCAGATCGACAAAGTGATGGAAAAACAGTTCGGCTGGCCAATGGGCCCGGCTTATCTGCTGGATGTGGTCGGCATCGACACTGCCCATCACGCCCAGGCAGTGATGGCCGCCGGTTTCCCGGAGCGTATGTCGCGCAATTACCGTGATGCTGTTGATGTGCTGTTTGATAACCGTCGTTTTGGTCAAAAAAACCATCTTGGCTTCTACCGTTACAGCGAAGACAGCAAGGGCAAGCCACGCAAGGAGGTCGATGAACAGGCAATCAGCCTGCTGGCCGATAATCTAAAACCGTCACATGCGGATTTCTCGCCGCAGGACATCATTGCCCGCATGATGATCCCGATGATTAACGAAGTGGTACGCTGTTTCGAAGAAGGCATCATTGCCAGCCCGGCCGAAGCCGACATGGCGCTGGTGTATGGCATCGGTTTCCCTCCGTTCCATGGGGGACCGTTCCGTTATCTGGATACCCTCGGTACCGCTGCGTATCTGAAAATGACCGAACAGTACACACACCTGGGGCCGATGTATCAGGCACCAAGCGGGTTACGCGTCAAAGCGCAAACCAATGAAAGTTACTATCCGGTTGCGGCGCCGCTGGAAAACCTCAGCACCGGTAAACAGGCATAAGGACCGAAATCATGGAAAACGTAGTCATTGTTGATGCAGTCCGCACGCCGATGGGCCGTTCTAAAGGCGGCGCATTCCGCCACGTCAGGGCTGAAGATCTCTCCGCTCATCTGATGCGCGCCGTGCTGACCCGCAACCCGGCACTCAACGCCAAAGATATTGATGATATTTACTGGGGCTGCGTCCAGCAGACGCTGGAGCAAGGCTTCAATATTGCCCGCAACGCGTCGCTGCTGGCAGAAATTCCGCACAGCGTTCCCGCGACTACGGTCAACCGTTTGTGCGGTTCTTCCATGCAGGCACTGCACGACGCAGCGCGCGCGATTATGGTTGGCGACGCACAAGTCAGCCTGATCGGTGGCGTGGAACATATGGGTCACGTACCGATGAATCACGGCGTGGATTTCCATCCAGGCCTGAGCAAGACCGTAGCGAAAGCTGCGGGCATGATGGGACTGACAGCTGAAATGCTGGCGAAAATGCACCAGATCAGCCGTGAAATGCAGGATGAATTTGCCGCACGTTCACATCAGCGCGCCCATGCAGCCACCGTTGCCGGGCATTTTGCTAACGAAATCGTGGCGACCGAAGGCCATAACGCCGACGGTGTGCTGACCCGTTATGACTTCGATGAAGTGATCCGCCCGGAAACTACTGTCGCCACGCTGGCAGCTTTACGTCCGGCGTTCGATCCGGTGAACGGTACCGTTACGGCGGGCACATCCTCGGCCCTCTCCGACGGCGCATCGGCGATGTTGCTGATGAGTGAATCTCATGCCAAATCTTTAGGTCTGAAAGCCCGCGCCCGCATCCGTGCTATGGCGGTAGTCGGCTGCGACCCGTCGATTATGGGTTACGGCCCTGTGCCGGCAACGCGTCTGGCATTGAAACGCGCCGGGCTAAACGTGCAGGACATCGGTCTGTTCGAACTGAATGAAGCTTTTGCCGCACAAGCTTTACCGTGCGTGAAAGATTTGGGACTGCTGGAAACCATGGAAGAACGCGTCAATCTGAACGGCGGTGCCATTGCGCTCGGTCATCCGCTCGGCTGTTCCGGCTCGCGTATTTCCACCACGTTGCTGAATCTGATGGAACGCCGCGACGTACAATTTGGCGTGGCCACCATGTGTATCGGTTTGGGACAGGGCATCGCGACCGTTTTCGAACGCGTCTGATTTCCCTCTTCCTGAAAAACACAAAAGCGGGCATTAAGCCCGCTTTCATCAATCTGTCATTACCGTTTTAGTTGCCGTTTTCCCGCCTGTCAGGGGCGGGCTTTTTCATTATTCAATCAGATGAAAGAGAAGGCATCACCAAACAGACGGTCTTCCTGTGCACCGCGTTCTGCGACAAAACGTTCACGGGCGATTTTTGCCATCTCAAAACGACCCGCGATATAAATATCGTACTCAGCCAGTGAGGAGAAATCCTGTAGCACTGCGCTCAGGACAGTACCGCTTCTGCCCTGCCATCCTTCTTCCGGCTGTTCAACCACCGGGATCACTTTCAGGTTCGGGTGATTGATGCTCAGCGCTTCCAGTTCACTGAGATCATACAGATGCTTCAGTTCACGGCCGCCCCAGTAAATAGAAATATCACGATGTGGTTGTTGTTCGAGCGCGGTGATCAAAATAGAACGCACGTAAGAAAATCCGGTTCCGCCCGCAATCAGCACCAGCGGACGTTCACCGTCTTCACGCAACCAGGCATCGCCGTGCGGAATATCCACGGTGATGGCCTGTTCTTTCAAAATGCGATCCATCACGGCCATCGCGTACAGATTCAGTTCAGACGCGCCAATGTGCAACTCAATCACATTGTGTTGGGCCGGCGTGGAAGCCAGAGAGAACGGGCGCTTGTCACGCTCATCCATTACCACCATCAGATACTGACCCGCGCGGAACGAGAAAGGCGCTTCCGGAACCAGCCGGACGCGATACACCGTATCGGTTATCGCCTCAACTGAGGTCACTTTACAGCTCAATGTTGTCATGCGGTCCCTCTGTGGGTCGTCAAAGCAAAGCGTAGGACAAAGATTCGATTATTTTTTCGTATCGTCTTTATCATTAAGAATAGCGAGTTCGTGCCAAATAGCGTCGATACGCGCGGTGACTTCCGGATCTTTCACAATCGGACGCCCCCATTCACGCTGCGTTTCGCCCGGCCATTTATTGGTAGCATCCATCCCCATTTTCGAGCCAAGGCCCGACACAGGGGAAGCAAAATCAAGATAATCAATCGGGGTATTTTCTACCAGAACCGTATCCCGCGCGGGATCCATTCGGGTCGTGATCGCCCAAATCACATCGTTCCAGTCACGGGCATTCACGTCATCGTCGCACACAATCACAAACTTGGTGTACATGAACTGTCGCAGGAAGGACCAGACCCCCATCATCACGCGTTTCGCATGACCCGCGTACTGCTTCTTCATGGTAACGACAGCCAGACGGTAGGAGCAACCCTCAGGCGGCAAATAGAAATCAACAATTTCCGGAAACTGCTTTTTCAGAATCGGCACAAACACTTCATTCAGCGCCACACCCAGTACTGCAGGTTCATCCGGCGGACGGCCAGTATAGGTCGAATGATAGATAGCATCTTTACGCTGTGTCATGTGCGTAATGGTGAACACCGGGAAGTTGTCCACTTCATTATAGTAGCCGGTGTGGTCACCATACGGGCCTTCCGGTGCCATTTCACCCGGCTCGATATACCCTTCCAGCACAATTTCGGCGCTGGCCGGCACTTCCAAATCGTTAGAAATACATTTAACCACTTCCGTTTTGTTGCCACGCAACAGCCCGGCAAAGGCATATTCAGAAAGCGTATCGGGAACCGGCGTCACAGCACCAAGAATCGTAGCCGGATCAGCCCCCAGCGCAACAGAAACCGGAAAACGCTGACCCGGATTCTGTTTGCACCATTCCTGAAAATCAAGCGCACCGCCGCGATGGGACAACCAGCGCATGATCACTTTATTTTTACCCAGCACCTGCTGACGATATATGCCCAGATTCTGACGCGGCTTGTTCGGTCCCCGGGTGACAGTCAGTCCCCAGGTGATGAGCGGCGCGGCATCTTCCGGCCAGCACTGCATCACCGGAATTTTGGTGATATCGACCGCATCACCTTCCCAAATCTGCTGCTGGCACGGGGCGGAATGCAGCATTTTGGTCGACATATTCAGCACCTGTTTAAACTTTGGCGCTTTGTCGTATAAATCACGCAAGCCCCGCGGTGGCTCAGGTTCTTTCAGAAATGCCAGTAATTCACCGACTTCCCGCAACGCACTGACATCTTCTTTGCCCATGCCCATCGCCACACGCTGAGGTGTGCCAAATAAATTGCACAGAACCGGCATGTCGTAGCCTTTGGGGTTTTCGAACAAAAGCGCGGGACCGCCTGCACGCAGGGTGCGATCGGCAATTTCGGTCATTTCCAGATAAGGGTCAACTGACTGGCTAATGCGTTTCAGTTGGCCTCTCTTTTCAAGTAACGAGAGGAAGTCACGTAAATCACGGTATTTCATGCTGATTCTGAGTCGCCGGGTTGAAGGAGAGCATTATAGAGCCTCTCCGGGGTTGTTGCTGCCTTTTTGTTATCAGCAAGTTTGTTATGAGTAAATTTCTTAACAGTAACTAAAGTCTGATAACGTAAAAACTGTATAACCGTCAGCCGGGTATTTCTGGACTGACGGTGCGGAAGTAGTATCGTGACGACAATTACAGGCAGTTAAAAGGCACCAGAGACTGAATCGCCTGAGTGTCCTGATATTCCTGCGTGTCCTGCCCGTGACGGAAAACTTTAAAACCCTGCTCTTTCGCACTGAAGTAGCTCAGATTGTTGCCGGACACCTGTAACAGGCTGCCTTCACGCAACGCAATTACTGATTCCGACGGATTAACCGCGCAGAATTCCGCAATGCGCTCATCACGGGTTTCACCCATATGACCGCTTAAATGGGCATCAATATAGTGCGGATTGATTTGCACCGGGAACAGGCCAAGAGAAGGCAGAACCACAGAGTTGCGAACAGGCATATCATTGGTGGTACGGATACTGGGTGTGGCAACATTACAGCCCGCACTCCAGCCGATATAGGGTACATTGCGCTCACGCACTGCCCGCTGGATCGGCACGATCAGGCTGTGTTCATGCAACATTTGATTAAGCATCCAGGTATTCCCGCCGCTGATCAAAATACATTCCGCGCTGGCAATCGCTTCAGCCGGGTTTGCTGCATGATGAATACTGCTAACGTCAATGCCCAGCACATCAGAAAGCTCCAGGGCGCGGGCATCGTAATCACTGCGGATCAGGGCATAAGGGATTAGGACAGCTGAGGTAATCTTGTGCGCCTCAAACATAGTCTGGATACGCGCTTTAGCGTAGCCCAGTAACTCAGATTCACCTGAAAGCTTACCGTTACTCAGTAAGAATAACTCCATGAGATTTCTCCTGATAAAATAGGACTAATAGAGGGGATAAGAATGCGCTTTTCTCCGATAATAAAAGATAACGGGCCGACAATCAGCAAACGTCTGCAGAGACTTGCACTGTCTATATCTCCTGAGCGGCTTTTGGTATGCTGCCCCGCTCGACGCTTTTATGTGGGAAACTATGGAATCCTGGTATTTACTCTATTGCAAACGTGGTCAGCTTCTTCGCGCAAAAGAACATCTTGAGCGCCAGCACGTTAACTGCCTGACGCCAATGATCACGCTTGAAAAACTGGTGCGCGGACGCCGCACTGCGGTCAGCGAGCCACTGTTTCCGAATTATATGTTCGTCGAGTTCGACCCTGAGCGGATCCATACCACGACTATCAACGCAACGCGTGGTGTCAGCCACTTCATCCGCTTTGGTGCGAAACTTGCCACCGTCCAGCCTGATGTCATTAAACAGTTGATGGAACCGCCATCAGTTGATATTCGTGATCCTGATACACCGTATGAAGGCGATCAGGTGGTGATTACCGGCGGAATTTTTGCTGGTATCGAAGCGATTTATACTGAACCGGACGGCGAAGCACGTTCACTGCTGATGCTTAATCTCATCAACCAGCCGGTTCGTCAGAGCATCGAAAATACGCACTTCCAAAAAATGTAACCGGTATTCCCGCTCTGTTGAACTGGATGGGTCGACCGTAAAAAGGCACTGTCCTGCAGTACCTTTTTACGGGGTTCAGCCGCGTGCCGGAAGGGCAAAAAGCTTACGCGCATTGTCATCCGTAATGTCCGCCAGCCATAGGGGATCCTCACCACGCCAAAGGGCCACCTGCTTCACAATATGCGGCAGGAAAGCGGGTTCATTGCGACGGTTTTTCGGTTTGTTTTCCATATCACGCGGCAGTAAATACGGTGCATCGGTTTCCAGCAATAACCTCTCCGCCGGGATCAGCGGCAGCATTTCACGCAGTTCCAGCCCGCGACGCTCATCACATACCCAACCGGTAATACCCACCGACAGTCCGAGAGATAAATACAACTCAAGCTCCTGACGGGTGCCGGTAAAACAATGAACCACACCGCCCGGCAAACCGGACAGCCAAGGTTTGAGCAACTCGGCGAAGCGCTCCCCAGCATCGCGACAATGCAGAAAGACCGGTAACTGCAGTTCTTTCGCCAGCGCCAGCTGCGCGGTAAAAGCCGCTTCCTGCCGATCTGCCGGAGAAAAGTTACGATTGAAATCCAGCCCGCACTCGCCGATCGCAACCACATTGGGTAACGCTGCGAGCTCGCGGATACCGGCTTCAACCTGCGCATTCCAGTCGCTCGCCTGATGCGGATGCACACCCGCCGTCGACCAGCAAAAATCAGGATGATCATCCGCCATTTTCTGCGCTTCGACACTTTCCTGCGCTGACGTTCCGGTGATCAACATGCCGCTCAGACCGGCGGCTCTGGCTCTTTCCACCACCTGCAGCCGGTCTTTATCAAACTGACTGCTGGTAAGATTTATACCGATTTCAAACATGGGGAGTCCTGAAACAGAAACCGCCCAACAGGGCGGTTCTCTATAACGAAAAAAACTTTAAGCAGACTGATCCGGATCGGTCTCGTTGTCGACGTCCGACCGGCGACGGCCTCCGACATAGAAACGGGCAAAGAACACGCCAATTTCAAATAGCAGGTACATCGGAATGGCCAGCAACGTTTGCGAGAATACATCCGGCGGTGTTAACAACATCCCGACTACAAAAGCCCCGACCAGTACATAAGGACGTTTCTTTTTCAGATCTTCCGGGGTCGTTACACCACTCCAGCAAAGCAGCACAATCGCGATAGGCACTTCAAAGGAGACGCCAAACGCCATAAACAACGCCATCACGAAATCGAGGTAGTTGTTAATGTCGGTGGCTATCTGCACGCCAGCCGGTGCGGTTTTCGCAAAGAAAGCGAACGCCAGCGGGAACACGACGAAATAAGCAAACGCCACACCGAGATAGAATAACGCGGAGCTTGAGAACAGCAGCGGCATCATGAGCCGGCGTTCGTGTTTGTAAAGTGCCGGTGCTACAAATGCCCAGACCTGATACAAAATGAACGGTGCAGAGACAAACACCGAGACGATCATAGTCAGTTTGATAGGCGTAAAGAACGGCGACGCGACGTCAGTCGCAATCATGCTCGCACCCAACGGCATTTGCTTGATCAGCGGCGATGCCACCAGTTGATAGATGTCATTTGCAAAATAAACCAGCGCTAAAAACACCACAATAATACAGATAATGGCATTCAGCAGACGTTTACGTAGCTCGATCAGATGGCTGATAAGGGGTTGTGTATCTTCAACGGCCATGTTTAACGCTCGCCTGTCGTTTGAGTTGATGAAGCCGGTTTAACCGGTGCTGTGGGTTCCTCCACAGGGGCTTCAGCCGCGGTTTTCACAACAGGTGAAACGTCAACAGAACTGTCAGCGACAGGTTCCACCGATGCCGCCAGCGTTTCAGCTGCGGCATGCGCCGTTCTGTTTGATGCCAGGGCAGCATCAACAGCACTTTGCGGTGCAGCGGCTGGTGCAGAAATTACCTTGTCGGCAGCAGCAGGAGAGACACCTGCATCATGGTGCGCTTCAGCTTCATCCAGAACAGGATTGTGGATAGTGTTGCCTTCCGCTTTGGCGTCTTCGACAGCCTTCTCCGCAGGATTCAATCCTGAATTGATCGACTGCTTCATAGATTCTGCGGCCTCTTTCAACTCGTCCATAGACGCTTTGATTTCTGGCGTGAGATTCTTCAGACCGGATTCTTCCGCTTTCTTCAGGCTATCCTGCAATTCCTGGAGCTTCAGTTCCTGCGATAATTCGCTCTGAACTGAAGCAGCCATTGCACGAAGCGTACGGATCCAGCCTGCTACTGTTCTGACTGCTACAGGTAAACGCTCGGGCCCGAGGACAACCAGGCCAATCACCAATACCAGCAGCAGTTCACTAAATCCAATATCGAACACGGCTTATACCTGCTCTTTGTTTTGGCTCTTGGTGTCTTCTGCTTTCGTTTCTGGCTTGCTTTCAACAGACTTGGCTACGAAATCAGCGTCATTAGGAGGAATGTCAGCGTCTTTAGGTTTTGGCTGAGTGTCGTCATCACTCATGGCTTTTTTAAAACCTTTGATCGATGCACCCAAATCAGCGCCCAGACCACGCAGTTTCTTCGTACCGAACAGCAGTACTACAAGAACAACGAGGATTAGGATTTTTGTAATACTAATACCACCCATTATTTTCACCTCAAATAGGAAGGAACCACATTCATTGCCGTCCGCAAACGGCATTCGATTTAAAACAATTTGTTTAGCTGGCGCGTTTCCATCCGATTAACCATGAAACAGCACCTGCTGCCATCAGGCAAGCGGGGTAAACCTTAACGCCGCCTAACAGTAAAAGGGTTCCGCTCAACAACAGCGTCGCACCCATTCCCAACAAATAACGAGACTGTCCCTGACGGGAACTCTGGTTATGAATCTGGGAGGAAAGTTTCTCAATGTTGTATTGCAATAGCTTGTGCTGCTGCAGGCTCTGATAAACCAAATCTGGCAGTTCAGGCATTTTCTCAATCCAGAACGGCGCACGCTCTTTCAGTGCACGGATCATCGCTGGCAGGCCAACCTGATCACGAACCCAGCTTTCGAGGAAAGGTTTCGCCGTTGTCCACAAATCCAGTTGAGGATAAAGCTGACGCCCGAGGCCTTCGACATACAACAGTGTCTTTTGCAGCAACACCAGCTGAGGCTGGACTTCCATATTAAAACGGCGAGCCGTATTAAACAGATTTAACAATACGTTACCGAAGGAAATATCCGCCAGCGGTTTCTCAAAAATCGGTTCACACACTGTCCGGATCGCAAATTCGAATTCTTCAACGTTGGTATCACGCGGGACCCAGCCGGAATCGACATGCAACTCCGCCACTTTGCGGTAATCGCGATTAAAGAACGCGATGAAATTCTCCGCCAGATAGCGTTTGTCTTCCTTGTTGAGCGAACCAACTATGCCGCAATCAATGCCTATGTAGCAAGGATCTTCCGGCGTTTCGTAGCTCACAAAAATATTGCCCGGATGCATATCGGCATGAAAGAAACTGTCGCGGAAAACCTGAGTGAAGAAGACCTGCACACCGCGCTCCGCCAGCAATTTCATATTGGTGCCCTGCTTTTTCAGCGCCTCAATATCAGAAACAGGGATCCCATAAATACGTTCCATCACCATCAGTTGTTCGCTGCAATAATCCGGATAAACTTCCGGCACATACAGCATCGGGCTCCCTTCAAAGTTACGACGAAGCTGAATGGCATTCGCGGCTTCACGTAGCAGATTCAGTTCATCAAGCAGCGTTTTTTCATACTCGCGCACCACTTCACGCGGACGCAAACGGCGGCCATCTGGCAACAGAATCGGCAACCAGCCAGCAAGACGCGACATCAAACGGATGTCCGCAACAATGGTCGGTAAAATATCCGGGCGGATAACTTTGAGCACCACTGGTTTGCCGTTTTCTTTCAGGATCGCTGTATGCACCTGAGCAATCGACGCAGATGCCAGCGGTGTCTGGTCGAACTCATCAAACCAGGTTTCCAGCGGGCCACCCAGCGCAGCATTAATTTGCTGACGGGCTTTTGCGCCATCAAACGGCGGAACATGGTCCTGGAGCAAAGCCAGTTGATCGGCAATTTGCGGAGGGAAAAGATCGCGGCGTGTCGACATCATCTGACCGAACTTGATCCATACCGGTCCAAGTTGTTCCAGTGCCAGACGCATGCGCTCACCCAACGGTTTTTCTTTATGACGATGAGGTAACCAGAAAAAAAGATAACGCCCCATTCTCAGCGGTAACGTTAAGCGGATTTTAGGGATCAGTTCGTCAAGGCCGTAGATCAGAAACATGCGGATAATCAGATATAAACGTCGCATTTCCCTAGGCGTCACGGTTTATCCTCCAGTTTTTTGATTCGTTTATCCAGCGCATCCAGTTCGCCCACCAGTGCGGAAACCTCATCACTAAACCAGACAACTTCCAGCGGACCGGGTGCCATTTTCCACTCTTCCGTCAGCGTTTGCGCTACATAGCTCTGCTGATGTTTCAGCCCTTTTTGCAGAAAGCTGAAAGCCCCCTGCACAGCCTGGCTCACGCCCTGTGCCGCAATATCACCGATATAGGGTGCCAGAAACTCAGCAGGCTCAATTTCCGCCATATCCAGCAATGCAGAAAATTGCTGAACCACGGCGATATCACCATCAACCACCAGCCCGCCACTACGCATCATTGGCGACAACTGCTGGCGATCACGTAACTTATGCAGCACTGACAGTTTCGAGGTGACAGTGCAATCCGCCGCCCCATCCCATTGTCCGAGCACATCAATTTTGTGTTCACTGAATACAAACGTCAGGGGTGTACTCAGTTCCTGCAATTCGACACGCAGAACTTTGCCGGCCAGACGTGTCCGTGCCGCCTTCATGCTGCGATCTCTGAAAAGCAGGTAATTAAGCGGCGTCTCGATAGCGGCAGTCAGTAACGGCGTTAACAACATCGGCATACTCATATCAGAATTTGAAACCCCGATGTAACGCCACGATGCCGCCAGTCAGGTTGTGATAAGTCACATTTTCAAAACCTGCGTCTGCCATCATTCCTTTCAGTGTTTCCTGATCCGGATGCATACGAATTGATTCAGCCAGATAACGATAGCTTTCCGCATCATGCGCAACCAGTTCACCTATACGCGGTAAAATATGGAAGGAATAGGTGTCATAAGCTTTGCTCAGCGGTTTGAACACCGGTTTGGAGAATTCTAATACCAGCAGACGGCCGCCCGGCTTGAGGACACGGAACATGGAGCGCAGCGCCTTCTCTTTTTCAGTCACATTACGCAGACCGAAAGAGATGGTGATGCAGTCAAAATAATTGTCCGGGAACGGCAGGGCCTCGGCATTCGCCTGAACGTAACTGACGTTGCCAACGATGCCGAGATTGCGCAGCTTTTCGCGCCCCATCTTCAACATGGAATCGTTGATATCCGCCAGAACGACTTCGCCTTTCTCACCCACCAGACGGGAGAATTTTGCGGTCAGATCGCCCGTACCACCGGCCAGATCCAGCACACGTTGTCCCTGACGGACACCGCTGCAATCAATTGTGAAGCGTTTCCAGATGCGATGAATACCAAAAGACATCAGGTCATTCATCAAATCATATTTTGCCGCAACGGAATGGAAGACTTCTGCCACCATTTCCTGTTTTTCATCTTTGGCTACTGTACGAAAACCAAAATGGGTGGTTTCCGGCGTCTGCTTTTCCATTATTTATGCCTGCTTTTTCAGTCGAACTCTTGGGGAGAAGTGTATCAGAACCCGTTCGAAAGCCCCATCACCGATGGTGATTCAACATATTGCGAAGATTCACGCATTGAATCACACACAATGCGGCCCCTCTGAGAGCAATGCCTGCTCGTGAGCGGTTAACTCACCCGGGTTCAGCGTCTGTTCTTCTTCCGCATCAGAGGTATCGGGCAGAGATGCGGTGTCTTCAGGTTCGTTTTCCGCTTTCGCTATTTCAGCCAGAGAGGGACTGATAGGTCGTTTAACTTCAACACCCAGCGCGCGAAAACTTTCCACCTGCCCGATAAGATTACCACGGCCTTGCGAGAGTTTATTCATCGCGGATCGATAACTTCCCTGCGCTTTGTCGAGACTTTGTCCCATCGACTCCATGTCATCCACAAACAGTCGCAGTTTGTCGTAAAGACGGGCCGCGCGATCGGCGATACGTTTGGCGTTCTGACTCTGATGCTCATAGCGCCACAAGTTGCTGATCGTTCGTAGCGCCACCAGCAAGGTCGTCGGGCTGACCAACATAATATTGTGGCGAAGCGCTTCGCTGATCAATTCGGGCTCCCGGTCGATAGCCAACAAAAAAGCAGGCTCAACGGGGATAAACATCAGCACATAATCGAGGCTGCGCAGACCGGGAAGTTGCTGGTAATCTTTGCGCCCGAGCAGGCGGATATGTCCGCGCACTGAGGCAATATGTTCATTGAGTGCCGCTTCCCGCTCGCTGTCATCCTCACTGTTGAAATAACGCTCATACGCAACCAGCGTCATTTTGGCGTCAATCACCACGTCTTTATTCTGCGGTAACCGTACGACCACATCAGGTTGCATCCGGCTGTTGCTATCCACCTGCACGCTGACCTGCGTCTGGTATTCATGCCCTTCGCGTAAACCGGAAGCCTCGAGCACGCGACTCAGAACCACTTCACCCCAGTTGCCCTGCGTTTTATTATCACCTTTCAGAGCTTTAGTCAGGTTGACGGCTTCGCGTGCCATCTCCACATTCAGTTGCTGTAAATTGCGGATCTCATGCGCCAGCGTATGACGCTCACGGGCTTCCTGCCCGAAGCTGTCCTGCACCTGGCGGCGGAAACCATCCAGTTGCTCACGCAACGGCAGCAGTAACTTATCGAGACTTTGCTTGTTCTGTTCATCGGCACGACGGCCATTTTGTTCGAAAATCCGGTTAGCCAGGTTTTCAAACTGGCTGCTCAGGCGCTGTTCGCTGTTAATCAGCAGACGCTGCTTTTCTTCAGCCGCCATGCGGGTTTCGTCCAGACGGGTCGAAACCTCACGCAACTCAGCTTCCTGCGCACTGTTGATTTCCCGCTGCGCACGCAGTTCCTGATTGAGTTGGTCACACTCGTTTTGCCAGTGGACAAGAAGTTGTAATTTTTCCTGGCTGGCCGCCTGCAGACTGTGCAGTTTTCGCAGCTCAAGTTCAGCTTCACGCAGTTGCTGCTGGCCTGATTGCCGCTCGATTTTGTGCGTATCATTTTCCGTTTTAAGCTGTTCCAGCGATTGTTCCAGCAAACGGCGTTGCGTTTCATACTCCGTCTGTTGTTGCTGTTGGCGCAAACTGGCAATCAGCCATCCTAAGAGTAAGCCAATTAACCCTGCCCCCAGGGCAGTCAGAATGCTGATATCCACGTGATTTCCCTCTTCAAGTCTCTTGCGGCCAAGGTAATGTCAGGCTGTATGGATGTCCAGTCTATTTTCTGTTGCATTGAACCTTTGCGAGACGTCTTCCAAAAAGGAATTTCTCTGTATTTGCCCCCTTGCGACGGGCAACGACAGAGGGCAGGATTTAAAACCAGCGGCTCAGCCACTGAATGCCAAACGCACCGGGTGCCAGAATGCCGAAAGCCCAGATAAGTGCCGAGGTCACATTCGCAATCTGGAAATACTTTTGCGGCATACCGCAGATGCCAGCAACCAGTGGCACAACGGCGCGAAGCGGGCCAAAAAAGCGGCCGATAAAGGCCCCCGGCATGCCCCATTTTTCAAAGAAAGCATGCCCCCGAACCAACATTTGCGGATGACGGGAGAAAGGCCAGAAATTGCCAACACGATCCTGATAACGGGCACCAATCCAGTAAGAAAGCCAGTCGCCCAGGAAAGCCCCCGCAGCGGCGGCTGCCCAGATGGGCCAGAACGGTATGCCGGTTTCGCCAATCAGCGCACCGAGCCCCAACAAGATAAACGTTGCCGGAAGCAGCAGGGAAAGGAATGCCAGCGATTCACCAAAGGCCAGAAAAAAAACGATCGGCGCAGCCCACACCTGATGGGCACGAATGAAGGTAGTGGTGTACTCAAGAAGGTCGTGAACAGTCAAAAATGCAGTTCCTTGTGTCAGAGATCCGGAAGGGAATACATCAATTATTCCAGATGGATTACTAACATGACCTTAACAGATCTGCTTAACAGAGCAAAAAAACGGGCCGTCAGAGGCCCGTTGATAAGATGTGGTTGTTTTAGTTTTACAGGGACTAAAGCAGTCTGCGGGCCGCTTCGACAACAATCTTCACCGCATGGCTTTCGGTCTTTTTCATGGTTTCTGCATTAGGGATTTCCTGCTGCGTGCGGTTCACGATAACACCGGCAACCATCCCGGCGCGCAGACCCTGGCTTGCACACATGGTCAGCAGAGTCGCGGATTCCATTTCGTAGTTCATGACGCCCATTTCCTGCCATTCTTTCATCGATTCTTTGAAGCGACGGACAACACGGCCGGAGTAAGTGTCATAACGTTCCTGACCCGGATAGAACGTGTCAGAAGATGCAGTAACGCCAATGTGTGTCGCGGCTCCCACGGCTTCTGCCGCCGCAACCAGCGCGGTAGTGCAGGCAAAATCGGCTACCGCAGGGAATTCCATCGGCGCAAAGTGCAGGCTCGCGCCATCAAGACGAACGGCAGCGGTCGTGACCAGCACGTCACCGACATTGATATGTGGTTGGATCGCACCCGTTGTGCCGACACGCAGGAAAGTACGGATCCCCAGCTGTGCCAGTTCTTCCACTGCGATGGAGGTAGAAGGCCCGCCGATACCGGTTGAGCAAACAATCACAGATTTGCCATCAAGCTCAGCACGCCATGAGGTAAATTCGCGGTGGGAGGCCAGACGAACCGGGTTCTCCATCAGTTTGGCAATTTTTTCTACGCGCTCAGGATCGCCGGGAACAATCGCCAGCGACGCGCCGTTTAAATCTTTTTTGGCCAGGCCAAGATGGAAAACTTCGGGCTGAGACATAACAAACTCCTCGGTGTGTAAGGTCATTTATTGGCAGGAGGAACACCCGGCAACTGTACTCAACATTGTGGCGTTATTTCGTGACGGTCGTCACTATGATGTAACAACTTGAATTGCGCATACATTTATTTTGTGACACTCATCACAAAATAAAGGTGCATTTCACTGAAACCTGAACAGGCAATCTCCGTTACCGGAGGTTGCCTGCTTTCCAGCTACAGCAAATCAGGCAGGCACAGCCTCTGCCAACGCACTGCGTGACCAGATCCGGTGTTTGAGCATTTCTTTCAGGAACGTTTTCAGTAATGCTCCCTCCGCTTTTTCACCTTCGACAATGCCCTCTTCCGGCACGTCATCCGTCAACCCCAGCAGTGATTTGAAGCGGCGTGCATCGCCACTTAGGCCTACGACTTTCAGGTGCTTGTAGGCCTCGAGCACGTAATGCCGCGCATCGCCGTTCATGAGCAGTGCATCGATATGTCCGTGCGGAACAATCACCGCATCCACGGTGATGGAAGGCGCCCCGGCAAAGGTTGCATCAACCGGCAACGTGGAGCCATCATCGGCAGTTACATTGCCTAAATGACTGGCCAGCAGTTTAGGATGGACGCCTGCGACCTGAAGCGCCTGCAACGTTTCCAGAACATCTGCCGCTTTCACGCCCTCCCCCAATAATATTGCCACCTGACGTCCTTTGAGCGTGCCTTTACCGCTGGCATACAAACTCAGCGACGGATCATTTTTCAGGCCATTCACCGGCTTCGGCGGTTTGATATTCAGAGTATCTGCGGAAAGGGTAATACCCAGATTCTTCGCCACTTTTTGCGCCAGCGTCTGATCAACATGCGCCAACAGATCCACCACCCGCTCGCGGATATAAGGCCGCGCCACTTTCGATAATTCAAATGAGAAGGCCCCGATAATATGATCCTGCTCCGCCGCTGTCTGGCTCAGCCAGAACAGGCGCGGATGGGCATAATATTCGGCAAATGACGGGCTGCGCTGACGAATTTTTTCTGCACCAATACGCTCAGGATAACTTTCAAAGCCGCCGCCGGATGCTGCCGGAGGCGTTTCCCTTGGCCAGTTATTGTTGATGGAATTCGGCTCGTAGTTTGCCGGATTAGTATCAATATCCTGGCGGTGCATACCGTCACGCTGGAAGTTATGGAAAGGACATGTCGGCCGGTTGATCGGAATTTCATGGAAATTTGGCCCGCCAAGACGGCTGATTTGCGTATCGGTGTAAGAGAACAAACGCCCCTGTAACAACGGATCATTGGTAAAATCTATGCCCGGCACAATATGTCCGGGATGGAACGCGGCTTGCTCGGTTTCAGCAAAGAAATTATCGGGGTTACGGTTAAGCACCATTTTGCCGATCAGTTCTACGGGCACCAGTTTTTCGGGAATGAGTTTAGTCGGGTCGAGCAAGTCGAAATCAAATTTGAATTCGTCTTCTTCCGGGATCAACTGAACCCCCAGTTCGTATTCCGGATAATCTCCGGCTTCGATGGCTTCCCACAAATCACGGCGGTGAAAATCCGCGTCTTTCCCCGCCAGTTTCTGTGCTTCATCCCATAACAGAGACGCTTTTCCGGCCACCGGTTTCCAGTGGAAACGGACAAAAGTGGCTTTCCCTTCGGCATTCACAAAGCGGAACGTATGAATGCCGAAACCTTCCATCGTGCGGTAACTGCGCGGAATGCCGCGGTCAGACATCGCCCAGAAAACGTTATGCAACGTTTCCGGTTGCAGAGAAACGTAATCCCAGAAGGAATCATGCGCACTCGCGCCTTGCGGGATTTCATTATGCGGTTCAGGTTTGACCGCGTGGACAAAGTCAGGGAATTTATGTGCATCCTGAATAAAGAACACCGGCGTATTGTTACCCACCAGATCGTAAATCCCTTCATCCGTATAAAATTTGGTCGCCCAGCCGCGGATATCACGTACGGTATCTGCCGAGCCGCGGGAACCCTGAACAGTAGAAAATCGTACAAAAACCGGGGTTTTCTTTTCGGGGTCTGAAAGGAAACTGGCTTTGGTGACATCTTTCATATTGCGGTATGGCTGAAAATAACCGTGCGCTGCCGCACCGCGCGCATGAACGATACGTTCCGGGATGCGCTCATGGTCAAAGTGAGTGATTTTTTCGCGCAGGATGAAATCTTCAAGCAGTGTCGGACCGCGGCTTCCGGCTTTCAGCGAATTCTGGTCATCGGCAATTTTGGTGCCCTGATTGGTGGTCAGCGGCTGTTTTTCCCCATTTTTGCGGTGGTGTTCTAATGCATCAAGTTTGGTATTGCTATTTTTCGGACTCCTGGCGCTGCCGGAAGCTGTCGGTTCTTTTCCTGGCGGTGTAGGTTGTGCTGAAGGCTGATAAGCACGATCCTCGGGGGCAAGATCCCCCAGGCCTGGCTGCGAAGACTCAATGCCCGTGGCGGGGGCGCGGCTTACCGGTTTTAACTCACTTTTCTTGGTGACTTTAGAGGGTGATTTGGACATTGAACATAGCTCCTCGGCAAAAGTTTCGGGTGTTCTGTGAATCTTCCGTGATGACTTTCCTGATTAACTTTTAACTATAGAACATCTCTTGCGCCTTGCTGTTCATGCTTTCCGGCTATAGTTTTAATCCATAGCCACAGATTTCCGTATGGACACTTGCCTGGAGACACCCGATGAAAAAAGAAGAATTGCTTACCCTGAAACAGGCTCCGACCAGCTTTGCTCCTGCCGTCACGCCCGTCGCCAGCACCACCATACATACCGACACCGACGGGCTGCACGCAGGCCAGACCACCATTCCCTCACAGGGCGAAGATATGCCCGCCTATCTCGCCCGTCCTGAACAGTTCACCGGTAAATTACCGATCGTGCTGGTCGTGCAGGAGATTTTTGGTGTACATGAACACATTCAGGATATCTGCCGCCGGCTGGCGAAGCAGGGGTATATGGCCATCGCGCCGGAGTTATATTTCCGTCAGGGTGACCCGCGTGATTACACCGAAATCAGTGAGCTGTTTGCCAAACTGGTCAGCAAAGTGCCGGACCAGCAAGTGCTTTCCGATCTCGATCATACTGCACACTGGGCATCACAGCATGGCGGGGATATTTCAAAATTAGGTATCACCGGTTTCTGCTGGGGCGGGCGCATCACCTGGCTGTATGCGGCGCACAATCCGCAACTGAAAGCGGGCGTAGCCTGGTACGGTAAACTGGTCGGTGATAAAACGCTAACCAGCCCGTTCCAACCGGTTGACCGCGCAGCGGCACTGGATGCACCGGTGCTGGGTTTGTATGGCGGGGAAGATTCGAGCATTCCTCTGGATACCATTGAAACCATGCGACAGGCCATTCGCGCAGCCAATGCCACAGCGGAAATCGTGGTATATCCCGAAGCGGGTCACGCGTTTAACGCCGATTATCGCCCGAGTTACCATGCTGAAGCCGCTGCCGATGGCTGGCAACGCATGCTGGCTTTCTTTGCGCAGTACGGAGTTAAGTAAAAGTAAGGCGTAAAGTAAAAGGATACTGACCAGAATGACAAAGGCCCGACAGGTTTTCCTGCCGGGCTTTTTACGCAACGTTAGCCGATTAAAGTGAAAGTTGCCCGAAAGCACCTTGCCAGTCTTGTTCAAATTTATCGACAGCCGCCTGTACGGCGGGCGCACTGATCAATTGCTCCGCGACATCGACAGGGATCGTGACCGATTGACAGCCTGCCAGCAGACAGGCCAGAACCTGGCGCGGCGTTTTAAAACTGGCGGCCAGCACTTTGGCATGCGGCGCATGCAGGGTAAGCAATTGCTGCAACTCGGTCACCATCGCAATGCCATCACCCCCCTGGGCATCCAGCCGGTTAACATAAGGCGCGACATATTCGGCCCCGGCCAGTGCCGATAGTAACCCTTGCCCCGCACCATACACAGCGGTTCCCAGGGTTGGAATTTTACGAATACGCAGCGTCTTAATCGCTGCCAACCCGGCAGCGGTTACCGGCACTTTGACCACAAGCCCTGGCACGCGGGAATACAATAATTCAGCTTCTTCAACTATCTGCTCAGTTTGATTTGCCAGTACCTGCGCAAACAGTTTCCCTTCTCCTCCTAATGCATCACGAAGCGCGGGCAAAACCTCCCACAGGGAAGTTTGCGATTTAGCCACAATGCTCGGGTTCGTGGTCACGCCCTGCAACGGCAAAATCCGGGATAAACGTTTTACTGCGCTGATATCAGCAGTATCCAGATAAAGTTCCATACCCTCTCCTGTCAGAGTTCAAGCTCTTGTTTGAGCAACGTTTCAATCTGTGCTGCCGTGGCCGAATGCATCAGTGCGTCGCGGAAACTGTCATGCATAATCCGTCGCGCCAGCCTTGAGAAAATCCGCATATGCTGGTCGCCTGCGGCATGTTTATTGAGGGTCAGCATGATCACAAATTGTGCTTGTTCATCACCCCACTGCACCGGTTGCGGAAGTTTCGCGACGCTGATAGTCGATTGCTCAATGTGCTCTGATTTGGTGTGCGGTATCGCAAAACCAAACCCGAGACCGGTGGAAAATACGGCTTCACGCGCCCAGACATCAGCGGCGAGTTTGCGCGGATAACGGCAACGCCCTGCCAGCATCAGGTTATCCACCATACCTTTAATCACTTCTTCTTTGCTGCGCCAGTCGGCATTAAGCGTCACACATTCCGTCGTAATCAGCGGAGCATCGTTAAACGTCATCCTGAACTGCGCCAGCAGGTGTTCGACTTCCAGCGACGTCCGGCACTGCATGGCGCGGTTAAGCAACAGGCGGCATTCACGGCTGTCGAGTTTTGCCAGACGCGCTTTGGTCACCGGAACTGACGGCGCACTCATGCTAATTTCATCAAGCCCCATTCCAACCAGTAGCGGCAACACCGAGCCTTTCGCGCCCAGCTCACCGCATAAACCAATCCATTTACCGTGACGATGCACCTCGCGCACAACATGATCGAGCCCGCGCAGAAAGGCCGGATTCAGGCTGTTGTAATGGCGGGTCACTTTCGTATTATCACGATCGACCGCCAGCAGATATTGCGTCAGGTCATTGCTGCCGATGCTAAAGAAATCAATCTCTTCACAGCATTGATCGATGATGAACATCACCGACGGCACTTCCAGCATGATCCCCAACTGAATTTTTTCATCAAACGGCACTTGCTCGCTGCGCAGCGACTGTTTGGCTTCCGCCAGCTTCTCTTTCACCCATAAGATCTCCTCCATGGAAGAGATCATCGGGATCATGATTTTCAGCGACCCGTGCGCCGAGGCGCGCAGGATCGAACGCAACTGCGTATGAAATAACGGCAGAAATTCCTGATAAATACGCACGGCGCGATAACCGAGGAACGGGTTGTTTTCGGCAGGAATGTTCAGATAATGAACCGGCTTATCTCCCCCGATATCCATCGTGCGGACAATGATAGTTTTGCCCCGGGCTGCCTCCGTCGCCTGACAATAAATATTGTACAGCTCATCTTCGGAAGGGGCGCTGGCGCGGTCCATATACAACATTTCCGTACGGAACAGCCCGATCGCTTCAGCGCCATGATCAAATGCCGCGCTGGCTTCAACCGAATGAGCGATATTGGCCGCCACTTCAAGACGCACTCCGTCTGCCGTGTACCCGGGTTTATCGAGATATTCGCTTTGCTGTCCGCGCAGCGCCTGTTGCACTGCCTGTTCCTGACAATAATAACGACGTACCGGTTCGCTGAGTGCACAGGCAATCAGACCGAGATCGCCGTCGATCAGCACATCCTGCTGTAAATAAGCCAGAAGTGGTTGCGGATCCACACCGACGAGAGTGGGTATATTGAATGATCGGGCGAGGATCACGGTATGTGACGTACTGCCTCCGCTGCCGAGCAGCAGACCTTTCAGATGGGTTTTATCCAGTTCGAGAAACTGGCTCGGCGTCAGTTCATCGGCCAGACAAATACTCGCTTCGCTCAGTGCCTGTTGGGAAGGAAAGCGTTCCTCACCATAGATTTGCTGTAAAAGCCGGAAGCTGACATCACGAATATCCAGTTCGCGTTCACGCAAATAAGCACTGGACGATTGTGCGAGTTGCGAGCTGAAATATGCTGCGGTGTCCACAATACTTTGTGCACAGCTCCGGTCTTGTGCCACACGGCTCAGCAAAGCTTCGCGCAGGCTGTTATCACGCAGCAAAGAAAGGTGTGATTCCAGCACCGCAGTCATCGTCCCGCTGCCCGCCATCAATTGTAAATTGAGAGATTTTTCCAATCCAGCCAGCCCGCGGCAAAGCAGGCTTTGTTCTTTATCTTTCCCCTGAGACGCGGGTAAGTCCCTGAGTGTTGCCAGGTTCACATCAGAAAGGCTGACCAGTTTTCCGGACGCGCACCCTTCACTGACTGAACGGGCGCGGAAAACCAACGGAGAAAGATGGCTCAGGGATTCAGGAAGCGGCTCAAGTTCCGCGCTTTCATCATGCTCAGGCAGGGCTTCATCACAATGAGGGAGTTGGTATTCAATGAAATGAGCCAGCGCCCTGTACGCGGCGTCTTCGTCATTCCCTTCTATGGTGACCAGGCATTCATCATTAAACAGAATATCGGCACCAATCAGTGAAAGAACACTTTTACCATCGGCAACGCGGTCAGTGCGCCCATTATGCCACTGAAACGCAGACCCGAAGCCATTGCACAACGTTTCAATATGGCTGGCTGGCCGGGCATGAACCCCATTGACTAACATGCAGGTGAAGCTCAACGTCTTACTCATTTCTGAATCCTCATCCCAAATTCCGGTGTAATGCACCGGCTCTTTGCAGAATAAGAGTCAGGCGGATCCAATAGCTACCAGACAAAAATGACAAACACTGGATAAATGTAATATCTGTCATTTTTTGCGAAGCAGCTCACACAGCAAACGAGCGCACAAACCTCGCTTTATTTCGGCTTATTTGAACCTGCTCGCATTTTTGGCAGGACATTACAAAAGTCCAGTAAAACACAAATTTGTCCACTATTAGCGTTATCAGCAGCGGCCTATTGTTGTGGTCGATAGCCTTTCTGTATCTGCGGTTTTGAAATGAAACCCTGATATTTGCGATTTTTAGCCCGGCACCGGTTTTCGTGGAGTTCATCATGAAAGACTTGATCACTATTCTAAAAAATACCCGCCAGCATCTGATGACTGGCGTGTCTCATATGATCCCCTTTGTGGTCGCAGGCGGCATTTTGCTGGCGGTCTCCGTGATGTTGTATGGCAAAGGTGCCGTACCGGATGCGGCAACCGATCCGAACCTGAAAAAGCTGTTTGATATCGGTGTCGCTGGTTTAACCCTGATGGTGCCTTTTCTGGCGGCTTATATCGGCTATTCCATCTCGGATCGTTCCGCGCTGGCTCCTGCTGCCATCGGTGCCTGGGTCGGTGCGTCATTCGGTGCAGGATTTTTTGGCGCGATCATCGCTGGCCTGCTGGGTGGCATTATCGTCTTCTATCTTAAAAAGATCCGCGTACCGAAGATCCTGCGCTCGGTGATGCCGATCTTCGTGATCCCGATTATCGGTACGCTGCTGACAGCAGGGGTGATGATGTGGGGACTGGGCGAACCGGTTGGTCTGCTGACCACCTCCCTGACTCACTGGCTGCAAGGCATGCAGCAGGGCAGCATTATTGTGCTTGCCATCATCATGGGGTTGATGCTGGCCTTCGACATGGGCGGGCCGGTGAATAAAGTTGCCTACGCTTTCATGCTGATTTGCGTGGCACAGGGTGTGTATACCGTGGTGGCCATTGCCGCCGTGGCTATCGCAACACCGCCTCTGGGATTGGGTTTCGCCACGCTGATTGGCCGTAAATATTATTCCACTGAAGAGCGCGAAGCGGGCAAAGCCGCCATGCTGATGGGCTGCGTCGGCATCACCGAAGGTGCTATTCCTTTTGCCGCCTCTGACCCGCTGCGTGTCATTCCTGCCATCATGGCTGGTTCAGTGTGTGCGGCGGTGACAGCAGCTCTGGTTGGCGCGCAATGCTATGCCGGCTGGGGCGGACTGATTGTGTTGCCGGTTGTACAGGGAAAACTGGGGTATATCGGTGCATTGCTGGTCGGCATGGTTGTCACGGCACTGTGCGTCAACACGCTGAAATATCTGGCCGCCAAAAAGCAGTCGGCAAAAACGCGTCAGGAATCAGAACTTGATCTGGACTTCGAAATTAACTGAACCCAAAGGAAAACATCATGACTCACATTATTGCTGTAACCGCGTGCCCGTCCGGTGTTGCTCATACCTATATGGCGGCTGAAGCGATTGAACGCGCGGCAAAAGCTAAAGGCTGGGAATGCAAAGTTGAAACGCAGGGTTCAATCGGCCTGGAAAACGAACTGACGCCGGAAGATGTGGCGGCGGCAGACATCGTGATCCTGACGAAAGACATTGGCATCAAACAGGAAGAGCGCTTCAGAGGTAAAGTCACGGTGCGTGTGGCCATCAGTGATGCCGTAAAACGGGCAGATGCCATCATGGAAAAAATCGCAGCACATCTCGCCAACGCTGCCATCACGGATTGACGCCAGGGAGAATGAGATGACTTCCCGCACAGAACGTCTGAAAGCCGCACTGTTCGCCAGCCCGCGTGAAATTTCGCTGGAACGTGCCCTGCTGTATACCGAAAGTCACCGCAGCACAGAAGGCGAACCTACGCTTCTGCGCCGCGCAAAGGCCACGGCACATATTCTGGATAACGTTGAGATTGCCCTGCGTGAAGGCGAGTTGATTGCCGGTAACCGTACGGTCAAACCGCGTGCGGGGATCATCTCTCCTGAAATGGACCCCTACTGGTTGCTGGAAGAACTGGATGGGTTTTCAGCCCGTCCACAGGACCGCTTTAACATTTCGGAGCAGGATAAACAGATTTACCGCACACAGCTTTTCCCTTACTGGGAATCGCGTTCGATGAAAGATTTCATCAACAGTCAGATGCCGGAAGATGTCACCGCTGCCACCAAAATGCAGATATTCAGTATCAACCAGACAGACAAAGGCCAGGGGCATATCATTATTGATTATCCCCGGTTACTGAATTCTGGCCTGGATAACGTCGTTTCAGAACTTCAGCAGCGTGTCGCCGGCGCGCCGGATAATACCTTTTATCAGGCAGCGCTGATTACGCTACAGGCAGCACAGCGGCATATTTTGCGCTACGCCGCGCTGGCAGAAGGGTTAGCAGAAGCCTGTCAGGATGCCTCGCGAAAACAGGAGCTGATACGTATTGCCCGCATTTCGCGTCATATTTCAGTCAATAAACCGCAGGATTTCTATCAGGCCTGCCAGCTGTTCTGGTACATGAATATCATTTTACAGATCGAATCCAATGCCAGCTCGTTATCGCTCGGGCGCTTCGATCAGTACATGTTGCCGTTCTATCAGTATTCCCTTTCGCACGGTGAATCACCGGCGTTCCTTAAAGAGTTGCTGGAAAGCCTGTGGATAAAGTGCAATGACATCGTGCTGCTGCGTTCGATGTCCAGCGCACGTTACTTCGCCGGCTTCCCGACGGGTTATACCATTTTGCTCGGCGGCCTGACCGACACCGGACGTAGTGCCATCAATGTGCTGTCGTTTCTGTGTCTGGACGCGTATCAGAGCATTTGCCTGCCACAGCCTAACCTTGGCGTACGGGTCAATGAACTGATCGACCGTCAGTTTCTGCTGAAAACCGCTGAAACGATCCGTCTCGGTACCGGTATTCCGCAAATATTCAATGATGAAGTGGTGGTTCCGGCGTTTCTTAACCGTGGCGTACGCCTCGAAGATGCGCGGGATTATGCTGTTGTGGGCTGCGTCGAACTGTCGATCCCCGGAAAAACCTACGGGCTGCACGATATCGCCATGTTTAACCTGTTAAAGGTCATGGAACTGGCACTGTATGAGAACGAGGGCAACCCGGCGATCACTTATCCAGAACTGGTGGAACAGATCCGCCGGAAAATCAGCCATTACGTCAGACTGATGGCGCAAGGCAGCAACATCTGTGATATCGGCCACCGCGACTGGGCACCGGTTCCGCTGCTGTCTTCGTTTATTGAAGGTTGTCTGGACAGCGGTAAAGACATTACCGCTGGCGGCGCACGTTACAACTTTTCCGGTGTTCAGGGCATCGGTATCGCTAACCTCAGTGATTCCCTGCATGCGCTGAAAGGCATGGTATTTGATCAGCAACGTCTGACCTTTGATGAATTACTGGCTTCTCTGAAAGGGAATTTTGCCGGCGAAGAAGGGCTCGCCATTCGTGCCCGTCTGATCAACCGCTTTGAGAAGTACGGTAATGACATTGATGAGGTCGATCTGATCAGTGCCGATTTGCTGCGTTTCTACTGCAAACAAGTCGGGCAGTTTCGCAATCCACGTGGCGGTCAGTTTACGCCAGGCTCGTATACGGTTTCCGCGCATGTGCCGCTGGGCGCAGTGGTCGGCGCAACGCCAGATGGTCGCTTTGCCGGTGAACAACTGGCAGATGGCGGCCTTTCACCGATGAGGGGACAGGACCATCAGGGACCGACAGCGGTACTGAAATCCGTCAGTAAACTCGACAACACACTGCTCTCCAATGGCACACTGCTGAATGTGAAATTCACGCCATCAACGCTTGAAGGCAGGCAGGGGCTGAATAAACTGGCCGATTTCCTCTGCGCGTTCACCCGCCTGAAGTTGCAGCATGTACAGTTCAACGTGGTGAATGCTGAGCAGCTTCGCGAAGCGCAAAAACGCCCGCAGGATTTCGCAGGGCTGGTCGTCAGGGTAGCGGGATACAGCGCGTTTTTTGTTGAGCTGTCAAAGGAGATCCAGGATGACATTATCGGCCGCACCGCACATCAGCTCTGACGGGCAGATCCCCGTCAGGGAGGCCGCGGAAAGACACGCGCGTATCTTCAATATTCAGCGTTTTTCACTCAATGATGGTCAGGGTATTCGTACCCTGGTTTTCTTCAAAGGCTGTCCGCATCGCTGCCCGTGGTGCGCCAACCCTGAATCGATGTCGCCGCGCATTCAGATCATCAAACGTCAGGCAAAATGCCTGAACTGCCGCACCTGCCTGCAGGATCCGAACGAATGCCCGAGCGGTGCAATGGAATATGTCGGTGAAGACATCACGCTGCCGGAGTTAATGACGCGCCTGCTCAAAGATGAGGTATTTTTCCGCTCATCAGGCGGTGGTATCACGCTTTCCGGCGGCGAAGTACTGATGCAGCACGAGTTTGCCGGTGAGTTGCTCAGGCAGCTACAGGCATTAGGTATAACGACGGCGATCGAAACGGCGGGCGATGCGCCGCTGGATCACCTGCTGTCGCTCACCGATCACTGCGATCAGGTGTTGTATGACTTCAAGATAATGGATCCTATTCATGCAAGATCGGTTCTGAATATGAACCAGTCGAGAGTACGGCAAAATTTTACGGCGCTGGCGCGGCGCGGCGTTAAGTTGATCCCCCGCGTACCGCTGATCCCCGGCTTCACGTTAACGATTGAAAATATGCAACAAATTCTGGATTTTCTGCGACCCTTCAACTTAACTGAAATCCATCTGCTGCCTTTCCATAAATACGGCGAAGCAAAATATCCGTTACTGGATAAACCGTATTCAATGCATAAGATAAAGGTGCCGGATGACGCCACTGTTGCGCCGTTTTATACGATGGCCGAAAAATACGGTTATAACGTGACGCTCGGTGGATAAACTTTTTAAACAGGGGAAATATTATGTCGCTCAAACTGGTCGCCGTAACCGCCTGTATCAGTGGCGTGGCGCATACTTATATGGCGGCAGAAAAGCTGGAAAAACTGTGCCTGCAGGAAAAATGGCCGGTGAAAGTCGAAACGCAAGGTGCACTGGGCATCGAAAATGCCCTGTCACAAACCGACATTGCTCAGGCCGATGTTGTCCTGTTAATCACTGAAATTCAGCTGGAAAACAGCGACCGGTTTGCACATAACCGATGCGTCCAGACCGGAATTCACACCTTTTTACGTACGCCGGAGAAAGTGATGGCAGCGGTAAAGAAACTCGCCTCCTCGCCTCAGGGAACGAAAATTATTCTACCCTGATGGTGACGATGCCCTGTTTTCCAACTGACTACGGTATTGCCGCCGGTATGCCGACGCAGAGCGCACGGTATTTTTCCTGAACCGGGGCATGGCTCAGCAACCCTTTTACCCCTGCGTGACTCAGCTAACAGGCCAAAGAAGACCCCCATAAAAAAGAGGCACCGGAGTGCCCCAAACGTTTCAGCAACACCACAACGTAAATCTAGTCAGCGTTCACTCAGACTTTCTCAGCACGCAGACGCTTGGCCGCTTTCACCATGTTTTCCAGCGACTCACGGGTTTCCGGCCAGCCACGGGTTTTCAGGCCGCAGTCCGGATTGACCCACAGGCGTTCGGCCGGAATACGGTCTGCAGCTTTACGCAGCAGATCTTCAATCCATTCAACGCTTGGTACGTTTGGCGAATGAATGTCGTAAACACCCGGCCCGATTTCATTCGGGTATTCGAAATCTTTAAACGACTCCAGTAAATCCATATCGGAGCGTGAGGTTTCGATTGTGATCACATCGGCATCCAGCGCGGCAATGGAATCCATGATGTCGTTGAACTCGCAATAACACATGTGGGTGTGGATCTGCGTGTCATCACTGGCAATCGCGGCATTCAGTTTGAACGCATCCACCGCCCAGCGCAGGTAGGCATTCCATTCAGACTGGCGCAATGGCAGGCCTTCACGCAGTGCCGGTTCGTCAATCTGGATGATGCCGATACCGGCCTTTTCCAGATCTTCCACTTCGTCGCGCAATGCCAGCGCGATTTGTTTGGCGATAGTTTCGCGGCTGACATCTTCACGCGGGAATGACCAGCAGAGAATGGTAATCGGGCCGGTCAGCATGCCTTTCACCGGTTTTTCGGTCAGAGACTGTGCGTACTTCGCCCACTCAACGGTGATCGCTTCCGGACGGCTGACGTCGCCGATAATGACCGGTGGTTTCACACAACGTGAGCCGTAGCTCTGTACCCAGCCGTTTTGCGTGAACACAAAACCGTCCAGGTGTTCGCCGAAGTATTCCACCATGTCATTACGTTCCGCTTCGCCGTGAACCAGTACGTCGATATCCAGACGCTCCTGTTCTTTGATGGCTTGCCGGATGTGCTCACTGATACCGGTACGATATTTGCTCTTATCAAGACGACCTTGTTTAAAGTCCAGGCGCAGACCACGGATTTCAGTGGTTTGCGGGAATGAACCGATGGTCGTCGTCGGCCATGCCGGCAGGTTGAAACGGGCACGCTGTGCTTTGGCACGTTCGGTATAAACCTGCTGACGTTCAATATCCGTAGCCGTGATTGCAGCCACACGTCTCCCCACAGCAGCGTTATTTACGCGGGCTGATTCGCGACGGGCACGGATTGGCGCACTGTATTCAGCCAGTTTCTGTTGTGCCTGCGCGGTGGGATTGTTCAGGGCAGATGTCAGCAATGCCAGTTCGGCACATTTTTGCAGGGCGAAGGCGAACCAGCTTTTCACTTCATCATCCAGACGGCTTTCAACGTTTAAGTCGATCGGGCTGTGCAGCAATGAACAGGAACTGCCAATCCAGACGTTACGGCCTTCAACCAGTGGCTTGAGACGGTCAAACCAGGTGCTGAGATCCGCCCGCCAGACGTTACGACCATTGATGACACCCAGAGAAATCAGCCACTCTTTTGGCAGCGCGTTGATGACGGTTTCCAGATCATCATGACCGGCAACGGCATCAATGTGCAGCCCCTGAACCGGCAGGGCCCGGAGGGTGTCGAGATTATGTCCGACGCTGTCGAAATAGGTGGTCAGCAGCAGTTTAATTTTATTCTGTTGCAGGGCGGTATAAGCCGGTTTGTAAGCATTTAGCCATTCCTGAGGCAGTTCCAGCACCAGAGCCGGTTCGTCAATCTGCACCCATTCGATGTCGCGTTTTGCCAGTTCAGCCAGCACCTGCTGATATACAGGCAGGATGTCGTTGAGCAGGGAAAGACGGTCAAACTGTTCGCCTTTCACTTTGCCGAGCCAGAGATAGGTCAGCGGGCCAAGCAGAACCGGTTTCACTTTGTGACCGAGCGCCAGCGCTTCATCCACTTCTTCCAGCAGTTGTGTCCAGGTCAGTTTGAATTTCTGACCTTTCACGAACTCCGGCACCATATAGTGGTAGTTGGTGTTAAACCATTTGGTCATTTCCGCTGCGGCAGCCGGTTTACCGGTCGGTGCACGGCCGCGGCCAAGACGGAATAAAGTGTCGAGGTCAACAGAGCCGTCGTCATTCTGGTGACGTGCAGGCACGTTACCCAGCAGCAGACTGGTGGTCAGTACGTGATCGTACCAGGCAAAATCGCCCACCGGGACCCAATCCACGCCGGCTTCAGCTTGTTGTTTCCAGTGACGGGCTCGCAATTCGCGACCGGTTGCCAGCAATTCTTCCTGCGTGGCATTACCCGCCCAGTAGCTTTCTTGTGCTTTTTTAAGTTCACGACGCAGACCAACGCGTGGAAAACCCAGAGTGTGATTCAGTATCGTCATCTTTTTAAGTCCTGTTTAGCCATCCAGATGTTTACACATCCATAATCCGCAGGTAGTGTATATTCCACAAGCGCAAATTATTCATGACAAAGTGAAGGACACTCATGATCGAACTGAAACACCTGCGAACGTTGCAAGCACTGCGCAACACCGGGTCACTGGCCGCAGCCGCTTCGCAGCTTCATCAGACCCAATCGGCCCTGTCGCACCAGTTCAGTGACCTTGAGCAACGCCTCGGTTTCAGATTGTTCGTGCGAAAAAGTCAGCCCCTGCGTTTTACCCCGCAGGGTGAAATCATGCTCAATCTGGCAGAACAGGTGCTGCCGCAAATTCAGCAGGCATTGCAGGCATGTAATGAGCCACATCAGACTTCGCTGCGTATCGCGATTGAATGTCACAGCTGTATTCAGTGGTTAACGCCCGCACTGGATAATTTCCATCAGAACTGGCCACAAGTAGTAATGGATTTCAAATCCGGCGTGACATTCGACCCGCAGCCCGCACTGCAACAGGGCGAGCTGGACATCGTATTAACCTCCGACATCCTGCCGCGTAGCGGTTTGCACTATTCTCCGATGTTTGATTTTGAAGTGCGTCTGGTGCTGGCACCGGATCATCCGCTGGCAGGCAAAGCGGTCATCACGCCGGAAGATCTGAGCACTGAAACGCTGATGATTTATCCGGTGCAACGCCAGCGTCTGGATATCTGGCGACATTTCCTGCAACCGGCAGGTATCAGCCCGTCACTGAAAAGTGTCGATAACACATTGTTATTGATTCAGATGGTGTCGGCGAGGATGGGGATTGCAGCGTTACCGCACTGGGTAGTGGAGAGTTTTGAGCGCCAGGGTCTGGTTGTGACCAAAACCCTGGGCGAAGGCTTATGGAGCCGTCTGTACGCCGCCGTGCGTGACGGCGAACAGCGTCAGCCTGTGACGGAAGCGTTTATTCGTTCGGCCCGGCAGCACGCGTGCGATCATCTGCCGTTTGTTCGCGACGCGGCACGACCCAACGCCGGTGTACCCACAGTGAGGACATAATCACAGCGGCACCTGTGATAAAACTCGGCCAGTGCGGCTGCTGTTGCCAGATTGCCAGGTTAACCAGCAGCCCTGCCGGGACGTGAAAGTTGTTCATAATCCCAAGCGTTCCCGCATCAACCTGCGTTGCCCCGTAGTTCCACATAAAGTATCCCAGCCCGGAAGCCCCGATCCCCAGCCACACCAGAATCCCCCATTGCAGATGGGTGGTCGGCAGTTTTTGCGGATTCCCCCACAGGAACCACGCCACCACTGCGCAAAGCAACGCCCCCAGATAGAACCAGGAAAACGCCGTATGTTGCGGCACCGGACGGGTTTCCATCAGACGCTTGTACCCCACCTGCCCGATGGCAAAACAGATATTCGCCGCCTGCACCAGCAGCAAACCGATGATGAAATGTTCGCTGATATGGTCGTAACGGATAATCGCTGCACCGGCCACCGCCAGCAGTGCGCTGAGCGCATAGCCCATGCGGATTTTCCGTCCGCTGATCAGGTCATAAATCAGCGTGACATACAGCGGCGTCATTACCGTAAACAACAGGAATTCCGGTACCGACAGATACAGGTAGGCCTCAAAACTGATGAGATACATGATACCGAGCTGCATCGCCCCTACCGCCATATACAGCAAAATGGTGGTGAGCTGATGGCCTTTCCAGCGCAGGAAAGGCAGAAAAACCAGCGCCGCCAGCCCTAAACGGACTAATACGGAAAACACGCTGTCGACCTGTCCGGCCAGATACACGCCAATCAGGCTGAAGGAAAAGGCCCACAAAATGGTGGTAATGATGAGTAAAGGCACGGCAGCTACGCCCTGTTTGTCAGAGAAAAAGGGAAAGATGCACGATTGTAACGGAATGGGGGAAACCGCGAAGTACGAAGATGGTTTACGTATGTTTAATTATTGAGCAAACGAGAGCCGTACCACGCTTTGAGGGAATCGTGCGCTCAAATCACACGCCTGCCGCCGGGATGGCATACACTTAACCTATGACCGGAAATGGAGGATGACCTGATGAAATGTTTGTATGGAATGCTTGCCGCGCTGCCATTGCTGTTTGCCGTTCAGACCGCCAGCGCCGCCGAAAAGGTGCCGAATCCTAACGATCCGCTGCTGACCAATCCGTCGCAACAACGCATGCAGCAGCAACAGCAAAACAATCAGCAGATGCAGAAACGCCAGCAGGAGCAGGATTTACGTAACAGCCAGCAGCAACAGCAACTCAAGTTGAAATCGCAAATCCAGAGCAATCAGCAACGGTTGCAGATCCAGCAGAATAATCAGACGCTGAATCAGAAATTGAACCAGACGCCTTAACCCGCAGTTCAGGCGTGGTGAACACCACGCCTGATGCCGGATTTTAACACCAGGTTCTAGGCAAAATCGGGCCCGATCACATCAATCTTATCCGTACAGATACAGTCCACGCCCCAGCGCAGTAATTCGCGGGCGCGTTCCGGGCTATTCACCGTGTACACCAGAATACGCAACCCGGCGTCTTTAATCGCTCTGACGCGTTCTTCGTTCAGTAATTTATGGTTAAGATGCAGGGAAACGCACTCCAGTTCACCGGTCAGTGCTTTCCAGTTTTCGTGCCATTCGTCGATCAGTAAGCCGCGAGGCAATTCCGGTGCGGCTTTTTTGGCAGCCACCAGCGCGTCGAATTCAAACGAGGAAAGCAGCGGCGGAACGGCCTGATCTTTCCACAATTCACGGGCAGCCAGCGCGATGTCAGTGCCGGTTTTCTCATCAGTTCCGGTGGTCGGTTTGATCTCGATATTTACCATCATATGATGGTATGCGCAGCGTTCGGCTACCTGCGCCAGCAGCGGCAATTTCTCGCCTTTAAATGTGGCGCTGTACCAGTCACCCGCATCAAGCTGGGCCAGTTTTTCCCACGGCAAATCCCCCGCAACACCCCAGCCGTTGCTGGTACGTTGCAGCGTATCGTCATGCAGCAGGAAGATCTCTCCACCCTGCGCCAGTTTGGCGTCAAATTCGATCATGGTGTGACCGTATTTTGCGCCTGTGTCGATGGCTGCCAGCGTATTTTCCGGCGCCAGTGCGCCACCACCGCGGTGTGCCACAATACGTGGATAGGGCCAGGCTTTCATGTTCATTCCATCCGTAATCCGCTGTGAGTATCGAAAAAGTGTAACGCTTTCGCCGGGAAATCCAAGCGCAACAGCGATCCGGCTGTCGGGAACACTTCATGCGACAAACGGACAACAACGCCGCTGCCCGCCAGCTTGCCGTGCGCCAGATTATCCGCGCCCAGCAGTTCCAGCGTATTCAGCACCATCGGGATCCCCTTCTGAGTATCATCAGTCAGATGAATATGTTCAGGACGGATGCCCACCGTCAGTTCACGGCCGCCCCATTCAGGGCGCGGAACCGGCAGCGGCAATTCAAATCCGCCTTCCATTACCAGCGATAATCCATCCGTAGTCAGCTGGCCCGGTAATAAATTCATGGCTGGCGAACCGATAAAACTGGCGACAAACAGACTTGCCGGTCGGCGGTAAACTTCGGAGGGTGTACCGATTTGTTCGGCAATGCCTTTGTTCATCACGATCACACGCTCAGCCAGCGTCATGGCTTCGACCTGATCGTGCGTGACATACAAACTGGTGGTGCGCAGACGGCGGTGAAGCTGTTGCAGTTCGAGGCGCATCTGCACCCGCAGTTTGGCATCGAGGTTGGACAGCGGTTCGTCGAACAGGAATACCGCCGGTTCACGCACGATAGCGCGGCCCATCGCCACACGCTGACGCTGGCCACCGGAAAGCTCACGCGGTTTGCGTTTGAGCAGCGGGCCGAGTTCCAGGATACGCGCCGCCTCTTCGACGCGGTCGAGGATCTGCGCCTTGCCGAAGCCACGAATTTTCAGGCCATATGCCATGTTGTCGAACACGGTCATGTGCGGATACAGCGCGTAGTTCTGAAATACCATCGCGATGCCGCGGTCTTTCGGTTCCAGTTCGGTGACGCGCTGGTCGTTGATATAAATATCACCGGAGGTGGTGCGCTCCAGCCCGGCAACCATACGCAGCAGGGTGGATTTTCCGCAGCCGGAAGGACCGACCATCACGATGAATTCGCCGTCAGCGACGTCCAGGTCAATGCTCTGGATAATCTGGTTTTTGCCGTCGTAGGATTTGGTCACTGCCTGTAATTTCAAATTTGCCATTTCAGTTTACTTCTCACTGTCTACCAGGCCGCGCACAAACCAGCGCTGCATCAGGAGCACCACCGCCAGCGGTGGCAATAAGGTCAGGATCATGGCCGCCATCACCTGATTCCATTGGGTCGAGCCGTCGCCGGAAGAAATCATGCTTTTAATCCCCGCCACCGCCGTGCCCATCGAGGCATCATTGGTGATCAGGATCGGCCATAAATACTGGTTCCAGCCATAGATGAAGGTGATGACGAACAGCGCTGCAAGGTTGGTTTTTGACAGCGGCAAAACGATGTCCCAGAAGAAGCGCATCGCGCCAGCACCGTCGATACGCGCCGCTTCCAGCAGCTCATCCGGCAAGGTCATAAAGAACTGACGGAACAGGAAGGTCGCGGTCGCAGACGCCATCATCGGCAACGTCAGTCCGGTGTAGCTGTCGAGCATATGCAGATTGGCGATCACCTGCACGGTCGGGAAAATACGCACTTCCACCGGCAACATCAGCGTCATAAAAATCAGCCAGAAGAACAGATTACGCAGCGGAAAACGAAAATAGACAATCGCGTAGGCCGACAACATGGATACCGAAATCTTACCGATGGTGATCACCATCGCCATGATGAAGCTGTTGAACAGCATCCGCCCGAATGCCGGACTGCTGTTGCCCGCGCCCTGCGTCCAGATGATGCTGATGTTTTCCCATAAATGCGTGCCTGGGATCAGCGTCATCGGCACGTCAAAAATTTGTTTGTTATCCAGAGATGCCGCCACAAACGCGACATACAGCGGAAAGAGGATCACCAGCACGCCGAGCAGCAGCATGATGTGGCTGAAAATATCCAGCCCTCTGCGGTTTTCAATCATTGGTAACGCACCTTACGCTCGACAAAGCGGAACTGAATGAACGTCAGGCCGCAAACCAGCAACATCAGAATCACGGACTGCGCGGCAGAACTGGACAAGTCCAGACCGGAGAAACCTTCGCGATACACTTTGTAAATCAGGGTAGTTGTCGCCTGTACCGGGCCACCGGCCGTCGCGGCATCAATCACCGGGAAGGTATCAAAGAAGGCGTAGACCAGATTGACCACCAGCAGGAAGAAACTGACCGGCGAAATCAGCGGCAACACCAAATGGAAGAACCGGCGAACCGGACCCGCACCATCGATAGCCGCCGCCTCCACCAGAGATTTGGGGATCGACTGCAATGCCGCCAGGAAGAACAGGAAGTTGTAACTGATTTGCTTCCAGACCGATGCCAGCACCACCAGAAACATCGCCTGACCGCTGTTTTGCGCGTGGTTCCAGTTATAGCCCATCGAGCCTAAGAAATGGGTGATCAGACCGAGGCCGGGGCTGAACAGGAACATCCACAATACGGCGGCCACGGCAGGCGCAACGGCGTATGGCAGGATCATCAGCGTCTGATAAATCCGGCTGCCGCGTACAACGTGATCGACCAGCGCCGCGAAAAACAGCGAAACGGCCAGCCCGATAAACGCCACCATAAAGCTGAATTTCAACGTGGTATAAAACGAATCGAGATAGTACGGGTCCTGAAACAGCTGTATGAAGTTAGTCAGACCGGCAAACGTACTGGATAAGCCGAACGGATCCAGCGTCTGAACCGAATACCACAGCGCCTGACCTGCAGGCCACAGGAAAAATATCGCGGTGATCAGCAGCTGTGGCAATACCAGCGCGTAGGGCAGCCAGCTGCAACCAAAACCGGGACGGTGTGAACTCATGATGGTGTACTCGTTGATGCGATGGCGGGTTTAGCTCCTCCCCCTGCGAAGGGGAGGTTGGGAGAGGGTTTTGCAAACGACTAAGCTGTCTTTAATACCCCACCAACCCTCCCCTTCGCTGGGGAGGGAGCAAAACTGGATTACTTAGTAGAAGCTTCGAAGCGACGGAGTAACAAATTCCCGCGCTGTACCGCAGTATCTAATGCTTCTTTGGCAGTTTTCTTACCACTCCATACGCTTTCCAGTTCTTCATCCACGATGGTGCGGATCTGAGGCATGTTGCCCAGACGCAGACCCTTGGTGAACGGCAATGGCGGCTTGTTCAGCATCTGGCGGGTAGCAACGTCAGAACCCGGGTTCTTGTCGTAGAAGCCCTCTTTTTTGGTCAGTTCATACGCGGCGGTGGTCACCGGCAGATAACCGGTTTTCTGATGCCATTCGGCAGCAATTTCAGGTGTGGTCAGGAATTGCAGGAATTCGGCAACGCCTTTGTAGGTATTTTTGTCTTTGCCGTTCATTACCCACAGGCTTGCACCACCGATGATGGCGTTTTGTGGGGCGCCTTTGATGTCTGCGTCGTAAGGCATCATGCCTACGCCATAGCTGAATTTAGAATACTGACGGATGTCAGCCAGGGAACCGGAAGAGGCGGTGGTCATTGCGCAATCGCCGTTATAGAACTTGGCGGTGGATTCATCCTTACGACCAAAATAGGTGAAATCACCTTTTTTGTTCATGTCTTCCAGCATCTGAATATGTTTGATTTGCTCTGGTTTGTTGAATTCCAAAACAGCATCCGTGCCATCGAAGCCATTATTTTTGGTAGCGATCGGCAGACCATGCCAGGCGCTGAAGTTCTCGATTTGGATCCAACCCTGCCAGCCACTGGCGTAGCCACATTTCATGCCAGCTTCACGTAATTTCTCGGTGTACACCGCCATATCCTGCCAGGTTTTTGGCGGCTGATCCGGATTAAGACCGGCTTTCTTAAAAGCGTCTTTGTTGTAATACAGCACCGGCGTGGAGCTGTTGAAAGGCTGGGACAGCAGGCGGCCTTTGGAATCGGAGTAATAACCCGAAACAGTCGGCACAAACTGGGAAACGTCTTCTTTAATCCCTGCATCACTGAACACTTCGTAAACCGGTTTGATGGCTTTGCTGGCCATCATGGTCGCGGTGCCCACTTCGTAAACCTGCAGAATCGCAGGCGCATTACCGGTTCGGTACGCTGCAATCCCAGCCGCCAGGCTTTCGTCGTATTTGCCTTTATAGACAGGCACAATTTTGACATCAGGGTGCGTCTGGTTAAAACGGTCGGCCAGCGAGTTCACTTCTTTGCCTAACTCGCCATCCATAGAGTGCCAGAAAGGAATTTCTGTCACAGCAAAAGCATTGGCGCTGAAAGCCAGCGCCAGCGCGGTGCCAATGACCGTTTTTTTGAGGTTGATGAACATGCCTGTCTCCTGAATTCTGCTGGTGTAGAACAAGTGCAGAGAAATAATGGATATTAAGAAACGTTTTTATTCGGGAGCTAACATGACATGGAAAAATGACAGAAAAACATAAAATCAATGACAGTAATATGACAGCGATGTTAAATAAAGCTTTGTAGGGCATTGCTTAATTCATAATGAATTCGACTTGAACAGCCACTAAAATTATCATGCACTCAGAAAAATCTACCACCCACCTCATTTACAACCCCTTAAATAACATACAAATACAAGGTGAAATTAAGAAAAATGGAAGATAAGAACATATGCCAGATAAAATATGGACGATAGAGGAATTTAAAAAGCAATCCAATCTGGGATTGTTTCACAGAAGGGCCAATGTTTATCTGGCTCATATTGATACGCTCTTACAACATTACAAAATCATTACGTTAGAAACGCCCGATTTAGAAGCCAATCTGCTGCTAATGATTTGTGATGCCTGTCAGAAATATTATCACCGTAAGCCTGCAAACCATCGCGCTGCGGCGGTCATGATACTTCATGATCAGGCTCTTAAACGCGCTAAGGCCCTCACTCTTCAACTCGTGACCGGCGATAGCTCAGGCCACGGACTTCGGGGTTGGGCTAAAGTCAGGGCGGCAGTAAAACCTTTTGTGGTGGGAATAACGGGCAAAACACATCACCGTTTACATCAAGATTACTGGCAGGAAGCATTAATACCCGGCCATTTTCCTTTAGCAAGGGCCATTGCTTATAGTAAAGACCCGTTATCAATCTGGAAGACGTCCTCAAGCCCATTGAGTTTTTTGGACTGGCTGCGTGAATTTTATATTCCGGATATGTTTGATAATAAAAAGGGAGAAGAATTACTACGCAGACTGCAAATGGGCGTCACTTATTTAGACAGCGCACAGCGTGAAGATAAAAAAATTTATATCAACAATGGCATCATTTATAATTCACGCGGTGAACGGTTTCACACGGGTAATATGAGCACCAATACTGCTGGCGAGGGATGGGCCATATTTGTGATGGCGCCCAATAATAGCCTTTACGCTAACGATCATAGGGTGGATATTTTCCACCACTCGAGCTTCCTGAGCGGCGCGCCAGTACAGGCTGCCGGTGAAATAGCGGTAAATAATGGAATTTTGGTCGGGATTACTTGTAAAAGCGGCCATTACCGCCCGAATGCGGCCAGTTTTGTGCGCATTTTATTCTGGCTAAAGCAGCATGGTGCCCTGCTCCAGGGTGTTGCTGCCTGTCCGGTCATTAGCGATCATATTCAGGAATTTTTTGACGCGGAAGAAGTGCTGTTAAATGGCGGGAAAAAGGGAACGAAAAATATAAAACCGTGTAAAGTTTATCCATCCGACATGTAATGCCTGCCGGCAGGTACCGGGCACAAAAAGGTACCTGCTGACAGACAAGCGAAGGAAAATTACAATGCGCGTTTGAGGCGGGCAACCGCCTCATGCATTTGCTCTTCAGTCGCGGTAGCGAACGACAAACGGAACGTCGAGTGATCCGGGTTATCGGCATAGAAGAATTCGCCCGGTACAAATACCACACCCTGCGCCAGCGTCTTTTTCATCCAGTCAGCACAATTACGCGGTTCGCGGAAGCGTGCCCACAGGAACATGCCGCCTTTCGGATATTCAAACGTCAGTACGTCTCCCAGTTCGCGTTCCAGCAGTTCGGCCATAACCTGACATTTCTTTTTATAGGCCGTACGGATGGTTTCGATCTGCTTCGGCAGACGGCCCAGGCCGAGATAATATTCGGCAATCGTCTGCGACAACGCGCTGGCATGCAGATCCGCCGCCTGCTTGATGATGGCAACTTTGTGCAGTAGCCAGTCGGGCATAATGACCCAGCCCAGACGCAGGCCCGGTGCCAGGATTTTAGAAAATGTCGAAGTGTAGATGATGTTATCCGCGTTACCGTACAGCGCCTTCGACAGCTCGAAAAGCGTCGGCTGGCGTTCTTCAGTGAAACGCAGTTCGCCGTACGGGTCATCTTCCACAATCAGAAATTCGTGCTGTGCCGCCAGTTTTACCAGCTGTTCGCGACGGGCACGACTCAGGGTCACGCCGCTCGGGTTACCGAATGTCGGGACAAGATATACACCTTTGATTTTCTGCGTCTTCAGCAGTTGTGCCAGCTCATCAACAATCATGCCATCGCCGTCAGAACCGACGGATAACAGTCTGGCCTCCGCCAGTTCCAGCGTCTGTAAGGCTGCCAGATAGGTCGGGCGCTCGACCACGAAAACGTCATCCGGGTTTACCACGGCGCGCATCACCAGATCCAGCGCCTGCTGGGAGCCGGCAGTGACCACAATATCATCCGGACTGGCCACCACACCGCGTTCCTGACAAAGCTCGGCAATACGCTCACGCAGCGTATAACTGCCTTCAGTCAGCCCATACTGAAAAGCATGCTCCGGCTGTTCAGTGATGGCCAGTTGCGTCGCCTCACGCAGACCGTCGAAATCAAAAAGCGCCGAAGAAGGAATACCACCCGCCAGCGAAATAACGCCTTCCATCTTGCTGTGTTTCAGCAATTCCCGGATGGCCGAACTTTTAAGCCTGACCATACGGGCGGCGAGTAAACCTTCTGTGTTCATGACATGTTCCTGATGGTATGCAAAGTTATACGAATGTAAGAGATGTTAATTTATAGACAAAATAAAAACCGCAAAGCGCTTGCCGTGCGGTTTGTCAGATTTAACACAGTTTTTTAAAATCCGAAGCCAGTTTATGCACCGAGATAAGCCGCACGCACTGCTTCGTTCGCCAGCAATGCCGCACCGGTGTCTTCCAGCACCACATGACCGTTTTCCAGCACATAGCCGCGATCGGCCAGTTTCAGCGCCTGATTGGCGTTTTGCTCAACCAGGAAGATGGTCATGCCTTCTTCGCGCAACTGCTGGATAGTGTCGAAAATCTGCTGGATGATGATAGGTGCCAGCCCCAGCGACGGTTCATCGAGCAACAGCAAGCGTGGCTGACTCATCAGCGCACGGCCAATCGCCAGCATCTGTTGCTCACCGCCGGACATGGTGCCTGAACGCTGCACACGACGCTCTTTCAGGCGCGGGAACAACGTAAACACACGCTCCAGCCGCTCCTGATACTGATCGCGTGTGGCAAAGAAACCGCCCATCGCCAGGTTTTCTTCCACCGTCATACGGGAGAATACGCGGCGACCTTCCGGCACAATCGCGATATCGCCGCGCATGATTTTGGCGGTCTGCCACTGTGTGATGTCTTTCCCTTCGAAAATAATCGAGCCGTTCGTCGCACGCGGTTCGCCACATAAACTGCCGAGCAGCGTGGTTTTACCGGCACCGTTTGCGCCGATCAGCGTGACGATTTCCCCTTTATTAATGTTCAGGCTGACTTCATGCAGCGCCTGAATTTTGCCGTAATGGGCGGATACCTGATTAAATGACAACATCTTGTTCTGTCCCTTAGACTTCGCCCATTAACCTTCGCCTAAATAGGCGCGGATCACGTCAGGATTATTACGAATTTCAGCCGGTGTGCCTTGCGCCAGCGGCGTTCCCTGATTCACCACGTAGATGCGGTCAGAAATGCCCATGACCAGTTTCATGTCGTGCTCAATCAGCAGCACCGACACGTTGTGCTGGTTACGCAGTTCAGCAATCAGCTGGTTCAGCTCTTCAGTTTCACGCGGGTTCAGGCCGGCAGCCGGTTCGTCGAGCATCAGGATTTCCGGACGCGTTACCATGCAGCGGACAATTTCCAGCCGGCGTTGCTGGCCGTAAGCCAGATTACCCGCCTGGCGGTTTGCCAGTTCGAGCAATCCGACGCGCTCCAGCCAGTCAGCAGCACGATCCAGTGCATCGGCTTCAGCACGGCGAAAACCCGGCGTTTTGAACAGGCCAGCCAGTACACCGCTTTTCAGGTGCTGATGCTGGGCGACCAGCAGGTTTTCGATCACGGTCATTTCACGGAACAGGCGTACGTGCTGGAAAGTTCGCACCACGCCCATGCGGGCAATTTTCTGCCCCGGCAATCCTTCAAGATGTTGATCACGTAACTTAATGGTGCCGCCGCTTGGTTTATAGAAACCGGTCAGGCAGTTAAATACCGTGGTTTTACCGGCACCGTTGGGGCCGATCAGGGAAACAATTTCACCCTGATTAAGGTTCAGCGCCACGTTGTTGACCGCCAGCAGGCCGCCAAAACGCATCATCAGCCCTTCAACCGCTAACAGAGGTTGCGTACTCATGCCTTTTCCCCCTGATCCGCGATTTGTTGCTTAGACAGTTTCAGTTTCAGTTGCGGTCGCTTCATCGGCAGCAAGCCCTGCGGACGCCAGATCATCATCAGCACCATCAACGCACCGAGCAGTAACATGCTGTATTCATTGAGATCACGCATCAGCTCACGGGATACCACCAGCAGAATCGCCGCCAGGATAACCGCAAACTGCGAGCCCATCCCGCCGAGCACCACGATAGCCAGCACGAACGCAGATTCCGCAAAAGTGAAGGATTCCGGGCTGACAAAGCCCTGACGTGCCGCAAACAGCGTACCGGCAAAACCGGCAAACGCAGCGCTGATGGTGAATGCGGTCAGTTTGATGCGGGTCGGGTTCAGGCCCAGTGAGCGGCAGGCAATTTCATCTTCACGCAGTGCTTCCCATGCACGACCCAGCGGCATACGCAGCAAACGGTTGATGATGAACAAGGTTGCGATCACCAGCAGCAGCGCCACCATGTACAGGAAGATGATGCGATCACTCGGGTCATACGTGACATGAAAGAAGTTACTGAAGGTATCCCAGCCGCCGTCGCGCGGCGTACGGCTGAATTCCAGCCCGAACAGCGTCGGTTTAGGGATCTGGCTGATGCCGTTCGGCCCGCCGGTCAGTTCGGTATTATTGAGCAGCAGGATACGGACAATTTCGCCGAAACCCAACGTGACGATCGCCAGATAGTCACCGCGCAGCCGCAAAACCGGGAATCCGAGCAGGAAACCGAATGCCGCAGACACCAGACCGGCCAGCGGTAAGGCTTCCCAGAAACCGATGCCATAATAATGGTTGAGCAATGCGTACGTGTAAGCACCAATGGCGTAAAAGCCGCCGTAGCCCAGCACCAGCAGACCGGACAGCCCGACCACAACATTGAGACCGAGGCCCAGCATAATGTAGATCAGGGTCAGCGTGGCGATATCCACGGTGCCGCGCGAGACGATAAACGGCCAGGCGATAGCGGCGATAATCAGCACCAGCGCCAGCAGTTTTTGTTTTGGCGTTGAGCCATCAAAGCTTGGCAAAACCCAGCCCGGACCCGAGACTTTTTTCAGGCTGCTACTGACCATCGGGCGGAACAACTGGAACACGAAGACGATCACACAACCGATGGCAATCCACGTCCAGCGCACTTCACCGGCCCCGTTGACCACCAGTTTTGTGCCGTCGAGACTCAGTTGCAATCCCATAATGAACGCCGCCAGCACCAGCAGGACGAATGCCGAGACCAGCGCATTTAACAGATTCAGGCGCTTCATACTTTCTCAACCTCCGGGCGACCAAGAATACCGGTCGGCAGCACCAGCAACACCACGATCAGCAGCGCGAAGGAGACCACGTCTTTGTATTCAGTGCTCAGATACGCCGAGGTCAGCGCTTCGGCCACGCCTAAAATCAGGCCGCCGATCATCGCGCCCGGAATACTGCCGATCCCTCCCAGCACCGCTGCGGTGAAGGCTTTCATCCCGGCCATAAAGCCAATATACGGATTAATGACACCGTAAAACTGACCGAGCAGAACGCCCGCCACGGCCGCCATTAATGCACCAATGACGAAGGTCAGCGAAATTACGCGGTCCGTGCTGATGCCCAGCAGGCTGGCCATTTTGAGATCTTCTGCGCAGGCACGGCAGGCGCGGCCCATGCGTGAATAACGGATGAACAACGTCAACGCCAGCATCGCAACAAACGTGACGACCCAGATAATCAGCTGCATGGTGCTGATGGTCGCCGCAAAGCCGTTGGTCTCTCCCAGTTTCCACTGGCCGGTAACCAGACTCGGTAAGGCAAGATCGCGTGAGCCCTGGGTCAGGCTGACGTAGTTTTGCAGAAAAATAGACATCCCGATGGCAGAAATCAGTGCAATCAGACGCTTGGAGTTACGCACCGGCTTATATGCCACGCGTTCAATACTCCAGCCATACGCACTGGAAATTACAATCGCCGCGATGAAACCGGCACCGATCAGCAACCAGCTGGCATCGATACCCATCATCATCAGGGCAGCGATAACGATAAAGGAGACATAACTGCCGATCATATACACCTCGCCGTGGGCGAAGTTAATCATGCCGATAATGCCGTAAACCATGGTGTAACCAATGGCAATCAGCGCATAAGTGCTGCCCAACGTGACACCGTTGAACATCTGCTGAATGAAATAGAGGAACTGCTCTGACATACCCTATCCTTATTAATCAAGGGTTTGATAACTTGTGCTGAGACTGCAACCCGGCGCCTCTTATAACAATAGACGCCGGGCAGAGTAATGCGCTGTTCTGAAACATAATGCCCAAAATCATTCGTGTTGCATCAAGGCGGCAACTGAATGAATCCCCGGGAGCTTACACAGGTAAGTGACCGGGGTGAATGAAGGCGGCCAACGCAGAGGCGGCGCGAAGGATGCCGGGCATTTATTTGATTGGGGTAGACGTGCCGTCTTTATGCCACTCGAAGATACCGAATTCGAATCCTTTCAGGTCACCTTTATCATCCCAGCTCAGCGGGCCCATCACGGTATCCACTGACGCTGATTTCAGATTTTTGGCGATAACAGCCGGTTCCATGCTGCCACTACGTTCCATACCGGTCGTCAGCGCCTGCAATGCGGCGTAAGTCGTCCAGACGAACGGACCGGTTGGATCCAGTTTCTTGGCTTTCAGCGCATCAACGATTGGCTGGTTGGCTGGAACCTGGTCATAGCGTTTTGGCAATGTCACCAGCATGCCTTCAGAGGCATCACCCGCAATGTTAGACAGTGAAGAGTTGCCTACGCCTTCCGGGCCCATAAATTTCGCTGCCAGACCGGCTTGTTTTGACTGACGCAGGATCTGACCCATTTCCGGGTAATAACCGCCGAAATAAACGAAATCGACGTTTTCTTTTTTCAGACGCGCCACCAGTGTGGAGAAATCTTTGTCGCCTGCGGTTACGCCTTCAAAAAGAACAACGTTACCGCCACCTTTTTTCAGCGCATCCTGTACGGAACGGGCCAGACCTTCGCCGTATTGCTGTTTATCATGCACAACAGCGATGCGTTTTGGTTTGATGGTATCGAGGATATATTTCGCTGCGGTCGGACCCTGATCGGAATCCAGACCGGTGGTGCGCATCACCATTTTATATCCACGGGTGGTCAGGTCAGCGTTGGTCGCCGCCGGAGTGATCATCAGCACGCCTTCATCTTCATAGATGTCCGAGGCAGGCTGAGTGGAAGAAGAACACAGGTGGCCGATAACATAACGGATACCGTCGTTAATCACTTTGTTGGCCACGGCAACAGCTTGTTTAGGGTCACAGGCATCGTCATATTCCACGCCGACCAGTTTATCGCCCTTCACTCCGCCTTTGGCGTTGATGTCAGCGATCGCCTGTTTTGCCCCCGTAAATTCCATGTCACCGTACTGGGCAACCGGACCTGACATAGCACCCACGATGGCAACTTTGATGTCTTTTGCGAACGCCGCCTGACTCATTGCTAATGCGATACACCCTGCCAGCCAGATCTTACCCTTTGTTACTTTCATCCGATTACCCCGTTCATGTGTGTGTTGTGGTTTGCTCTTTGTTGCCTGTTCAAAACATCATCACTTAGGAAATTTAGTATAAGTAATAACGAGTTACCGGCTTATTTCGTCTTATTTTCGAATAAGACTTTATAATTCATAACATTAAACAGGAATTTTCTTCTGCAAATCAAATGGCACAATCAGAAATATGAGGTGTAAACAGAATTTTATTTGGATGGAAAATCGGTTCCGTTTCAGACAATCAGTCGTTAACGCTGGCATTATTGATTAAAGCCAACATTTATCGCTTATACTCGGATCTCTAAAAAAGTTTTCACGCTGTTACTGTACAAAAAAAGTTACGCCCGATTTTTAGAAGGATCCGCTACACTGGCGTTCCCATTTTCTGACCTTCCGCATCATGAAATTAACTATCCAAAAACTGACGTCACTCAGCGCGCAGGACCTGATCGATCTGGCCAAAATCTGGCCGGCGCAAACTGAAAGTGACTGGCAAGCCAGCCTGCAAAATAACCGTGCGCTGTTCGCGGCCGTGTTTAATGAACGCATTCTGGGCGCAGTCAAAATCACGCTCAACGGCAATCAGGGTGAACTTCACGATCTGTTGGTACGGGACGTCACCCGCCGTCGTGGTGTCGGGTTGTATCTGATGGAGGACTTACAGGCGCAATTGCCACAGGTGAGGAGCTGGACGATGAAGGCTGATAATGACGCCGTTACCGCTGCCTTTATGCAGGCATGTGGTTTTGTGCGGGAAGAAGACGTCTGGAAAAAAACCTGAAGCACGGTGCGCTATCGCTGAATTTGAGGCATAAAAAAAGCGACCCGGAGGTCGCTTTTTTCGTTTTGCGCTACGTTGATCAGGCTTCGATCGCCATACGTAATTTCTTCATCGCGTTCTTTTCAAGCTGACGAACACGTTCTGCGGAAACACCGTATTTGTCGGCCAGTTCCTGCAGCGTCGATTTGTTATCGTCGTCTAACCAACGTGCACGGATGATATCCTGGCTGCGTTCGTCAAGACCTTCCATCGCATAGGAAAGTTTGTCGGTCGCGTCCTGATCCCAGTTATCTTCTTCGATGGTTTCTGCAAAGTCAGAACTCTTATCTTGCAGATAGAGCATCGGTGCCATCGCTGCGCCGTCACGTGGTTCATCATCCGGCGTCGGGTCAAACGTCATGTCCTGTGCGGCCATGCGTGATTCCATCTCCAGCACATCTTTACTGGTCACACCCAGTTCGCGGGCGACGTGCTCGACTTCGTCGTGACTGAACCAGCCCAGACGTTGTTTGTTTTTACGCAGGTTGAAGAAGAGCTTACGCTGCGCTTTAGTGGTTGCGACTTTCACGATGCGCCAGTTACGCAGCACATATTCGTGAATTTCCGCTTTGATCCAATGCACGGCAAAGGATACCAGACGCACACCGACTTCCGGATTAAAGCGACGTACCGCTTTCATCAGGCCAATGTTACCTTCCTGGATAAGGTCTGCCTGTGGCAAACCGTAGCCTGAATAGTTGCGGGCAATGTGAGCAACAAAGCGCAGGTGAGACAGGATCAGCTCTTTCGCTGCTTCCAGATCACCGTTGTAATGCAGCCGTTCAGCCAGCGCCCGCTCTTCCTCTGCGGTGAGCATAGGATAGGCATTGGCGGCCCGAACATAGGCTTCCAGGCTACCTTGGGGTACTAATGCTAAAGTGCGCATTTCTTTGGTCATTAAAGCCTCTCATGTATGACGTAATGCAGGTTTTATACCACGTTGCTGCGGGATGATACCGCGACATTGCTGGCCTTAAAGGCGACAACAAAGCAACGCCGAGCCCTTCATATTCGCTGCTCTACGACCACGAATTTTACATAAAGTTCACGGACAGATTCAACAGTCTAAAGACTGTAAGTGACAGACTGACTATTGGATAGTGAATTTGTGCCATTGCAGGGGAAGCAGGAAAATGATGTGGCTGACTGGCCTGAAACCGCTTCCCCCTGATACACAATGACTGAGCAGCAGGGGGACATTATAGCAAATTCTGACTACTGTGGTGTAAATCGCCGTAAATGTTGAACCGTCGCCAGCCAGGCGGCAATCCAGCCAATCATCGCGGAAACGATCAGCAGCAGCAAGCTTTCATCCCAGCCCAGACCGTGCAGGTCAAAGGTCGTGCCGAAGACTTGCGCAACCTGCGTCACCACGCTCTCAAGACGCAGTACCAGGACTTCCGAGAGGATCAGTGACAACAACGCGCCGGTGAAACCAAGCATCGCACCACCGTTGAGGAATGGTCGCAAAATGAAGCCATCGGTCGCACCGATAAGCTTCATGACGTTGATGGTGTCGCGCCGGCTGAAGATACTCAGTCGCACACTGTTACCAATGACGAGGAAGACCGCAATCACCATCAGGATGCCGATCATCGCCGCAATCTGTCCGACCAGACCGGTCAGCGCCGCGAGCCGGGCAAACCAGCTGTCATCCATACGCACTTCATCCACGCCATGCACAGCCGCCACGCGGTCGCGCAAGGTGTTGAGTGTTGCGGCGTCCTGGAAATTCATTTTAGGCGTGATGATAGCCACGGCCGGCAACGGGTTTTGCTCCAGCATATCCATAGCGCCGCCAAAGCCTGACCAGTTGCGGAATTCACCCATCGCTTCTTCGCGGGACAGATAGTTAACTTTATCCACCCCTGCTTCCGTTTTCAGGGTTTTCACCACGTTTTCTGCGGCATCATCATCCAGTGCTTTATCAAGATACACCGTCAGTTGTGGCGTCGGATACCACTGCTCTGCGGCCGTACTGACGTTCTTCCATACCAGATAACAGACACTCGGCAGCGTCAGGGAAATAGCGATCACCATCACCGTAAGCAGCGTTGCCAGCGGCTGACGCAACATGTCAGCCAGCGCATTCATCCACGCATAGCGCCACTGCTCGCGCCAGCCTCCCTGTAATGCTTTGCTTTTCGCAGCACGGGCGCTTTTTGCGGTTTTCGCCGGGTTCGGACTGTTTGCCATTAGTACACCCCTCCCGACATCCGCCCCTGACTCAGCGTCAGCGTGCGGTAATTACGACGGGCAATCAGACCCACATCATGCGTCGCCATCAACACGGTGACACCAACACGGTTAAATTCTTCGAATAAGCGCAAAATACCTTCTGATAGTTCACCGTCAAGGTTACCGGTCGGCTCATCCGCCAGCAGCACTGCAGGTTTGTTGACCACTGCGCGGGCAATACCCACACGCTGTTGTTCACCACCGGAAAGCTGGATCGGCAGGTTCTTCGCTTTATCCAGTAATCCGACTTTATCCAGTGCGGCCGACACGCGGCGACGAATATCTTCACTGCTGGCCCCGGAGATGATCAGCGGCATCGCCACATTGTCATAGACCGTACGGTCCATCAGCAAATGGTGATCCTGAAAAATCATGCCGATCTGGCGACGCAGAAACGGCACTTCACTGGATTTCAGGCGGCTGATGTCATGACCGCCAAACAAAATATGTCCGGCACTCGGTCGCTCAATACCGCAAATCAGCTTCAGCAGGGTACTTTTACCCGCGCCAGAGTGTCCGGTCAGAAATGCCATTTCCGCTTGCTGGATGTGAAAGTTGACGCCCTGAAGCGCCTGTCGTCCGCCCAGATAAGCTTTACTGACCTGTTCAAAGCGAATCATCCGTATTAATCCTCTCGGGCAAAAAGTGCCTCAATAAAATCGTCTGCCTTAAAAGGCCTTAAATCTTCGATACCTTCACCGACACCAATGTAGCGGATCGGAATGCTGAACTGATCAGCGATGGCAAAGATCACGCCGCCTTTTGCGGTGCCATCCAGTTTAGTCAGCGTTATTCCGGTCAGTCCGACGGCTTCGTTGAATAATTTGGCCTGACTGACCGCGTTCTGGCCGGTGCTGGCGTCGAGCGTCAGCATAACTTCATGCGGTGCATCTTCGTCGAGTTTCTTCATCACCCGGACGATTTTCTTCAGTTCTTCCATCAGGTGCGCTTTGTTTTGCAAACGGCCTGCGGTATCGGCGATCAGTACGTCGATATTGCGGGCTTTCGCCGCCTGAATGGCATCGAAAATGACGGAGGCGGAATCGGCACCGGTATGCTGCGCAATCACCGGGATCTTGTTACGCTGACCCCAGACTTGCAACTGCTCAACAGCCGCCGCACGGAAGGTATCGCCTGCCGCCAGCATCACAGATTTACCCTGTGCTTCAAACTGGCGCGCCATTTTACCGATGGTGGTGGTTTTACCGACACCGTTCACACCCACCATCAGAATGACATACGGGGTTTTGCCGCTGACATCCAGTGGCTCGTCAACTTTTGCCAGTATTTCGGACATTTCTTCCTTCAGCTTGCCGTACAGCGCATCGGCGTCTTTCAGTTGCTTACGCGAGGCATGTTCAGTCAGTGAAGTGATGATTTTACGGGTAGTTTCGACGCCAACGTCGGCAATCAGCAGCTGTTCTTCCAGCTCCTCAAACAGATCGTCATCGATTTTCTTACCACGGAACAGGCTGACAAAACCGGAGCCCAGATTCTGCTTCGTTTTGACCAGGCTGCGTTTAAGACGGGCGAAGAAACCTTCTTTAGTCGGGCGTTCCTGTTCAGTTTCACCGGCAGGCAGGACGACGATAGGATCCAGCGCCACAGGCAGCGGTTCGTCTACCGCCGCGTTATCGTCAACAGAATCAAGGGTATCCTGACGCTGGTCTTCCGCAATCTCTTCTGCCGATTCAACAAACTCATCTTCAATGACTTTTTCTTCAACAACCTCAGGCTGCGCGGCAACCTGTTCGGTGATGTGAACAATTTCTTGTGCCAGTTCAGCCGAGGCCTGTTCGCGAACCGGTTCCGGTTCAGCTTCCGGCTCTGTCAGCGGCTCAGGCTCAATTTCAGGTTCCGGTTCGATTTCCGGCGCGGGTCCGACTTCCGGTTCTGGTTCAACAACTGGCTCACGTTCAACCGGAACACCCGGTTCTTCAGCAACGGCTGACTCTTCATGCTCAGGCACGGACGCCGGTTGTTCTTCGACAACGGACTGTGCGTCGCGTGTTTCTTCCTTCTGCTGCTCTTCTTCCTGACGGCCACGACCGAACCAGGAGAAGAAACCGCGTTTTTTATCTTTTGCCATTTTACAACGTCACTCCTCGCCGTTAATGACTGGCGAACGGATTATTAATAGGGTTATGGTCAGGCAGTCTATCACTTTCCCCTGCAGGCAACACGCCCGCGTATTGAATTCCGCTGGTTTTTCAATCGACAATGTTAAACATTTGCCCATTGCCCGCACACCGGTAGAATAGCCCTCCAAACGATAAGTAACGAAGCCTGACGGCTTTGGATGACACAAGCGAACTATGGCAAAAAAACCCAACACGCCCGCCGCAGGCCAGATCCGAATTATTGGCGGACAATGGCGCGGACGCAAACTTCCGGTTCCCCACAGCCCGGGGTTGCGACCGACCACCGATCGCGTACGTGAAACGCTGTTCAACTGGCTGGCGCCGGTTTTGCAGGGTGCGCATTGTCTGGACTGCTTTGCAGGCAGTGGCGCACTCGGTCTGGAGGCCTTGTCCCGCTATGCGGCCAGCGCAACACTGCTGGAGTTTGAACGCCCGGTTGCACAACAGTTAGAGAAAAACCTGGCGCTGCTAAACGCCGGTGATGCGAAAGTATTTAACGTCAATACATTGAACTGGCTGGCAAAAGCCGGAAATGCTTTTGACGTGGTTTTCCTCGATCCGCCTTTCCGCAAAGGCATTCTGCAAGACACCCTGAACCTGCTGGAGCACAACCAGTGGCTGGCTGACGAAGCCTGGATTTATGTCGAAACAGAAGCCGAACATGACACTCTGGATGTGCCTGCCAGTTGGCGGTTACACCGTGAGAAAGTCGCCGGACAAGTTGCTTATCGCCTCTACCATCGCGATGTGACGCCTGAAACCGGCTCACCAGAACAGGAGCAGTAAGATGTTGATCAATATTGGTCGGTTGTTGATGTTATGTATTTGGGTGTTTCTGGCGTTTAACCTGATCCACCCGTTCCCGAAGCCGATCAAATACTTTCTGGACGTGGCGATTGTGTTCATGTTCTTCATGCATGGTTTGCAGGTAATGCTGCTTAAAGCCACGCAGGGCAAGGAAAAAGACACCATCGGCCCGTGGCTGCAAACCCGCATCTTCCTGTTCGGCGTCTTCGAACTGATGGCGTGGCAGAAAAAACAGCCGCCGCTGCCAGCTAAAAAGTAATCCCCGCTTTTACGGCGCGCCCTGCGCCGTAAATTCCTCTCATCCTGAACCCACATGCATCAGACCTGCCGTTACGGGGATTTCTGATTGTCGCCGCCATGCTCTCTCTCCTACACTGAAAGCAAGTCCGGGAAAACAGGATGTGTTTTTCTGAAGGCAGACCCTGACATCGGTTTTTATGTTCTGTGCTGAAATATAAAAGGATAAACAATGAGTTGGCCATTCCTCGCTGTATTTTTCTCCGGCTGGTTATTCGTTGATGCCAGCTATCGCGGCCCGCGCTGGCAGCGCTGGGTCTTTAAACCCGTCACCCTGTTATTGCTCCTTTTACTTGCCTGGCAGGCACCGACACTCAACGTTTACAGCTATCTGATCCTGCTGGGTCTGGCGGCGACGCTGGTGGCTGACGGCCTGTTACTGTTGCCTGAAGAACGCTTTATGTATGCCATCGGTGCGTTCTTCCTGTCGCATCTGCTGTATACGCTGAGTTTTGCCAGCCAGATGACCATCACTTTCTTCTGGCCGCTACCGCTGACGTTGCTGATCCTCGGTGCAATACTTCTTGCCGTGATCTGGACGCGGCTGGCTGAACTGCGATGGCCAGTGACCACTTACATCGCCATGACCCTGCTGATGGTCTGGCTGGCGGGCGAACAGTATTTCGCACGCAGCACCGACATGGCGTTTTCGTTATTCTGCGGCGCGGCGCTGTTACTACTGGGAAATATTCTCTGGCTGGTCAGCCGTTACCGCTTTACCTTCCGCGCAGCTGACGCGCTGGTTGCCGCCTGTTATTTTGGCGGGCACTTCCTGATCGTCCGGTCGCTATACCTGTAAAATATCCCGCCGCGGAACCGTTCTGGTTCCGCTGATAAAATACTTGTTGACCTTAGAGCTGACTCCAGGGTTTACACTGGGAGTCATTCCACTCGGTTCCGAACCGGAGGCTTTATGATCCCACTGCAAAAAAACAACGGCTGTAGCTGCGGATGTCAGGGCAAACGTGCGCCTGCACTGCGTATCAACAAAATCGGCGCTATTGCACAGCCGGGCACCCATCCGGCAGGTTGCTGTAGCGAAAAAGCCACGCTGGCGGTTTCTGCCTGCGCCACGACAGACAGTTGCTGTGCGCCAAAAACAGGTGAGCACTCACACACATCAGACGGCAGCGGCACTGAAGGCTCGCCGGGTGAAGATGACCCCGGAGCACCGCTTTCCGGCAGTCAGCAATACAGCTGGAAGGTGGAAGGCATGGATTGCCCGGCCTGTGCCCGGAAAATTGAAAAAGCGGTTTCCGGCATTCATGGCATCAACCGCGCCAAAGTCTTGTTCGCCACCGAAAAGCTGGTGATTGATGCCGGTTTTGATATCACCCAAAACGTGCAGAATGCCGTCACCGCCGCAGGTTTTACCCTGCAATCGCTCGACAAGCCACACAGTAAACCTGCCGCTGAACCTTCCCGTTTCCAGGAAGCGCTGCCTCTGATCGCGCTGTCGGCGCTAATGTTGCTGAGCTGGATTCTCGACCATATCAATCCGCAGGCTGGCAAAATCGCGTTTATCGCCACGACGCTGGTCGGGCTATGGCCGGTACTGCGACAGGCGATTCGCCAGACCCGGGCCGGTTCGCCATTCGCCATCGAAACGCTGATGAGTATCGCCGCGCTCGGTGCACTGTTTATCGGGGCTACGGCCGAGGCGGCCATGGTTCTGCTGCTATTTATGGTGGGTGAACGCCTGGAGGCTTTTGCATCCGGCCGTGCACGCAGCGGGGTAAAAGCGCTGATGGCGCTGATCCCGGATACCGCCATCCGTATTGTGAATGGTCAATCGGAAACCGTGCCAGTCAGCCGTTTGCGTCCCGGCGATATCATTGAAATCGCGGCAGGTGCACGCCTGCCTGCCGACGCCGTTTTACAAAGCGCCGCCAGTTTCGACGAAAGCGCGCTGACCGGTGAATCAGTGCCTGTAGATCATCTGCCCGGTGAAAAAGTACCGGCGGGCAGCCTGTGTGTTGACCGGCTGGCACGCCTCGAAGTGGCTTCCGCACCGGGCAGCAGCGCCATCGACCGCATCCTGCAACTGATTGAAGAAGCCGATGAACGCCGGGCGCCAATCGAGCGTTTCCTTGATACCTTCAGCCGCTATTACACACCGGTCATTATGCTGATGTCGTTGCTGGTGATTATCGTTCCCCCGCTGGCAATGGGGCTGTCGTGGGAGACCTGGATTTACCGCGGGCTGACACTGCTGCTGATTGGCTGCCCGTGTGCGCTGGTGATTTCAACACCTGCCGCCATTACGTCCGGACTGGCAGCGGCCACGCGTCAGGGCGCATTAATTAAAGGGGGTGCAGCGCTTGAGCAACTGGCGCTGATTCAAACCGTTGCGCTGGATAAAACCGGTACGCTGACTGAAGGCAAACCTGAAATCACGAAGATTTTACCGCTGAACGGCGCCAGCGAAGGCGAGGTATTAAGTCTGGCATCTGCGGTGGAAGAAGGTTCGCATCACCCGCTGGCGCAGGCGATTCTGGCCCGTGCAAAAACCAGTAATCCGCTACCGCTCACGGCGCAGGATCGCCGGGCCCTGGCCGGTGCCGGCGTCGAGGGTGTGGTCGCAGGCCGTAAAATTCAGGTGCTGGCCCCGAAAAGTGTCACGCCAAACGGCCTGACGCCGGAAACCTTTGTGCAAATTGCTGACTGGGAATCCACAGGAAAAACCGTCGTCGTGGTATTACAGGAAGGGAATGCGATCGGGCTGATCGCCATGCAGGATCGTCTGCGTGATGACGCGGCCGACGCATTGCAGAAACTCAAAGCACTGGGCGTGTCCGCCGTCATGCTGACCGGCGATAATCCGCGCGCGGCAAAAACCATCGCGGACCGTCTGGGCATTGATTTTCGTGCGGGTCTGCTGCCTGCGGATAAAGTTTCGGCGGTCACTGCGCTGAACGCACAGAAACCGGTCGCCATGGTCGGTGACGGGATTAACGATGCGCCTGCCATGAAAGCGGCGACAATCGGTATTGCGATGGGAAGTGGGACGGATGTCGCGCTGGAAACGGCGGATGCCGCGCTGACGCACAACCGCCTGAGCGGACTGGCGCAGATGATCAGTCTTTCACGCGCCACGCGGGCGAATATCCGCCAGAACATTACGATAGCGCTGGGGCTGAAAGCGATTTTCCTGGTGACTACGCTGATGGGTCTGACCGGATTGTGGCTGGCAGTGCTGGCGGACTCCGGTGCAACAGCGCTGGTGACCGCCAATGCGCTGCGGCTGTTGCGCAATAAATCGAAATAAACCACACGGGCTGAGCCATCAGCCCTGTTTTTCCCTCAACCCTTTGCACAGTAAATAACGATACGGCTGATTGTCGGTATCAGATGCTAATAAGGTGTGTTCCATAAAACGGCAGAAACCGGGTATATCGCGGGTCGTTGCCGGATCATCGGCGATAATCAGCAGTGTTTCGCCATCTTTCATGGTGCGTACCACTTTGCGAACCATCATCACAGGTTCCGGACAGCGCAAACCCAGCGCATCAAGCTGATGGTCGGGATTGATAAAGGGATCGGTCATTTCGTTTCTCTACACTTCTTTGGGCGCAGCAAAGCCTCATAGTTTAACCCGCTGGATTTCACACGCAACAGACAGAGCTCATTGCGCTAAAATTAACCGCCGGTCCTGTTGCGCAAACGGTGCGCAAACAGTTACTATGCGCGCCGCAAACAGCTAACGCCCCTGCGGTTTCAAGAATGCAGGGTATTTGGGTTCCCTCACCCCAATCAACTAAAAAGGTCACATATATGTACTCCTTTACTGCTCAGCAGCGGTTCTCCGCGCTGATATGGCTTTCGCTATTCCACATTGCCATCATCACCTCAAGTAACTATCTGGTTCAGCTGCCCGTTTCCATCTTTGGTTTTCATACCACCTGGGGCGCGTTCACTTTTCCGTTTATTTTTCTGGCCACCGATCTGACTGTCCGCATCTTTGGTGCACCGCTGGCACGACGGATTATTCTGTCCGTGATGGTGCCCGCACTAGCCATTTCCTATGTCATCTCAGCGTTATTCTTTGAAGCGCAATGGCAGGGCATGGGAGCGCTCAACAGCCTGAATATCATGGTTGCCCGTATCGCCACCGCCAGTTTTATGGCGTATGTGCTGGGGCAAATTCTCGATGTTCACGTGTTTAACCGCCTGCGCCAGAACCGCCGCTGGTGGATAGCGCCGGTCGCCTCAATGTTCCTCGGCAATATCAGCGACACGCTGTCCTTCTTCTTCATCGCCTTCTACAAAAGCAGCGATGCCTTTATGGCTCAGCACTGGGTAGAAATCGCGATGGTGGATTACACGTTCAAAGTCCTGATCTGTCTGGTGTTCTTCCTGCCGATGTACGGCATGCTGCTCAACATGCTGCTTAAACGTTTGTCAGCAAAGGGAAACACTCCGCATTCTGCCGTCAGCGTGCATTAAACCCGGTCGCCGGTAAGACACAAATCGCGCCATAATCTGACTTGCATTTGTGGCCTGAATAGGTTGCCATAAAGGCTGTTAAGTCAACATGTAAGCCTGGTGAACAGGCCACTTAAGGAAGCCCGATGCGTAATATCGCGAAAATGATGGGAATGGCAGTACTGATCGCCGGTCTGGCTGCGTGTGACGGTAAGTCGACCGATGCACCGGCCACAGATAAAGGTGCACCGGCGGCCGCAGCGACGGCGGCGACCACACCAGTCAGCCTGCTGGATGGCAAAGTCACCTTCTCCCTGCCGCAGGGGATGAGCGATCAGAGTGGTAAGCTGGGCACTCAGGCCAATAATATGCACGTGTATGCAGACAGTACCGGCCAGAAAGCAGTGATCGTCATTTTGGGAGATAACACCCCCGAATCACTGGACGTTCTGGCGGGTCGTTTACAGGATCAGCAAAAAGCGCGTGATACCAATCTGCAGGTCGTCACTAATAAATCTATTCAGGTGAACGGCCAGACGTTGCAGCAATACGACAGCGTGATCACTTCTGCCGGTCAGAAAGCCTATTCGTCTATCGTTTTGGGCAAGGTCGACAGCCATTTGCTGACCCTGCAAATTACCCTGCCTGCGGATAATCAGCAGCAGGCACAAACCGATGCAGAAGCCATTATCAGTACCCTGAAAATTCAATAAATTCAGGGGTGATGGAAATATCAGGCGGGGCTCAGGCTCCGCCTTTTTTGCTTTGTGCTGTTACCCAATCTCACAACCCCGCCCGACTGCAATAAAAATGTAACATTTCCGTCATAAATCACAGTCCGTTTGTGCGCGAATAACTAACATGATGTTCGTTATAGAACACATTGGCCCAGCCATTTCCCCATGGCTCATGATGAGTCGGACCTGATTTATGCCATCGGAGGCATGTATGCTCAGTATCTTTAAACCCGCGCCCCACAAAGTTCCTGTTGATGAGACTCACGTCGATCCGCTGTACCGCCGCCTCCGCTGGCAAATATTTATGGGGATTTTCTTCGGTTATGCGGCCTACTATCTGGTGCGCAAAAACTTCGCACTGGCGATGCCTTATCTGATTGATCAGGGCTTCTCACGGGGTGACCTTGGTTTTGCGTTGTCCGGGATTTCCATCGCCTACGGCATCTCAAAATTCATCATGGGTTCGGTGTCGGATCGTTCGAATCCGCGCGTCTTTCTGCCTGCTGGCCTGATCCTGGCCGCCGCAGTGATGTTATTCATGGGCTTCGTGCCGTGGGCAACGTCAAGCATCGCCATCATGTTTGTCTTGCTGTTTCTGTGCGGATGGTTCCAGGGAATGGGCTGGCCACCGTGCGGACGTACTATGGTGCACTGGTGGTCACAGAAAGAACGCGGTGGCGTGGTATCGGTATGGAACTGCGCACATAACGTCGGCGGCGGCATTCCTCCGCTGCTGTTTCTGCTGGGTATGGCGTGGTTTAACGACTGGCATGCGGCGCTGTATATGCCTGCTTTCGGCGCCATCTTGCTGGCGGTATTTGCCTTCATGACCATGCGCGATACGCCGCAGTCCTGCGGTCTGCCGCCGATTGAAGAATACAAAAACGATTACCCGCCGGACTATGTAAAAGAATCTGCTGAGCAGGAACTGACGGCGAAGCAGATTTTCATGCAATACGTTTTGCCGAATAAATTGCTGTGGTACATCGCGCTGGCCAATGTCTTTGTCTATTTGCTGCGTTACGGCATTCTGGACTGGTCGCCGACGTATCTGAAGGAAGTGAAGCACTTCGCGCTAGATAAATCTTCCTGGACATATTTCCTTTATGAATACGCAGGCATTCCCGGCACCCTGTTGTGCGGCTGGATGTCGGACAAAGTCTTCAAAAGTAATCGAGGCGCAACCGGCGTGTTCTTTATGGTGCTGGTCACCCTCGCTACCGTGGTGTACTGGCTCAATCCGGTCGGCAATCCGGGCATTGATATGGCCTGTATGATCACCATCGGCTTCCTGATTTACGGGCCGGTAATGCTGATTGGTTTACATGCGCTGGAACTGGCACCGAAGAAAGCGGCCGGCACCGCCGCAGGTTTTACCGGACTGTTTGGATATCTTGGCGGCTCGGTCGCGGCCAGCGCCATTGTGGGTTATACCGTGGATTACTTTGGCTGGGACGGCGGTTTTATCGTGATGATTGCCGGTTGTGTGCTGGCCGTTATTTTGCTGCTACTGACCATGCTCAGTGAAAACAAACATAAGGCGCAGCTGGCAAAAAGTGCCTGACGTTGGGTTTATCTTCGTCGAAAGGCACCGAAAGGTGCCTTTTTTACGCGCCATCCGGGAGAATCCGCTTGCCCGTTACATCAAACAATAAAATGCTGGCGGCATTAAACCCGAACCTGAGTGGCGTATTTTTAGCAAAGGAGAGCTGTTTCGATGACTTCATTTTCAGGATATGTTCGCCAAAGCGCGCATAGACCAGCGTTATTGCCTCGCCGCGATGCTGCTCGACCTGAATAATCCGTTCAACATCCTCGCCAAGTCTTCAGTACCGCTGTTACAGCCGGAAGCGATTTATGAAAAAGAGGGATTTTTTGGCAACGTGGTGTTCACCTGCGGCGCCTTGCTGGAACAGGAGATGCTGAAAATTTATTATGGGGCAGCCGATGAGTGCATTGCGCTGGCAACAATGCCGCTGAATGCTTTGTGGGGGCATCTCGGCCTGCCAACGTGAGTGTGGCAGAAATTCACGGCAACGGCGGATAAAAACAGCCTCGACACCGGCACGTTAGGCTTCAGCGACATCGGTAATAAAGCGGCAGATGCAGATCCCAAAGCAGAGTGGAAACCCTGCTTTGGTTTACCGCAGATTAACGCTCTTCGGACAAATACATCTTACGCAGGTAATGCGGCACGGCGTCATCAGCATTGGAACCGATGATCTCAGCATCCGGCATCGCCGCCTTCAGGCGCGGCAATGATCCGCTCATCAGACACCCTTTACCGGCCATGGTCAGCATTTCCAGGTCATTCAGTCCGTCACCAAAAGCGATGCAATCTTTCAGGGAATAGCCCATCAGTTTGGAGACATATTCCAGCGCATGGCCTTTTGATACGCCGCCTGCCATCACTTCCAGACACACCGGCAGTGAGAAACTGACGTTCACACGGTCGCCCCATCGCGCATTGATAGCTTCTTCCAGCGGCAGCAGTTTTTCGTGATCTTCACAGGTGAAATACACTTTGCAGATGCCATCGGTTTCCAGCAAACCCGGTTCATACAGTTTGTATTTAAAAACGGATTCACGGAAGAAATCATCCTGATCGGCACGGTCACGGTTCATGTACCAGTCGTCATTGCGGTAAACGTTGGTCAGAATATCCGGATTATTGTGCATGATACCGAACAAATCTCTGGCGATGTCTTCATCCAGATTGTGCGAGAAAATCAGTTCGCCATCGGTGTTATGCACACGCGCACCGTTGGAGGTGATCATGTACGCACTGATTTCCAGATTGTCGCGCATCTGCGCCACATCGATATGGTGACGCCCGGTGGCGAACACGAAATGCACGCCGCGCCGGGTCAGCAGTTTCAGCGTCTCTTTGGCGAACGGGGTCAGGGTATGATCAGGTGATAGCAGTGTGCCATCTAAATCGGAAGCAACAACATGGTACATAGCGTTAGGTTCTAACCTCTGATGGAGTTGTGCGCGGCGAACCGCGGATTAATGCTGTCGCGCAAAAAAGCGCATGATAGCGTCCAGCGCCTGTGCCCTCAGGTCGTCCCGTTCAAACAGGATCTCATGGCGCGCGCCTTCGATGACCAGCGGTTTTTCCCCTTCACAGGGGTGCCCCGCAACAGCCATGGCCTGACAAAAAGCAAGATGGGACCGGTTATCCACGACACGGTCTTCGCTCGCCTGCAATAACAAAACAGGAGTGGTGATTTTTTCGGCTTCTTTCAGGATATGCATCCCCGCCTCAATCCCTTCACGCACCCAGTGATAAGTTGGCCCGCCGACCTGCAACTCAGGGTAATCGGCATAAAAACGCAGATTACGGCGATAACGTTCGCGGCTGTGGGTCAGACGGTTGACCACAAAGGGTAACGGTCGCCAGTGGCCGGTACCGAGCGCATAACCGTCACGGCGCAGCGGGCGATTCTCCGCCCAGTTGAGGATCCGGCGTGAAATCCAGCCCGGCATCGGCAAATAAATGCCCGTCATCGGCGCGAGTAGTGCCGCTGCATCAAACCTGCCCGGATTTTTCGCCAGAAACAGCGCCAGAATTGCCCCTCCCATGGAGTGTGCCAGCGCGAACTTTTTCGCGTACTGACGTGGGGCAATCTCCAGTTGATAAAAGCTTTCGAAATCCCCGACATAATCGTCAAAGTGATTAACGTGCCCGCAGTGTGGATCATCGAGCATACGCCCGGAACGCCCCTGGCCACGATGATCAACAATCATGACATCATAACCACAATGGAATAAATCGTAGGCCACTTCAGGATATTTTACGTAGCTTTCTATACGCCCGGGTGACACCACGATGACTTTATCATGCTCCGGGGAACAGAACCGGACGTAGCGGATCGGAACGTCGTCAATGCCGCAAAACTCGGCTTCTTCGCGTGTACGCCAGAAATCCAGCAAAGGTCCGGTCGCAAAGGCGGAAAACTCCTTCTCTCGGGTTAACCACTTGGCAAAATTCACAGGCATTCATTGATCCAAAGTCGTCAGGCAGGAAGGAGGAAAGTGTTATTTGTGAGTTATAGCGCAATTATAAACAATGGCGTATTGTGCCATAAAACAACCTAAAACGTATTCAGGGAGTCTCGCAATGACACTGGACTGGTGGTTAACCTACCTGCTCACCACTTCTATTTTAAGTTTATCCCCCGGTTCCGGTGCCATTAACACGATGAGTACAGGCATCAGCCACGGCTATCGCGGGGCGGTGGCGTCAATCGCCGGGTTACAACTCGGTTTATCCATCCACATCGTGCTGGTCGGTATCGGGCTGGGTGCTCTGATTTCCTCATCGCTGATGGCCTTTGAAATTCTCAAATGGCTGGGTGCAGCGTACTTAATCTGGCTGGGTATTTGCCAGTGGCGCTCTGCCGGGGCGATTGATCTGAACGCGCTCGCCAGCAGTATGCCGCGCCGTCGTTTATTCAAACGCGCTATTCTGGTGAACCTGACCAATCCTAAAAGCATTGTGTTTCTGGCCGCGTTGTTCCCGCAGTTTATCATTGCGCACCAACCTCAGGCTGCACAATACGTGGTACTGGGCGTGACCACGGTCGTTGTCGACATCATTGTGATGATCGGTTACGCCACGCTGGCCACCCGCATCGCCGGTTGGGTGAAAGCCCCGAAACAAATGCAGTTGCTGAACCGTATTTTCGGCTCACTGTTTATGCTGGTGGGTGTGTTGCTGGCGAGTGCCAGAAAGGTTTAACACCGCAGAATGCAAAAAGGGTCCGGCATCAACCGGACCCTTTTTATGTGCAAAATGCGTTAATTAACGATTCATGATAAGCGCAACACCAAAACCTGCAAATACCACGCCCGCCACGCCATCAATCCATTTCGCTAAACGCTGGTATCCGCGACGCATTTTCGGCAGGGCAAAAACCAGCGCCACGAGCGAAAACCAGGCCAGGGTTTCCACTACGATCAGCAGAAATATGCCCAGACGCTCGCCACCGCTGACACTGTCGCCAACGAACATGGAGAATACGCTGCCGAAATAAATCACGGCTTTAGGGTTCGAAAGATTGGTCAGTAACCCGCGCATAAAAGTACGACCACGGGCAGGCAATGCCACCGGTGTTTCATCGCCATTCTGCTTTTTAGCCCGTGCTGATTTCAGCAACTGCCAGCCCATCCAGCACAGATACAATCCGCCGCCGACGGTAATAATCTGATGCAGCCAGGCCATTTTTTGCAGAATCAGATGCAACCCCATCAGCGCAACGGCTGCCCACACCAGCACCCCCAGTGTAATACCAATCACACCCATCATGGCTTCTTTACGCGACCGGCTGGCAGCCGTTTGTGAGACAAAGAAGAAGTCCGGCCCCGGACTCATCAGCGCGATCAGATGAACCATCGCAACCGTCAGAAATAGCATCAGCATGATTAACTCTCTGTGTTATGTGTAGGAAACAGAATTCTTATTCGTCGCCGTTATCGATGTGATCACGGATCATCGCCATAAAGGGCCGGCCGAATTTCTCCAGCTTACGCTGACCGACACCGGTGATGTCCAGCAAATCGCTGGCGCTGACCGGCAGATGTTCAGCCATTTCCAGCAACGTGGTGTCGTTAAATACCACGTACGGCGGTACATTGTTGTCATCTGCCAGTGACTTACGCAGTTTGCGTAATTTGGCAAACAGCTTGCGATCGTAATTTCCGCCATAGGTTTTCTGGCTGGCATTGCTTTTAATTTTGAGCGTTTGAATACGCGGCACCGCCAGTTGCAACGGGATTTCACCACGCAAAACCGGACGCGCCGATTCCGTCAGTTGTAAGGCCGAGTGCATGGCGATATTTTGCGTAATCAGTCCAAGATGAATGAGCTGGCGCACCACGCTGGTCCAGTGCTCGGTGCTGTGTTCTTTGCCGATGCCGTACACGCTCAGTTTTTCGTGGCCGTATTCACGGATACGCTGGTTGTTCGAACCGCGCAGCACTTCGACGACATAACCTAAGCCAAAACGTTGCCCGACGCGCGCAACGACTGACAGCGCCTTTTGCGCATCCAGCAAACCGTCGTAGCGTTTTGGCGGGTCAAGACACACATCGCAGTTACCGCAGGCATTCTGTTTACCTTCGCCAAAATAGTTAAGCAGTACCAGACGGCGGCAGGTTTGAGCTTCGGCAAAGGCGTTCATGGCATTCAGCTTATGACGTTCAACGTCCTGTTGCGCACCCGCCGGTTTCTCTTCCAGACAGCGCCGCAACCACGCCATATCGGCCGGATCGTAAAGCAGCACCGCTTCGGCAGGCAGGCCGTCACGTCCTGCACGCCCCGTTTCCTGATAATAAGACTCGATGGTGCGCGGAATATCGAAGTGCACGACAAAACGCACGTTAGGTTTGTTGATGCCCATCCCGAAGGCCACGGTGGCAACCACAATTTGCAGGTCGTCACGCTGGAAACCTTCCTGCACACGGGCACGGGTGTCGTTATCCAGCCCTGCGTGATACGCCCCCACGCTCAGCCCGCGGCTTTGCAGACGGGCGGCGGTGTCTTCGACTTTGGCCCGGCTGTTACAGTAAATAATGCCGCTTTTTCCGCGCTGGTCCTGCACGAAACGGATCAGCTGATCGAGCGGTTTAAATTTTTCTACCAGTGTGTAACGGATATTCGGGCGATCGAAACTGCTAACCTGAATCAGCGGATCGTTCAGCTCCAGCAGGCGGACGATATCATTACGGGTCGCTTCGTCGGCGGTTGCCGTCAGGGCAATCACCGGCAATTGCGGATAACGCAGTTTCAGCTGTCCGAGTGCGCGGTATTCCGGGCGGAAATCATGGCCCCATTGGGAAATACAGTGCGCTTCATCCACGGCAAGCATCGCCGGGTTCCACTGTTGCAGCTGTTCGAGGAAATCGCCCATCATCAGGCGTTCCGGCGCGATATACAGCATTTTGATACGCCCCGCGCGGCAACCGGCCATGACGTCAAGTTGCTGCTCACGGGTTTGCGTTGAGTTCAGGCAGCCGGCTTCAACGCCTGCAGCCATCAGTTGGTCGACCTGATCTTTCATCAGCGAGATGAGCGGCGAAACGACCAGCGTCAGACCGTCCATCACCAGAGCGGGAATTTGATAGCACAGCGATTTACCGCCGCCTGTTGGCATCACGACCAGGCAATCCCGGCCAGAAATGGCGGTATTGATGATGGTTTGCTGGCCTGGTCTGAATTGCTGATAGCCGAAGGTATCGCGTAATACCTGATGAGCCAGCTCTTCTTTGTTTATCACTGCCGCCGTAGACACTCAATTCCCCAACTGTTCAAACCACCCGGCTAAACCCTAAAGCCGCCGGGGCTGTACTGCACCGACATAATATACCCTAAATAATTCGGGATGCAGCCAACGCAACTGCAACCGGAAGTATGGCGGAATTACATGATGTCGTTAAGCATAATACCCACACCGATACGGGTCTGCTTATGGTTATAGTCAATCAATGACTCGCCGTAACCACTGAATACCTGAGTATAGAAACGAACCTGTTTAGTAATAGGATAGCTCCAGCCGGTAGTCGCACCGCCGTAGCCGGTATTCCAGTTGTAACGGCTTTCCACGCTGAATACGCTGTCACCCCAGGCATAACCGACTTTCAGACGGTAATACCCCATGTATTTGGTGATGTCGGGATTGTCATCATTTTTGTCGCTTTCCGGAATGCGATACCAGGGTTTGAGATCAACCTGCCAGTTGCCATTCTGCGCCATAAAACGGGCATACACGCGGTTCCAGCTGCGGGAGGTCGGATCTGAGCGGCCGTTAGACTGATGGCTGACACCATATTCCGCTTCGCGCAGTGTCCAGCCGAGAAAATCGTAATCCGTCGCCCAGGCCAGGAAAAACTGTGGCTCGTAGTTAGTCTCACGGAAAGGTGAAGATTGCCCGCTGTTGGAAAGCTGCCAGAACGATTTTTGCGTGTAAGACGCGCCGAGAACTGAGTTATCCCCCGCAATTCCTCGCCATAACGGGAACGCCAGGCTGAGCTGGAACGCCACTTCATCATGACGTGCTTTATCTGCCCAGTCGTAAGACTGAATGGCTTTTTTGTTAATATTGCTGGTATCAGTATAAATCAGGTAGTTCGGCTCGTAAGGATATAACGTGAACGGGTTGTCGTGCTCCTGCAACATATTCGCAATAATACTTCCGCGTACAGCAGGTTTATCATGCACTTCCTGCACTGTGGCCTCTGCGGCGTGTCCCAGCATTGGCATCGCCAGCATGGCGGCTCCGACAGCCCAATTTTTACGCATTATTCCTTACCCTCACCCTAAAGTTATCGACTCATTATGTTTGAAAATATGCCTTCTGCCCCGCCAATCCTGCGCTGACTAAATCCGCAAATCTCAAAGCAGGGCATTTTACACACAAATACATTTCTACATGAGTATTGAATACATTTATCCTTCGCAGTATAGAAATCCTTCTTACCCGCACCTAAAATCAACACTTCGTTAACTTTTTCAGCGAACATGCTGTCCACACGTTTTCGTCAGGAATTCATTCATGTCTGCTTCATCCCTCAGTCACGAGGCTGCCCTGCAACTGATCGGCAATATTTTCGTTTACGATATGCCGTTTAACCGCGAACTGGGTCTCGAGCTGAAACGTCTCGACTGTGATTATGCTGAACTCAAATTCACCAATCAGCCCAAGCTGGTGGGTAACGCAGCGCAAAAAATCTTACATGGCGGCGTGATTGCTGCCGTGCTGGATGTCGCAGCTGGCCTGGTCTGCGTAACCAGTTCGCTGATCCGCCGTGATAAACCTGATCACCCGTTGCTGGAAGCCGAAATGCGCCAGCGTTTATCCAAAATGGGCACTATCGATTTACGCGTTGATTACCTGCGTCCGGGCCGTGGCGACTATTTTATTGCCTCGGCCAGCCTTATCCGCGCCGGAAACAAAGTCTCCGTGGCACGCGTCGATTTGCACAGCGACACGGGAATTCATATCGCGACCACCACGGCGACATATATGGTGGGCTGAGATCAGGTAAACTCCGCTCCTTTCTCTACTTTTTTCAGGTATCCACATGGACGCACATCGTACCCGGCAAGGTGTTATTTTTGCCTTTATCGCCTATCTGATCTGGGGGATCGCACCGGCGTATTTCAAACTCATCAAACAGGTTCCGGCAGATGAAATTCTCACTCACCGTGTGATCTGGTCATTCTTCTTCATGTTAGTACTGCTGTCTGTCAGCCGCAGCTGGGGAGACGTCCGCCAGGTATTCGCGCAACCTAAGAAAGTCGGTATGTTACTGATCACTGCCCTGCTTGTCGGTGGGAACTGGCTGATTTTCATCTGGGCGATTAATCATAATCACATTCTGGAAGCGAGCCTTGGCTACTTTATCAATCCGCTGGTGAATGTGGTGCTCGGCATGCTGTTTTTGCGCGAAAGATTCCGGAATTTGCAATGGTTTGCCGTGGCGCTGGCATTTGCCGGGGTGATGGTCCAGGTGTGGATATTTGGCTCCGTGCCGGTCATCGCAATCGGGCTGTCCCTGACGTTCGCGTTCTACGGCCTGCTGCGTAAAAAAATCGGCGTGGATTCACAAACCGGGATGCTGATTGAAACTCTCTGGCTGCTGCCGGTGGCCGGGATTTATCTGTTCTTTATCGCCCACAGCCCGACCAGCAATCTGGCGGCGAATCCGTGGTCTCTGGATCTGCTGCTGATGGCGGCCGGGATTATTACCACCATTCCGTTGCTGTTCTTTACCGCCGCGGCGGCCCGTCTGAAACTGTCTACGCTGGGGTTTTTCCAGTATCTCGGGCCCACGCTGATGTTCCTGCTGGCCGTGGTGTTTTACGGTGAAACCGTCAACACTTCGCAACTTATCACCTTCGGCTTTATCTGGGCAGGCCTGCTGTGCTTTATCAGCGACGCGCTCTATACGCAGGGCCGTTTACGACGAGGAAGAAGCGGACACCGCGCTGCGTGAGATAAAGCGCGCCATCGCGGGACCGGTTATCAGAATGGTGATCAGACGCAATGTCTGCATTGCCATCACAAACCCTAAATCTGCATGGCTGCCTGCCGCAATAATCGCCACCGTGTCCAGCCCGCCCGGGCTGGTCGCCAGGTAGGCCGTCAGCATATCCACCCCCAGCAGTTTGGTCAGCGCCCATGCCATGCCGCCGCAAATCAGCATCAGGCCGATAACCGAGGCAATCATTTGCGGCAGAGTACGCAGTGCCAGTTTGAAAATAGGTCGCGTGAACCGCAGCCCGACACTCCAGCCAATCAGCGTATAAGCCATCGCCAGCAACCATTCAGGCACTTCTAACGAGACGGTTCCGGTGGAATGCAAAACCGCGCCGGCAATGGCCGGAAGTAACAGGGCACCGGAAGGAATACGCAACCGTGGTCCCAGCCAGACACCGGCCAGTGCCAGAAATACTGTCACAAAGAAACGCCAGGTCAGCGGCGGAAACCAGACTACCGCCGCCGCCAGCGATGCACTGTCGCCCATTGCCATGCGGGCAACAAATGCGGCGGCGGTGGCGACAAACAGCACGCGCAGATATTGCATGAACGCGACCAGACGCACATCTGCACCGAAATCACCGGCCATGGCGACCATGGCACTGGCGCCGCCAGGTGATGAGCCCCAAGCGCCGGTCGGGCCAGGCAACTGACTAAAACGCACCAACAGCCAGCCCGAAAGACCGCTGGCGAGCAACGTGGCCACCAGTACCATCAGCACCAGCGGCCAGTCGTTGAGTAACGGTGGCAGAATCGAAGGCGACAGGCTTTGCGCAATCATGCAGCCCAAAACGCCCTGCGATATTTTGAAAAACAGCGGATGAATACGCACGCTGGCCCCCGTCAGCCCCATGACGACGCCGACAATCATCGGCCCGAGCAGGAGGGCGGCAGGAACGTGGAAGGTTTGAAAAATAATGCCCAGCATCAGCGAGGAAGCCACGAGGATGACCCACTGGCCCGCCGGAGCCACCCTTTCCATCAACATGGTCGGTTACAACCAGTTTTTACGTTTGAAATACAGATAAGGCGCCAGTCCGGCGAGGATCATCAGCGCAATCGCCCCCGGATAACCGAATGACCATTTCAGTTCCGGCATGAATTCGAAGTTCATCCCGTAACTTGAAGCCACCAGCGTTGGCGGCAGGAAGACCACTGAAACCACCGAGAAGATCTTGATGATACGGTTCTGTTCGATGTTGATAAAGCCCATCGCCGCCTGCATCAGGAAGTTCACCTTCTGGAACAGGGACTCGTTGTGTGGCAGCAGGGATTCGATATCGCGTAACACTTCACGCGCCTGCTCCAGTTGCCCTGCCGGTAAGCGGGCTTTACGTACCAGAAAATTCAGCGCGCGCTGAGTATCCATCAGACACAAACGCACTTTCCAGCCGATATCTTCCAGCTCGGCCAGTGTGGAAAGCGCAGCGTCATATTCATCGCCCTGATGCCCTTCCATGATCACACGGCTGAGTTTTTCCAGATCGCTGTAGATATTTTCGATTTCATCTGCCAGCTGTTCGATTTTAGTTTCGAACAAATCCAGCAACAGTTCATAGGCGTTACCATCAACCAGCGTCTGATTGCGGGCACGCATACGGTAGAGACGAAATGCCGGTAATTCGCGTTCACGCAGGGTATACAGACGCCCTTCGCGCACAGTAAATGCGACGGTACTGTTACCGGCATGATCTTCGGCATCTTCATAATAAAAGAAGGAGTGAATGTGCAGGCCGTCTTCGTCTTCAAAGAAACGTGCAGAAGCTTCGATGTCGTCCAGTTCAGGACGCGTCGCCAGGCTTTGTCCTAATTCACTTTGAACGCGCTCACGTTCCAGATCATCGGGTTCGACCAAATCCACCCACAATGAGGTTTTGAGATCGTCTGACTCGTCCAGCTCTAAACGGGATAAGCGGCTGTTTTCTAATTTAAAAGCACTCAGCATGTGCCCGTTCTCCCAAAAATGACAGAAAGTGGACAACGCGTTGAAGCACAGAAAATCACGGGATGAAAAGTGTCACCGGCGTAATTCAGACCAAATTCAGATCTGACTCACAGCGACAGAACGGGGGTCGCTGACAACCACTAAGGCCATCAGCAAAGAGGAGGGCCTTAGAAGTGGTACCTGACAAACAGGTTATTGAGCCAGTATCTACTGGGTGTGTCCAAGGCGAAGTTCCTCATTGATAATAGTGCGCGCATGTTACGCCGGGAGTAAAAAGACTGTCAACCGCGAACAAATCTATTCTGGCAACATTTATGCATAAATTTCAGGCGGTGTGGATAACCTTTGCTGACTTATGCCGGCGGTTTTTTTTGCTACACTCAGGCACCGGATTTCCCCGTTTCCCTAGCTTCTCAGGCAGAGACTGAAATGATTAAACAAATAAACCAGGACACGCTGTGTGATCTGATCACCAAAGCCACCCGCTCGCCGCGTCAGCGTCAGAATCTGAATATTCATCCTGCGCCTGAAGATGACGTGCAGCGTCTGGCCATCGCGATGGAGCCCGGTACTTATGTGCGCATTCACCGCCATCCGCACACCTGGGAAATGCTGACGGCGCTGCGTGGCCGCTTTCTGGTACTGATTTACGATAACAGCGGCAAAGTCACTGACCGCCTGTGGCTCGGTGCCGAAACCCTTCTGCTGGAAATCCCGGCCAATACCTGGCACAGCGTGCTATCCCTCGACGAAGGTGGCGTGATTTTTGAAGTGAAACACGGCGCGTATCAGCCGGTACAGGAACAGGATTATCTTCCGGGCACCCCGCCGGAGGGCGACGAAGGCGTAAAAGAAACGCTGGAATGGTATGCGAAAGCCGAAGTGGGTGAAACTTTTAGCCTCTGATACTCTGTCGGGCAAGCGTCAGCGGCGCAGCGAGGTTGAGTCCGGCCAGCGCGGAGACACCGGAATGGACACGTAGTCCATGAGGATGTCGAGCACTGCCCGGACTCAAGATCGCAAGTAAGCTAGCTTGCGGCTTCGAGGCGGGCGTAGGCGGCGACCAGCCACTTAATCCCTTCGCCCGGAAACGCCACTTGTAACCGACTGTGTTCGCCACTGCCTTCCATATTGACGATGGTACCTTCGCCGAATTTAGGGTGCATCACGCGCTGGCCGAGTTTAAAGCCGGTATCGCTGACGCTGGTAGGCGTGCCGACGCTGCGGTTGCTCATCGGGCGTGATACGTTGGCGCGCATCCTGACTTCTTCGACACAGTCTTCCGGCAATTCGCCGACAAAACGTGACGGACGGTGAGACACTTCCTTACCGTATAAACGGCGGGTTTCCGCGTAGGTCAGGGTCAGTTTTTGCATGGCGCGGGTGACGCCGACGTAGGCCAGACGGCGTTCTTCTTCCAGACGCCCGCCTTCTTCCAGCGACATCTGGCTCGGGAACATGCCTTCTTCCATCCCGACGATAAACACCTGCGGGAACTCCAGTCCTTTCGCCGAGTGCAGCGTCATCAGCTGCGTGGCGTCCTGATTGGCGTCCGCCTGCCCTTCACCCGCTTCGAGGGCTGCATGGGACAGAAACGCCTGCAACGGCATCAGATCTTCATCTTCATCCTGATAGCTGAACTGGCGCGTCGCTGTCACCAGTTCCTCTAAGTTTTCGATGCGCGCCTGACCTTTCTCGCCTTTTTCCTGCTCATACATGATGAACAGGCCGGAATCTTTGATCACCCGGTCAGTCTGCACATGCAGCGGCATATCTGACGTTTCATGTGCCAGAGCGTCAACCAGCTCAGTAAAGCGTTGCAGTGAAGACGCCGCACGGCCTGCCAGCACTTTTTCCTGCAACAGCGCACGTGTGGCCTGCCACATAGTCAACTGACGATCACGCGCCGTCTGGCGCACCACATCCAGCGTACGGTCGCCGATGCCGCGCGTTGGCGTATTCACCACGCGTTCAAAAGCGGCATCGTCATTACGGTTCGACATCAGGCGCAGATACGCCAGCGCATCTTTGATTTCCTGACGGTCAAAGAACCGCTGGCCGCCGTAGATGCGGTAAGGCATCGCCATTTGCAATAACGCTTCTTCGAGTACACGTGACTGGGCATTACTGCGATAAAGAATGGCGCAATCTTTCAGTGCACCGCCGTTGTCCTGCCAGGTTTTGATGCGGTTAACCACAAAGCGCGCTTCATCCAGTTCGTTGAATGCGCAATACAGCGAAATCGGTTCGCCTTCGCCGTCTTCAGTCCACAGGTTTTTCCCCATACGACCATTATTGTTTTCAATCAGCGAGTTGGCGGCTTTAAGAATGGTACTGCTCGAACGATAGTTCTGTTCCAGACGGATGGTTTGCGCATTCGGGAAATCTTTCAGGAAACGCTGGATGTTTTCAACCTGCGCACCACGCCAGCCGTAGATCGACTGATCATCATCACCCACGATCATCACATTATTGTTATCGCCGGCCAGCAGGAGGATCCAGGCGTACTGAATGCTGTTGGTGTCCTGAAATTCGTCCACCATCAGGTTGGTAAAACGTTCGCGGTAATGCTGCAGGATATGCGGCTTGTTCAGCCAGAGCTCGTGGGCGCGCAGCAACAGCTCGGCGAAATCGACCAACCCGGCACGGTCACAGGCTTCCTGATAGGCCTGATAAATACGCAGCCAGGTCGCTTCAACCGGGTTGTTGTAAGTTTCGACATGCTGCGGACGCAGACCTTCGTCTTTTTTGCCGTTGATGTACCACATCGCCTGACGCGGCGGCCATTGTTTCTCGTCGATGTTCAGCGCTTTGATCAGGCGCTTGATCAGACGTATCTGGTCGTCACTGTCGAGGATCTGGAAATCCTGCGGCAGGTTGGCATCCAAATGGTGTGCACGCAGTAAACGGTGTGCAAGACCATGGAAGGTACCGATCCACATGCCCCCCTGACTGGTGCCAATCAGCTGGTCGATACGGTGGCGCATTTCTGCCGCCGCTTTGTTGGTGAAAGTGACCGCCATAATAGAATACGGTGAGCACTTTTCTACCGCCAGCAACCATGCAATGCGGTGCACCAGCACGCGGGTTTTGCCACTGCCTGCCCCGGCCAGTACCAACAGATTGCAGCGCGGCGCGGCCACGGCTTCACGTTGTTTTTCATTCAGGCTGTCGAGCAGGTCAGAAACGTCCATAGGCACCGTTTGTCAGGATGAGAAAAGCACTCACACGAATATTATCGCTGCGAATGCATTTCTACTGTGAATTTATACAGAGTAATTTAAGGAGGGATTATAGCAATGCTGTCAGCGATGCCAACTGCGAAATCTCAATATGCGGTAACAGACGGGCATCTTTAATGTGCATCAGGTCGCCTTCGCGCAAATTAATCCAGCATGATTGCATACCGCAACGCACCGACCCTGCGACGTCTGTCGTCAGATCATCGCCGACGTGAAGGATGTTTTCCAGCGGAATATCCAGCTTCATCGACGTTTTTTTATACATGTCGGCGTACGGTTTTGCGCGGCCATGATCACCCGCCCGCAGCGTAAACTGGAAATATTGTGACAAACCAAATGCCGTCGGGTCAGCGTTGCCGTTGGTGATAGCCACCAGCGGCCAGCGTTCAGCCAGCGCCGCCAGTGCATCGTGGTTTTCCTGCGGAACATAAATCCGGCTGCGCCACTTCGCGAACGTTTCCATGGTGGCTTTGGTGCCCTGTTCAGCTTCACTGTGACTCAGACCTGCACGGGTCATCGCCAGTAATACAGCCTGACGACGCCATTCGGTGACATCATGATAAATTTCTGCGTCCTGCGCCAGTAACTCTGCGCGCATCAGACGGACAGCATCCGGTGCTATATCGGCCAGTGCCGGGTGGTAACCCTGCATGAATTTCAGTGTTTCGGCATCAGTGCGGCGGATAACGTCGTAATTATCATACAGCGTGTCATCTAAATCGAAGGTGATCGCTTCAATGCGTTTCAGCGGACGATAAAACTTCATCAGGATTTTCCTCGTTTTGCCCGGGGATGCGCGGCGTCGTAAACCGTCGCCAGATGTTGAAAGTCGAGGTGGGTATAGATTTGGGTGGTAGACAGATTCGCGTGCCCCAACAGTTCCTGTACCGCGCGTAAATCGCCGCTGGATTCCAGCACATGCGTGGCAAACGAGTGACGCAGTTTATGCGGATGAATATGGCTGTTAACACCCTGTTTAACGCCCCATTCGGCAAAACGCTTCTGAACATTACGCGCAGAAATACGGCAGCCTTTGCTCGATAAAAACATCGCATCATCCTGCGGATTAAATTCTGCGCGGCGTTTCAACCAGTGTTCAAGCCAGGTGACGGCAGTCCGCCCGATCGGCACTTTGCGCTCTTTGCTCCCTTTACCCAACACCCGCACTTCACCGGAGGCCATATCGATATGCTTGCAATCGATGCCCACCAGTTCCGAAAGACGCAGCCCGCCACCATACATCACTTCGAGCATCGCGCGGTCACGCACAGAAAGCGGATCATTGAGATCGATTTCCAGCAATTTATTCACTTCATCGACATCAAGATTTTTGGGCAGATGCTTGGGAGAACGCGGCGTGGAAATGCCTTTGGCAGGATTGGCGCTTAATACGCCCTGACGCACCAGCCAGTCAAGAAAGCTGCGCAGCGAAGACATACGCAGTGCCAGACTGGACGGCCCTAAACCGGCACGTTTACTGCGCGCCAGTAACAACCGCACTTTCGGCGCATCGAGTTGCTGCCAGTGAGAAATACCTGTCTCGCCGGAGAGGGCGATCAGAGCTTCTAACTGGCGGCTGTAATTGGTGGTCGTAAGCGGGCTGAGTTGACGTTCAACGTGCAGGTAACGCAGAAACGCCTCGACCGCAGGATAAAGAGGCGATTCGGTGTGATTCATACCCGTTCTATCCAGCGTTCCAGCAGGCCAGGTAACATTTTAGCCAGCTGATCAAGTAAGACCGTGCCCATGCCGGGCTGATAATGCTGAGGATCACGACTGCTGAAAATCAGCACGCCCAGTTCCCCCTGCTCACCCATCAGCGAGAGCGCGACAGAACCCACGGCTTTCGCCTGCGGCAATAACAGCAACAGTTCCGGGCCGTTCAGGCTGCCGAGATAATGCGGGGCTTCACCCAGACGCTGAATGCGCATGGATTCAAACGCGCTGCGGCTTACCGCAAGATGGGTGAAATCAGACGGCGCGCCGATGCGCCAGCCTTCGCTGAACAAGCGTACATTGGCACCTGCCAGTCCCAGACTGCGCGCCCAACGCTGCAGACGGTTAAGCATATCCTGCAGACTGCTGGCCGCCGCCAGCGTGGCCTGGAGTTCGATCATCCTCCCGAACAATGATTCATTGACCGAAGCCTGTTCCATCAGCAACGTAATTTCTTCTTCAAGCTGCGCAATCTGATGACGCTGACGCCCGAGTTGCCATTCAACCAGCGAAATACTGCCTTTCACCGGATGCGGTACATGCATCTGCTCGACGCTGCGCGCATTACGAATAAAGAAATCCGGGTTTTGCAGCAGATATTGCATCACGCTGTCGTCGTCGAGCGCTATCACCGGTTCAATCTGGTCATCAAGATTGTTCATAGATGAATAAATCCGTCGTAAACATGAGTGGCGGGTCCGGTCATATATAACGGGTGACCCGGCCCTTTCCAGCGAATATCGAGGCTGCCTCCCGGCAGTTCCACCTGAACTTCTTCTGCGAGTAAACCTTGCTGAATACCAACCGCCACAGCGGCACAGGCACCGCTTCCGCACGCCTGTGTTTCACCGGCTCCCCGCTCGTACACGCGCAATTTTACGCTTTCCGGACTGAGGATCTGCATGAAACCGACATTTACGCGCTCGGGGAAACGCTCATGGCTTTCCAGCATCGGTCCGAGAACCTCGACTTCAGCTGTCAGCACGTCATCAACCTGTAACACGCAGTGCGGGTTTCCCATCGACACCACGCCGCAAAATACTGTGCGCTCTTCTGCACGCAGAATATAGGTTTTTTCCGCTTTCGCTGCACGGAATGGGACCTGCTGCGGCTCGAAAACCGGCTCGCCCATGTTGACCTGCACTTCTTCATCTTCCGTGACGGTCAGTACCATACGGCCGGTCTGCGTACTGACGCGGATATCGCGTTTGTTTGTCAGACCTTTGATGCGCACAAAGCGGGCAAAACAGCGCGCACCATTGCCACACTGCGCGACTTCGCTGCCATCTGCGTTAAAGATGCGGTAATGGAAATCTAATTCGGGATCGTAAGGAGGTTCCACCACCAGTAACTGGTCAAAACCTACGCCACGGTGGCGGTCTGACAAACGACGGATCAACTCAGGAGAAAAATAGACATTTTGAGTGACGGCATCAACGACCATAAAGTCGTTACCCAGGCCGTGCATTTTGGAGAACTGCATAACTGACTCCGTTTACCGCTGGTCAAATCCAGTCGCGATGATCCGTTAAGGAGAGGTTCCGGCAGTATTGCGCGAAACCCCGACAATCTGCCGGTTAATCTCTGGAATTCGTCGTGAGGTTTTCGGGTGATACCCCTTTTTCCTGCGATGAACCATCGTTCGCCGTGCCCGGAACATTGCTGGTTTTTTGCGTGGCTGATTTTTCCGGTGGTGGGAAATACAACGGCCCTTTAAGTCCGCAACCGGAGAGAGAAAAGAGAATTGTCGCGGCCAGAGACCAGCGTAAAGCGTTTTTCATTTTATGAATGCCCGTAATTCATGCGACCAAGCTCTCTATAATCGCAGGTGGATCATGAAAAGCAACAGGAATCGACAAAACCCCCGGGCACATTTTCAGGGTTTAAAGCGAAGTACAGCCGGATAATCTGCCACATGTCCGTGATACGGACACCTTTTCTAATGCAACTGAAATTGCTGCTTCAGACGCGAAGGTTCTGCGTCGGTTTCAGGCAAAGTGGCGCAGGCGGCAGAGAGGGCGTTGCTGCGAAAAGGGATCACCTGGATCCGATTATCAAGTGACACAATCTGATAAAACTGCGGCAGGTTGAAGTTAATAAAGCTTGAGCCGTAGGTAAACCGGTCATGGGAAGACGAGTAGAACCGGCTGACATCGCGCACCAGATCCTCTTTGCTGCCTTCGCAATGGTGATAAACTTCAACACGGTTGGATTCATCAAGAATATAGATATTAAAGCCGATGTCGTCCGAACTGTCTTCAAAGAAGAACTGAATAATCCCTTCACTGGCATAGCCGTCAATCACTGCCGGCAGATGCGCCTGATCGGTCTGCAATTTCACCGACAAACCGTGCAGTTTGTTATTGGAAATCGCGCCATAGAATTCAATCGCATTCTCCAGCTTTTGCACTGAAACGCTGAGGCGTTCAAAGAACAATCCCCAGGTTTGCCCGGCAACACGCACGGCTTTGAAACGCCCGGGTTCAAGTCGTTTGCTCGACAGGCGAAGCTCAATGCATTCCGATACCAGTTGCTGAATCCGCGTACGGATAAGACCGCGTAAATGCTGGCTGTAACAGAACACCTCCACCGATTCCGGCGGTGCGGCATCCTGATGCATTTTGCCCAGAATCGTTTTCAGCGCTTCCAGAACCGCCTGTTCCCCGCTGAAATGCAGCGTACGCACTTCATTCCATGAGTTGCGATAAAGCAGGTCAATACTGCCAACCATACATTGCTGATTCTGCCCGAAACTGAAGACATCCAGTTTACGGAAATCAAAATGCACCACCTGATTGCGAAACGCTGCAGTCGGATCGTGTTCCAGATTCACGATAATCGCTAAGTGGCGAATTTCGCACGGACTGTACAACGCTTTAGGCGTCGGTGCCGCCAGACGCAACGGGAAGCTGTGTGAAACATCCGCCACCAGTTCGCGCAGTTTAGCGATATCACACAAGCTGCCACTTTTAATGTGCAGGCGCGTGGTGGAGGTCAGCAGACCATTGAAATAGGCCCACGCCACCAGTTTATTCAGATAGCGGTTATATTCGAGCGGCTGATGGCTGACAATAGATTCCATCGACGGTGACTGATTATACAGATACCAGCCGGTGCGGTTCGCACGGCCAATCGGCACATGAATAAAGGTTAAATCACCTTCTGACAAGTCAGGCGAAATTTGCGGATTCACCAGCGTGACTTTACCCGGCAGCGCTTCAAATGCGGCGTACAATTTACGGGTCAGCACGCCGATATCCTGCGGGCTGGCACTGACGCTTAAATTGTTGCGACGGGCAAAGCGGATCAGGTTGCGATAGCTTTGCATCATGGCATCAAGCAGTTCGTTATGCGCTTCGCGCACGCGCTCGATTTTCCAGTTCGCCCGGTTATCCAGAATGGCCAGACGTTCTTCATCCCATCCCCATTCCGTTACCAGCTGGCTGAGTATTTCACGACGCCAGCCTACCGACGCCCGCGCACGGGAGAGTTTTTCACAGACTTTTAAATAGAAACAACGGCGGACTAAATCAAGGCGGGTGAAATCTTCAATCTGGGTGAGATAACGGGTCACGCGGTCGAGCATCATACAATAGGAATCAAGCCCGAAGCAGACGATCTCGCCCTGATGCAGGCGTTGTTTAATATCCATCGCCAGGAGCTGCGTTTTAGGGTATTCCCAGGAATAGGTTTCCAGCAGCAACGTTTTGAGTACCGCTTTATAAGGAGAATCGATACTTTTATACAATTGCCAAAGGCTCGCGCCGAAATACTCTTCTGCCGACAGCGTACTGAGGCCACCGAGATCGAGCCATTCGTTTGGCGTCAGTACGCCCTGTGCATAAAGCGAAAGCACGTATTCGTCGTAATGCGCTTCTTCTTCGCCCGGCACCATATTCCACAGAATACGCTTACCGGCCAGACGGACGGCGGTACGGTAGAATTCGTCGAGCAATAAGATGTGCTGTGTTGAACCGCAGTCCTCACCCCCCAGGCTGCCGCTTTCATTATGGCGGAAGCGGTTTTCGTCGATCAGGAAAAAGCTGACTTCCACACCCAGCGAGGCGGCCCATTTTTCTAACAGGCTGCATTTTTGCTGTAGGCGGTTGCGCTCTTCATTATCGAGCCATGACTGATGGCAGACCCAGATATCGAGATCAGAACTTTGGCTCTGACCGATGGAAGAAGTACTGCCCATGGAGTACACACCCGTGATTGGCAATTCACCTTTCACCAGAGGTTCAAACGCGCTGCCCCATTTATCTTCAAGGTCAGTCAGGTAGGTTTGTTGGGATTCATCAGGCGTGAAAATACAGATACCATGCGGAACCTTACCTTCAAGGTATCCTGGCATCAGAGGATGATGTTGATGTAGAAAGACAGGAAGCAGCTGATAGACCTGTTGAAACGCAGGACCCATGGCTGCCAGTGCGCGATCCACCCGTAACTGATTGATCGCATCCAGTCTTTGCTTCAATGTCTCGATGTAGAGGTACAAGACGTTTCGCCTGATTATACAGTGTCTGGAAAGAACCCCGTTCCAAATCCGTCATTTATCGTGATGCTTATACTTTGCCCGATCGCAGCCGTGCAAATAGTTGACGAATAATTGCTGGAAACGTGATCAATTTAACACCTTGCTGTTTGACCGTAAAGAAAGTAACGCACCACAATTACGCTTCCGCTTCTCTGTATTTTATCGCCTGTTCCGAAACGGAACAAATCTCTTCAACGTCCGTTAACCTTCTTTTACGAATGGCTTCTTACGCTGACAGCTTTCTATTGTCAGTGGTAGGATGGTCACAGAGACAGTTAAACGGTAACAAACATGTTAGACAAAATCATTCGAATTGCCACCCGTCAGAGCCCGCTGGCTTTGTGGCAGGCACAATATGTTCAAAGCCAGCTGATGGCCTGTCACCCCGGTTTGCAGGTGGAACTGGTTCCCATGGTGACCAAGGGCGATATCATTTTAGATACCCCGCTGGCTAAGGTCGGCGGCAAAGGTTTGTTCGTCAAAGAACTTGAACTGGCGATGCTTGATGGCCGTGCGGATATCGCCGTGCATTCCATGAAAGACGTCCCGGTAGAATTCCCCGAGGGCCTGGGACTGGTCACTATTTGTGAACGCGAAGATCCGCGCGATGCTTTCGTCTCTAATCACTACGCCAGTCTGACCGATTTACCGCAAGGCAGTATCGTCGGCACATCAAGCCTGCGGCGTCAGTGCCAGCTGCGTCAGAAACGTCCGGATCTGGTGATCCGTGATCTGCGCGGCAATGTAGGCACCCGCTTATCCAAACTCGATAACGGTGAATATGATGCCATTATTCTGGCTGTCGCGGGCCTGAAACGCCTGGGTCTGGAAAACCGCATCACTTACGCACTGACACCGGAAGAATGCCTGCCCGCCGTAGGACAAGGTGCCGTCGGCATTGAATGCCGCCTTGACGATCAAACCACCCGCGACTTGCTGGCCCCCCTGGCGCACCACGAAACGACAGTACGTGTACAGGCTGAACGGGCAATGAATATGCGTCTTGAAGGCGGATGTCAGGTTCCCATCGGCAGCTATGCCGAGCTGAAAGGTGACGAGCTCTGGCTTCGTGCTTTGGTCGGCGCACCGGACGGCAGCCAGATGGTGTGCGGCGAACGTCGCGGTCCGGCCGCTCAAGCACACAGCATGGGTATCGACCTGGCAGAAGAATTGCTCGCCAACGGCGCGCGCGAAATTCTGCATGAGGTGTATCAGGGGAACGCGCCTAAATGACCATTCTGGTCACCCGCCCCTCTCCGGCAGGAGAAGCACTGGTCAGCCGGCTGCGCGCAATGGGACGGGTTGCCTTCCATTCCCCGCTAATTGATTTTGCACCGGGGAACCAGCTCGCATCGCTCCCGAACCTGCTATCCTCATTAAATCAGCAAGATCTGGTGTTTGTGCTCTCGCAACATGCCGTCAGTTACGCTGACCGTATCTTGCGTCAGTCCGCCACGAACTGGCCGGACACCGTGAATTATTTTGCTATTGGCCGTACTACGGGCCTGATTTTCCATCGGGTCAGCAGCCTGCCGGTTCTCTATCCTCAGGATGGCGAAACCAGCGAGATGTTATTGAATCTTCCGGCATTGCAACGCATACAAGGTAAAAAAGCACTGATACTGCGCGGTAATGGCGGACGGGAATTGTTAGCTGAAACGCTGACTGAACGCGGTGTCCATGTGACTTACTGCGAATGTTATCAGCGCAGCCCGGTTTTCTACGATGGCAGTGAACAGAGCGCGCTCTGGCAACGTGCCGGAATTGATACGCTGGTTGTGACCAGCGGAGAAATGCTGCAACAGCTTTACCAATTAGTTCCTGATTACTACCGACATTCATGGTTACTGCACTGTAATCTGGTGGTGGTCAGTGAGCGTTTGGCAGCCCTCGCACGCCAGCTTGGCTGGAGCGCAATTCGGGTTGCCGGAAATGCAGACAATGATGCGCTGATCCGCGCATTACAACTACCTGACTAAGGGATGTGCCAAAATGACGGAACAAAAAAATCCTTCCGCGCCGGATGAGAATGTTGTTATCTCCCCAGCGGTTGAGAGCCCCCAGCCAGACGCTTCCGACCGGGAACAGGAATTGAAAACGTTGCGCAAAAAGCAACGTACAGCGCCGGTACTGGGCGCTATCGCCATTGTACTGGTTATAGTACTGGGTGCCGGTCTCTATTATCACGGCCACCAGCAATCACTGGCGCAGGCCGCCTCAGACGAAGCGCTTTCTGAACAACTCGATGCGCTGCAAAAAACCCAGCAGCAGGACAAACAGCAAATTGCTGATCTGCTCGCTCAGCAGCAAAAGACCCGGCAAGAGGCCGACCGCCAGCAGGCTTCATTTGGTCGCCAGTTGAATGAATTACAAGATAAGGTTGCCAGCATTTCCGGCAGCGATGCTAAGACCTGGTTACTGGCGCAGGCCGATTATCTGGTGAAACTCGCTGGGCGCAAATTGTGGAGTGATCAGGATGTCACCACCGCCGCCGCACTGCTGAAAAGCGCCGATGCCAGCCTGGCGGACATGAACGATCCAAGCCTGATTGAGGTACGCCGCGCGCTGAATGAAGACGTGGGTAGCCTTTCTGCCGTTGCACAGGTCGATTTTGATGGCATCATTCTCAAACTGAATCAGCTGTCGAATCAGGTAGATAACCTGCGTCTGGCGGACAATGATACTGACGACTCTCCGATGGACAACGACAGTTCCAGTTTGTCCGGCTCACTGACCGAATGGCGTCAGAATCTGACCAAAAGCTGGCACAACTTTATGGATGACTTCATCACGATTCGCCGCCGTGATAGCAGTGCTGAACCGCTTCTGGCACCGAATCAGGACGTGTATTTGCGCGAAAACATCCGCTCGCGTCTGCTGATTGCCGCGCAGGCCGTGCCGCGCCATCAGGACGAAGTGTACAAACAGTCACTGGAAAGCGTCTCGACCTGGGTTCGCGCTTACTTCGATACTTCAGATCCTTCGACCAAAGCGTTCCTGGAAGAACTGGACAATCTCAGCCAGCAATCTGTTTCGATGGACGTGCCGGATGAGCTGAAAAGCCAGCCGATGCTGGAAAAACTGATGCAGACCCGCGTGCGTAACCTGCTTCAGCAGCCCGCCGCCGCCACACAGGGGGAATAACACATGTTACGAGTTTTCGTGTTATTCCTGATTGTGTTTGCCGGGATTATCGTCGGCCCGATCCTGGCCGGCCATCAGGGTTATGTCCTGATCCAGACCGACAATTACAACATCGAAACCAGCGTCACCGGTTTGGTCATCATGCTGATCGTACTGATTCTGGTGCTGTTCCTGATTGAATGGATCCTGCGCCGCGTTCTGCGTACCGGTGCGCGTACCCGCGGCTGGTTTGCCGGGCGCAAAAGCTCTAAAGCGCGCAAGCAAACTCAGGCAGCGATGCTCAAACTGGCGGAAGGCGATCACCGTCAGATGGAGAAATTGCTGGCCCGTCATGCCGATCACGCCGAACAACCGGTAGTGAACTATTTACTGGCGGCGGAAGCGGCGCAACAGCGCGGCGACGATATCCGCACCAATCAATATCTGGAGCGTGCAGCGGAAATCGCCGATACCGACCAGATGCCGGTCGATATCACCCGCGTACGTATCCAGCTGGCCAGAGGCGAAGTTCACGCAGCACGCCACGGCGTTGACCGTTTGCTGGGCCAGTCGCCACGCCATCCGGAAGTGTTACGCCTGGCAGAGCAGGCTTATCTTCTGACTGGCGCTTATGGTTCTCTGCTGGAGATTTTACCGTCGATGGCGAAAGCCGATATTCATACTGACGATGAAATCCGTATGCTTCAGGAGCAGGCTTATGTCGGCATGATGAATCAGCTGATGGCTGAAGAAGGCAGCGAAGGCCTGAAGCGCTGGTGGAAAGATCAGAGCCGTAAAACCCGTCATGAAGTGGCCTTACAGGTCGCGATGGCGACGCATCTGATTGAATGCAATGATCAGGATCTGGCGCAGGAAGTGATCCTCGACGGGCTGAAACGCCAGTATGACGACCGGCTGGTCGCGCTGATGCCGAAGCTGCGTTCGGGTAATCCTGAGCAACTCGAAAAAACCCTGCGTCAGCTCATTAAGCAAAACGGCACCACACCGCTACTGAGCAGCACGCTCGGTCAGTTGCTGATGAAGCATGGCGAATGGCAGCAGGCGAGTGAGGCCTTCCGTGAGGCACTGAAACAACGCCCTGACGCGTATGATTATGCGTGGCTGGCTGATGCGCTGGATAAGCTGCATAAACCGGCAGAAGCCGCTGAGATGCGTCGTGAAGGATTGATGCTGACGCTGAATAATTCACAACAACCGTAACGGGTTCTCAGAATAAAAAAGGCTCCTTCGGGAGCCTTTTTTATGTCATCAATCCTTATACCCTAAATGATTTGAGTTGCAGAAAGGCGGCAAACGCAGGGATACCGATGAGCTGACATAAGTCAGTGATACGGGTGACGAAGAGCGACCAGCGTATCTGCAGCTCAAAGGATGACGGGTATGGGCAAAAAAAAACACCTGCCGTTTATGCAGGTGTATAAAAACAATCAGGTCCAGGACAACAGATGTAGTGCCTCACTCAACGTTTTGCCTTCTGGATGATAGCGCTTGCGCGTTATCGGTCAGGATGACAATAGGCACTGTAAATTGGCTCTGCATCATTCCCAGGTTTATGAAGCCGGAGCAAACATAATGGGTGGAATGAGCATCTACGGCGGGAATATTGCAGGACGCGTGCCAGCATGGCAATACCTGATTAAAAAAATTTTATCTATTTGATTTTAAAAACATTTATTTTACGGCGTGTGAACAATAATTTTTAACTGCCACGTTTCCTTTCCCCCTTTGCCGGTGAACCGTCGCCTGCAAACGACAACTGTGCAGGCTGAGAAGTTAATCCATTATTTTCAAGGAGATAAATGTCTCCCGTCTGAGACAAAAGAAAGCGGGTATGTCGCGGATAAACAACACAGGCAGTGAGAGGGGAAAAGGTTTTATACGGACGAAAAAAAACCTGCTTTAAAAAAGCAGGTTCTTCAAATAGGGTCGGCGAGAGAGGATTACGCGCATCTGCGATGCTTGCCCTGCGGGCCGTTGCTAAAGCAACGTGGTCTCGCTTCGCTCGGCTCAAACCTCCTTCGGAGGTTCTCATCCTCATAAACTCCGGACGAAAAAAAACCTGCTTTAAAAAAAGCAGGTTCTTCAAATATGGTCGGCGAGAGAGGATTCGAACCTCCGACCCACTGGTCCCAAACCAGTTGCGCTACCAAGCTGCGCTACTCGCCGATGTCGTGCATCTTACTACTTTCTGATGCTAACTGCATCATTTAAATGTATTTTGTGTGTGGTGCGAAGGGAGGGACTCGAACCCTCACATCCGAAGGACACTAACACCTGAAGCTAGCGCGTCTACCAATTCCGCCACCATCGCATGTCACAATCACAAAACCATTTTTAGAGTGGGGTGGCTAATGGGACTCGAACCCACGACAACTGGAATCACAATCCAGGGCTCTACCAACTGAGCTATAGCCACCATATCTCTAACTAACGTGAACTGCCTGACTTCAACATTCCACCGCAACTCTAGCGCATACTAAATGGTGCGCCCGACAGGATTCGAACCTGAGACCTCTGCCTCCGGAGGGCAGCGCTCTATCCAGCTGAGCTACGGGCGCTTAGCGCCGTTGCGGGTGGGGATACTACGGTTTTAACGCCTGGCTGTCTAGTGCTTTTTATCAGAAATATTGCGTTTGATTACGCTTTATCCAATACGCAGTAAAAGTAAGCATCTTGCCTTCCCCACCCGTGACTTACGACGTTATTTTACTTTTTCTGCCGTCAGCGCGGCACGCTTATGCATGCCGAGGCCGAAGTATATCAGCGAGACTGCCGCAATAAAAATACCCCCTACCAGTAAAGAAACCCGCGTATCCGGGTTAATTGCCATACCGACCAGCACACATGCCAGGAATATCAGCGTCAGGTAGTTGGTATAAGGGAAGAGAACCGACTTAAACGGATGGTTTTTCAGTTTCTCTTTGTGCGCGTCACGGAAACGTAACTGGCTGATCAATACCACAAACCATGGCACCATACCCGGCAGTACGCTGGCACTGTAGACATACACGAATACTTTCTCAGGATTCGGAATGATGTAGTTCAGGCACGAACCGACCAGCAGACACAAAATAGTGATCGCAATACCGTAAACCGGCACACCACTTTTCGAGACATTGCTCAGAAACGCAGGCAACTGGCGATTCTCAGACAGCGCATAAAGCATACGTCCGCAACTGTACATACCGCTGTTACAGCCTGACAATGCTGCCGTCAGCACGACAAAGTTAATAATGCCTGCAGCCGAAGCAATACCAATCTTCGCAAATGTCAGAACGAACGGGCTGCCGTGGGTGCCCATTTCGTTCCACGGGAAAATGGTGATGATGACGAAAATTGCGCCGACGTAGAAAATCAGGATACGCCACAAAATGTTATTGATGGCACGTTTAAGCGTAACCTGCGGATTCTTCGCTTCACCGGCAGTAATACCCACCAGTTCCACGCCCTGATAGGACGCCACAACAATACACAGCGCAAACAGGAAACCTTTCCAGCCACCCGCAAAGAAGCCGCCGTGTGCCGTCAGGTTGCCAAAACCGATAGCTTCGCCATGATTGCCGAATCCGAAGAAAATCACCGCCAGCCCGACCACGATCATCACAATGATGGTGGTAATTTTGATCAGCGCAAACCAGAACTCCATTTCACCATACAGTTTCACCGCAGCAAGGTTAGCAGAGGCCACAATCGCCACCGCGATCAGCGCGGGGATCCACTGTGGTAAATCCGGGAACCAGTATTGGGCGTATACACCAATCGCGGTGATTTCAGAAATCCCCACCGCTATCCACATAAACCAGTAACTCCAGGCGGTCAGGTAGCCATAGTATGGTCCAAGATATTTATGGGCATAGACGGCGAACGAACCGGCAACGGGCTCCAGATGCAGCATTTCACCCATTGAGCGCATGATAAAGAAGACGAACACGCCCGCCAGAATATAGGCCAGCAACACTGAAGGCCCGGCCCATTTCAGGGTACTGGCTGCGCCCATAAATAATCCTACGCCGATAGTGCCGCCCAGCGCTATCAGCTCTATGTGCCTCGCTTCAAGCCCCCGGTGTAGCCCACCCTTTTCTTCTTGATTCGCCATAATTCCTCAGTTTCTCTGTAATTGTGTTTGCCTTCCGGAATGACCGGAATGTTATTTTTATGGGTGATGATGCCCGTACAGGGCGGAAAAACGGCGTTATGGTTCCGCATTTCAGGATGAGTTGCAAACCACAATTGAGAAAGATCCGCACAGGTAGACATGTCAGGGTGCAAACGACAGTAAAGGGTAGAGTGAAATGAGAGGTAAAACGCCGCGCTGAAGATCAGCCACGGCGCAAATATTACAGACGACCGGTATAGTAGTAACGGATAAATTTGAGCAGTTTGAGCTGACGACGCAAACGGCTGGGCTGTAAAATCAGCCGGTAGAGCCATTCCAGCCCCAGATTTTGCCAGATTTTAGGGGCACGTTTAACATGCCCGGTAAAGACGTCATAGGTCCCACCGATGCCCATGTAAAGCGCATCTGGATGCACACGACGGCAGTCACGCATCAGGATTTCCTGCTTTGGTGACCCCATCGCCACGGTCACGATAGATGCTCCGCTGCTTTTTACCTTTTCAAACAATGCTTCGCGCTGTTCAGGCACAAAATACCCATTCTGGCTGCCAACAATATTGACGTTCCACAGCAATCGCAATTTTTCTTCCGTCTGCATCAGGACTTCCGGTTTACCGCCGATCAGAAAGACCGGTGTTCCTTCACGCCCTGCGCGCTCCATCAATCCTTCCCAGAGGTCAGCCCCTGCAATACGCGAGACGCGTGACTGCGGATATTTACGCCGTATAGCGCGCACAATGCTGATCCCGTCGGGGTATTTAAACTCCGCATGGTCGATCAGCGTACGCATTTCAGGGTTGCTTTCGACCGTCAGCACTTTCTCTGCATTTATCGCCACCAGCGAACCTTTTTTCACCTGATGACCGGCAAAAAGATAATCAAGAAAATGCGCCATATTGCGAAAGCCCCAAAGGCGGATCCCGCGAATATCATATTGCGGGACGTTATTCTCCAAATTCATCCATCTTCCTTACTACCAAAGGCTCCATGAGGTTTTTTCTGACCGGCATCCTGGCTCGTATCAGCCCGGCGGCGTCAAACATCCAGTACAATAATTTTGCGACAACCAGACAAGTTGCGAATACGACACAGAAAAACACCACCCGTGAGAAAAAGGAATCCACGCCTTCGCGGGCAAGTACGATCATATTGAACACGGCACCAAAGCAAAAACTTTGCAGAATGGCCGCTTTATAAATGTTGGTCTCCGCTTTGCCTTTTTCATAAAGCCAGTCGAACCATTTAATGATCATCCCAACCGCCACCGCACCCAGCGGGATAAACCACACGCCGCCCATCACAACCAGCGAGCCAATCAGCGTCGGCGAAATGGCCAGACCGGAATGGTTACCGAGCACATCCCAGGTGAAATAGTTGGCGGTGTTGAGCACCACACCCGGACGGTCATGCCATAGCCAGCTGGGGATAAAGACGTAGAAATCACGAATAATCGGTGCCAGTCCCTGAAAACTAATTTTGTCGTAATTTTGCAGCAACAGTCCCAGATTTTCCCATGGCGAGAACGTATCACGCGTCAGGTACAGGAAGGTATAAAACGCCTCAGGGCCGCTGACATTCAGCCCGTAACGTTTCAGCGCCAGCCAGAACATACCGACAATGCCCAGTACGCCCGCCACCGCCAGCATCCACAAACTAATCCAGCCGCGTACGATGCCGATAAACAAAAACAGTGCGAACGCGATAATGATATTCGCGCGTGTCCCGCCAACAATAATATACGTGAGTAAACCAAATGCGACGGTACTGACCAGGAAAAACAGCCAGCGCTGCAGATTGGGTTTGAGGAAGAACACTACCAGCATCGCTGGCAGGAAGAAGTAAAAGAAGCGTTTAAGCGCAACCCCGGACACATCACTGGAAAAAATCTGGCTGTACGATTTGAGCTTAAACAGCAAAAATCCGTTATGCGTAAAGAAGATGGACACGGTTACCACGGCGATAAGTGCCAGTAAAAACCATGTCAGATGGGTTTCGACACGGTTCATCGTAAACAGTGTACGGGACGGGCCATCACGTTTTGCCCTCAACCGCGTTTTATAACTGACATAATAAATACCGTAAAAACAGGTTGCGGCCAGCATCGCCTGTAACAGGTTTTCAACCGGTACGACGTTGACATCAAACTGGAAAACCAGCAGACAGGTCAGCGGAAAACCGAAATAGAACGTCAGCAGATACAACAGCGAAAACAGAACGTTGAAGTTAAAACGCACACGGCGAAATTCTTTGTAGGTCAGCGTCAAAATGAACAACAGCGAGAACGCATAAACGACAGACAGGCCGCCAAGCTGTGCCATTGTCATGATGTTTCTCCTGCCGCCAGCAGTAACGCCTGTTGCCAGCCGGCGATGTAATTCGGGCTGAAGAATGCGATATTCTTCCGGTCCGTAGTCAGCAACTGGCGCCGCGCTTCGGCCACAGTTCGGGTATCAAGTGCGTCACCGTAAAACAATACCGGCAGATTTTGTTCTGCCAGATCCTGCCAGAACGGATTCTGACGGCTGACCACAAACGGCACGCCGAACTGAATCAGCAAACATTGCGTCCCGATACCCTGCTGGCGGTCAAAAATAAAATACCCCAGCGAGCAACCACGCAGCACGTCGAGATATTGTGCAAAAGGCATCGAACCGGTCATCAGCTCAACATTCCCGGGCGCAAAAAGTTTGAGCGCCTCGCGGCGAACCTGCTCGATATAGGCGTCATTGTTGGCCGGATAGCCCATAGGAATAATCACCCGGATACCGGCACCAAACTGTTGATGCAACGAACGCAGCGCTTCAGTATGTCGGTTACTGCGATCGCCGGAATTGCCGACCAGCACGGTCATCGGCTCTGCAGGTTCAGGCTGCCCGGCTGAAAGCGTCAGCGCCGGATCCATACGCGTCGGGAAATACAATAATGAGGACGGCACGCGCGGATGTCTCTGATGGAAATGAATCAGATCGCCGCGGGTAGCGAAAACATGGCCGATACGTCCCTGAGCCAGACGCCTTAAAAAATAAAACAGGCGGAATTTCAGGCCACCTGTCGATTCATAAAGATCTGCGCCCCAGATGTGCCAGCTGGCCTGCTGAGATTTAATTTTGCCGGTCAGCAGCGCCAGCCAAAGCGTCGGGTTGAACTGACCATGGAAGAAAAAGTGATGTGTACGATCCTGTGCCCGGGAAATCACCGCGTCGGCCAGCGATTTTTTGTCCGGATAAACCCGAATATCCAGACGTGCGAATTCAGCAAATGCTGATGCATCTGCTGCCGCCACCATAAAATGATAAATCAGCTTTTCAGGCGCGCATTCGGCCAGAACATCATTAAAAAAGCGCAGCACGGTGACATTATGGTGGGGAATGTCAGATCCCAAAACGTGAATCAGCGTTGTCATGCTCGTCTACGATAAATAACAAATACGGTACAGCACAGGGCGAAATAGACGACATACGTCGCCATATACGCTTGCGCGGCGCCAAGAGAACCCCGTATCGGGATCAACCAATGTGAAAAGCCCGTCAGTAACGCAAACTGGCTGATTTCAGTCAGCACGTAAAAACGCAGAGAGGCTCTCGCAATCACCAGATAGCCAAAAACATAAGAGCCGACTTTCAGTACGTCACCCACTAACTGCCAGGCGAACAAATCGCGCATCGCGATAAATTGTTTTGAAAACAGTAACCAGATAGCAAAGTCACGCAACAGCCAGACAGTAAAACTGACGGCCGCTACGGCGGGCAGAACAAATTTTAATGACTTAACGATTTCACGCGTAATATCGCGTTTATCCGTCATGCGCGATAGCGTCGGCAATAAATAAACGCTGAAAGAGGCGGTGATAAACTGCAAATAGGCATCAGAAATACTGCTGACGCCCTGCCAGATCCCCACATCTTTCCAGCTGTAATGCTCCGCCAGCAGGTTTCGCATCATCACATACGCCACCGGCAACGTGACAGATGTGATCAGTGCCATCAGGGTAAACTTTCCCAAATGGCTGGCGATAAAGCGGTCCCAGCCCGGCTTTAAGTAGGCCAGCGGAAAGGATTTTCGCCGCCACAACATGCCGCCCGCAGGCACAACGACCAGCGCTGGCACCAGTGCCAGCCCGGCCAGCGCGCCTTCATAACCGCCCAGTTTGAAACACAAGAGATAGGCCAGCAAGCCAATCAGACTGCCACCCATTACAGCCAGCGCGTTACCCGTCGCATCACGATAACCTTTCAGGATGGCCTGAAAATAGTTGGCATAAGCAATGCCCATCTGGATAAATGCCACGGCCCGCACAACGGCCTGATAGCGGTCGTGTCCGAACAACCCGACACTGACAGGGCCGGCAGCCAGCAAAAAGATGGCGGCCAGCAGCGTCGAGAAACCCAAAATCAGCGAAGAGGACGTACCGAGTACAGCTTTAAGCCGCTCAAGATCCTGATGATGTTCGGCAACGTATTTAGTAATACCATTGAAAATACCGGCACCGGACAGCACACCAAGTACGGTCACGAGCTGGCGGAAATTCCCTGCCTGCCCTACGCCGTCAGGGCCGAACGTCACGGCCAGCAATTTCACCACCAGCAACCCGGCACCAATTTTAATCAGCGTAGAACCTGCGGTCCAGACTGATGCTTTTGCCAGCGACATATCAGGCGAAATATTGCAGCATGGCCGTAATCACCGCACGCTGCGTATCATCGGTCATGTTGTAGAACAGGGGCAGGCGCACCAGACGCTCACTCTCTTTTGTCGTGAAACGATCGACGCCAGCGAAACGACCAAAATCTTCGCCCGCCGGACAGGCATGCAGCGGGATATAATGGAATACGGTGAGAATATCTGCCGCTTTCATGTGACGAATAAAGGCATCACGGTCGTCGATATCACTCAGACGCACATAGAACATATGAGCATTTTGCACACAGTCTTGTGGAACTGAAGGCAACTGAACGCGGCCTGCGTCGGCCAGATCCTGCAATGCTTCGTAATACTGATTCCAGATTGCCAGACGGCGCTGGTTGATCTTTTCAGCTGAATCCAGATTCCCCCACAGATACGCGGCCTGCAAATCGGACATCAGATAGCTGGAACCAATGTCCCGCCAGGTATATTTATCCACCTGACCGCGGAAGAACTGGCTGCGGTTAGTGCCTTTTTCACGGATAATCTCGGCACGATCAATCAGGGCCGGATCGTTAATCAGCGTCGCACCACCTTCACCGCCCGCCGTGTAATTCTTGGTTTCGTGGAAACTGAAACATCCGATATGACCAAGGGTGCCCAGTGCTTTGCCTTTGTAAGCTGACATCACGCCCTGTGCGGCATCTTCCACCACAAACAGATGATGTTTTTCGGCGATCGCCATGATGGTATCCATTTCACAGGCCACACCCGCGTAATGCACCGGGACAATCACTTTGGTTTTTTCAGTGATCGCAGCTTCAATCAGGGTTTCATCAATATTCATGGTATCCGGGCGGATATCCACAAACACGATTTTCGCGCCGCGTAAAACGAATGCATTGGCGGTCGAAACAAACGTAAAGCTTGGCATAATCACTTCGTCACCGGGCTGAATATCCAGCAGCAACGCGGCCATTTCCAGCGATGCCGTACAGGACGGCGTCAGCAAAACCTTCGGACAGTTAAAACGCTGTTCAAACCATTTCTGGCAGCGCAGGGTAAACCCGCCGTCACCGCACAGTTTGCCGCTGTCCATGGCCTCGCGCATGTAATCAATTTCAGTACCCACAATCGGTGGCGCATTAAAAGGGATCATCGTTTCACCTGTACAACCAGTACGCCGAGCGCATGACTTTGCCACCGCTGGCGAGATAAAGATTTAAGGCCGCGATATTACCGGTTTGCGTGGCGACATACAGTCGCGATACACCCTGTCCGGCACACCAATTTTTCGCAGCCGCCATTAACTTTTTACCTGCTCCCTGCCCCTGGAATTCAGGTCTGACAGCCAGCAGGCCAATTCTAACTTCATCTTCTGAAAGACGTCGCAACGTGACAAAACCCAGCCTGTTACCCTGTGCATCGTCTGCCCACAGGCAAAGGTGATCAAACGTGCCCAGTACCGCCTTTTCTGCCCACATTGCGTAGAAACGGGCGCTGTCATCAGGCTGATACCAGGGTGCGCGAAAACGGCTGAAACGAAACGTCTGGCTGGCAATAATCGCCACATCAGCGATATCTTGCGGCAAAGCCAGACGCCCTGCTGGCAACGCCATATCCTGCGGCGTGACCGTCACGCAAAAGTCCGTTTCACCTTCTGCCAGTCGGAAACCCAACGCAGACAGGGCGTCCAGCGTGTGCGTTTGATCTGCCTCTACTTTGGCCTGCACCAGTGCATATTGTTCAAGCTTCTGCGGCGTGATTTCACCCGCAGAGGCATCCGGTGTCAGACGCGCACTGTTAAGCTGGAAGAAATGACTCTCCCATCCGAGCGGTTCGATATTGCCGTGCAAAGGATTATTTATCGCCATACGCCTTTAGTATCCACAATCCATGACTGCCGGATCTGACTGCCAGGGATCGCTTTGAACAGTTGGTGATCGACTAACATCACCAACAGATCGGCTTCAGCCAGTGCGCGATCCAGGCTTTCTAACGTCACTTTATCCGCGAGAGAAGCCGGTAGCTGATGCACATTAGGCTCGACCGCCCACGTTTTTCCGGCGTGCCAGTCGGCAATCAGGTGTGTCACTTCCACTGCCGGGCTTTCGCGTAGATCATCAATATTGGGTTTAAACGCCAGGCCAAAGCAGGCAATCTTGACGTCGGCTGCACGTTTGCCCGTGGTAGTCAGGCAATCTGCCAGTGCCGCTTTTACACGATCCACGACCCAGTGCGGTTTGCTGTCATTCACTTCGCGCGCTGTGCGGATGATTCTGGCCAGCGCCGGGTTTTGCGCAACAATGAACCACGGGTCGACTGCAATACAATGTCCGCCTACGCCCGGACCCGGCTGCAGGATATTCACCCGTGGATGACGGTTCGCCAGACTGATCAGCTCCCAGACGTTAATGCCCTGAGCATCGCAAATCAGCGACAGCTCGTTGGCAAAGGCAATATTTACGTCGCGGAAACTGTTTTCCGTCAACTTGCACATTTCGGCGGTACGGGAATGGGTGGTAACACATTCGCCTTCAAGGAAAATGTTATATAAATCGCTGGCACGCTGTGAACAAACTGACGTCATGCCGCCAATGACACGGTCATTTTTGATCAGCTCAACCATCACCTGTCCTGGCAGCACGCGTTCCGGGCAGTAAGCAATGTTGATATCGGATTGCTCACCGGCTTGCTGAGGAAAGCTCAGATCAGGACGGGCTTCCGCCAGCCAGACGGCCATTTGCTCTGTCGCCCCCACCGGTGACGTAGATTCCAGAATGATCAGATCGCCTTTTTTCAGAACCGGCGCCAGAGAACGTGCGGCAGATTCAACGAATTTCATATCCGGTAAATGATCGCCCTTAAACGGCGTCGGAACTGCAATCAGGAAAGCATCTGCAGGTTCCGGTTTGGTCACTGCCCGCAACAATCCCGCATCAACGGCCTGCCTGACCAGAAGATCAAGATCGGGTTCAACAATATGGATCGCACCACGGTTAATCGTATCCACGGCATGCTGATTAATATCGACGCCCACCACTTTTTTTTGGCGTGAGGCGAAAGCGGCAGCGGTTGGCAGACCGATGTAACCGAGTCCGATGACAGAGATAATGTTAAAACTCATTGTGGTACCCAATGATTTTTCAATGCGTCAAGAATATGGCGGCAGGCATGCCCGTCGCCGTAAGGATTGTGTGCCCGGCTCATGCTGTTGTATTCGTTTTCATCGTTTAGCAGACGGTTCACTTCCTCGACTATTTTAGCGGGATCGGTGCCCACCAGCCGGACTGTTCCGGCATCAACCGCTTCCGGACGTTCTGTGGTTTCACGCATCACCAGCACAGGCTTGCCCAGTGAAGGCGCTTCTTCCTGCACCCCGCCGGAGTCGGTCAGGATCAGATAAGCTTTATCCATCAGATAAACGAATGGCAGGTAATCCTGAGGGTCGATCAGTACGATATTGTCGATGCTTTGCAGAATGCGATTCACCGGCTCGCTGACGTTCGGATTGAGATGCACCGGATACACAATTTGTACTTCAGGGTGCTGGCATGCAATTTCCGCCAGGGCCGAGCAAATCCGTTCAAAGCCTTTGCCAAAGCTTTCACGACGGTGGCCCGTCACTAAAATCAGCTTTTTGTTGGCATCCAAAAACGGGTAGTTATTCGCCAACTGTTGTGCCAGCGAGACATCGCTGTTAAAGCGGTCACGTACCCAGAGCAGGGCATCAATCACCGTATTCCCGGTGACAAAAATGCTCTCTGCGCCGATGTTTTCCCGCTGCAAATTGACACTGGCATTCTCGGTGGGTGCAAAGTGCCATTTCGCCAGATGACCTGTTAGCAGGCGATTGCCCTCTTCCGGCCACGGGGACGATAAATCCCCGGTACGCAGACCTGCTTCAACATGCCCGACGGGGATCTGGTGATAAAACGCGGCAAGGCTGGCGGATAAAGTCGTGGTGGTATCACCGTGCACCAGCACTATGTCAGGCTTGAACTCATCCAGAACCGGCTTAAGGCCGGTCAGGATCCGACTGGTAATTTCTGTCAGTCCCTGCCCTGGCTTCATAATGTTGAGATCATAATCAGGGATGATGTCAAAGAGGCGTAATACCTGATCGAGCATTTCACGGTGTTGAGCCGTCACACACACTTTTGATTCAAAGGCCGCATCCTGCGACAAAGCAAGCACCAGAGGAGCCATTTTGATGGCCTCCGGACGCGTGCCGAAAATCGTCAACACTTTCACAATGTGTTTCTCTTATTTTTACGGCGGGTCAGGGCAACGCCAGCCCCGATTAAACCACCGACAATGCCCCACATAATCATCAATAATGCCCGACGAGGGCTGTCACGTTTTACAGGTTCTTCAGGCGTTCTCAGATAGCGATAAGTCTGGAATTTTGCCGTAAGCGTTGGCCCGACGTTCAGCGTCGACAGCATCGCACGGTTCTGATCGTAATCCAGATCATACCCCGGACCGGAGGCTTGCAGTAATTCCAGACGAGCCTTGAGCATAGGCACACCCAGCAGGAACATATCGGAATCCGGCAATTCTTCTGCGGGCGTATCGGTCACACTTTTATTAATGTTTTGCTGCTGAGCAATCTTCAGTGCCTGCTCAGTATTATGCGTGGTGCGCTTGAAAACAGTCTGGGCAACCTCTTCCTGACGCTTGACCTGCGCTTTCATTGACTGCGTTCGTGCCGCCCACGCGCCTTCCAGCTCATCATAGAGATGTTGTGCCGCACGCTGGCTGGCGAAATCGACATACTGACGTAAAAGTTTGTTCGCATCAGCGGCATTTTCCGCCGTGAGTTTCACCATATCGTTCGGCACTTTCGGTGCATCACGGGCAGTAAACTGGATGTCATTGATCATTTCATCCAGCAGAACCGCATCAGCACGCGCATCATTTTCCTGACGTTGTTGGTAATAAGGGTTATGCAGCCAGAAATCCCGGCGGGTGTCATAAGCCGCAAGTTGCATGACAAACTCGTTGTAGGCTTCATCAGAAATGGGTGGGCGGTTGGCGTCTGACTGCGGCACATTACGCATATCTAAATTACGCAGAAACTGTGCCTGAGAGAAATAGGACGAAAGATTGTTGACCGTAGGCCGATCCGTGATTGCCGTCGAACTCCATTCCTGTTTCATGAGGTAAGACGACCCCAGGGCGACTAAGGCAAAGAGTATTGCCAGACCTGCAATCCAGAATTTTCCTTTCCATAAAGTGCAGCACAGCCCGCGGATATCAAGTTCATTCTCGATGGCGTGTTCGTTCTGGTTTCTCATCATTTCTGGTTTATCCACAGCCAGTAAGCCCTTGCTTAAAAAGTGATTATTGATTAGAAGAACGGCGCAAACGTCTTTTAACCCGTTTTATAAACCGCGCCACACGCCAGGCGTGTTTGATGCAGATGCCGTACAACAGGAAGGCAACGAAGAATAAAGCCAGCATTATCCATTCGGGAACAAAACTCAGATGTTCGCCCACCACACCAATGCCCGCCAGAATAGCGGCAGCCACAGTTATTAAGACGAAAGCCTGACGTGAAGTAAAACCTGCGCGCATGATCAAATGATGAATGTGCTGACGATCTGCTGAGAACGGGCTCATCCCTTTACGAAGCCGGCGATACATGATGGCGACCATGTCCATCAGGGGAATAGCGATAAGCCAAAGTGCAGTGACCGGATTCATAGGATGAGATTCGCCTTGCGTACTTTGCAGGAGGACCCAGATGACCGTAAACCCTATCAGCGTGCTGCCCGCGTCGCCCATAAAGACTTTGTAACGAGGCCCCAAAACACCCAAATTGAGTAAAATATACGGGATGATTGCGGCAATCATCGCGAAGCACCAGTACGCTAACTCCATGTGTCCGCTCTCGTACATGATGAGGCCCAGTGAGCCAAAGCTGACACAAGACAAGCCGCCCAGTAAGCCATCAATACCATCGACCATGTTGAAGGCGTTAATGGCAGCCCACACGGCGAACAAAGTGACAAGATAGCCAAACGGGCCTAATACCATTTCCCAGGGACCAATCAGATGTCCGAGGCTGCGAAGCGTGAGGTTAGCAAAACTCATCATCGCAACAGCGACCACGGCCTGAACCATTGCACGTGTTTTTACACTGATATCGAAACGGTCATCCAGTGCACCCACTAATACCAGCAGCCCGGCGCAGGCAATGTAAAGGTTGCCATGTGGAATAGTATAATTGGTGATCAGAAAGGCAAAACAAACACCCGCATAGACAGAGATCCCACCAACGAGTGGTATCAGTCCCTGGTGACGTTTACGAAAATTCGGTTTATCAACAAGTCCGATTTTATTCGCTACCTTCCGGGCAACGAATAAAAAGAGGAATGAAAATACGAAAACAATCGCTAGCTCAGTACTCATATTGAGTAAATTCACAGTTAAGAAGTCTCTTCTGCAAAAATAAGGTGTGGAGTTGACAGCATCATAAACCTCACAGCCTTAAATCATATCCTATGGTGACAGTTATGGTTTTGTCTCGGGCAAGACCTTATCTGCTGCCATTTCTCGGGCAATCAACCGACAAAGTAAAGAAAGGGCACGTGATAAACCATCAGCTATTATCCGAATAGTCTGACAATCTTCCCAAAGTAGCATTATGGTAGCCACCAAAAACAAAAAACGCCACGACTGTGCGTGGCGTTGAGCGGACTTTACACCAAATTAAGAACGTTTCATCATGTCGAAGAAGTCATCATTGGTCTTGGTCATTGCAAGCTTGTTGATGAGGAATTCCATCGCATCGATCTCACCCATCGGATGAATGATTTTACGCAGGATCCACATTTTTTGCAGTTCTTCAGAAGTGGTCAACAGCTCTTCTTTACGGGTACCAGAGCGGTTGTAGTCGATCGCAGGGAAGACACGTTTTTCAGCGATTTTACGCGCCAGATGTAATTCCATGTTGCCGGTACCTTTAAACTCTTCATAGATAACTTCATCCATTTTAGAGCCGGTATCAACCAGCGCAGTAGCGATGATAGTCAGGCTACCACCCTCTTCCACGTTACGCGCAGCACCGAAGAAGCGTTTTGGACGGTGCAAGGCATTGGCATCCACACCACCGGTCAGCACCTTGCCTGAAGCAGGCACCACGGTGTTGTAAGCACGTGCCAGACGGGTAATGGAGTCCAGCAAAATGATTACGTCTTTCTTATGCTCAACCAGACGCTTGGCCTTTTCGATGACCATTTCAGCCACCTGAACGTGGCGGGAAGCGGGCTCGTCAAAGGTAGAGGCGATAACTTCACCTTTCACCAGACGCTGCATCTCGGTTACTTCTTCCGGACGTTCGTCAATCAGCAGTACCATCAGTACGCAGTCAGGGTGGTTGTACGCAATGCTGGTGGCGATGTTTTGCAGCAGCATGGTTTTACCGGCTTTCGGCGGAGCAACAATCAGACCACGTTGACCGCGACCAATTGGCGAAGCTAAATCCAGTACGCGAGCGGTCAAATCTTCTGTTGAACCGTTACCCCGTTCCATACGCAGACGTGAATTAGCATGCAGAGGGGTTAAGTTTTCAAACAGGATTTTGCTACGGGCGTTTTCTGGTTTGTCGTAGTTAACTTCGTTAACTTTCAACAGGGCAAAATAACGTTCACCTTCTTTTGGTGGACGGATTTTACCGGAAATGGTGTCGCCGGTACGAAGGTTGAAGCGGCGAATTTGGCTTGGAGATACGTAGATGTCGTCGGGGCCTGCGAGGTAGGAACTGTCTCCGGAGCGGAGGAAACCAAATCCATCCTGCAATATCTCCAGTACGCCATCACCGAAGATGTCTTCTCCGCTTTTCGCATGCTGCTTCAATATTGAAAAGATAATGTCTTGCTTACGCATGCGGGCCTGGTTTTCCAGTCCCATATTTTCGCCGAGTGCAATGAGGTCAGAGACCGGCGTATTCTTTAATTCGGTAAGATTCATAATGGTGGGTTCTTAAACTCGGGGTATGTCTCGAACATCTGTCGTGAATGGGTATGGCAGGGTCATCCATGCCTGTTTATTGTATGACACCTAAATAACAGCCCGGTAATCCAGCCGCAGGCAGTCGCGCGCGGGCGATTCTTGAGGGGTAATGCTGATATTGAAGGTGTCTTAAAGCCGATTTTGTCAAAACCGTTAGATGGTCAAGTACAGTGCCAGTTCAATTTAATTATTATTCAAAGAAACTTTATAGGCAGATGTTTTTGACACAACAGAGTAAAACGTAAGAATCAAACTACAGGTAAGCTCTATTTGCAGTAAGCGTAAACTTAGCATGCTTCTTGACAGGCGTCTAGCGGACAATGTGAAAAACACGGTAACCCGCTAAACACCTGGCTTAGGTCATCCCGACCGATTACAGATTAGCTGTTAAGAACTCTTTCAACTGACCTTTCGACAGTGCGCCAACTTTAGTTGCTGCGACTTCGCCGCCTTTAAATAACAGCAGGGTAGGAATACCACGGATGCCATATTTAGGGGCAGTACCTGGATTTTCATCGATGTTCAGTTTCGCGATGGTCAGCTTGCCTTCGAACTCAGTGGCAATTTCATCCAGAATCGGAGCGATCATCTTACATGGTCCGCACCACTCTGCCCAAAAATCGACCAGCACCAGCCCTTCGGCTTTCAATACGTCGTTGTCGAAACTGTCATCGGTCAGGTGAATAATTTTATCGCTCATGTTTACTCCAAAGGATTATCTTTACCTTGTTGATGTAGCATTAACCAACATCAGGTTGACTTTATTTCACCGGATACGCTTTCGTAAAGCAATAGTTAGCTGATATTCTACCACACTATGAGCAAAACACACTTGACCGAACAGAAGTTTTCCGACTTCGCCCTGCACCCGCTGGCAGTAGAAGCCCTTGAAAAGAAAGGCTTCCATTACTGTACTCCTATTCAGGCATTGGCATTGCCAATCACGCTCGCTGGGCGTGATGTTGCAGGTCAGGCGCAAACCGGTACCGGCAAGACGCTGGCTTTTTTAGCGTCTACTTTCCATTATCTACTTTCTCACCCTGCTGCGGAAGGTCGTCAGACTAACCAGCCGCGTGCCTTGATCATGGCACCTACGCGTGAACTCGCGGTGCAGATCCACTCCGACGCCGAAGCATTATCTGAATCTACCGGGCTGAAATTAGGCCTGGCATATGGCGGCGACGGGTACGATAAACAGCTAAAAGTGCTGGAAAGCGGCGTGGACATCCTGATCGGAACCACCGGCCGTTTAATCGATTACACTAAACAGAACCACATCGACCTGGGCGCGATCCAGGTGGTGGTACTGGATGAAGCAGACCGCATGTTCGATCTGGGCTTCATCAAAGATATCCGCTGGTTGTTCCGCCGGATGCCTCCTGCTAATCAACGCCTGAACATGCTGTTCTCAGCAACGCTTTCCTATCGTGTGAAAGAACTGGCGTTCGAAAACATGAATAATGCCGAGTCGATTGAAATCGAACCGGAACAAAAAACCGGCCATCGTATTAAAGAAGAGCTGTTCTATCCTTCAAACGAAGAAAAAATGCGCCTGTTGCAGACGCTGATTGAAGAAGAATGGCCGGATCGCTGCATTATTTTTGCCAACACTAAACACCGTTGTGAAGATGTCTGGGGCCATCTGGCGGCCGACGGACACCGTGTCGGTTTGCTGACCGGTGACGTTCCGCAGAAAAAACGCCTTCGTGTTCTGGAAGACTTCACAAAAGGCACGCTGGATATTCTGGTTGCGACCGACGTTGCTGCCCGTGGTTTGCACATTCCTGCCGTAACGCACGTCTTTAACTATGACCTGCCTGACGACTGTGAAGACTATGTGCACCGCATTGGCCGTACCGGTCGTGCAGGTCTGAGTGGTCATTCCATCAGCCTGGCATGTGAAGAATATGCCCTGAATCTGCCGGCAATTGAAACCTATACCGGCCACAGCATTCCGGTCAGTAAATACAACAGCGATGCGCTGTTAACTGATTTGCCTCCTGCAAAACGTCTTGCCCGCTCGCGCACCGGTAACGGCCCGCGTCGTAACAGTAATTCGTCTTCACGTCGCAGCAGTGCACCACGTAGCAACCGTAAACGTCCGGGCTGATAACCTATGCTAAGTTCCACCTCACTGTATGCAGCGATTGATCTGGGTTCTAACAGCTTTCACATGCTGGTTGTTCGTGAGGTGGCAGGCAGTATCCAGACCCTCGCCAGAATTAAACGCAAAGTGCGTCTGGCCGCCGGTCTGGATAAACAAAATCTGCTTTCTCAGGAAGCGATGCAGCGTGGCTGGCAATGCCTGAAGTTATTTTCTGAAAGATTGCAGGATATCCCGCGCGACCAAATTCGTGTCGTTGCCACCGCAACGCTGCGTCTTGCCAGTAATGCCGATGAATTCCTGGGTAAAGCTCAGTTAATTCTCGGTTGTCCTATTCAGGTCATTACCGGTGAAGAAGAAGCCCGTCTGATTTATCACGGCGTTGCCCATACCACGGGCGGGCCGGATAAACGTCTGGTCGTCGATATTGGCGGCGGCAGCACAGAACTGGTGACCGGCATCGGAGCTCAGGCCACCACGCTTTATAGCCTTTCGATGGGCTGTGTCACCTGGCTGGAGCGCTATTTTGCGGATCGAAATCTGGCCAAAGAAAACTTTGATCAGGCTGAACAGGCGGCAACAGACATGATCCTTCCTGTTGCTCCCGAGCTGATTGCGAATGGCTGGCAGATCTGTGTCGGCGCTTCCGGTACCGTGCAGGCCTTACAGGAAATCATGGTCGCTCAGGGCATGGATGAACACATCACGCTGCCTAAACTTCAGCAGCTCAAACAGCGTGCCATTCAGTGCGGCAAGCTGGAAGAGCTGGAGATTGAAGGTCTGACCCTTGAACGTGCGCTGGTTTTCCCGAGCGGATTGTCTATCCTGATAGCCATTTTCAAGACCCTGAACATCGAAATGATGACTCTGGCGGGTGGCGCACTGCGTGAGGGCCTGGTTTACGGCATGCTGCATTTGCCGATCGAGCAGGATATCCGCCAGCGTACGTTGCGGAATCTGCAACGCCGTTACCTGCTGGACAACGAGCAGGCCGAGCGGGTGGCACAACTGGCTGAGAACTTTTCGCTGCAGGTAGCTCAGGAATGGAAGCTGGATGCCCGTGCCCGTGAACTGCTTAACAGTGCCTGCCTGATCCACGAAATTGGCCTGAGTGTGGATTTCAAGAAAGCCCCCCATCACGCAGCCTATCTGATCCGTCATCTGGATCTGCCGGGTTTCACACCGGCGCAAAAAAAGCTGCTGGCGACGTTACTGCAAAACCAAAACAACACGCTTGATTTACCGTTGCTCAATGAACAAAACGCCGTGCCACCGCGTCAGGCACAACGTCTTTGTCGTATTCTGCGTCTGGCGATCATATTTGCCAGCCGTCGACGCGACGACACATTGCCTGCAGTGCGTTTACGCGCCAATGATGATGAGCTGAGTGTGATTGTGCCACAGGGTTGGCTGGAACAGCATCCGCTGCGCGCTGAAGAATTAGAGCAGGAAAGCCACTGGCAAAGTTATGTCCACTGGCCACTGTTTGTCGAAGAACAGTGACCGGCAGCTGTAAAAAGTTATAGCGTAAAGCAGAGAGCTGATTCATCAGCCTCTGCTTTTTTAATGGCTAAGATTTAATGGCTAATTGCCGCCTTTTGCTTTCGCCAGTTGCTCGCGGATTTTCTCCAGGTGGCTTTGCCCTTTCACCATGCGTTCCTGCGCGCTCACTACTTTACGTTCGCTTTCCCAGGCCAGGTCATCCTGCGGTAATTCCAGCAGGAAGCGGCTCGGTTCCGGGCGGATCAGCTCGCCGTACTGACGCCGCTCACGACAGAGTGTAAACGTCAGCTCTTTCTGTGCCCGGGTAATCCCCACGTAAGCCAGACGCCGTTCTTCGTCCACGTTATCTTCGTCGATGCTGCTCTGATGCGGCAGCAAACCTTCTTCCATACCGACCAGATACACATAAGGGAACTCCAGCCCTTTAGAGGCATGCAATGTCATCAGCTGAACCTGGTCCAGCTCTTCGTCGTTCTCGCCACGTTCCATCATGTCACGCAGCGTAAAGCGGGTGACCACCTGTGTGAGCGTCATTGGCTCATCCAGATCGGTGCCTTCCAGCATTTCCGTCATCCAACTGAACAGCTGATTGACGTTTTTCATGCGCATTTCAGCGGCTTTCGGGCTCGGAGAAGTTTCAAACAACCAGCTTTCGTAATCAACACCGTGGATCAAATCCCGCACCGCCGCAACCGGTTCACGTTCTGCCAGCGCAGAAATATTGCCCATCCAGTGTGTGAAACGTTGCAGGGATTCCAGCCCGCGCCCCGTCAGATACTGACTCAGCCCCAGATCAAAACTGGCTTTAAACAGCCCTTTATTGCGCTGATTGGCCCATTCCCCCAGTTTTTGCAAAGTGGCGGCCCCGATTTCACGACGTGGCGTGTTAACGATACGCAGGAATGCACTGTCATCGTCCGGATTGGTGAGCACACGCAGATAAGCCAGCAGGTCTTTAATCTCTGGCCGCGAGAAGAAGGAAGTGCCGCCAGAAATCCGGTACGGGATACGGTTCTGCATCAGCATTTTTTCGAACAAACGCGACTGATGGTTGCCACGGTACAAAATCGCGTAATCACCATAAGCAGTTTTATTGATGAAGTGATGGGCAATCAGCTCGCCGACCACCCGCTCGGATTCATGATCTTCATTATTTGCCGTCACTACTTTCAGTGATTCGCCATAAGCCAGCTCTGAGAATAAACGCTTCTCGAACACATGCGGGTTATTGGCGATCAGAATGTTGGCGGCTTTCAAAATACGCTGCGTGGATCGGTAATTTTGCTCAAGCTTGATAACCTGTAACTGCGGAAAATCTTCTTTCAGCAACACCAGGTTTTGCGGCCGCGCCCCGCGCCAGGAGTAAATTGACTGGTCATCATCACCCACCACGGTGAAACGTGCGCGGTTGCCGACCAAAAGTTTCACCATCATATACTGACTGGTGTTGGTGTCCTGATATTCATCGACCAGCAGATAACGCAGCTTGCTCTGCCATCGCTCTCGCACCTCTTCATTGCTTTGTAGCAATAGCGTTGGCAGCAGGATCAGGTCATCGAAATCAAGAATATTACAGGCACGCATATGGTCATGATAAAGGCCGTAGCAGTGCGCGAAGATTTGATCGCGTTCTGATCGCGCCAGACCGGCAGCATGGGCAGGATCAACCAGATCGTTTTTCCAGTTTGAGATCGTCGATACCAGCTGCTGCAATAATGTCTTGTCGTTCTCCAGCCATTTTTCGCTCAGCTCTTTAAGCAGGGCCAGCTGGTCCTGATCATCAAATAAAGAAAAATTAGACTTCATGCCCAGGGCAGCATATTCGCGTTTGATAATTTCCAGCCCGAGCGTGTGGAACGTCGCAATCAGCAAGCCACGTGCTTCTTTGCGCCCGAGGGTTTGTGCGACGCGCTCTTTCATTTCGCGTGCGGCCTTATTGGTGAAAGTCACCGCTGCGATGTGGCGCGCCTGATAGCCACATTCGCGGATCAGGTGTGCGATTTTATTGGTAATCACCCTGGTTTTGCCGGAACCGGCACCCGCCAGAACCAGGCAGGGTCCGGTGACAAATTCCACGGCATGTTGTTGACTGGGGTTTAATCGCATGGCGTATCTTTGCTCACCTGATAGACAAGGACGGCGATTGTAGCAGAAACACCGCCTGAGATTGACAGGCTTTACGGCGCAATTTGTTGTGTATGGAATGCAGGCCGGATTCCCCCGGCGGGGTTTCAGATGTTACATTACGCCTCTGGAAACACTCTCGTAAAAAGGTCTTATCATGGCAAAAACTGCCGCAGCAATGCATATCCTGGTAAAGGAAGAAGCACAGGCACTCGATCTTCTTGAACAACTGAAGAATGGTGGTGATTTTGAAAAACTGGCTAAGAAGCATTCTACCTGCCCGTCAGGCAAGAAAGGCGGCCATTTAGGTGAATTCAAGCAAGGCGCCATGGTGCCTGCTTTCGATAAGGTGGTTTTCTCCGCACCCCTGATCGAGCCTCAGGGCCCGCTGCACACTCAGTTCGGTTACCACATCATTAAGATTTTGTACCGCAACTAAGTTCTGTCTTTGTCAGCACCCAAAGAAAGGGCACCGCATTTTCATGCAGTGCCCTTTTTATTATTTCTTAGAGACCCGAATAATTCGAGTTACAGGAAGGCGGCAAGCGAATGACAAATCGGTCGGGAACCGATTTGAACAGCGCTCGCGCTGGCCCGCAGGGTGAGCCTCAGGGACAAGGCTCATTAATCCCGATGACCTTACTCAGGTAAGTGATTCGGGTGACCGAACGCAGCCAACACATCTGTAACTTGAAGTATGAAGGGGATCAGCTTGCTACGGCGATACGCTTCATATCAGTCATATAGCCACGCAAAGTGCGGCCGATTGACTCAATGGGATGGTTGCGGATCGCTTCGTTAACGTCGCGCAGTTGCGCGTTATCAACCTGCGTTTCAGCCACTGATTTGCCCAGATCGCCTGCCTGCAGCGTGGTCATGAACTCTTTCAGCAATGGCACGGCAGCGTTAGCGAACAGGTAGTTACCGTATTCAGCCGTATCCGAGATAACCACATTCATCTCGTACAGACGCTTACGCGCAACGGTGTTGGCGATCAGCGGCAGTTCGTGCAGTGATTCGTAGTAAGCAGATTCTTCAATGATGCCTGAAGCCACCATGGTTTCGAAGGCCAGCTCTACACCTGCTTTTACCATCGCAATCATCACAACGCCGTGATCGAAATATTCCTGCTCGGAGATTTTACCCTCGAACTGCGGTGCGTTTTCGAACGCGGTTGCGCCCGTTTCTTCACGCCAGGTTAGCAGTTTCTTGTCGTCGTTCGCCCAGTCAGCCATCATGCCGCTGGAGAATTCGCCGGAGATAATGTCATCCATGTGTTTCTGGAACAGGGGGGCCATAATCTCTTTCAGTTGTTCGGACAGTGCATAAGCACGCAGTTTCGCCGGGTTGGACAGTCGGTCCATCATCAGCGTGATGCCGCCTTGTTTCAGCGCTTCGGTAATGGTTTCCCAGCCGAACTGCAACAGTTTTTCTGCGTAGGCTTCATCAACACCGTCAGCAACCAGTTTGTCGAAGCACAACAGAGAACCCGCCTGCAGCATGCCACACAGGATAGTCTGCTCGCCCATCAGGTCAGATTTTACTTCAGCCACGAAGGAAGACTGCAGAACGCCCGCACGGTGACCGCCGGTGGCTGCTGCCCAGGCTTTGGCAATCGCCATGCCTTCGCCTTTCGGGTCGTTTTCCGGGTGAACCGCGATCAGTGTAGGTACACCGAAACCACGTTTGTATTCTTCACGCACTTCGGTACCCGGACATTTCGGGGCAACCATCACCACGGTGATGTCTTTACGGATTTGCTCGCCCACTTCAACGATGTTGAAGCCGTGGGAATAACCCAGGGTTGCGCCGTCCTTCATCAGGGGCTGAACCGCTTTTACCACCGCGCTGTGCTGTTTGTCTGGCGTCAGGTTAACCACCAGATCAGCCTGCGGGATCAGTTCTTCGTAGGTGCCGACTTTAAAGCCGTTTTCGGTCGCTTTACGCCATGAAGCTCGCTTCTCAGCAATGGCTTCTGCACGCAGGGTGTAGGACACATCCAGACCGGAATCACGCATGTTCAGCCCCTGGTTCAGGCCCTGTGCACCACAGCCTACAATCACCACTTTTTTACCTTTGAGGTAGCTGGCTTCGTCCGCGAATTCATCGCGACCCATGAAGCGGCATTTGCCCAGTTGTGCCAGCTGCTGACGCAGGTTCAGTGTGTTGAAATAGTTAGCCATGTCTTGCTCCGTTCTATCGAGGTAAGTGCTGTTATTTTTTGTTTCACCGGTGAGCCGGTGAACGCCGTGAATTCACTATATGTCATGCGACACATTGCTTAAATTGATATATTACGAAGATGATGTTGCAGATTCTGCAATATACTTCGTTTGATTCCTGTGAAACTAAAAAGCCGGGTATTCGATATGGACTTACGTGATCTGAAACTGTTTTTACATCTGGCGGAAAGCCGCCATTTTGGCCGTTCGTCAAAGGCGATGCATGTCAGCCCGTCCACATTGTCACGCCAGATCCAGCGGCTGGAAGAAGAACTCGGCCAGCCATTATTTCAGCGTGATAACCGCACCGTGCAACTGACCAGTGCAGGTGAACAACTCAAAAACTTTGCTCAGCAAACGCTGCTGCATTATCAGCAACTGCGCAGCGGGCTGGATCAGCATGGCCCGACACTGAGCGGCGAATTGCGACTTTTTTGCTCGGTAACCGCCGCCTACAGTCATCTGCCGCCGATCCTTGACCGTTTCCGTGCGCAGCATCCGCTGGTAGAAATCAAACTCACCACCGGTGATGCCGCCGATGCGGTTGAAAAAGTTCAGTCCACCGAAGCGGATCTGGGGATCGCCGGTCGTCCGGAAAGTTTGCCGGGCAGCGTCGATTTCACACAGATCGGCGAAATCCCGATGATTCTGATTTCTCCTTCCCTGCCTTGCGCCGTACGCACACAGGTCAGCGAACCGCATCCGGACTGGTCACAAATTCCGTTCATCCTGCCGGAGCATGGTCCGGCACGAAAACGCATCGACGTCTGGTTTAAACGCAACCGCCTGAGCAATCCGCTGATTTATGCCACGGTATCCGGCCATGAAGCCATTGTCTCGATGGTCGCGCTCGGTTGCGGTATCGCACTCATTCCGTCCGTCGTGGTCGATAACAGCCCAGAACCGGTGCGCAACCGTATTTCCATTCTGGATAACGTCACGCTCGGAGCGCCGCTGGAACTGGGCGTCTGCGTGCAAAAAAAACGCCTGAACGAACCCCTGATCGACGCGTTCTGGCAGTTGCTCTGAACGTTTACACCATAAAAAAGGGGCACTTTTCAGGTGCCCCGTTGAGTTTAGCCCGCCAGGAAGAAGCGGAACGCCGGATTATCACTTTCGTTATGACAGTCATAACCCAGTGCCGACAGGTTCTTTTCAAATTCCGGTTCTTGTTCGTTCAGCTCAAAGGCCGCCAGCACACGGCCAAAATCGGTGCCGTGGCTACGGTAATGGAACAACGATATATTCCAGTGCGTACCCAGCGTGTGCAGGAATTTCAGCAACGCGCCCGGTGATTCAGGGAATTCAAAGCTGTAAAGCCGCTCGCGCAGAGGCTTGGTCGGACGGCCGCCCACCATGTAACGGACATGCAGTTTCGCCATTTCATCATCGGACAAATCCACGACCTGATAGCCGTCATGATTGAGTTCCGCGATGATTTCCTGACGTTCCGCATGGCCGCGTGTCAGACGCACACCGACAAAAATGCAGGCATTATCCGCATCGGCGTAACGGTAGTTGAACTCCGTTACCGAACGGCCACCCAGCAACTGACAAAACTTCAGGAAACTGCCTTTACGCTCAGGAATAGTCACTGCCAGCAGCGCTTCACGTTGCTCACCCAGTTCACAGCGTTCCGACACATAACGCAGACCGTGGAAATTGACGTTCGCGCCGGAAAGCACATGCGCCAGTCGCTCACCCTGAATATTGTGCTGCTGCACATATTTTTTCAGCCCCGCCAGCGCCAGCGCACCGGAAGGCTCAGCAATGGCGCGGACGTCTTCGAACAAATCTTTCACGGCAGCGCAAATTGAATCACTGTCGACGGTGATGACGTCATCAAGATATTCGCGACATAAACGGAACGTTTCGTTGCCGATACGTTTCACTGCCACGCCTTCCGCAAACAAACCCACACGCGCCAGATCAACCGGTTCACCGGCATCCATTGCCGCGCGCAGGCAGGCAGAATCTTCAGCTTCGACACCGATGACCTGAATCTGTGGCATCAATTGTTTGATCAGCACAGCGACGCCGGCGGCCAGACCACCACCGCCGACCGGGACGAATACGCGGTCAAGATGCGCATCCTGTTGCAGCAACTCCATTGCCAGCGTGCCCTGCCCGGCTATCACCGCCGGATGGTCAAATGGCGGCACAAACGTCATGCCCTGTTCCTGCGACAGCGTGATCGCTTTGGCTTTCGCCTCATCGAAATTGGCGCCATGCAGCAAAACTTCGCCGCCGAAGTTACGCACGGCATCCACTTTGATATCTGCTGTGGCAACCGGCATCACAATCAGCGATTTGATGCCTTTTTTGGTCGCCGATAACGCAACACCCTGCGCGTGATTTCCCGCAGATGCGGTGATGACACCACGCGCAGCCTGTTCTTCCGTCAGGCTGGCGATCATCGAATAGGCGCCGCGCAGTTTAAAACTGTGAACGGCCTGGCGATCCTCCCTCTTCACCAGAATGGTGTTACCCAGCCGGGAAGAGATCTTTTCCATGACCTGCAAAGGCGTCACCTGCGCGACTTCATAAACCGGCGCACGCAGTACGGCACGCAGATATTCTGCGCCGCACGGCTGGTCGGGTAGAGGTTGTGATACCGCCATGACTGTCAGCCTCCCAGCTTAGACTTGTCGCGTACTGCGCCTTTGTCCGCGCTGGTTGCCAGCAATGCGTAAGCACGCAGCGCCAGAGAAACCACACGTTCACGGTTTTTCGGCGTCCAGGCTTTGTCGCCGCGGGCCAGTTCAGCTTCGTGACGCGCCGCCAGTTCTGCCGCGGGCACATCCAGCACCATTTTGCGGTTTGGAATATCAATGTCGATGATGTCGCCATCTTCCACCAGCGCAATCAGGCCACCGCTGCCCGCTTCCGGAGAAACGTGACCGATAGACAGACCGGAAGTGCCGCCCGAGAAACGGCCATCGGTGATCAGCGCACACTCTTTGCCGAGCCCCATGGATTTCAGGTAAGTGGTCGGATACAGCATTTCCTGCATGCCCGGCCCGCCTTTCGGCCCTTCGTAACGGATAACCACAACGTCGCCGGAAACCACTTTACCGCCGAGGATCGCGGAAACGGCATCATCCTGGCTTTCGTACACTTTTGCCGGACCACGGAAGGTCAGGTTGGATTCATCCACGCCTGCGGTTTTAACGATGCTGCCCGCTTCGGCGATGTTGCCGTAAAGCACGGCCAGACCACCGTCTTTACTGAATGCATGCTCAAACGAACGGATACAACCGTCGGCGCGGTCATCATCCAGCGTGTCCCAGCGGCAGTCCTGCGAGAAAGCCTGCGTGGTGCGGATACCGGCGGGACCCGCGCGGAACATTTTTTTCACGGCTTCGTCTTGGGTCAGCATAATGTCGTACTGATCCAGCGTCTGGTTCAGGGTCAGGCCCAGGATATTTTTCACGTCGCGGTTCAGGAGATTAGCGCGATCCAGTTCCCCCAGAATCGCCAGCACGCCCCCTGCCCGGTGCACATCTTCCATGTGATATTTCTGGGTGCTTGGCGCGACCTTACACAGATGCGGCACTTTGCGTGACAGACGGTCAATGTCGGTCATGTCGAATTCAATTTCGCCTTCCTGCGCTGCCGCCAGCAGATGCAGTACAGTGTTGGTCGAGCCGCCCATCGCGATATCCAACGTCATGGCATTTTCGAAAGCCGCTTTGCTGGCAATGCTGCGCGGCAGTGCGCTGACATCGTCCTGCTCGTAATAACGTTTGGTCAGCTCAACGATGCGACGACCGGCATTCAGGAACAGATCTTTACGGTCAGCATGGGTAGCCAGCAATGAACCGTTACCCGGCTGGGAAAGCCCCAGCGCTTCGGTCAGACAGTTCATAGAGTTTGCAGTGAACATCCCGGAACACGAACCGCAGGTCGGACAGGCAGAACGTTCGATTTGTTCGCTGTCGGCATCGCTGACGTTCGGGTTTGCGCCTTGAATCATCGCATCGACCAGGTCGAGTTTGATGATTTTGTCAGACAGTTTGGTTTTCCCGGCTTCCATCGGGCCACCGGAAACAAAGATCACCGGAATGTTCAGGCGCAGTGACGCCATCAGCATTCCCGGAGTGATTTTGTCGCAGTTGGAAATACACACCATGGCATCGGCGCAGTGCGCGTTAACCATGTATTCCACCGAGTCAGCAATCAGTTCACGTGAAGGCAATGAATACAGCATGCCACCATGCCCCATGGCGATCCCGTCATCCACCGCGATCGTGTTGAATTCTTTCGCCACGCCGCCGGACGCTTCGATTTGTTCAGCAACCAGCTTACCCAGATCGCGCAGGTGCACGTGCCCCGGTACAAACTGGGTGAATGAGTTAACGACGGCGATAATTGGCTTACCGAAATCGTTGTCCGTCATGCCGGTGGCACGCCATAAAGCGCGGGCACCAGCCATGTTGCGGCCATGAGTCGTGGTGTGGGAACGGTACTTAGGCATGCTCTGTTCACTCCAAATCATTTCTGTTTAGCAGGCTGCGCCATCGCCGCCTGCGCAATTCTTATTCTTTTGATTATTGAGGGTTAATTGGATCCAGCCAACCCCATTTGTCTTCGGTTTTGCCGGTGAACAGGCCGAAGAATGCATCCTGAATTTGTTTGGTGACCGGACCCCGTTTGCCGATACCGACCTGGATGCCGTCAACACTGCGCACCGGCGTGATTTCTGCGGCGGTGCCGGACATGAAGACTTCGTCTGCCAGATACAGCGATTCACGGGACAGAACTTGCTCACGCACTTCCAGTCCCAGATCTTTCGCCAGTTTAATAATAGCGTCACGGGTGATACCCGGCAGCGCGGAAGAGGTAAACGGAGGCGTGAATAAAATGCCTTCTTTCACTTCAAACAGGTTTTCGCCAGCACCTTCAGATACATAGCCATGGATGTCCAGCGCAATACCTTCCTGATAACCGTGACGACGTGCTTCGCTGCCGACCAGCAGGGAAGACAGGTAGTTACCCCCCGCTTTCGCGGCCGTTGGAATGGTGTTTGCTGCAACGCGGTTCCATGAAGACACCATCGCATCGATGCCCTGTTCCAGCGCTTCTTCACCCAGATACGCGCCCCACGGGAAGGCTGCGATGATTACATCAGTTTTGTAGCCGTCCGGCGGGTTAACGCCCATTCCCACATCGCCAACAAACACCAGCGGACGGATATAGGCACTGACCAGATTGTTTTTGCGCAGAGTTTCACGGCAAGCTTCCATCAGCTCATCCACGCTCTGGGAAACAGGCATACGATAAATTTTTGCGGAATCGCGCAGACGCTGCATGTGTTCACGGTGACGGAATACGACCGGGCCTTTATGGGAGTCGTAGCAACGCACGCCTTCGAAAACGGAAGTGCCGTAATGCAGTGCATGTGACATGACATGGACTTTAGCTTCAGCCCACGGCACCATTTCACCATTGAACCAAATGTAATCAGCTTTCTTCGTCATTCTTCTCGTTCCTTTACTCACGCATTCGCGCGTATTTGTTGTGATGTATGTTGCTGGATCTCGACACACGCGACATCCATAAGTTTGCGTAACTGTGAAGACAGTAAATCTACCGGACGCTGACTGGCAACGGTCAATTCGATATTTATATTTTCCGCATTGACCATCGGCGTCATGTTCATTGCGCACACCTGAAAACCACGGTGACGGACCACGCGTAATACGCGCTCTAACATTTCGGGACGGAAACGGGCCTGAATTGAGACGTTATGTTGCATCATGATATTTTCTCCAGCATGGTTTCGTTGCCTGCGCCCGGTGGAACCAGCGGCCAGACATTCTCATTTTCATCGATAGAAACCTGGAGCAAATACGGACCTTCACTGTTGAAGAAAGCGTCCAGAGCGGCATCGACTTGATCTTTACGGTGGATACGTTGGCCGGGGATATTGAATGCGCTGGCCAGCGTGACAAAATCGGGGTTATCGGAGAGGTTGGTTTCACTGAAGCGTCCGTCGAAGAACAATTCCTGCCACTGTCGAACCATCCCTAACCGCTGGTTATCCAGCAACAGGATTTTAACGGGCAACTGTTTTCGCTTGATGGTGCCCAGTTCCTGAACGTTCATCATGAATGAACCGTCGCCAGATACGCAGATCACCATATCGTCCGGGCGGGCAACTTGTGCACCGACTGCGGCAGGTACGCCGAAACCCATCGTGCCCAGACCACTGGAGGTGATGAAGTTTTCCGGACGGGTGAACTGCATATGTTGCGCGGTCCACATCTGATGCTGGCCAACGTCGGTGGTCACGACGGTATTGGCTGATTTACGGTCAGAGATTTGTTTCAGTAACAACGGCGCATAAATCGCTTCACCCGGGTGGTCATAGCGCCATTCGCCCTGCGCTTTCAGCGTCATCACTTCATCACGCCATGCGTTGATGTTCAGAGGTTGTTGCAGCGCCGGTAACAGCAAGTTCAGATCACCCTGCAGCGCCACATGCGCCTGACGCAGTTTGTTCAGCTCAGCCGGGTCGATATCCATGTGGATAACCGCGGCATCTGGCGCAAAGGTATTCAGCTTGCCGGTCACACGGTCGTCGAAACGCGCACCAACGGCAATCAGCAAATCGCAGGACTGAACGGCCAGATTCGCCGCTTTGGTACCGTGCATTCCCAGCATACCCAGATAATACGGGTCGCTGGCATCCGGTGCCCCCAGACCTTTCAACGTTGCTACCGCAGGAATACCTGTCGCAGAAATGAATTCGCGCAATGCCGGGACGGCCTGTGCGATACCGACACCGCCACCGACGTAAACCATCGGTTTTTGCGCGGTGGTGATCATGGCATAGGCTTGTTGTAATTCAGTGGCAGAGTGCGGGAACGTTTCTTCAACGGCGACCAGATGCGGCGGTAATTCACCGACGGCCAGCTGGATATCTTTCGGGATGTCGATCAGAACCGGGCCCGGACGACCGGAGCTGGCGATGGCAAAGGCTTCAGCCATGATTTCCGGCAGCGCTTCCAGAGATTCAACCAGAAAGCTGTGTTTGGTACAGGCCAGGGACAAACCTAACACATCGATTTCCTGAAAGGCATCGGTGCCAATGAAGGCGGAACCAACCTGTCCGGTGATGGCCACCAGCGGAACGGAATCTAAAAGTGCGTCGGCCAGGCCGGTGATCAGGTTGGTCGCGCCAGGACCGGAAGTGGCGATACAGACGCCGACTTTTCCGGTAGAACGGGCATAGCCGATGGCAGCCATTGCGGCACCCTGCTCATGCCGGCACAACAGGTGTTCTACGCCGCCGTCATACAATGCATCGTATACCGGCATGATTGCCCCGCCAGGATAACCAAATACAGTATTTACACCCTGCGCACGCAACGCTTGTACTACCCATTGTGCTCCGTTCATCTTTATTCTCCTGCCTTTTTGCGACAAGTGCAGAATATTATGCTGTTGCTCATTTTCCGACCCCGCCTCTCTGTTCTCTGAAATTCCTGACCCAAAAAAAAACCCCGGACCTTTCGGTGCGGGGTTTCTTTTCAGGTTCAGGCTTGTTTAATAAGCCTTTCTTCGTCCAAGTGCAGCCCCGCACGGTGGGATAATAATCACCACCACGCTAATCACGACTAGGCTAACTACGAGGAGAAGGGCTTTCATTTTTAGTTTTCTAAAATTCATATTGCGAACGATTGCCTACAGAGTTACCACAGTAAGATGATTAATGACAACACTTTTCTTGCGTTATTATTTGCAGCCCGTTGCAGAATTCGTGAAAAATCGTCTGAAAAATCAGACCTTAGCGCGATGATCAGTACTTTGATTATTTATTGTTCCGGCAATCGCTTTTCCGCGCGTATCACGGCCAAATGCTACCAGAACAGAAATCAGGATAGCGACGGTGCCGGCCACCATCGCCATCGCCAGTCCGTAATTATGCCCGTGGCTTTCTGCAATGTAGGCCTGAAGTGTCGCATTGACTGAAGCGATCAGATTACCGAGTTGGTAAACAAAACCCGGCAGAACAGCCCGCGTATTGGCTGGCACCAGTTCGGTCAGATAAGTCGGCACGACACCCCATGCGCCCTGCACCATAAACTGCATCAGGAACGCGCCCAACCCCAGCATCCATGAACCGCCGGAGAAAGCCCATAAAGGAATGACCGGCAATGAAAGTAACGCAGCAATAATAATCGCTTTTTTACGGCCAATTTTCTCCGACAGCGAACCGAAGAATACCCCACCGATAATTGACGCGATATTGTAGCTAATGGCGATTAAACTGACGGTATGTGCATCAAAACCATGCTGAACTTTGAGGAATGTCGGATAGAGATCTTGTGTACCGTGGCTGAAGAAATTAAAACCCGCCATCAGTACAACCAGATACACACACAGCTTCCAGTTTTTCTTCAGCACCGGCATCAGAGCCGTGCTCTCATTACGCTCCCGTGCCGCCATCCAGACCGGTGATTCCTGCACTTTAAACCAGATAAATGGCAGAAGAAAAATCGGAACAGCTCCGATGACAAACATCCCGCGCCAGCCGACGGTTTCGGACAGCAGACCATACACCACCGCCGCCAGCAGATAACCAAACGGATAACCCGCCTGGAAAATCCCCGACATCACACCACGGGAACGGTCAGGTATGGTTTCCATCGCCAGAGAAGAAGCTACTCCCCAGACACCGCCCATCGCAATGCCATAAATTACGCGAAGGATGAGAAAAACCATCAGTGAAGGTGCCGCCGCAGTACACAGCTCGAAAAAAGAAAACAGTGCGATATTCACCATCAGCACCGGTTTGCGTCCATACTTTTCCGCTGCTCGTCCGAACAGCAACGCCCCAATCGGCCGCACGGCCAACGTCAGCAGAATGGCCAGTGTCACCTGTTTGATATCCACCTGAAAGGCCGAAGCAATATCACTGAGCAGGAAGACTAAAATAAAGAAATCGAAAGCGTCGAGAGTCCAGCTCAGAAAGCTGGCGATGGCAACATTACGCTGCCGGGAAGTCCAACCAAACATGGGTGAGTCCCTATTCCGGAATAACTGTAGGCGGTGCACTCACCAGGAAATTGCGGAAAACCCCTGGTCAGGCAGAGAGATGTTAATTGGTGTCTGCATTTGTTTATTTATTGTTAAATACAGCAAGATTAAACACCTCTGCCGGTATCATCGGCAACTTAATTAGGCCGCTAATTTGTTTCGAGAGCCCTCAAACTGTTAAGGAGTATTACTGTCATTGCGGGACTGCTCGCATTCCTCCAGGTTAAGCTGCTGACTTGCAGATTATTTTTCCATGACATTACGCATTGCAGAAATTCTCTCCCCGAAAGCGTTCCTGACTCAGGCATGCTGCTGTCAGGAGATCTCATAGCAAAGGAAAAAGCATGTCATTAGCCGTGGTGTATACCCGCGCATCGCTGGGGGTTCAGGCACCGGGTGTCTCGGTTGAAGTTCATATCAGCAATGGATTACCCGCCCTGACATTGGTAGGTTTGCCCGAAACCACTGTCAAGGAGGCCAGAGATCGGGTTCGCAGCGCCATCATCAACTGCGGGTTCACTTTTCCCGCAAAACGCATCACCGTCAATCTTGCGCCTGCTGATTTACCCAAAGAAGGGGGCCGGTATGATTTGTCCATCGCGCTGGCGATTCTGGTGGCCTCAGAGCAACTTCAGGGCAATAAGCTTGAAGAGTACGAATTTCTGGGTGAGCTCGGTCTTTCTGGTGCGTTGCGCAGCGTGAATGGTGCGATTCCGGCGGCACTGGAGGCAAAAAAAGAAGGCCGGGTGTTGATCCTGCCGCAAAGTAATCAAACGGAAATGACGCTGCTGGAGCCCGGTGTGGCGCTGGTTGCCGGGCATTTATTGCAGGTCTGCGCGTTTATACAGGGAGAAAGTAGCCTGCCACCGATTGAATTCCCGGCACAACCGACCCGGCTTGCGCATCAGCCTGATATTGCCGATATTATCGGGCAGGAGCAATCAAAGCGCGCGCTCGAAGTAGCGGCAGCGGGAGGGCATAATCTATTACTGATTGGACCGCCCGGTACCGGAAAAACCATGCTGGCCAGCCGGTTGCCCGGATTATTGCCGCCCATGAGTAACGAGGAAAAGCTGGAAACCGCCGCCATTGCCAGCCTGGTGTATAACCCGGAAGAAAACGATGAATTCTCCCGTATTCGCCCTTTCCGTGCTCCGCATCACAGCACTTCAATGAGCGCACTGGTGGGCGGCGGCTCGTTACCCAGACCAGGAGAAATATCGCTGGCACATAACGGCGTATTGTTTCTCGACGAACTGCCTGAGTTTCAGCGGCAGGTTCTCGATGCTTTGCGCCAACCCATGGAATCAGGCGAAATCACTATTTCCCGCGCGAGGGCGAAAGTGCGCTATCCGGCAAGGACACAGCTGATTGCAGCGATGAATCCCAGCCCGACAGGACATTATCAGGGCATTCATAACCGTACGCCGCCACAGCAGGTTTTACGCTATCTGAGCCGGCTTTCCGGTCCGTTTCTCGACAGATTCGATCTGTCGATTGAAGTCCCGCTCCTGCCGCCCGGCATTTTGAGCCAGCAGAACTCGACGCCCGCGCTCAGGGAAAGTAGTGTGCACGTGCGGGAACGGGTGTTGATCGCCAGAGAAATTCAGTTAAAACGCGCAGGAAAAATCAACGCGCACCTGAGCAGCAGCGAAGTGGAGACGTACTGCGGGTTAACCAAAGCAGATGCTGAATTTCTGGAAGAGGTGCTGCATAAACTGGGATTGTCTGTCAGGGCCTGGCACCGCATTCTGAAAGTGGCAAGAACACTGGCGGATCTGGGGGGCATAGAATCGATTGAAAGGCGACATCTTGCGGAGGCGTTAAGCTATCGCAGCATGGATAGGCTATTGTTAAACCTGCATAAGAGTCTGGCATAAAAAACGGGGCATCGCCCCGTTTCATTAGTCATCACTTTCCGTGTAGTCTTCTACAGCGTCGGCCTGCGGTTTACCGCCAGACAACGTGTGGAATTTCTTCGGACGACGCGTGCGGACAATGTATTTGTTCCACACTTTTTCTGCATCCGTGACAGGTTCGCGTGTACCGCGGCAAACCTCCAGGAACAGTTTTTCTTCGTCGGTAACGGGCTCTCGTTTTCCCAGATCCAGCTCGTTAAACGCGAAGCCGTAACGTTCTAGCATTTGCGCTTCTTTAATGGTGAAATCGCCATGCCGGGAGAACCCGCGAGGGTAATGTTTATTATCAAAAAAACGACTTGTCGTGGTGAAGCTTTCCGCCATCTGACACGCTCCTAATTCTCTCATGGTCGTGCTGTTATGGCGCGGAGTATTAGTTAGGCTTGACATTGTGTAAAACAAAACATTTAAATCTTAACGACAAAAAATATTGGAGATAGTTTTGGACACGGAATTACTGAAAACCTTTTTGGAGGTCAGTAGAACTCGCCACTTTGGTCGGGCGGCGGAATCCCTTTACCTGACGCAATCTGCTGTCAGCTTTCGTATCCGACAACTGGAAACTCAACTGGGCGCCAATTTATTCACACGGCATCGCAATAACATCCGCTTAACGCCCGCAGGAGAACGACTGCTGCCTTATGCAGAGAACCTGATGTCAACTTGGCAGATGGCGAAAAAAGAGGTTGTACGCTCGTTACAGCACACAGAATTGTCGATTGGTGCCACGGCGTCACTCTGGGAAGCTTATCTGACACCGTGGATGCAGTCTCTGTACACTCAGCGGGGTACGCTGAGACTGGAGGCGCGCATTGCCCTTCGTCAGTCGCTGGTGAAGCAATTGCATGAAAGACAATTGGATTTGCTGATTACCACCGAGCCACCAAAGATGGACGAGCTCTCAAGTCAGTTGCTGGGTAATTTCTCGTTACGACTTTTCTCATCAAAGAAAACGGTCAGAGGCGAACAGTCGCCCTATGTGAAGCTGGAATGGGGCGCTGATTTTCCTCAGCAGGAAAAATTACAAAATAGCGATCAGGAACCGATACTGACCACAACCTCTGCGCATCTGACGCGTCAGTTGCTGGAAAATACCGGAGGCTGTGCGTTTCTGCCTGTGCACTGGGCTAAAGAATATCCACAACTGGCCGCACATGAAGATGTTCCGCCGGTGATCCGCCCGCTTTACGCCGTCTGGCTGCAAACCAGCGATCAGCAGGTTTTGATCCGTCAGTTACTCAAAACGCCGCTGATCACTAATTTCTGACACCGTCCTGTTTCAGGACGGTTCTGGCCGCGGATGCCGCGCTCTTCTGGCTGTCCAGAAGCTGCCCATCCCTTTTTGCAATCCGATGAAAACAAACAATAAAACGCCCATCACGATTTTGGTCCACCATGAACTCAGCGTACCATCGAAGGTGATATAGGTTTGGATCAGCCCCTGAATGAGCACACCAAACAAGCTGCCTAAAACAGTGCCTACGCCACCACTCAGTAATGTCCCGCCGATCACGACAGAAGCAATAGCATCCAGTTCAACACCACTCGCTGCGAGAGCATAGCCCGCAGAAGTGTAAAGGGAGAAAATAATGCCGGATAACACCGCCAGCGTGCTGGATAGCATATAGATATAAATCGTGGTCCGCCGCACAGGCACCCCCATCAGCGCAGCCGATACATTGCTGCCACCGACGGCATAGACGTTGTTACCGAATCGCGTACGATGCGCCAGAATAATGCCGCCAAGCACCACCAATAGCATGACCAGAGCCAGCAAGGTAAAACGACCACCACCGGGCATTTTCCAGGCATAATTGGCGAGGAAGTCATAAACCGGATGATTAATCGGCAACGATTCTTCCGAAACAATAAAACTCATACCGCGCACAAAAAACATGCCCGCCAGCGTGATGATGAAAGCCGGCAGTTTCAGCGTATCAATGATCCAACCCATCAGCGCACCAAAGATAGCTCCCATCAACAGGACGATGACAAAAGCATAACCCGGTGCGATGCCATAAGTGCCGATAAGTTTCGCCAGCAAAACGCCGGTGAAAGCGATAACAGAACCTACTGACAGGTCGATACCACCTGACAAGATGACAAAGGTCATCCCCACGGCCACGATGCCAAGAAATGCGTTATCCGTGAGCAAATCAAAAAACACCCGTGTGGAGGCAAAACCAGGAAATTGCGTAAAGCAATAGGCGTATCCGGCCAGAAAAACCGCAATAGTAATCAGCAGGGGCAGATTTCTTTTGAGCATTATCCCTTCCTCCGGAACAGATTACTGAGCGAAACGCGGGGCGATTGCACCACCAGTACCGCAAGCACCACCAGCGCTTTCAGCACCAGGTTGAATTCCGGTTTGAAGCCGGAGAGCAAAATGCCGGTATTCATTCCCTGAATGATTAGTGCACCGACAACTGAAAGAAGCAGGTTAAAACGTCCACCCAGCAACGAGCCACCACCGATGACGACGGCAAGTATGGCATCAAGTTCCAGCCATAATCCGGCATTATTGGCATCTGCACCGCGAATATCGGCGGTGACGATAACACCCGCAACAGCCGCGCAAATCCCACAAATAACGTAAGTGGAGATCAGCACTAAACGAGCATTTACGCCGGCGTTATAAGCAGAACGGATATTGATACCCACGGATTCGATAAACAGGCCAAGTGCCGTTTTCCGTGTCAGCACCCAGACCAGAACCAGCATGACGACGGCAATAATCACCGGCATTGGCAGGTAGAATAAAGACCCGCTGCCGAACTGCGACAGGCCATTGTGCTCGAACGTGACGATCTGTCCTTGCGTAATCAGCTGCGCGATACCGCGCCCTGCAACCATCAGCATCAGCGTGGCAACAATCGGCTGAATTTGCAGGACAGCGACCAGAAAGCCATTCCACAAACCGCATATTGCGCCCACCCCGACCGAGGCCAGCAAGACTATCATTAGCGGATATCCTTGCACCGTCATGGTCGCGGCTGTCGCGCCGGCAATCGCCATGACTGCACCGACGGAAAGGTCGATGCCGCCGGTCGCGATAACCAGTGTCATTCCGAGTGCCAGCAAAGCGACAGGCGCACCACGGTTGAAAATATCAACCAGGCTGCCAAACAAACGGCCATCCTGAATATGAATTGAGAAAAAGCCCGGGGCGACCAGACTGTCGATCACTAATATTGCGAAGAAAGCGCCGATTTGCGTGGCGCCTTTAGGAAATACCCATCTTACTTTGCGCGGTTTTCCCGTCATTGGCAGGCTCCTGTTGTTCATCACTGTCTCCTCATTGCGCCGCAATGGCTTTCATAATGGCTGGCACGGAGATATCAGCCTGATCAATTTCGGCAACATGACGACGGTCGCGTAAGACGACAATACGATCGGCATAGCCCGCCAGTTCTTCCAGTTCAGATGAAACAACCAGTAACGCCAGGCCTTCGTCGCAAAGTTTTTCAATCAGACGAATAATTTCTGCATGCGCACCGACATCAATGCCGCGGGTAGGTTCATCAAGAATGAGGAAACGGGGATGAGTCGCAAGCCAGCGGGACAGCAACACTTTTTGCTGATTACCGCCGGAAAGATACTGAATTTCCTGTTCAGTGCCGGGCGTACGAATGCCCAGTAATTTGATAAATTTCTCGGCTATCTGATGCTGTTCCTTCATGGGCAAAGGACGCAACCAGCCACGCTGAGCCTGTAAGGCAAGAATGATATTTTCTCGCACCGTGGCCGCGCCGATAATGCCATCAGTTTTGCGATCTTCCGGGCAGTAACCAAAACCCAGTTTCGCCGCCTTTCTGGGTGTGCTGATGGTTTCTTCTTTACCATTGACGTGCGCCTTGCCACTGTCATGCCCTTTAATGCCGAAAATCAGCTGAGCGGTTTCTGTCCGTCCGGATCCCAGTAAACCCGCCAGCCCGACGATTTCACCCCGACGCACTTTTAAATCAAAATTTTCGACCACCCCGCGACGACCATAGTCTTTGAAATCGACTAACGGTTGCCCGGTCACATTTCTATGCTCAGTCCGTTTGAGCAGGTTTTCATCAAAACTGTGTCCCAGCATCATCGGCACGAGATCAATACGCGGTAAATCCACCGTTCGTTCAGACCCGACGTGCTTACCATTTCGCAAAACGGTGATCCGGTCACTGATGCGGTAAACCTGATCGAGGAAATGGGTCACGAAAATCATTCCCACCCCTTTATCACGCAATTGCATCAAAATATCGAGCAGCATACTGACTTCTTTGGCATCGAGACTGGCGGTGGGTTCATCAAGAATTAAAACCTGCGCGGACAGATCAACAGCGCGGGCGATTGCCACGATTTGCTGAATCGCGATGGAGTAGGTTGAAAGTGGCTGGCTGACATCCAGATGCAGGCCATAACCTTCCAAAAGTGCTTCGGCTTGTTGTTCCATCTTGCGCTGATTGACCAGCCCGAAACGGGTTGGCTCGCGCCCGATGAACAGATTGGCAGCGACAGAGATATTCGGCAGAAGATTGACTTCCTGATATACCGTACCAATTCCCAGCGACTGAGCATCGGCAGTATCAATTGGCTCGATCGGTTTTCCGTTAAGGAAGACCTGCCCCGCAGAACGTTTATAGACACCGGTAAGGGCTTTAATCATTGTTGATTTGCCAGCACCGTTCTCACCCAAAAGTGCGACGATCTCACCGCTTTCGAGGGTAAAGTCGACATTTTCCAGCGCTTTTACACCGGGAAATTCGACCGATAAGCCGCGCACTTCGAGCAGCGTTTTTGAAACTGGATTATCCGTCACGTCACTACTCCTGCTGCATTCGCGATAAGCGAAAAGGGAATAATTATTACCGGTTTGTCAGTAAGACAAACCGGTAAACCGGCTTAATAACCCATGTCTTTTTTCATGTCGTATTCTTTCTGAGCCATATCAGGAAGGATCAACGCGGACTGAGTCTGAATGAATTTCTTAGGCTGGGTACCATCCTTTTTCATTGCGATCAGCGCATCAAATGCCGGGCCAGCCATGTTCGGTGTCAGTTCAACAGATGCGTTTGCTTCGCCCGCTAACATCGCTTTGTAGATGTCCGGTACACCATCAATTGATACGATTTTGATTTGTGAACCCGGTTTCAAACCAGCTTCTTTGATAGCCTGGATAGCACCGATCGCCATGTCGTCGTTATGAGCGTAAACGGCACAAATGTTCTTACCGTTTTGTTCGGCCTTGATGAAGCTTTCCATTACTTCTTTGCCTTTACTGCGGGTGAAGTCTCCGGACTGCGAACGGATAATTTTGATGTTTGGCGCAGATTTCAACGCATCTGCAAATCCTTTTTTACGATTTAACGCCACACTGGCACCGACCGTTCCCTGCAATTCGACAACATTACATGGTTTGCCAGCAGCATCCTTAACCAGCCAGTCACCCGCAACTTTACCCTCATACACGCTGTCTGAAGCCACTGCAGCGGTGTACAGAGACGGATCACTGACTTCGATCGTACGGTCTAACAGGAATACAGGGATCTTAGCTTCTTTAGCTTCGGTCAAAACCGGGGCCCAGCCCGTAGCCACAACGGGAGCGATAAAAATGGCATCAACACCTTGTGCGATGAATGAGCGTATTGCTTTGATTTGGTTCTCTTGTTTTTGCTGGGCATCAGCGATTTTCAGTGTTATGCCGCGTTTTTCTGCTTCTGATTTAGAGACTTTTGTTTCCGCAGAACGCCACCCAGACTCAGAACCGATCTGCGAAAAACCCACAACCAGCGGAGCCGCCTGAACTGTGCCACTAAGGACTGTCGCTACTGCTGCTGCCACAAATAAGCGTTTATACATATTACTTTCCTCATGTGTAGTCTGAGCTACTTTTTGTTATGACTCGTAGGGTACGGCGAGGACGATTACCCGGCATGCATTCATCCGCTACGACAGTTCTGTCGGAAAAAGGATACAAGCAATGCTGTCAGGCGCTGATAGTCGTCATAAGACGATGATTAGGTTTAGTACATAGAGAAAATGGGAGCATGAGCGAAGTCACATACAGGGAGAACAATCAATTCGTGCATGTATTCAGCCAAAACATGACAAAAAACAACTAGCAAGAATGGAGGTTTTGAGCCCTGTCGGTGCAAAAAACGCTGAACAGGGGGATTAAGAAGCAAAGATTAAACAAGGAAGAAGGGCTTCAGAAAATTAAGACGAAAAAAAACCCCTCGCTTTCGCGAAGGGTTTAAATATGGCAGGGGCGGAGAGACTCGAACTCGCGACACCCGGTTTTGGAGACCGGTGCTCTACCAACTGAGCTACGCCCCTAAATTGTGCTTACTATTATGCCTGCTAATTTAGCAGGCATAATTTTTAATAATTGGCGGAACGGACGGGGCTCGAACCCGCGACCCCCTGCGTGACAGGCAGGTATTCTAACCAACTGAACTACCGCTCCACCGGTTCTTTCACACACATCAGCAACCGGCTGATGCCTGTTTGTTCCTGTTATTTTCCTTGTCAGGGGAAAAGGAACACGTTCTTTACTAATTTGATGCCTGGCAGTTCCCTACTCTCGCATGGGGAGACCCCACACTACCATCGGCGCTACGGCGTTTCACTTCTGAGTTCGGCATGGGGTCAGGTGGGACCACCGCGCTAGTGCCGCCAGGCAA